>JAYNUQ010000007.1:0-72043 GCA_038116375.1 Candidatus Poseidoniales archaeon | reverse complement strand
CAGCCCTGGTAGACTTCCACTTCGTAGGTCAACGGCCCGGGCTGAGTTTCGCTTCCGAGGTCGGGATGGTCCGTCACGGCTTTGCTGGCCGCACCCGCTTGCGCCCACGCCGTCCATTGTTCGGCCGTCCTCCGCTGGTGTTTCCATTCAGCCTTGCTGAGATAGTGCGCCAACGTTGCGTCGGTGTCTTGAACGGCCAAGAAGAGGTTCGGCCGAAGCGGCGTCCAACCTTGCTGCTTCCACCCTCGAATGGCCCAACCGCCAAACAAGGCCGGGGTGCCATGAGGTAGGCTTCGGATGAGGGTCTGCGTTTCCTTGAGAGAGATGGGGGTGCCGCGCAGGTATTTCCCAGGGACGACCGCACCGGCAATGCAAACCACGCCGAGGCAACGGTTCAGGCGCTGTTGGATGGATTCTGGGTCGGTCTTGAGGGTCTGCCGATAGCGGTCCACGGTCATGTATTCGTAATCCAGGCCTGCGGATTCCAGCACGCCACACACGTAGCGGACGTGAAAGCCGACGTAGGGCGGGACGCCAAAGGCCGCTGGCTCGTCTTCGTAACCGTCCAAGACCAACCAGCGTGGCTCGGACGATTCAACCATGGCTCAAGGGGCAGGGGTGCCGCCTTCAATCCTTCTTTGGACGAGGGCGTCGCTTGCGCTTCTTGCCGCCTTCTTCTTCTTCACGGAGGGCTTGAAGTTCTCGAGCCGATTTTCCGCCGCCATCACCGTCGCGGCCTCCGCCCCGGTTTCCACCACGGCCACCGCCCTTGCCACCCTTGGCTTTGGCGATATCGACCTTGATTCTGCGGCCTTCCACTTCGCTGTTGTTGAGCGCCTTGACCACGGCCTCGCCCTTGTCCTTTTCAGCGATGAAGACGAAACCGAAGCCCTTGGCTTTGCCTCCTGGCCCGGTGGCGAGGATGACTTCGTTGACCGTTGCGTGAGCGGCGACCATCTCCTTGAGTTGGTCTTGGGTGGCGGAGAACGGCAAGTTGCCGATGTAGAGTTTGAGGCCCTCGGGGTCCTTTCGTTCCTTCTTGCCGCCCTTCTTCTTGTCGTCGTCGGCGTCGCGCACGCCAATCCGTCGACCGTTGATGCGATGACCGTCGAGGGCTTTGATGGCGGCTTCGGCCATGGATTTCTCGGCGTAGGTGACGAATCCGAAACCTCTGTTCACGCCTGCATCGTCGGTCAAGACCACGCAATCGGTCATGTCGCCGTGCGACTTGAACAGTTCACTGAGTTGGTCCGTGCCAACGTCCCTTGGGAGTCCACCCACGAAGAGACGGGTTCCTGGTGCGGCTCGTTGACGCCCACCGCCACGGCCGCCGCCCTGTCCCTCAAATCGGAAGTAGGTACGCTCTCGGCCGTCCTCACGCACGTCGGCAGCGATGAAGGTGGCTCGGCCCGCAGGCCCTTTGGCAAACATGGCTTCGGCTGCGGCGCCCCAGCGCTTACCGGAATTGTTCAGAGCGCTCGCACCTTGGTCGAGTTCTGCCCATCCGGCCCCGAAATTGTCGGCCAGGGCGCGATAGGATTGGTAGCCGCATGAAGGGCACTTGACGTTCCAATCGCCGTCGAGCTCCGCTTGGAGCGTGTCGCCGCAGGGCGGGCAGATGGCATGAAGCACGCCGCAGTCGTCTCGCTCTCGGAAATCAAGGCGGACGACGGGTTCGACTTCCTTGATGACGGCTCGGCAGACGTCTCGTCGGCGAAGTGCATCGGATGTTTGGTGCATGAATCGGTCAACCAGTCCGGTGACGAAGAATTGGCCGTAGAGGTGCTGGGGCTGAATGGAACCGGGTTTGCCTTCAACGGCGAGGATCATGGCCTCACCGTTCTTCTCGTTGAGTTTCACCACTTCGCACAGCACCGTATCGCCAACGACGGGTGCCACGATGGGTTTGGAGGCCGACACGGAAACGGAGCCGTTGTCGACATGGACGTAGCCGACCACGGTGGAGACGATGTTGCCGTCAGCGAGGGTGGTTCCTTCGCCGTGTTCGTGTTCGCCTTCTTTGGCG
Organism: Candidatus Poseidoniales archaeon; assembly: GCA_038116375.1. GTDB lineage: Archaea > Thermoplasmatota > Poseidoniia > Poseidoniales > Poseidoniaceae > Poseidonia. Next base: position 70,017 of record JAYNUQ010000007.1, on the reverse strand, counting down.
ATGATGCTTCCTGGGGTGACGAGGCTCGCCGTCATGATTCTCATTCCTTGTGCAGATATGGCCCGAGATGGGTCGCACACCGTTCGCTGAATTGAGGCGAGGGTTCCTTCCTTTTGAACCCCCCATATGGTTCATTCATCGGGTTCGGAGTCCAATTTTGCATTCCCTTCTCGGAAAAATCGCCAGCACTTGACGTCCGTGGTCCCTTTGCGTTGAGCATGATGAGCGTAGGTTGGCGGGAGTCGAAACGTTGTTCGCAGCACGACTTCGCCGTTCCAACCCGCCTCCCCGGCCATCGGCTCAAGGTGGGCAGCATGGTCGCTGTGGAGCACGTGAATCGCCTCAACGTTCGTGTCGAGTGCGAGTTCCATAAACGGCCGGTCCGCCTTTGCCTGTTGAACGCCCCAGGGCGGATTCATGATGATGAGGTCGGTCTGGGCGAACGGCACGTCATCTCGACCAACACGGGCGGTGAGCACACTTGCTCTCGCAGCCATCCCTTCGTCCAGCCCAGCCAAATTTTCTTCCAACACCGCAGCCGCTGCCGGGTCTGCCTCTACGAACAGCACGTGGGAGGCACCCAACATGAGCGCACCGATTCCAAGAATCCCGTTCCCCGCTCCAAGGTCGGCAACGTTTCGTCCTTCCAACCCGTCAAGTTGGTCCACGGCCAGCATCCAATAAGCGGCCAAGTCGCCCTCGGTAGCGTATTGTTCAAGACTCACGTCCACGCAAGGGTGGGGTGTCAATTTGGACAGCGCCATCGCCAGGTGTTTCGGGCGCATTCGCCTCACCAACGTCGTTGTTGGTAGGGGTTGCCTTGGGGCTGCTGTGCTTGCATCTGAAGGCGCATGCTGTGGATTTGCTGCGCTTCAATTCGGAGGCGCTGAAGGAGTTGTTCACCGGGTTGTTGGTTGCCGCAGAAACGACAGAAGCGAGTGCCGTCAGGGTGTTGTTGGCCGCAGTTGATGCAGAATCCCATGATGCTCCCTCGGTGCATGTGAGTTGAACGTGTGATTTAGACCTTCTCAGCCCATGGCCGTCATTTGCAAAAGAATGGGCCAGGTCTCCAAACCTTCAGCGACCGCTCGCTCGCTGATGTCTTCCCATCGAGGGTCATCCATGAAGGCCGAAGGTTCGACGCCTGCATCGATGAGTTCTTGGAAGAAGGCTCGCAACTCCACCTCGAGTTCAGAAATTTCAGGTTCGTCCTCCACCACTTCGGGGAGTTCGATGTTCTCTGTTTGAGCGGCTACCGTTTCTTGAGCGACTCCCTGGTCACCGGATTCATCCGCAGATGGAAGCGATACAGGTGCGGATTCAGGCTCAGGAGCAGGCGTCGCTGAAGGCGGAAGTGGCACGGCCGCCTGCTCGGGTTCAGCAGGTTTAGCAGGTTCAGGTTCGGCCTCAGCTTCAACCGGTTCGGGTTCCGTTGTTGGCTCTGGGGCAGGAACAGGTTCGGGCGCAGGTTCGGGTTTGGGGGCAGGTTCGGGTTCGACGGGTTTGGGTTTCTCAAGGCGTCCAACGCCCAGCACTTCTGCTTGCTGTCGCGCCATTTCGGCAGCAGCTCGGCGGGGAAGGCTGACGAAGCATTTCCCGGGTAGGGATTCTGCGGGGTAAGGAAGAAAGTACTGTTCCAAAGCCGGCAGGGATGGATGTCGGAAACAGAGCGTTTGGATGGCCTCAAACGGTCGCTGAGACGGTAAGCCGACCGAGAACGGGGTGGATGAGAGGGAAATGGAGCTCCGCAACCATCCTTCGTTGTTGATCAGTTGTTGCATCCAAGGGCCCAAGTCGGCCGTGGCGATGTTGACGAACTGAAACGATGCGGCTCGCGGGTCAAAGCCCTGCTCGCTGAGAAGGTGGGCTTCGGCTCGCGGTCGGTGAAAGACGGCCATGACGGGTTGGCCGTGCTCGATCATGTCACCGTGGAGTTCCATCATTTTCCGTTCTTTCCTGGGGCACAAGAGCAGGATGGTCATCCTCGTTGCGTGCGGGTCCCAGATTTCTCCATAGCGTGCCGTGGCCTCGCTCATGAGTTGACCGATGGTCATGTCCGGAATCATCGCGGTTATTCCCATCTCTGCACCGTTCGTGACGAGGCGGTTCCAACCTTTTACCCTACGGGTGAACGGTTTTGGAGGAAAGCAATTCCATGGAATGAGCCAGTTCAGCGAGGAAAATGACGCCTCCAGCAGCCCCTCGTATCGTGTTGTGGCTGTAGGCCTCAAAGCGAACGGTGTTCGCCGTCGGGCATTCGATTTCACCAACGACAACGGCCATTCCCGCTGCGAGTTCGGTTGCAGGGTTGGGGGCGACGGGAAAGGCCTCGCCGTCGGCGAACAAATGCAGGGTTGGGTCAATGCGGTCCACAACAACAAGCGGCCGACGTGGAGCGCTCGGCAAATGGGAGGCGGCGTTTTCGTTTGACCACCTTTCGAACGATGTTCGCACCTCGTCCTCGTTGACCGCAGCGTGGAACGTCGCCTCGACAAAGACATGATGGCCGTCCGCTCGCATCACACGCTCGCAACGGAGTTCTGCTTCACCTTGCCACCCGAGCACGTGGGCGAATTCCGCCTCTGTTTTTTCCGCTTCGCCAGGGATGGCAGCGTCGACAGAACCCTGTCCCAACGCCGCGCTCATGTACGCATGTCCGCCACCGGAAAGTCCTTGCTCGCTGCGCATGGAATAGGCCCGCAAACCGTGGCTCTGGTGAAGCGCAGCAAGCGGGAGGATGAGGGGCAGCAAGGTGCAATTTGTTGCGCAAGCATGACCCAAATCACCACCTGAGGGCGTGCGCAAATCATGCCCGTTCACCTCAGGAATCACCAACGGAACGCCTTCATGCCCTCGAAAGGCACTGGCGTTGGAAAACACGGTGATGCCGGCTTTCACCCACAACGGTTCAACGAGCAACGCCTGGTCCCTAGGCAGTGAAGAAAAAGCGACGGCGACGCCCTCACTGGCCAATTGATGAACGTCTTCCTCTGAGGCGACATCCCCCACCGTCAAGTCAGGCAATTCGGGACGGTCTTCGTCTAAAATCCACGGAACTTCGTGCAGGTTTTGACCGTGATAGCGAGGCGAGCCAGCCACGCCAGCCAACGTAAACCACGGGTGGTTCGAGAGCCGCTGTTGCAGGCGCTGAGCGACGAGGCCGCCAGCACCCAACACCGCAACCTTGAGGCGTTGCATGGGCTTGCGAAGTCCGTGGTGGTTTTGATTCCTTGCAAGGATCACATCAGCGGCTCGGGGAAGATTCGACGGGTGACCAACTTTCTCAAAATCTGCCATCCATCGGCGGTTGAACCCAATTTCGCATCGCCGATGCGCGAGGCGTAACTGATGGGAACAAAACCGAATTCTACGCTTTGATGCACCATGCTGGCAAACATTTCCGCCTCGATTTCAAAGGAGCGACTGTTGAGTTGGAGGGTGTGCATTGCCTCTTTGCTGAACGCCCAATAACCTGAGCATACATCGTAGGTCGTGGTGCCGAACAGAGCCGTCGCAAACCAGGTCAACAGATGGTTTCCAATGAAGTTCAATCGGGTCATGGCGTGAGGCTCCATCCGCCCGTTGAGGCGGTCACCAATGACCACGCTTTGACGGTCGAGGCCACGCAGCAAGTTCGTCATTTCATCGGGTGAATACGTTCCGTCGGCGTCCAACATGACCACCGCATCTGCATCGAGACGCAGCGCCTCGCGGAAACCGTGGCGAATGGCACTGCCCTTCCCCGTGTCGTCCTGCCCAACGAACAAGACCCCGTATTCCTTGGCCACCTCCGAGGTACCGTCCGTGCTGTGCCCGTCCATGACCAAGACGGTGGTTCTGTAGCCCATGGACTCCAATCGCGGGTAAGGGATCCGCTCCAACACCCACGCCAGCCCCAGCGCCTCGTTGAGCACGGGGAGCATCACGACGAGGTGTTGCATGACCCCCGCTCGTGCTCCCTCCACATGAAAATGCCGTTCATGGTGCGGTGGTCCATGTCAGCCATTGGAGTTTAACGCCGGTTTCGTCCAACAGCACGGTGTCTCTTCCCGAAAGCCCGAGGGGGTTGAGCCAACGGGTAGGTTCCGTGTTGTCCCATTCAAGTCGGAGCGCCGTGAGGGCGCTGGCGTTCTCGACATCAAAGCAGCCTTGGTGGTATCCAGCATCGGTGCGCAGACCGTGATACGGGCGTTCCAGACCGTTTGAAGACTGAAGGTAAAAGCCGCCGGTTTGGCCGATGATTTCGTACACGAGGCACATTTGTACGGCGTTTTCTGGAGCGCTGACCTCAAGCAGACCAACCGTTCCTTCTGACAAAAAGGGCCGGTCCTCACCAAGTGAAAGCGGGTCTCGGAACTTGTGATTCCGCCACGGGTCAAGTCGAACATCGCACACATCGCAATCCTCTTCCTGAATACCGTCGAGCACGAGGACGGTTGCATCACCTTCGGGTGCCAAGACCCACAAGGTGGCTCCGTCGGTCTGAACCGCCACTTCCCAATAGGGAGAGATCGCCAGGGTCCACTGCATCGTACCCAGTGGTGAAGTAAGGGCGTGAAGCATGTCGTGCTTTTGGAAGTAGGTCACATTGTCGTAGAACATGGCTTGTGTGGCGTTGGCGTGCTCGCTGCCGGTGAGGTGCACGAGACCGAGGGTGGGGATGGAGGTTGTTTCCACGGAAGGGGGAGCGTCCCAAATGTAGCCCCAATGCATGTTCTCGGTGTAGACGGCGCCCTCAATGTTGGCAAGTTCTGCTCGCATCTCAAGGTCGCCGGGCGATACCGCCATCAATTCCTCGTGTTGGGCCAGTGAGAACGCCACGGTTTGTGCGAACAGTGTAGCGATGAGAACGACGGCGACCAGGCCGATTGAAACCGCTTGTGGGGCTGAGGTTGGTGTTGGGGACTCTTCGGCGTGCGGTGTCAAAAGGGTGTGGGGGGACCACCACAGCGCCACCAGAACCGCAAGCGGGAGGTGATAGGCGTGGAGGGCCATTGAATACAGCGTGTAGGAGAGCAGAGACAGCACGGGAATGTAGCGCAGACCTTCCACCAGGTGCACCACGCTCAGCAACCAGAGAAGAGCGAACCACGTGATGGCGATGCGCCCCTCAAGGGTGGTTCGCAAGAAAAAGGCGGCGGCCGCCCCAAACCCGAGAAGAACGCCGTTGTACACCAGCAGCGGCTTGCCACCTTGCCATCCGTACTCAGAAAAGACCGCTTCATCAAAGAGACGAGGGGCGATGACCAGCAATGCCACGGCGAAGCCTACGGTGATGAAGGCTGACGCGATGTAGGCAAGTTTTCGCACCAGCTCACGATGCTCCTCATTGTTCATGGCAAAGCCGTGCATCACGTGACTCAACAACAACAAGGAGAGGTAAATCGCTCCCGTTGGATGAATCAAAGCAACGGAGAACAATGCGAGACAGAGGCCAATGGTGTGGTGTTTTTGGCGTTGCTCGACATGGCGAAAGAGCACAAGCACCCCAACAACCAAGCCCAATTGACTCGCAACGCTTGGAAATCCCGAATCAAAGGTCTTGGCAAACAAGCCCAACCCCAAACCCATCGAGAACATGGCATACGCACCAGCACCGTGGCGGTCCATCGCCCCCATGAATCCCAACAAGAGTACGAAGAGGGTGTAGTGGCCAAGGTGGAACACGGCCGTTCCAGCGTCGTGTCCGGTGAGGGTGGCCACCCATGCTGCGACGGATGGAAAGGCAGGAGGATACGTCCAAAATCCAGCGTTGGTGCCCGACAGGCTAAGGTTGCCTTCAACCACCAATTGTTGGGTCAACATGGCAAAACCGATCCAATCAACACCAAACGGCAGGCGCTGAAGCATCGGCGTCAAGAGGGCCGTGGCTGCAACGCCGATGCTCAAGGCCATCAAAGGCGTCGAGCGTGTGCGCTGAAATCCAAGTTGAATCTCCGCTTCTTTGCTCAAGGTAGGCGCATCCGTTTCCTCAGACAGTTCGCCGTGCATCGCGGCCTCCAGCAGTTGCCAGCGCGTGCGTTTTGCCATCACTTCATGCCGCTGGTGTATGAGTCGGTAGGCCACGATGTTGGCGACCGATAGGGCGAGCACCATCATCAACGGAGACCACAGATTGAGCAGGACGAGGCTGCCCGATATCCCGTAGAGAAGGAGAAGGCCCAAGGCCGGCGCCAGGAGAGCTTTTCGAAACCGGTCGCCACTCCCGTCGAGCACGGTGCTCAGCGCCCAACCGGGAAGGATGCTCGGTGCCAACACGATCACGGCACTCCCGAGCATGACCCCGTCACGTCCGAGCCATGCTTTGATGATTCGCCGAAACCTCAAGTAGAAACGGACCGTCCGAACGCCATGACCTCTGCGTCATCGTTTCCTTTCCATCCCACGGTGGTCTTCGACGGACCGTATTGGGTGCACGATTTCTCACGCCCCAGTCCTGACGGTTGGACGGCTCCCTACGTATATTCCGTGGGTCGATACGATGAGCGACGCCCTTCAATGTACACCACCGAACTCTTTGGTGGCGTTCGGGACCATCACGTCGGCTTGGACCTCGGTGGACCGGTGGGAACGCCGGTTCATGCGTTCGGAAACGGCGTGATCGAGGACGTTGCGCTTAACGACGAAGCAGGGTCCTACGGCCCGACCCTCATCACCAAACACAGCCTCCGCCTACCTGTAGAGGTCGGAGGGCCTGTGGGGGGCGAAGTCCAGACCTTCTGGGTCCTCTACGGCCATTTGAGTTGGAACAGCATTGCCCACTGGAACAAGGGTGATGCGTTTGAACAGGGCGACGTTCTGGCTGCGATGGGCGATGAATCCGAAAACGGAGGGTGGGCGCCTCATGTTCACGTGCAGATGTCCCTTGAAGCACCGGAGGGAGGCGACCTGCCCGGCGTTGTTCGTCCAGAGGAACGGGCCCAAGCACTGACCCTCTATCCAGACCCTCGATTGATCTGCGGTCCGCTTTACTGAACGCTCTCGAGATGGGCTTTCAACGCAAGAATGGGCCCGATGGCAGACGGGTCTTTTCCGTGAAGGAACGCCAGGGTGATGGAGAGCCAATCCATGACGAGGCAGTGATACAGAAGGCATTCCAGCAGCGACTCCCCTTCGCCCACCAGGTTCCATGCAGTCTCGGTCGGGGCGTGAGCCACCATCCAATCCAAACGTTGCTGGACGCGCGGATGCATCCCGGGCCATGTGAGCAAGAGCAGGGCTTGGTCGGGTGCTTGAGCGTCCCCGTCGGGTCCAACACCGCCCCATGCTACGCTCTCGTTGTGGTTCATCTCGGGAAGCACACCCACACGAACAAATCGCGCCGCGTTTTCATTCATTTGATTCTTGAATCGGTTCAGGGCAGGTGCCAGTTCAGTCGGGCCGATGACAGCAAGCGGCTGCTTCATCAGTCCCGCCGAAAGAAGCGCAATGTCGCCTTCGGGCGCAGCCAACACGTCGAAATGTTCGTTGTTGGCTTCCAGGCGCTGCAGCATGGCTTCTCGTGCTTCATTGGATTGGATTTGAAGCAATCCAAGGTGCTCCAAACAGGCGATTTGTCGGCTGAAAATATGACCAAAAGCCGTCCTCGGGGGTTGACCGCCCACGGTGGGAATAAGGTGGCAACGAGGTGAGAGCTCGGGCAAGCCCGCCAGCACGCCGCCGGTGGCGATGACGATGACCGTTCCGCCACGACCGATGGCCTCTTCTGCAGCAGCGACGGTCTCTTCGGTGTTGCCGCTGTGGCTCGTGGCCAGCACCAACCAGGTGGCGTCGTACCAGGCCGGTAGCGTGTAATCCCGATGGACCACAACCGGACATCCGCCTTCGTGGGACGTCAAGGCAGCAAGGAAATCTCCTCCGGCCGCACTGCCGCCCATGCCGAGGCAAAGCACGCCGCTCCACGGTGCTTGACGAAGTTCTGCAAGCCACGGAAATCGCTCTTCGCTGACGGCTTCAAAGCCGTGGCGCAGGTCGTTGTGAAAGGCTCTCGTGAAGCCGACCATGCCCTGACTGTCCAAGCGCTCTGCAAGGTCGATCAGGGTCGGTTCTGGTTCGTTGCTCTCGTCGTGCTCCACGTTCATTCCTCCACGGGTTCGGGGTGATCTACGGCCATGTACGGCAGGCCAATCCATTCTTCGTCGTGCCGAATCAACAACCCTTTCCTCCCTGGGGTGTGGTCGTAGGGCAGGCGTACAAGACTCATGCTCCATGTGGTCGGGTCGAGGAATTCGCCAACCGAAGGGTCTTCGTTGACGAAGTCGACTTCAATGAATTCGTGGCGCTGGGCCACGACCTTGGCCTGTTCTAAATCCCTCCACGATGCTCCCGTTCGTTCACGTCGGTCAATGCGTTCCATGATGGCGCCTTCTTTCGTCCATGACGATGGTCGCCAAAAATGATGACGCCACTGGACCACATCACCGATTTCGTAGCCCGGTTTGCGGTAAAGAAGGGTCAAACGGGTCACGTCTACACCGTCTTTTCGGCCGACGGTGGAATTGGTCTCAACCACCATGCCACCGTATTCACTGACCAGATGCCGCCCCCACGCTCTTGCAAGCCCTTTACTCCCGAGCACCACGTCGTAACCTCCGGTCACTGGGCCTTCACTGGTGATGAAGAACATGGGGTCGTCGGACAACTTCTCCAACACCTCTTCGAGCGTGGCACGCAAGCGTTTGAATTCCTCTTCCGTCAATCGGCGGGCACTTGACCGCAGTTGGACGGTGGCTTCGAAATAATTGCCAGCCCGGCGCGTGCAGGTTAAACAGACGCCGTTGGCCATGCGAGCGCGCATGGTGTGCTCTTCCTGAAACAGAAGGTCGTCGATGACCCCTTCAAGTTGGATGTGAAGCAGCGTGTGTCGGTCGGAAACGGTAACGGGTTCCATCGCCAGTTGGATGTCCTCCGCTCGTTCGTGAACCACCAAGTTCCTGTGGAGCAGTTCATCCCACACTTCGGACTCGGTGGTGTTTTCCCATTTGCCGTCAATTTCAACGATGCCGCAACGGGCACAGCGAACCCAAGGGACGTTTTCTGGGACTTTAGCAAGCACGGTACGAGCACGCAAACACGGCTCGCACATGCGATCGCCAAACAGCGGGGGCTCGGCTCCACACACCAAGCAAAATTCACCGCCCAGTCCAGTCGACATACGCCTCCCCGTGAAGGTCTCGCGGCACAGCCTTTGAAAGACTACGCCTTCAAAATGGGTCAGTCTTCGGTTTTCTCACCGTGGTCCAGGTGTTCATCCGGTGTTGCACGTTCAAGAGCGCCAAGCCGTTGTTCAAGTCGGCGACTGCGTTGCACCACCGTCCACGTCCACAACGCGATGGCGACCAGCATTCCGAAGTATGCGATGGCGAGGTAGGTCATGCCCTCCATCTCAAGCACCGCCGTCAAGGTTTTGCTGCCTGCTCTCAAGCCGTTGTTCCAACGCAGTGAGTCGCATTGATGCCATCATGTGGCCGATGATGAAGACGGTAAATGAGACCGCCCCTATGAGCAGAACAAGCCCCATGTCGCTGTTGATGGAACTTCCGTCTCCTGTCCCCACCACGGGGCCAGGGTGGCGAATCGTCCAAATTCGGGTGGCGATGTAGGTCAGGGGGACCAAGACGAACCCGTAGAGGCCAAACGCTGCAAACGTGTCCCGTGTTTCGACCCCGTCAGGCTGGCTGTTTCGCCCGAGGACGACATAGATGGCCAACAGCGTAAGCAAGCCAAAAGTGTTCAATCGGACATCGGTCCAATCCCACGGTGTGCCCCATTCTGCGGCACCCCAAACACATCCCGACCAGACGGTCATCAGGCCGGTCGCAAGCCCTGCTTCAGCGCCAGCGACATGAAGGCGCCACATCCGTTCAGACCGTTTGAACAACCAACCTGCAGAGCCAACGAAGAGGGCGCCAAAAGCGATGAAGGCCGCCCATGCAGCGGGCACGTGCCAGTAAAAGATGCGTTGAGCAGCCGGTGATTCGAACGCATCAATGGAGACGCTCGGCGCCCAGAGCAGAGCCAGAAGGAGGGTGGCACCGATGCCGGTGAAGCCGACGAGCAGGATGCTTTCGCCGAACCTCATGGAGATGGGGCTGAATTGTCCTCCTTGAACTTGGTGTTGGGTTCACGAGAGGACGCTGATGAGGATTGAGTACGGCAGGATGAGCACCGGTGTGAGCAACCCGATGAAGACGGCGTGGGGTCGGGCGAGTCGGTCGCTTGAGCGCTGCATCCATCCGACGGTATGCCAAAGGACGAAACACAGCAGTCCTCCAACGAGGAGCATGTGTGCTTCACGAGCCTCTTGAAAACCGGTCGTTGCGAGGAACGTGAACACCGCCCCGATGGCGAAAGGAATCCATGCCCCGTGCGGTTGACGGCCACGAACGGCCCGCCACCACACGCCCGCCCGTTCCTCTCGGAGGGCGGCCACCAGTGGATCACCGCACATGCCCGCAGCCAGCGTGGGAGCAAGGATGAATCCCATGCGTTGGAGGCTGTCGAGGTTCTCCATGAAGTCGCCGAGGGCCAAGAGAACACCGAGCGTGATGAGGCCGGCCATCGCATTGGTGTTCAGCGCCATCAGGGTCCTGAGATGAATCTTCACCCCAAAGGCGCGTGGTGAAAGGGGCTTGACGGGCTTCGAGTTACGCGCTTCAACCTCAGCTTCTACGGGGGGCGATGCGACGTTAACCGTGCCTTGGCCAACATCAAATCGATGGGTGGCATGGGCCACGATTCGCTCGTCGTGCGTGGCCACCAACAAACCGTGTCCCATCGTGCGCAGTTCGGTCATCCATCCACAAAGCGTAGCGATGGAGGCATCATCAAGGCCGGCATCGGGCTCGTCCAGCATCACCAGGGAAGATGTTGAGCTTGCGAAGGCAGGGAGCAAACCCGCCAGTACGGCCACTTTTCGGGCCTGTCCCTGAGAGAGGTGAGCGACGAGGTCGTTGGCTCGGTGTTGGAGGTGAAACGCCTTGAGAAAAGGTTCGATATCCACGGACCGTCCACTCATCGTCATCGCTGCGTTGAGGTGTTCGGAAAGAATCTCGCTGCCCAGCATGCCGTTTCGCTGAAGCACCATGCCCACCGTCAACGGAGAAGGCCTGCGGCGACCTTCGGCGTCGGCAATCACCACACCGTCGTGTTCAACAACGCCCTTCTCCATCGGCAGAATTCCCGCAGCGGTCTCCAACAGGGTCGACTTTCCAGCACCGTTGGCTCCGGTTAAGGCCATGATTTGACCGCCCTCAACCGGGAGAGAACACCCATCCAACACCGTGTTCATGCCACGACGAACGTGAACATCGACAAGGTTCAGCAAGGCCTCGGCCATGATTTGGGGAAAAGAAGCCCAAGCAAGAACCCTACTGTTCTGCCACGACAAAGCACCAACTCAAAAGAGAGGAAGGCAGAGCGGCCATCATGGGCTTCGCGATGTCCCTCTTCGACGCAACGGAGTGGTTCGTGCTCATCCTCTGGTTCGTCGCCATCCTCGCCCCCCTTCTCTACGCCGCACGCACCCGCACCTCCATCGCCATGGGCATCACCGTCTCGGTCCTGCTGGGTTCGGTGGTGCAGGTACTCTGGTCCATGCTCTACGGGTGGGGCATGGTGGAATACTGGGTTTGGAGTGATTTTGTTCTCGTTCCTGCTCGAACCGGTGAACCGTCCTTTTGGCATACCTTGGCCACGGCAGGGTTTCTCCACAGCCAAGGCGATTTGATGCACGTGCTCGGCAACGTCATCATTCTGGCGCTCGTTGGCGTTCCGCTTGAGCAGCGACTTGGCGCAAGGCGATACGCCACCGTTTACATCGTTGGGTTGTTTGGGGGCTCCCTTGGTTGGGTGGCGTTCAACGCCTCATCCTACACCCCTGCGCTGGGCGCCTCAGGGGCGGCCTTCGGTTTGCTCGGCGCCTACCTCGCTGGATGGCCAAGGGACGAAATTCCGTTTCCATTGTTGCTGATTCGGCCGTGGCCCGTGGTGTTCATCGCTTTGCTTTACTTTGGTTTGGAGTTGGTTCGAGCGCTGGCGACCATGGAATCAGGTGTCTCAAGCGGCATCGCTCACATGGCCCACATCGGGGGCTTCATCGCCGCTTATGCTCTTCTTCCTCTGGTCGCAAGAGGCGGGCCGGTTGAACTTGGAGTCTTGGACGGCGGACCAAGTCAGGGGGATGCACATGCCGCTCAACGACGTCGGATGAAAGCGAGCATGGTCGACTTGAAGAGCGTCGATGACCCGTGGACGGCTCGGGGTAGAGACGTTCCGAAACACCTGAGAGAACCGCTGAAAAACCTCATCCAAGCCAGCGACGAGCCGGAAACACGGGCCGCCTGGATGGAACACCTCGCCGATGCGGGACGGTGTCCCGAGTGCAATGCACCGCTGGGTTTGGTCGAACGTGCGTCTGGCCCACACGTGCAGTGTTCCTCTTCACCAGAACACCTTGAGTGGCCTCCACGGTGAAGGGCCCTCAACGGCCTACGGGATGATACATGCGAGGATAGAATCAAAGGTGGGCAAGCCTTCCAGTCTATTGCGAGGTGTGGACATGTTCACTCAACAACAAGCATCGTTGCGGAGAGGCGCCCTTCTCTTTGCGCTCTTGATGCTCTTCGCAGACGTGAGCAGTGGGGTGTTGGCAACATCGGTTGAAGCCCGCTCAAACGCCGCCCTGAGCCAGTATGAAGAGCCGATTCTTATCGACGGCCTGCCGCCTTTGATGTGCGGAGATGACCTCTGTGAGCGCCCGACACGAATGATCGACCGGGCCGGTCGTGCCTCCGCTGAACCGCATCAATGGTGGTTGACCTACGGCCCCGACCTCGACTGGAACGGCATGGATGACCGCCTTCAGCGGGTCTTGGACGGTCAAGAATCCGTTTCACCAACGGCCATCATGGGTCCGGACGGCCGCAAAACCGTCGCCATCATTGTCGATTATGCTTGGGCTCCAAACGACGCCGAGGTCAACACCCTCAAGGCGTTGCTCAACGGACACGGCTGGGTTGGTGAGGAGGGCGGTGCATGGTTCCAAGTCATGAACTCGATCGATTCCGTGGTGGTCGACAAGGTGCCCGTGAGCGCCCTCATGGACATTTACGGCCTTCACGGCGTTGTGGTTATCGAAATGCAAAACGTGATGGTGCCCTTCAACGGCGTGGCTTCGGAAGCATCACGGGCCATGCCTTCCGACGTGTATTCGGCCAGCACCTACGAACGAGGTTACTACGGCGAAGGTGTGGTCATCGCCGTGCTTGACACTGGAGTTGACAACGAACACCGAGCGCTCAACGACTTCGATGATGTTGACGACGAACCTGACAGCGATGCCAACAGTTACAACGACCAAAAGTGGGTGGCTGGCTTTGATGCCACCTCCTCCGCCTCCAACCCCGACGGCACGGTTGACCCCGATGACGGCCAAGGACACGGCACGCACGTTGCGGCAACGGCCCTTGGAACCGGCGGTGCGGAACGGATTCACACCGGCAGCGGCATGGGAGCCTACCTCGTCGACATCAAGGTCCTCACGGATTCGGGAGGAACGAACTCACAAGCCTCGCTTAACGGCATCCAATGGATGATCAACAACAAAGACACCGACTGGGGCAACAACGAATCCAGTCGTGGAATTGATGTTGCTTCCATGTCCTTTGGCTCCCTCAGCAGTCCGCTCAACCCCGATGATGAAGGCGACAACGGTTCGGGAGGCGAAGCTCGACTGGTCAACGATGCTCGAGACGCTGGAATTGTTTGTGTGGTCGCCATGGGCAACGACGGCACCAAACGGGTCCCTTCCCCAGCCAGTGCGGACGGTGCCATCTCCATCGGTGCTGTCAACGACCGAAACACCGTCAATCGAACCGACGATATCGTCGCCTCCTACTCCAATTACGGCCCGCGTCTCGACGACGGAGACGACGATGACTGGGATGAACTGAAACCTGACCTTACATCCTACGGAAGCGGCATCACGTCGGCCACGGCAGCCACAGGTCCTTCCTTCCCCGGCCAACCCGAGCGACCCTTGGCGGACAATGATTACGATTCCAAGGACGGCACGAGCATGGCCACGCCGCTGGTATCGGGCATCGTCGCCACCCTTCTGCAAGCGGACGATACGCTGTCGCCTGAAGACATTCGCAACATCCTTCGCAATTCATCCGAAGCCCGTGGAACTGCATCCGAACCCGATGTTTCCGACCGATGGAACGACAAGTGGGGCTTTGGTTTGGTCGACGCCTCGTGCGCCCTTGACTTCGTGCTTGACAGAGCCTGTACGCCCCTCGAGGACAACGGCGATATCATCGTCACACCTCCACCAGGCGGCGATGGCCTTGGCGAAGATGTCACCATGAGTGCTCCCGTGAACCAAACGCTTCACCTGGCAGGCAACACGCTCTCGGTTGAAGGTGAAACGGACGTGAGCGAAAACGATTACATCGAGGTTCAGGTCAAATTCGAACAGTTCTACGATGACGGTGAAAGCACCGAACTGACCAACTGGTTGGCAGCGGACGGCACCGTTGAAGATTGGTACTTTGACATCACCGTTGACGACGATTGGGTCGATGCCGATGAGGCCTACACGCTGATTTATGCCAGAGCACTGAACGAGGCTGGCGAGGCCTCCGTGGTCGATGTTCGCATCGTCAGATTCGCCCGAATGACGGTCTCCATCTCCGAGCCTCCGCTTGGAACGGCGTTGGTTGGCATGGTTGACTTTTCTGGAACGGTCGAGGGACTTGACCATGACCGAATCGAGTACAAGGTCGACAGCGATGACTGGCAGCTCGGAGACACGCTCAACGAGCAAGAGGAAGGCGTTCAGGACTGGTCGTTCTCTTGGGACTCAACCGGCGTTGGGGACGGCTCCCACCGCATCAGCGTCCGTATGGTGAACACATCAGGGGTCAGCAGCGACGTGGTGAAGCGAACCTACGAAGTGGACAACCTTCCCGCCGCCCCCAACTTTGCCTTCACCGGTACCGTGGGCATTTACGACGGTGGGCTACCGGTCAACACGGCGGTGGCAGGAACCGTTCTCGAGGTTCGTTTTGGCTTGAGGAACATTGGCGACCTCGACGCCAATGAGGTCTACCTCACCCTTGACGGACCTGGCAGTGATTCAAGCACCTATCCATCCGAAGGCAAAGTCTTGTCGCTGGAGCAGGGCGAGAGCGTGAGCGTCACCCTCTACTGGTGGGCTACGGAAGCGGGAACGCATGACGTTACCCTCTCGATCGACCCGTCTCAGCAGTATGAAGACCCCGACCGAAGCGATAACGAATACACCTTCAGTTTCACCATCGACGAACGACCTGTTGAACCCATGCTTCGCTTCCTTCCAGGGGCCGCTCGAACCTCACCCGATGTCCCCGTTCCCGACACGCCCTATGACATCCGGCTCCGGGTGGACAACCTCGGTCAAACCGACGCAAGTGGACTGAACCTCGGTCTTGAACGCTGGATTGAGCAGGTCGGCTGGCAGCGACTCGACGACCAAACGGTGGCCTTGGTTCCCGGGTCGAGCACCACCTCCGGCTACACTTTCGCTCGATTCGCGGACGTTCACGACCAAACGGGCACGGTTTCCTATCGCGCTGTTCTCAGCGGTTCAGGGGTTGAAATCGAGCACAGTGAACTCCGATTCAACATCACCGTCGCCGAGGTGCAGGCAGGGTCGAAGGTTGGGGTGTCGCTTGCGAACGGAGAAGTGGCCGTAGATTTCGTTGGCCTCGACGAAGGTGGCTTGTTGTTCACCACCGTGGACGGCGAACTTCACGCACGAACCATCACGTCAACATTGGCCATGGTGGGCGGTGTTGTGCTCGAGGAGAATTGGGGCGGCGAATTGGCCGTCTATCAGCGAGATGACGGACTTGTTCAGGTCGCTTGGACCCGACGCTCACTGAGCGTTGAAGGCTACCTTCTCACGGACATTGCGATGACGTCCATCTCTGCTGCTGGGAAAACCACGCCAAAGCACTATCACATGCCAGCGCTCAAACTCTCGGAAGGGTCGTATTACGGTTTCACGTTCGACCAATACGACGGAACGATGGTTCTTGCTGGGTATCATCGCGACCTCTCAACCAGCGGCTCGTGGCAGGACATCACGTCCCTCTTTGTCATCTCCTCCACCTCACCCGACCGAGGCAATTCATGGACGAGTCCGCTGACCGTGTTGTCCGATATTGACATTCGACCAGGGGACGTTCAACCGCTGGCCGTCGGACTGGGGGAAGAATACCTCCACCTCTTGTATCAGGAATACAGGGACGACGTATCGGGCATCGAGCGGGTTGGATTGATGTACACCCACGGCCCCCACACGTCTCCATCGTGGAGTTTCCAGTATTCTGTGGGCGATAACGCCCACGAACCGACGATGGAGGTTCTCGTCGAAGACGAAGAAGACCGGCTCATTGCAACGTGGATTGAAGGTGAAGGTAAGGTTGCAAATGTCGTTGTTGCCAACACCAACTCCCTATGGAGCGGTGACGAGGTGCAGCGTACCCTCGCACCTGGCGTTTCCACGCTTGGCTTTGCCCTGCGTGAGAACGGCGTCTTCCTTTACCACGACGAGATCAACGTCTACGGCCCCGTTCATCGGATGGGGCTCATCGCCGATGAGGACGGCCTGCCGCTCGATGGCATGTCCAACATGATCGACGATGGCTATCTGTTCGGCATCGGCGTGATGGAAGACGACACCGTGATCTGTTCCATAACCCCCGGCGGTTCACTCAGTTTGAGCAAGGTCGCCTCTCTCAAGGGTTCAAACGCTCCGGTTGATTCACCGAGTCTCCTCCAGACCTTGCTCGACTATCTGCCGGGTGGCTCTGATGAAGTGAAATATCGTATTCTCGGTGTGAGTTTGGGTGTTTTGGTGCTTTTCCTCGGCGTCGTCGTCGTTATGGTTCGGCGCTCGCGAAACGAAGTCGAGGAACTCTTGGAAGAATTGGGCGAAGATGGCGATGCCGTTGAATTGATGATCACCCCCGAGCAGGACGCAGGTCCTCTGGTTTCCATCGATGAGGACGAGGAACTCACCGTCGAAGAATCGCAACTCACCGCCGTTCTGGACGATGAAGAGGAGAGTCTTGCCAAAGAACTCGAGCGGAAGCTGGAGGAAGGGGAAGGCAATGCTCGCCTTGAGCGTCGAATGAAGCGGAAGCAGCAGCGTGAGATGGCGGAAATTTTGCAGCAGGGTTTGCCGCCCCTGCCGGCCCCTGACCTCCCGATGCCTGCTGCACTACCGCCTCTGAACGGAAGCCTCCCGCTCCCTGCCCCCGCACTGCCTCTTCCCGACTTGAAACGTGAAGTCAACTGTCCGTCATGCCAGGCCAAGTTTGGAGTGAAAGACCTGATGCTCAAGCGCATCAAGTGCCCTGTTTGCGACACGACGTTTGACCTGTGAAGTGATTCCATGTGCGGTATTTTTGGCTACATTGGACATCAGCAAGCCCTCCCTATTTTGGTTGAAGGCCTACGACGATTGGAATACAGAGGGTACGACTCCACGGGCGTTGCTGTTGACGACGGTTCGGCCATCCACACCCACAAGACCGTGGGGAAGGTTGCGGACCTGAAGTTGGTTCTCCCCCGCACGGTGGAAGGTACTCGAGGCATCGCCCACACGCGATGGGCCACCCACGGCGGCGTAACGCAAGTCAACACCCACCCTCATGCCTCTCAGGACGGGGCCATTCACCTTGTCCACAACGGCATCATCGAAAATTATCAGCATCTCCGACGAGGACTTGCCGCCCGTGGAATCGAGTGCGTGAGCGAGACCGATTCTGAGGTGCTCGTACAGATGATGGCACTGGAACTGCAGGCTGGAGCAACGCCTCTGGAGTCCGTCCAAAACACCCTCAAAGTTGTTCGAGGAACCTGGGGCCTCTGTATTCTGTTCAAAGAGCACGATGTGCTCATTTGCGCTCGCAACGGCTCACCGCTCATCATCGGGCAGGGAGAGGGCGAGACGTTCGTTTCAAGCGACCCGCATCCGTTAACATCGCACACGCAGCGTGTGGTCTATTTGGAAGACGGCGATGTGGTTGTGATCGAGAGAGGTTCCTTCAGCATCACAACCACAAAAGGAAGAAAAGTGGAACCCAACATCACGGTTTTGGAAGACGCTTGGGGTGAGGCTGAACTCGGTGATGCACCCCACTACATGTACAAGGAAATCTACGAGCAACCCGATGCTTTGCGCCAGTGCATTGGTGGGCGTGTTGACCGAGAGATGGGCACCGGGCGCCTCGGCGGTATGGGCCTCGACCACAACACCCTCGTTCAAGCGCCGCACGTCCGCCTTCTCGGATGTGGCACGGCCGCGTTCGCCGCAGAAATCGGGCAGATGCTGATTGAGAAAATGGGGCGCATTCCAGCCGTGACCCACATCTCAAGCGAATTCCGAAACAACGACCCCGTGATCAACCCGAAGGCCCTCTATCTTGCTGTTTCCCAGTCGGGTGAAACCGCAGATACCATCTCGGCGGTGAAGGAAATCAAACTCAAAGGAGGCCAAGTCTTTGGCGTGGTGAACGTCGTTGGCTCCACCATCGCCCGACTCTGCGGTCAAGGCGTCTACATTCACTCGGGTCCCGAACAATCCGTTGCGTCAACCAAAGCGTTCACCAACATGGTGGCCGCTCTGACCATTTTCGCCACGCAACTTGGACGCACACGGCACCTCTCCAAAGACGACGGCCGAGCGTTGATTCAACACCTGCAGCAAGCACCTCACTTGATGGAGACCTACTTCGAGGATATTGGGCCAATTCACGAGGCGGTGGACCTGCTCAGCGATGCGGATTCGGTGTTGTTCTTGGGACGCGGACTCTCTGCGCCCGTCGCAAAGGAAGGTGCATTGAAGCTCATGGAATTGGCCTACATCCCTTGCTTGGCCTACCCTGCAGGGGAGATGAAACACGGCCCCATTGCACTTCTCGAGGAGGGGAGTCCCGTCGTGGTGGTCGCTCCCAACGACCATCTGAAAGAAAAGACGATGTCGGCGCTCCACGAGTGCAAAGCCAGAGGTGCGAAGATCATCCTGATTCACGAAAAGGGTGATGCAATCGCATCCGAGGGCGATGTTTCCATCGCAGTCCCTGCCATTCACCCTTGGTTGACGCCGTTGCTCACGGTGTTGCCCATGCAGTTGATGGCTTACGAGACTGCCGTTAAACTCGGTCGAGACGTGGATCGTCCACGGAACCTTGCCAAATCGGTCACGGTCGAGTGAATTCAAACGATGGTGAAGCGCTGTTCACCCTCTTTCCAATTGAAGGGCTTGTAGCCAAGAACGTGGTTGGTGTGTCGCATTTTTACAATGCCAAGTTTGCGATGGACGTCGTCCCCTGACCGTTCCATCACCAAATGCATCACGCCGTCGGAGAGGTAATCTTCAACACCGTATTCACCGAATTGCTTGTGGTCATCACCCGTCATTTCACAGATGAAGAAGGACGTGAGTTCAAGGCGGCGCACGGCTTCAAAGAGCCGGAAAATTTCGTCGCGTGGATTTTCCATTTTTGTGAGCGTGAAAAAGGCTCCCAGTGAGTCGAACACGAGAAGTTCAAACCCGATGGATTGGCGGTAGGACGTCAACTGTTTGATGAGTTGACCCATCCAGTCCACGCGGTTGCTCATGCCTTGCTCATCGAGTTGAACACGCAGGTCTGCCAGGTCAATGATGGCAATACGGTTTCGCACACGCGGGTCGTCCACGTTCATCCCCATGTTCGCCATGTGGGAGCGAAGCGAATCCTTTCCTTGCTCGAGGGTGACGTAGATGCCGCTTGTCTCGCCGTAGAGAACGGCGTTGTACAGCATCGAAAACGTCAGGCTTGACTTCATGGCACCCGAGGCGCCTGCGACGATGCAGATGTGGCCTTGAGGGATGCCGCCCTGCATCTTTTCGTCGAGGCCTTCAATGTGTGTGGGGATTCGGTCCAACTCTGACATGGGGCTCACTCGTCTCTCGGTGGACCTTCCGATTCTTCAATATCACCCACGCATTTGATGGGCAATCTCCAAGGCCCGCATGGCCCCGTTCAGGACATGGACGTTTGGTTGGCATCCAATTCAGAGCGACGTCAAACCCTCCTGGCTCCACTTTTTCCCTCCCTCATCCACGAGGGCCTCAAGGGCGTGGACGAGACGCCACCGTCGGGAACGGTTGAACATCAGGTGCTGACCGTTTGTCAACGCAAAGCCCGAGCTTTACCCGAAACGACGCACGATGTGGTCATCGTTTCCGATACGATGCTCAGCGACCCCGATGACCACTCCTTGAGCATGGGCAAACCACGAGACTTTGCTCATGCCGCCATCATGCTCCATCGCCTCAGCGGGCGACTTCATCAGGTATGGTCCGCCACCGGCGTTCGCTGGAACGGAGAATGGCACTATTGGTGCGAATCTTCGTTGGTATCCATTCCCGATTTGTCACCTGAGCAACTTGAGGAATTGCTGACGTCCAATTCGTGGGAAGGAAAAGCGGGCGGCTACGATCTTCACGGGCTCATGGGGCAACATGCTCGATTGGTCGAGGGAGACGAGTGCACCGTGCTGGGCATTGCTGGCGAAGCGATGGCCTTTCTCGAAACGCTCGCGTCGATGATGTGAGTCAGAGAAGGGGGGTCAATCCCAATTCATGCTTGTGCATGTCAACCACGACGTTTTGTCCTGGAATCATCAGTAATTTGTCTTCTGCATCCAAAGAAAACACACTGACCCTCGCTTGATCGGCCATGTGTTTGATGTCCCGTCGGCAGGCCATTTGGTGGCTTTCCATGTGGACAAGGGAACGAAGGTCAACAATGGCCGTATCGCCCTGCATCACACGTTCCAACATGGACCTCGTAGGAATGCGCTTCATGACGTCCGGTGCGATGTAGCGAAGGGCTTTGTTCGGGGGCGGTGGTCGCCGCTCTACCGCCACGCCAAGGTCGTGAAAGGGCTCTCCGTCAGGGGTAACTGGACCGTTCCAGCCCAGCGGGGGTGTGCGTAAGCCGCTGATGTTGGGCTGGCGTCGTGCGGGAGGGACGGTTGCCTCAACAGCAGGTTCTGATGGAGCATTGGGTTCGGGCGAAGCCGATAACGAAACGGGGCGTTGTTCGGCTGGGTTCGGTTGAGGGCGCGGCTCAGGCGTTCCGCCCTCGGGGTCGGGCAGGCCGAAAAAATTCCACAAACTTCCCATGGTGCTTCCTCAGAAGTCCAGATCGTCAAGCAACGATTGCAACTCTGCTGAGGCAGGGGTTGGTGGAGTTTGTGAAACTATGGGTTCGACCGGCGCTGGAGCAGGCGGATTTGCAGCCAACCATTGCTCGCCGTAGTAATTCCACTGTTCCATCGTCCACCCTTCGGGAAGGCCCGTTGCTGGAATCGGAGGTCCTGTGTTCACCGCTTGGGGCGTTTCCATGGGAGCGACTGCAGCCGGTGAGGGTGATGCTTGCACAGGAGCCCCCGGTTGTGTCGTAGGGAGCGGTGCCGTCGTCTTGGCGGATGCGTATTGACTTTGGTCAAACATGCTGTAGTCTTCGGTTGCAGCAGCGCCTTGACGGGTGAACAGGAGGAAGATGACAAGGCCGATGATGATGACGCCCAGAAGGCCGATGATGGCGGCCGTCGTGGTGCCGACGGTGCTGGTGATGCTTTCGAGAATTCCTTCAGCCGGTGCCTCCGCCACCAGAACGATGATTTCAGTCTGCGTTGATTCACCGTCGTCATCGGTCACGGTGAGGACAAAGGTCCAGGTCCCAGCAGGGAGGTCCTCCACGGTCCAGGTCGGGCCTGTGAAATCGATGTCACCGGTCTTTTCCCCGTCAAGGTCTGTATCGAGGTGGGAACTGTCCCACTCGTAGACAAGGTCTTCTTTGTCGCCTGCGGTTTCCAAGGAATTGGTACCCGATAGCGTGAGGTTATCGCCTTCGGTGAGTCCGTCCAGAACCGTCAATTCGGAAATCACAGCCGTTGGAGGGAGGTTCAACACGCTCACGTTCATGCTCTGTTGGGCGATGGCGCCGTCGTCGTCGGTGACGGTTACCGTGATCATTCGCACGCCTCGGGTGTCCCACGAAGGTGCAACGTTCAGCCCGCTGAGTTCGCAATCGTTGTCCGTCACACCGTCGCCGTCGCTGTCGAGAGCAGCATCCAAGTCCCAGCACACTTCAAGCGAAGGGAGGTCCGATGCGGTGTCCGAGGCAACGACGGTCAGGTTCAGCAAGTCGTTTTCAAACACCGGTGTGTTTCCAGGCAGCCCGGTGATGGTTGGCGGAACGTTGTGAATCATGACCTTCGCTTGTTGTATGTCCGACGATGCCCCGTCAGCGTCGATGGCCCGGACCTGAACGGTGTGCATGCCTGAAGTGTTCCAAGATACAGCCTCAGACGAAGCAATACCGATGCTGGAGATGGTCCAGTTCTCATCTTCCAATGAAGGATGCCATTCGATGATGACCGTGCCTTCGTCGTTGGCGGTATCGCTTGCCGTGGCTCGCAGAAGGGCCACCTCATCCTCATCCAAGTGCCACGTCCCGTTTTCATCGGGCAGCACCTCTTCTCCACCCTTGAACAAGGACGGGGCAGAAAGGGTCGGTGGTACGTTGAGCACCATCACTTGACTGGTCAGGGTCGTGGTCGCTCCGTCGTCGTCGGTTGCTACGGCCGTGATGTTGATGGGTCCCTCGAACAAAGGCGTGAAGGTGCATCTTGACTGCGTGAGACCTTCTTCACAGTCAAGACCAGGCCATGAAATCGAGACCTGTTGGCCCGAGGGCGACGATGTATCGATGTCCTCAATGTCAACCGCCTCAAGGGTGATGGGTGATTCAACCTCGACGGACGTTGGGTGGGTCAAGTTGAAGCTTGGTGCCCGATTCAGCACAACCACGTCGACGACCATCTCGTCCGTGTCCAATTCTTCATCGATGACGAGAACCTTCACGCTCCACGAACCGCTGTTCGACCAGTTCCACTGCGTCCAACAGCCGGGCGCTTCAATGACGTCGATGAGGCCTGCTCGTGATTCAATTTCGAAGCGGCAATCAACATCGCCACCGTCAATATCGAAACTCTGCGTGGCGTTGAGCGTGATGTTTTCGTAGGTGTATTTTCCTTCGTCAACCACCAAAGAAGCGTTGGGTGCTCGACCGATAAAGACCGAGATGGAGGCGTCGTTGTTGCTGCGGTTGGCATCGGCCGTCACGTTTTCATCAGGGTCGACCGTGAACGTGAGTTGTGCCGTTCCTATCGGCATGTTGGCGGGCACCGACCAATCGACCAGAACACGTTCTTCTGCGTAGGGTGCGATGGTCGGAAGAGCGTTTCTTGAGACCGTGCCGTCAGGGGTTTCAATTTCCATGTAGGTGGATGGAGCGGTCAGAACACCACGGTTCTGTGCGGGAAGAGAAAAACTGAGGACGTCGCCGGGAAGCGCATTGTAGCCGATGGAAGCGCCCAGTGTTGACGTGTCTCCGTTGCGCGTTCGCTCCACGATGACGGAACTGGCCTGTGCCACCAAATCGATACCGACCACGTTCAAATCCTGAACGATGGTGGTGGCACCAACGACATCCCCGACCGGGTCGTAGACAACGACACCGTTGCTGGTGTAGTCATCGCTCGCCGATGTATCATCCACCTCGTCCGAAACGTTGAGTGAAACTTGGGCTCGACCGTTGTTGTCCGTTGTTGGATTGATGATGGTGTCTGCAATTTCATAGCGAAGTTGAAGGTTGGTGTTTTTGATGGGGATGCTTGGTGAACCTGCCACGTTGTATTCGATTGAAACCTGTTCAATAGCATCGGGTAAGGTGGCTGTGGTGCCGGTACTCACGTGGATTTGTGTGTTTCTGCCACCGGGTGAAGATGAGGAAACAACGCTGTTGGAATCGGTTGGATCGTAGGTTTTGAGAAGCCAGTCAATGGTAAATCCGGCAGGATTCACGATTCGATTCCAAACGCTTCCACGGACTGCAGGGCAGTACCAGTTGAAACCGAGGTTGACACCGGTGGCGTTCCACTCGGAGATTTTGTACGAGTCATCGCAACCTGTGTACTGAGGCGTATCGCCGTCTTCGCTGGGGGCTTCGTTTTTCACGACTTGCCAGGAGTTGTTTTCGTCTTCTTGGGCGTCAAACTCTGACGGGTCAAAATAGTCGGAAGTACCGCTCACCTCTGTGGTGGCTTCGAATTCCATGTACCACTGGTCACCGTTTCGAAGCGGAAAGTCATGGCGCTCTTTCGCCGGTGAGTAGGTGTTGTCAAACGTGACCTCGCCGAGTGTCACTTCTAAGAATCCGAGGTTAAACGCACGGAATCGAACGTCGAGCGTGAAGTCGCTGGTTATCGTAGCGAGGTCTCGGGCTCGCAGAACGTCGATGCCGTCGTAGTCTATGTTGAGGCGGCCGGGGGTGCCTTCGAGGGTGGCGCCGTTGTTGCCCGAGGTGAAACTCCCGCTGATTTCGATTTCATAGGCAAGGACGGTATCACCGTTATCATCGGTTTCGTAGAAGATGTCGGTGACTTCGTTGACCGTATCGCCCGTAAGGGTGTTCAGCGATGCTGAGACGTTGGCTTGAGCAAGAAGTTGGGCGACATCGAACTTGGTCTCGTACACCCACGTGTCTCCGACTCGGTATGTGGGGACGTCAACCGCACCGCTTGCGCTTTGCGAACGGTATTCCTCGGCGTTCTGCTCTCGAAGAAGGGTGGATTCGACCACTCCGAGTCCCGTGGAGAGAACGAAGAGCGAAACGAGAAAAGCGGCCTGAACGGCTCGTCCCAGCATGATTGCAGGTGGGCCTTCTGATACAAAAGAGAATGTCCTCAATGCGCTGCATCAGGCTTGAGAGTCAAGCCATTGTTGTCCATAATGCTCCCACTGCTCCATCGTCCACCCCTCAGGTAACCCGGACGGAGGAAGCGGAGGGCCGCTCTGGGGTTGCGTCGCCGAAGCAGGAGCGTTTTGCAAGGACTGTTGGAAGAGGTAAGCCGGTGGAGGGCCTTCGGGTCGTTTTTGACGCAATCGGTCTTCTCGGTCGGTGAACAGATCGCTCGTGAGCGCATCCGATACCTCATCCCAAACATTGGTTGGCGTTTCCGCCCGCCGCCGTCGTCTCGAAACCAAAACAACGAGGAGCAAAACAACGACAAGAAGGCTGAGTTGAACGACAGCGTTTGCTTCTTCACCGACCAAGGATGCCCCGAGGTTTTCCAACGGCGTGCGGTCAGCGGGAAGAACGGCAAAGGTGACCACTTTTGTCCCCGGTCGTTCGGGGTCTTCGTCCCATGCCATGACCTTGACGGATTGGAGGCCGTCTTGTTTGAAGATGTAGGTGACCGATTTGCCAATGAGGTCAGCGTCGTTGTCAGGTATGCCGTCTTCGTTGCTGTCATCGTTGACGTCAATGTCCCATGCAACGGTTAAGTCGTTGAGGTCGTTGAGGGCGTCGAGGGTGCTGCTTGCATCCAACAAGCACGGTTGGTAGGCCATGCACGAGAAAGGCGCAGTACGAACGATGGGCGGCGTGTTCAACACCAGCACTTCGAGAACTTCGCTTGAGTGAGCACCGTCGTCGTCGGTGACGTGATACACCAACTTGTGGATGCCGCTTCGGTTCCACGACACGGTCAAGTTGTCGCCGATGACATCACAATCATCGTCAGCGCTTCCAAAATCATCCGAGTCCATGCTCGGGTCAATGTCCCAACATCTCACGAGGGTGCTCAGGTCTGAGGGCGTGTCGGTGGAGGTCCCTGAAACACTGATGCTTTGGCCTTCTGCGACGGGGAGAACGGGAGGGATGGGTTCGATGGTTGGTGGGACGTTTTGCACGCTGACCCAGCGTTCCTCGATGCCGCTGGAGGCTCCCTCGGAATCCGTCACTTCAAGTCGCATTTTGTGCAGACCCGCTTCAAGCCACACCATTTCAAATTCCGATGTTCGCCCGTCAAAAACACGCATGAGGGAAGGTTGAGCATCATCGGGCCACCACGTGTGGGTCAAGTCTTCGATGTCGTCCACGGAGTCTTGCGCTTGGCCCTTGACGGTGACCGGTTGGTCTTCCTCGACATGCCAGGTGTCTTGCGCATCCATGATGATGGGTCCATCGATGCTGACCATCTGGACGTTGATGCTGTGAGGTCGTATGTTGGTGAACTTCACCTCAAAGGTTGAGGTTGCGGTTGCTCCGTCGTCGTCGGTGCCTACGGCGGTGAAGGTTTTCCATCCTTCCACGTTTGACGTGGTGGTGCAGGTTCGGGTGTAGTAACCTTCCTTGCAGTTGGCTCCCGGCCAGTAAATGTCGACCACCCCGGGCCAAACTTTCTCTGAGTCGGAATCGTTTGCATAGGCATAGAGGGTGATGGGGTATTCCACCTTTGCTTCCGTCCGTTGGCTTCGCACCTCGATCTTTGGATCCCTGTTTTGCACGGTGACGTTCAGAATCATGACCGACTCGTCGCGTTCTTCGTCCTCGACGGTGATTTCAACAGGGTAAACGCCGTCGTCAATCCACGTGTAGTTCAAGGCGCACGTCGGTGAAACGATGCGTTCGTAATCCCAGGTTCTCGTGCCGTCATCAAAGGGAACGTAGAATTCGCACGAAACATTTCCGCCGTCTTCGTCATAACTTCCACTGGCGTTGATGAAAACGGTCTCTTGGGTCATGCCAACGGGCTCAGGCGCCACGGGCGTGGGCAATCGCCCCACAAAGAGTTCAACCGTTCCAACGTTGTTCTGGAAATCGGCATCGGCGGTGTTCAAGCGCGCCACATCCGCTTCCCACGTGATTTGGAGCGTGCCGATTTCGGTGCCGGAAGGAACGGTATACATCTGCAACATTTTGTAGGCTTGATAGGTCTCTAGGGCCGGTAAT
The DNA here is from genome assembly GCA_038116375.1 of Candidatus Poseidoniales archaeon. Lineage (GTDB taxonomy): Archaea > Thermoplasmatota > Poseidoniia > Poseidoniales > Poseidoniaceae > Poseidonia. The sequence goes on along the minus strand of JAYNUQ010000007.1, from coordinate 43,111 downwards.
TCCTCGGTGATGGAGACCCCGTCTGGCGTCGTCAGCCGGGCGTCCGTCACGGCGGAGGTGGTGATGCCCCGGTTGTTGAAGGCGACCTCGATGGAGAGTTTGTCGCCGGGCAACACGTTGTAGCCCGAAAGGGCATTGAGTTCTGTGAGCGTACACACAGCGCCAATGCACCGTTCCCGCAGAATGACGGCCGCGCCTTCGTCAGCAAAAACATCCAACCCGACAAGGTACTCATCAAGCGTCACGGTTGCCGCACCAACTTTGTTTCCTGACTTGGCCACCAGCCCGTGGCTGGCGTAATCAAGCTGGGTTGAAGATGAGTCGAGTGCATCACCGATGTCGACCATGGACCAGGCACTGCCGTTGGCCGCTGTGGTCAGGCTCGTTACAAATCCTTCGACCTCGTGATGCAGCTCGAGTTGCAAGCCCGCCGTGTTGGAGAAACACGACGATGAAGCGTTCACCCACACCTGCATCGGGGTGTTGAGTGCGGTGATGGACCGTTCAGGGACCACGTCAAGGCAGTCCGAACGGGTTCCAGGGTTGGTGTACGGTTCAACGCCAGAGGAGCCCACAGGGTCGTAGCGCTTGAGTTTGAAATCGATGACCAAGCCGATGTCGTCAGCCGTGTGGAGCCAAGCATAGTTCCGGACTTCGGGGCAATACCAGCGGTAGCCTTCGGAAACGCCGTCGCTGTTGAACGAGGTCATCTCGTAGGATTCATTGCATCCTCCGTAATCGATGCTCTGTCCGACATTGTTCGTGGGCTTTCCGACGTTCGTGACCACCCATGTGGTGGTGTTGGTATCGGTCTCTGGTGGTGGGAAGGGCGTGATGTAATCGCTTTGGCCCGACCACTGCGAGTAGGAGGTGGTCGTGGTGGTCCATCGCTCGTCAATACGGAGCGGGAAGTCGTAATTTTCGTTGACGGGGGAATAGGTGGTGGTGATGGTGATGTCGCCGAGAATTTGCTCGAGGAAGGAGATCCCGCTGGGGACAAAGCGGATGTACATGTCCAGTTCGCTGCGGATGGGCGAGAGGTCGCTGACCCGCAGGTACTCTGTTTGCGTGAACTGAATGTAGACGTTCCCGGTGAAGCCCTCGAGGGAGACGCCGGATTTGTCAAAATTCGCTGAGGTTCGCAGGGTGTAGGCCAACACCGACATGTTGTCCACGTTCTGGGTGGTGATGCCGGTGACTTCAGAGGTGGTGTCGCCTTGAATTTCACCGACCGTAGCGTCCACGCCCGTATCCGTGACGAGGACGGTGGGGTCGAAGGTGCCAGCGTAAATCCAGCGGTCGCCGATGCGCCATGTTGGGACGTCCGAAACGCCCGGGTCGCCAGCGACGATGACGTGCTGAACAGAGGCCTCGGCGAGGGGGTCGGGGTGCGACAGCGGTACCGTGTTCAACACGAGCAGCAGCACCAAGGCCAGCGGGACGGTTCGGCTCAAGCGTACCTCCCCCATGGTCAAGCCACGGGCACGGGAGGACATCAAGACTTCTCCTCCAGCCCTTCGGCTGGCGGGGTGCTCAAAGCAGGTCAGCAAGTTCGTCCTTGATGATTTCAACGGCTTCAAGAATCTCGTCCTTGTGTCGAGCGCCGGTGATGACCATCTTTCCAGAACCGAAGATAAGGCACACGACCTTGGGGTCGTCGAGTCGGTAGATGAGGCCAGGGAATTGCTCTGGTTCGTACTCCACCTTGTCGAAGGGCAAGTGGAAAGTCAGGTGGTTGAGGTTGAGTTTACGGGGGACACCAGCCTGTGGCTCGCCGGTAAACTTGTCGACACCGTCGTAGTCTTCAGGATAGTGAAGTGCGTAGGTGGCGACCATGTTTTGAACCTCAATGGTGACGTCCTTGAGGTCCCAGGTTTCAATTCCAGCAGCCCGCAAATCCTTGATCATGCGGTCAATGCCGGTGTGGATGTTGTCCTCGTCCTTTCCACCGGTGCACACAGCACGGCCGGAGCGGAACATGAGAATGGCAAGTTTTGGCTCGGTGACACGATAGACAACACCAGGAAACTGCTCGGGTTCGTACTCACAGTTGAGTTGGATGGCAATGTCGGGGAGGTCCAGTTCTTCGGCAACACGGGTGCTGGCGACAACGTTCACAACAGTTAGGCGTTCTTCATCGGTGGTCATATAAAGGCCGAATGACCTTTAGTATATAAAAGGAATTTCGGCACCAGCCGTTCGCTCACGACGGAACGGTCTCGTGAACCCTCACGCCTTTACCGCCGATGGTTGAGATGAGGGTGCGTCCTCCCGCCAGTTCAATCGCCTGACTGGTTTCGGTTGGATGACGCGTGAGCGCCACCATGCACCCCCCGCCACCTGCACCGGTCAATTTGACGCCCAGCGATGATGGCGCCGCTGCTTGGATAAGGGTCTCGAGCTCGTTCGAGGAAACACCCAGGTTTCGTAGGAGAAGGTGATTTTCGCTCATGGCGTGGCCCACGGCTTCGTAGTCCCCTCTGGTCAGTGCATCAATGCCTCGGCGGGCCACCGTTCCAATCGCCTCGATTTCCTGCATGCGATGCGGTTCGGCAGCCAAGGCTTTGGCCACCATGGCCACCTGACGGGATGTTGGGGCATGGACGCCCGTGTTGCCGAGCACGAGGTAGACATCGTCGCTCGGCACCGACAATCCGTGAACTTCCCATGTGCGCTCCCCCTCTGGCGTTTTGAGCTGGCGTGTGTACAGCCAATCTCCGACGGGTTCTCGCACGTCGGAGAGGACGATGATGCCACCCTCAACGCTGGTTGATGCGTCCATCGGCGAGGCTCTTCCGTTCTGTGCGTGAGCTTCAGCAAGGTGGGCCAGTGCGCTCAAACGGTCCTTGTCGAGGGGCTCATGAGTGCCAGAGCACCGATGCATGGCGGCTCCAGCCGCTGCACTTAACGCTGCACTTGAACCCAAGCCGGATGCATTAGGAATGTCGCCTGAGATGTGAATCGCCATCGCCACACCATCGTCCAGCAAGGCTTCCTTGAGCATGACGATATGGGGGTGCCTTTGTTGGTTCAAGGGGCTGCCATCAACGCTCCAGGACGGTGCGGGTGTCATCGAAACCGAGAGGCGTTGCTCGATGGCAACGGCAACGGCGGGTTGGCCGTAGACAACAGCATGCTCTCCAAAGAGGATGCATTTTCCCGGGGCGCTCGCCGACACCTGCGACAAGGCCTCATCCATGGGCTGAACACAGGGTCCGGCTTCATATTCCTTGTTGCGCAGTGAAGGATTTCGTTGTTCTTTTGACGGTGCATTGAAAGTGCGCCTTGGACTCGCAAGGGTAAGCGCCTGCGGGCGGCACCGGTGGAGAACATGGAACATCCCTTGTTTATGGATTACGGCCCTCTTCCTGGATGGGTCATTTTGCTGCTCATGTTTGCGGTCTCCGGAGGGTTCTTCGGCTACCAAGTGGCCAAGGCCTCCCGCCTCGTGCTCAAAGGAAAGCCGGAAAACCGCTTTGACAACTGGGGTGCTCGGATTTCCGAGGTACTCAGCGGCTGGTTGGGTCAGAAAAAAGTCCTCAAAGACCGCGTGGCTGGCGGCATTCACGTCCTCATGTTCTGGGGTTTCCTGATGCTCTCCACCGACATGTTTGACCTCGCCAGCGGGAATCAATTCTCCCAGAACGTTCTGCCCGAACTCGTTCGTGGACCTTGGAATTTGATGGTTGAAGTTGGCTACACCATCGCCTTTGTCGGTTGCGTGTTGGCACTGGTCCGTCGCGTGGTGTTCACGCCCGAGAAACTCAAGGGCAAATCGCAGCTTGAAGGCAACGTCATTCTCTTGCTCATCATGACCATCACCACCACGTCCTTCGTGGTCGAGGCCGGCGAATCCACCGTCTCCTCGACCTGGGAGCCCATCGGTGCGTGGGTGGCGTCAACCCTCGTCCCGTCCACAAGCGTGATCGTCGCCGCCTACTGGGCCCACATGCTGGCCATCTGTGTGTTCCTGTTCCTCATTCCGCTGTCCAAACACATGCACCTGGTCATGGCCTTCCCCAACGTTTTCTTCCACGACCTTCGCCCCATGGCCACCATGGAGCCGTTGGCCCGTGGCGATAACGGAAAAGCCGTCCTGCTCGATGAATTGGACATCGAATCCTTTGGTGCCGTCAATTACACGGATTTCACCTGGCGAGACCTCATCGACGGATGGGCCTGCACTTCGTGCGCTCGCTGCCAAGACGTCTGCCCTGCCTACGCCAGCGGCAAAGCCCTCAACCCCATGCAAATCATTCACGATGTGCGCCACTATGCCAACGACCACGCCACCAGCATCTTCGCCGGCGAGACGCCCGAAGAGGACATCATCGCCCGCTTTGGTGAAGACGCCATCTGGGCGTGCACCACCTGCCACGCCTGTGTCGAGGCCTGTCCGATTTACATCGACCACGTCCCCAAACTCACCGACGCTCGCCGCCACTTGATGATGGAACGCATGGAGTTCGACGAGAGCGTCGAAGACACGGTCATGCCGCTCATGGCCACCATCGAAAACCTCGAGTCGGATTCCAACCCTTACGGCCTGCCCTCCCACGAGCGTGGCGATTGGGCGGAAGGCCTCGATGTGAAGGTGGCAGAGCCCGCTGAATACATCTACTTCGCTGGCTGCGCGGCCTCGTTTGATGAGCGCAACAAGAAGGTGGCAAGGGACACCATCAGCATCATGAAAGAAGCCGGCCTCGATGTTGGCATCCTCGGCATGCAAGAGGGCTGCACCGGTGATGCTGCTCGCCGAGCGGGCAACGAATACCTCTTCCAGATGCTCGCAGAAACCAACCTCTCAACCTTCGAGGAAATCGGCGTGAAGAAGATCGTCGCTTCCTGCCCGCACTGCTTCCATACGCTTGGAAAGGAGTACAAAGACTACGGCGGCGAAGACATCGAAGTCATGCACCACTCGCAACTCATCAACCATCTTCAGGTTGAGGGCAAACTCCCCGAACCCAAACACGACGGAACGGTCACCTACCATGACCCCTGCTATCTCGGGCGCATCGGCGGCGAACTCGATGCTCCACGCGATGCCATCGGCGGCGTTGATGTTGAGGCCGAGCGCCACGGGCGAGATTCCTTCTGCTGCGGCGCTGGCGGCGCACAGATGTGGATGGAAGAGCACGTCGACGAAGGTCATGACCGCGTGAACATCATTCGCTCCAAGGAATTGGCAGCGACCGGTGCCGAGACCGTGGCCGTGGGTTGTCCGTTCTGTTCGACCATGGTCACCGACGGCCTGAGCGCCATCGGTTCGGAGATGGAAGTCAAGGACGTGGCCGAACTCGTTTGGGAGCAAATCAAGGCCAACGATGCAAAGATCGAAGCGGCCAAGGCGTCTTCAGAACCCGCTGCTGAACCCGCTGAAGCCTGAGGTTGAGGCGTGCTGTCCGAGGATGACCAGCAGGCGCTCCTTGCATGGTACGACGAGCATCAACGCGACCTGCCGTGGCGGCAAACCTCCGATCCGTGGGCCATTCTTCTCAGCGAGATTTTGCTGCAGCAAACTCAGGTCAGTCGCGGCCTCGTGTACTGGCAGCGCATGGTGGAGACCTTCCCGACGGTCGCTTCCATGGCCGAAGCTTCGGTTGATTCGGTGCTCAAGGCGTGGGAGGGCGCGGGCTACTACAGCCGTGCTCGTCGCCTTCACGCTCTCAGTCTGCGGGTGATGTTGCCAAAGGCCGAGGGAGGATTTGACGGCCGCTTGCCTTCAACGTACGATGAACTGCTGGCGTTGCCGGGCATCGGCCCCTACACCGCTGCGGCCGTGGCCAGCATTGCCTTTGGCGAACCGGTGGCCTGTGTTGACGGCAACATCCGCCGGGTCATGGCTCGGCACACTGCGCAAGCCGACCCCACGCCAAAGCAGGTCCAAGCATGGGCTGACGTTTCCATGCACGCCCAAAGGCCAGGCGATTGGAACCAGGCGTTGATGGAACTTGGTGCAACGGTGTGCACGCCGAAACGTTGGGGATGCAACGCATGCCCTCTACGACGCTCATGCTCTGGAACAACCAGCCCGGGTTCCTATCCAACTCCAAAGAAGCAGAAGGTGTCGCACCTCACCTTGACGGCGCTTGTGGACATCGCTCGGGATGGCCACCCTGTCCTGCATCAACGCCCCATGTCGGGAATGTTTGCTGGCCTTTGGGGGCCAGAATACAACGAGGACGAGTCCGCTGATGGTGATGGGTGGCAAAACTGCGGTACCGTCCATCACAAGTTGAGCCATCGCAACATCAAGGTTTGCGTTTACCTGAAACAGGACAGCACGGCAACGCACGGAACGCCCCGTAGCGACGTTGCGCTCTCAACCCTCGATGAGAAGGTGCTTGACCTCGCAGCGAAATTCAGAGAGGGATAGCGCTTCAGCTCCATCGGGTGCAAAGGCCTAAGCGGCACCGCTTGAAGCGAGGGTTGTGGCGTTGAATCTTGAGCGTGATTGGGCGTTGATCGTCAACCGCTTTGGCGAGATGTTCCGTGGTTTGGGCGTCGTGTCGACGAGTGAAACCCTGTTGGCCTTTCGTTCCGAACCTCCAGCTGTTTCCACCGGCATCAGTCTGGACCGTCAAGGCCGCCTCTTGGCCAACATGCCGCTTCATTCCGTGGAGTCGTCCTTCACGACCGTGTTCTTTGACGACGCCCTGACTTTTCTTCGATTGGAAGGTCCAGAGGTTCGATACACCTACACCGTGCCTTCTGAGATTCTTGCCCTGCGGAAGGCTTGATTCTACGCTGCGGCGGTGGTGTTCCATCCCGTTTCGGGTGAGAAGGTCGCGCTGGAGACTGCGTTCCAAAGGTCGGCGATGTAGGTTTGATTGGTTTCCTTCCCAATCTCCACGTGGTAAACGTACCCCTGTTGATTGACGAACACGGCGTGGGGAATGGATTTTGCTTCGACCTCCATGGCCAAGTCGGGATGAAGGATGAACGGGCGATTGAAGGTGCGGTTGAGATTCTGCTCGGTGGTGTTGTGCCACTCGCTCATGTTGGCATATTCTTCTCGGGATTCTCGTGAAAACACCACCAACCTCTCTTCCGGGACGACGAGGTCGTAGGCGTTCAACGTCGACTCGCAATGAGCGCACCACGGAGCGGAAAAATAAGCGAGGTAGGACATGTTGTCAAAATGATTCAACGAGCGTGAAGTGTTGGTGTGGTCCACGCCAATCCATGCGGGAAAGACCACGGCAACAGGGGATTCTGTCTGTTCCTCCGGAAGTTCGGGTACGGTTTCCTTTGAGATGCACCCTGCGAAGACGAGGCTGATGCACAGCAAAACGCTTGTCCATCGCATCATGTTCACGACTGCACATCCTGTTGCTTAAGACTGTTGTGGTGCTGCCTTCGCTGCGGAGAGTTCGTGTTTGAAAGAGGCCAAACACAGCATCAGGCCACCAACCAGAACGTATTCTGCTGGGGCTGCAATTCGAATGCCGTCTTGCGCTTGGTTGAGGAATTCAACGGTGGTCATCCCCGTCGGGTCAACCTCGTTTGCTGCGGATTGAAAGGCGACGACCATGACCACAAAACCGACGGCGGCCATCGCGAACCCAAGGTTTCGCAGACGCTTTCCTTCGGCGGTGGCTCGGTGGCCGAGTGCAAGACTCGCCAAAAAAGCCCAGAGGACCCCGCCCCCAAAGGCCAACATCGCCGTGAGAATGTGAGGGTTGACGTGTTGATACATGTCATAATGGCTCACCAAGATGGAATTTGAGGATGCGAGCAGGCCCGTGAGCGTGGCCAAGAACCAAAGGCGAGGGCGTTGTGAATCAAGCGTGTGATACAGATGCCACGCGTAGATCATTTGTGCCAACCCCCCAACGGTCAACCCAACGGTGAACACCACACCGTCCAAACCCGTGAAATCGGCTTCTGAGATGAAGAACGGTACGGCCCGAGGACCGGCAAGCGCGTGAAGGAACATGGCCACCACGATGGTGATGGTTGGTACGAGATAACTGGCTTGAGCCACAAGCAGCCCCTGGTCGTGGGTCAAAGGAAGACGTCGACCGTATCTTGGATGCACGTATCAAAGTCCTCCCATTCCAAGCCCAGAACCTTCTCTGCTTTGGCACTTGAGTAGTCGGTGTCACCGCCCATCATGTTCTTTGCCACGGCTCGGGTGAGGTAGCGTTGACGACCGAACTTCCCGCCCAACCAGTCTTGGAACACCGCCAGCGGAACGAGGGCGTTGGGAAGGCTGTACTTGGGCGCCTTGGTGGTTGGGTTGAGTGTCCGAATGCGTTTGCAAATGGTGGCCAGCGTGATGTTGGCGTGGGGTGCTAAGATGAACCGCCCCTCGGCCTCGTCCACTTCATAGGCACGACGGTGCGCTTTCGCAACATCTCGAACGTGGACCACCGACATGGGAAACTTTGGTACCACAGGGTAGCTGCCTGAGATGGCGTCCTGGAAGAAATCCACGCTGGGTGTCGGCCGAACGAACCCTCCTCCAAGCACGGCGGTGGGGTTGATCACCCGAAGGTCCAATCCCAATTCTTCCGCAAGACTCCACGCCAGTCGTTCCGATTGGGTTTTGGCGGTGGTATAGGGCAGCGATGTATCGGTGTTCCAGACCGACTCGTCTTTTCTGGTTCCTTTCGGAGACGTGCCAACGGCGGCGGTGCTCGAGGTGTAGATGACACGACGGATGCCCGCTTCTGCGGCGGCATGGAGCAGGTGGGTCGTCCCTTTGTTGGCCGTGTCCAGAATGGTGGTCGCCGTTTCGCGGGTCGAATACACGGTGGCGGTGTGAAACAATCCGTCGCACCCCTTCAGCAACTCGCTCCAACCGTCGGCCTCCAGTACATCGCCTTCAACCAGTTCCAACCGGTCTTCGAGGCCGAGTTCAACAGCATGCGCAGCGACATGATCGGTTTTGGTGGCGTCGTTGAGGTTGCGAACAGACCCTCGAACGAGGTAGCCGTGTTCGAGCAGGTCGCGGACGATGTGGTTGCCGATGTGGCCGTTGACGCCCGTGACAAAGATTCGCTGACGTCCCTTCTCCTCCATAGACCGCCTGACGGGCGCGTCCCGTATGAACCTTCAAGTGCAACCCCTCGCAGCGGGAAATGAAGCCCATGCCCATTCGCTTGCACGACACCCGACGACGCGAAAAGGTGAATTTCACCACCCTCGAACCCGGAAAAGTGTCCATGTACGTTTGTGGCGTTACCGTGTACGACCGTTGTCACCTCGGCCATGCTCGGTGCTACCTGGCGTTCGATTTGATTCACCGTTGGCTCGAAGCAAGCGGCTACGATGTCCACTATGTGCAAAATTTCACCGATATTGACGACAAAATCATTCACCGAGCAAACGAACTCGATGGAGACTGGCAGTCCTTGGTCGAGCAAAACATCGAGGCCTATTACGAGGACATGGACGCCTTGAACATCCTGAGGGCCGATGTCTATCCCCGATGCACGGAATACGTTGACGACATGATTCGAATCACGCAAGACCTCATCGACAAAGGTCACGCGTACAAGGCGAACGACGGTGTCTACTTCCACGTTGAATCTGCTCCCGAAAAGTACGGTCAGCTGACGGGCCAATCCATCGATGCCGTGCGTTCGGGTGCCGGAGGGCGCGTTGAGGACACGGGCTCGGGCAAGCGGGACCACAAGGACTTCGCACTCTGGAAAGCGGCAAAACCAGGTGAACCAACGTGGGAATCGCCGTGGGGGCCGGGTCGACCGGGATGGCACATCGAGTGTACGGCGATGTCCCTCGACCATTTTGACAAGGAATTTGACATTCATGGAGGAGGTCACGATCTTCGTTTCCCTCATCACGAGGCTGAAATTTTCCAAGGAGAATGCCACACCGGTCATTCTCCCGTTGTTCATCACTGGTTGCACAACGGCTTTGTCAACATCGACGGCGAGAAGATGAGCAAATCCCTGGATAATTTTTGGACCATCCGAGACATACTGGCCCAGGTTGACGCCATGGTGCTCCGCTTTGCCCTCATCAACGCGCACTACCGTTCACCCATCGACATGAACGAGGCGTTGCTCAACGACGCAGAACGAAATTACAACCGATTATTGTCGTGCTATGTCGGAGCCCTCAAGGCGCGAATACACCCTTCTCCCGTCACCCTTCCTCAACCTGATGTCGCCTCGGCGTTACCCCTCGCTCGCTCCCTTGGGCTGCTCGAGAAAATGGGAGAGGGTTTTGCCATGGCGATGGACGATGATTTCAACTCCAGGGAAGCCGTTGCCAAGGTCCTCGGTATGGTTCGAGAGATTACGAAGGTGCTGAACACGGAGATGGAAGCGGCCGACCGCAATGCGTTTGCGCATTACGCCGTTGACCTGCTCGAGGAAACGGCCGGTCGAGTGTTGGGCGTGCTCCCTCCTCAAGACGTGGCGTTGGCTGAGCCGGAAGAGGACCCTCGAAAAGCGGAAATCGCCGATGAAGTCGAGACGCTTCTGCTGCAACGTGGTGAGGCCAGGGCAAACAAAGATTGGGGGCTTGCTGACCAAATCCGAGATCAACTCAATGCGTTGGGTGTGGTGGTAACCGACACGGCCAGCGGGCCCGAATGGGACCTCGCCTGATCACTCGTTTTCATTGCCTGGCGGTGCCATGGGCGGCGGGGTAGGTACGAAACCGGCGGACGACGCAGCCTCGGCTTCTTGCTCGTCCCACATCTTTTCGATTTGAACTTCAGCGGCCAAGGCATCCTCGCCGCCTCGAGAAACAAAATACAATGCGGCCAACATCATGGCGATCAAAGCGAAGAAGAGGAGGAGTGCCTGGTCTTCCAGATTGTCCTCTTCCGCTTGGGAGGTGTCCACGGGTGTGCCGACATCGTCGTTGTTCTGATTGGTGTCGGGTTCCGTGGTCGTGTCGGTGGTGTCGTCGTTGGTTTCGGTCGTATCGTCGTTTGTTCCGGTGGTGCCGTCGCTGGTTTCACAGGGAGGTTGTGTGCCGTCCTCACAGGGTTCGGGTGCCGTCTCTTCAACGATTTCGAGTTCTGCTACGGCGTCCAAGGTCTCGGCTCGGTCGTAATACCGGTCGTACAGCAAGGACATGTCCCATTGGAAATTGGCCGTTCCCGAGTTGTTCAGGACGTTGAAATAGCGTTCGTCGCCGTAGGTGTACCACGGGTCAAGGCCCACGTTGGTCATGCCTCGGGTGACGCTGTCAAAGTCGTTGGCGTCGCCGAAGGCTGCGGTCATTTCTTCCACGTCAAAGCGCATGGCCATGGTCAAATTTTCAACGATGCTGCTCCATGATTGAGCACCGTCGGGGGCGGCGAGGTAGGTGACGTCCACGACCTTTCCAAACTTGCCAGCGGGTTCAATGTCATCACCCTTCAAGCCCCGCATGATGTCTTCGTCGCCGTAGACGGCCAACCCGCCAACCACGGTCAGACGCACGTCGGGGTCAACGGCGTTGATGAGGTTCCGATAGGGGTTGGCATCGATGTTGTCGACCACGACCAAATCAGCGACTTTACCCGCCTCAAGGGTTCCGACTTCGTTGTCCCAATTGGTGGCGAGGGCTGCGCTTGAGGTGACCATCTCAACCAATTCGTAATCGGTGAAGATGTCGCCCAGCATCTCGTCGTCCCAGAGGTCGGCGACCTTCAGTTCGTGCAGGGGAGATTTGGAACCGGAGGGTGCCCAGTCGGGTGCGAGCGCAATGTGTACGCCAGCGGCCTTGGCTGCAGCGATGTCGGCGGTCTGGCCGTAGAGGAGAAGGTTGGAGAGCGGCGACCAAACCAAGGTCGCCCCCACGTTGGCCATCTGTGTGAATTCCTGTTGACCAAGGGCCACGCCGTGGATGAGCACAAGTTCACCCACGAGGAGGTTGTTTTGGACGAGAATGTCAAACTCTGCTCGGCTGCGCTCATCTACGCCCTCGGCGATGTGGATGAACCAGGCATCGAGTTCCCCGCTGGCGTTTCCTGTTTTGATGTGGTTGCCGACGTAATCCGAGGTGAGTTCGGTCACCTTGGTGTGAATCTCATCCCTGCCGAAATTGTAGTCTTCGATGTTCCTCGAGAGAACGGTGGCATAACTGTCGTCGGGGTTGCTCGGGCCGCCTTGGGCTGCCGTCGCCCCACCGACGAGTGACTTCATTTCGATGTACTTCATCGCCTGCGATTCCATGTTCCAGTAGGGGCCAGAATGCACCAGCATCTTGGGCTTGGTGACCTGCTCGCTGTAGTCGGGGTGATTTTTCCATTCGTAGCGGTTGTTGTAGCCACCCCATGCGTTTCGATTGTTTTCCGATAGGTGAGGTGTCATGTCCCACAGCGGTGCTTGATTGTAGTGGAGATGGTTGTGCAAATCGAGCAGACCCGGGTAAATCGTGCCGTTCGTTTCAAGGATCGGTACGTTGGTGAGTTGGATGTTGGAGGGTACATCGTTTTCCCATACGGCTTCAATCATGCCGTCTTTGACAAGAATGTGTCCCTCGTTGATGACATCTGCCTCTCCCGTCATGGGCACAATTCGTCCCTTGAGCACGTAAGCGCCCTCGTGGACGTTGTCGTTCAAGCCGTAGCATCGAATCATGTTCTGCGCCACCGAGTAGGTGGAATCGTCGCCCCATCCGGGTGTGGGCGGTGAGACCTTGGAAACCGAGCCGTCGGCATCCTTCACGTACGAGGTGTCCCACCATGAGTCCTCTTCGGGGAACGAGAGGGTGTCGATGACGTTGCCGAAGCTGTCGGAAATCGTTGCGGTGTCGCCGTCCCAATAATCGAGTTCGATGCGTGAACTGTCGCGGAAAATCACGATGTACTCATCGGGTTGAATGGTGGTGTTCCATGCAAGCCGACAGGGAGCAGAGCCGCCACCGGTCACGTCGTCCAGCAACCAATCGGAGACATCGACCGGTTCGTTGCCCGAATTCCAAAGTTCAATGAATTGGTCGGAGGTCGAACCGATGTCGCCGTCGTTGTTCCAGTCGGTGCCGTTGTACTCTTCGGAAGAGGCCGAAACAAGAATTTCGGTGATGCGCACATCACTCGCTCCTCGAGCAGCGGTTTCGTTTGCTTCTGCACTGGCCACGGAGAGAACGCCCCCCGTGCTTTGGCCAACGAAGAGGACGACAATCAGAAGGGCGAGAGCCACGGGTCTGCGCATGGTCGTTGGAACAAATCTCGGCACATAAGCCCCTCTATGAGGCGTGCAGGGTTTCACATGCCTTCAATAAGGGTGGAGGTGAGGCTTTCTCATGCCCACCCTCGAAATCAGCGAGCCCATGTTCGCCGAGACCATAGAAAACAACCAACTCGTGATTCTCGACTTTTGGGCCGAGTGGTGCGGACCCTGCAAGGCCTACGGCCCCGTTTACGAGCGCGTGTCCAACGACTTCCCCGAGGTTGTTTTCGGCAAGATCGACACCGAGGAACAGCAAGCCCTCGCAGGGATGTTCGGTATCCGCTCCATTCCCACCACGATTGCCTTCAAGGAAGGCATTGGCGTTTTCATGCAACCGGGCGCCATTCCTGAAGACGCGCTTCGTGATTTGGTTGAGCAACTTCAAGGCCTCGATATGGACGAGGTTCGGGCCGAACTCGCCGCCAAGGAAGGCGAAGCGTCCAAGGACGATTGAACGAATCACGCTTCCGATTGATTCAAATCACTCCTTCGGGCCCCTTTGGACATGGACCTGAAGCCCGTGCTGGTCGTGCTGCTCTTTTCGACCAGCATGCTCGCTGGTTGCTTTGGAGAATCCGAGGTCGTGGATGAAATCGGTCCATCGGAGAACGTCTACCCCGAACCGTGGGACCGCTCGACCCTGATGTACGACGACCAAGACATCTACGCCCGCGTCTCCGTCAACGGAACCTACGCCATCGACGCCGTTCGTTCGGTCTACGTCCCGGTTCCGACCATCACCGCCGCTGACGGCGGTGCGGGCTTGACCGGAGATGCTGAAGTGCACCTCGGTTTGTGGCTCCCCGTCATCGAAGGTTGCGATTGGGAAAGCGAGGGCTTGGACCCATCGTGCCAGGTGCCCGTCATCGCCGAGGTTGGACCGTACTACAACGACGGCGATGTGGATGCGCTCACCCCCGCCGACCGACTCGGGAAGATGTTGATTGAGAATTACGTGCCGCATGGCTTTGGCGTCGCTCAAGTCTCCGTGTTTGGAACCGGGGAATCCAACCACTGCATGGACCTCATGGGCACCGATGAACAGCGCGGGATTGACGCCGCCGTTTCGTGGTTGGGTACGCAATCGTGGTCCAACGGCAAGGTGGGCATGATCGGCAAGTCCTACGACGGCTCGACGCCCTGGCAGGCAGCCACCTTTGGAAACCCTCACCTCGCCACCATCGTCCCGATGTCGGGGCTCATCGGCGTCCATGAATTGATGTGGCGCAACGGAAGCATGGAAGCGCGAGGCATGATCATGCACAACGGCGTTTACGGGTCGTTCGGAATTGACGGCGACAGCGAAGATGCGCACACGCTTTGTGAAGGGTACATGGAAGGCTACGTCAACGGTCCAGCCGCTTATCTTTCGGGCGGCATGGTGACCTATGCGGGCAACGACTACTGGACCGAACGTTCCTTCCTTGACAGGGTCATTGAGAATTACAACGGTTCGGTCTACATCATTCAGGGCATGCAGGATTGGAACGTTGACCCCCACATGTCCTTCCCGACGCACCAAATCGTTGAGGAGGCCGGTATTGAAATCAAGACCTTGGCCGGTCAATGGGCACACGATTACCCCGACCGAACCTCAGGGCACAGTTCACTGCCTTCGGGCGAAGGAGCCGAAGCCTATCCCTACACCCTCCGTTGGGACTGGGCGGATGAAATGCTGTATTGGTTTGACTGGTACCTCAAAGGCGAAGGCAGAGCGCCCACCCTTGGTGTTGAGATGCAGGACAACCGCGGTGGATGGCGATTTGAAACAACCTACCCTGCTCCAGATACCGAATATCTTGAGATTTCTGCAGCCGATTTGAACCCCTCTGGGGCCTCCATGGTCACCACGACCGAAACCATCACCATGACCTACGGTCCGTTTGAAGAAGACGTCTACATCGCCGGAATGCCTTCGTTCCACATCGCCGTCACCCCCCACACCGCCAACGGTGCCCACGGCTACCTCGAAATGAGCGACGGCAACGGTCTCCGGCTCGGTCATGCCGTGATGGACTTCCGATTCCATGAGGGCGGGCGAGACGGTCAAGAGGCGCTGGTTGGGTTCCAAACGGTGCTTGGCAAAATGGAATTCATGGCGATGGATATTTTCCTCGAACAAGGCGACACCATCGTCATCACCATGTCGCAAACGGGGCGCGATTACGTGCCTTCACCCGCCGCAGCGGGTGGTTATTCCATCAACTGGGCGGAGTCCACCCTGACGCTGCCGATCGTCAAGCGCACCTGCGATGACCTGTTCGAGGCACCCATGCAGGATTACGGCGGTGACGGCCAACGGGTATGCTGAGTTTAGGTTTGCAACGGTTGGTCCAGCGGTGAAAGCTGTCCACGAGTACCGATGGTCCAGCGGAGGGTATCGACCACGGCTTTGGCCCGCGTGTATTTCATCAGGGCTCGCATTCTGTCTGCCTTTGAACCCGTCATTTTCCTCAGTTTGTATTTCGCTCGCTGCTTTTTCATCTCCTGAACGGCTTGCTCAAGCAAGGAATCAATTTCGAACCAACTGCGGTCGTAACTTGCGGCATTGGTTGCTGCGAGGTGTTCACTTTTCGTCCCCATGTTGTCCTACGGTGTTCATCGGCGAGACCAACCTTCTCTGTAGATTCTCAATAGACGGGTCGCTCAACCCCCGCAACAATCGGTGATGATGCGCTTGCTCCCAGCGTCATCCTCTTAAGCCCTTGACAAACGATGGTGCGCATGGTTTTGACCAAACTTCCTGGGGTCACCGAACGCATGGCGTCGAAAATGAAAGATCACTTCGGTTCAGAGGAGGCCGTCGTTTCCACGCTCGCTTCGGGCGACGTGGGTCGTTTGGCAGAGGTGGAAGGGCTTTCCGTGAAGCGAGCGCTGTCGCTGGCTCGGTCTTTTGCGGGAGGGGAAGGCTCCTTCCTCGCTACGAAAGAGGCTCGGAAACTCCACCAACATCTTCTGGCTCATATCCAATCGTTTGCTTCGTGTTCAGCAACACGGGAGCGCATGGGCCTGTTGATGCCGGTGGCGGACCCTGAACCTCGGCGCCGCTTGGCAGCAGCGGCCATGGCGCTGGACGCCGACTGGCTTGAGGCACAAGGCGAGGCATGGAGCCACCTCGGTCGGCTCAAGGAAAAGCAAGAACGCTACGAGCGTGTGGTGGTGTCCCCCGAACCGCTGGACCATCTCAAGAAGTTCTGCCGTGTTCTCCAACCCACTGCACAAGAATCCTGGAAAGACTATACCGTGTTCAAAACGGTGTCGTGGCTGGGTCCTGGCGCGCCGATGGAGGCTCCCGACGGGTGGTTGGTCTTGGGCTCGTCCCCCGAAGAAGCGCTCATCGTTCCCGAGCGTACCATCGACTGGTTCACCCACAACAGGAAAACACTGGATGTACTCTGCGGCGTTATTGAAGCCATGAACGCAAACCTCCTGCCTCAAAACGGGGCGTTGGAGGCGCTTCGCAACGCCCTCGAGCCCCTCTCGTCCCTCCCTGAAACCATGTCGATGCTCGGTGATGCCTCGTCCATCGAGGAGGTCGCCCGAATCAAAGACGAGTTGTGGGGCACGGTCAAACAACTCGAGGAAACCGTCAACCAGCAGGTTGAGAGCGCCATGAACGACGCAAAGATGGCCCTTTCCGGGGCGGAGTTGCTCGAGGCCTTGGCGGACGGCACGGCTTTTCAGCGAAAACTTCGCGACGCCACGGGGCATGTGATTCAAGAAGCGATGCAGCAAGCCAGAGAACACCTCGCTGCCTTCCTTGAGCCAGCACATTTGCGCTGCCCCTTCGATATCTTCACCGATTCGTGGCCGGCAAAAATTGACCGGCAAAGCATTGACGGCATTGATGCAGCCCTCGAATCCAAACTCAAAGCAGAGCAGACCGACCACCTCGTTAACCTCGCTCGTCAACTCGGTCCGCTCAAGCCTCACTGCGAGGTGGCGGTGCGTCGGCTCATCGAGGCCGACCAGTGGTTGTCCATCGCACGGTGGGCCCAACATGACCGGTGCGTCCTACCGGAACTCGTCGACCATGGTATGTGGCTCGAAGAGGGGCGCCATGTGCTGTTGGGCGTCACTCCTGACCCCGTCACGTACGGCTTAGGCCAAGCGGCCATCAAGGGCGACCAGCAGTCCTTGGCGTTGCTGACGGGTGCAAATTCGGGTGGGAAAACCACGCTTTTGGAATGCATGGCCTATGCTTGTATCCTCGGTCACATGGGTCTTCCCGTCCCCGCGAAAGCGGCCCGAATTGGAAAGGTGGAGGCGCTCCACATCCTTGCGAAGGCGGGAGGCACGCAGAGCGCTGGAGCGCTGGAGCAAACCCTTGTTGAACTGGCTACGGTGGTCAGCGACCCCACGCCGAAATTGATCCTTGCCGATGAATTGGAAGCCATCACCGAACCCGGTGCGGGTGCTCGAATCATCGCTGGCATGCTCTTAGCGGCCGAGGCTCAGGCCGATACGACGATGTTGCTGGTCACCCACCTTGCTCCGGCCATCCTCGGTGCAACCGGTCGCGACGACCTTCGGGTGGACGGTATTGAAGCCAGCGGTTTAGGCGCTGACCTTGAACTGCTGGTCGACCGAACACCAAAGCGAAATCATCTCGCACGGTCCACACCCGAGTTGATTGTGAAGCGTTTGGTCGAGAAGAGCAGCGGTGAGGCAAAGGCGCTCTTCGGCGACATCCTCCAGATGTTTTCAGTTGAAGACTGATCAGGGCAACTCAAGCTCGACCGCAAAGAGCGGGTCGGGGTCGGTGGAATCGTGGTAGGCAACCACGACGCCGCCGTCGTTGAGAATGGCGAGCGAAGCGAAATCGAATCGAATGTCGTTGCCGGCACCAGAGGTGGAGTCGAGGTCGCCCTGGCCGATGTAGGTCAGGGTGTCGGGCGACATGTCCTCAGAGTAGTCGCGGACATGGTAGACGGTGTCCACGTCAGGACCTTCGGTGGATTGATAGCGCACGTTGAGAATGAACAGGTCAAGTTCACCGTTGGCCTGGAATTCCCACTCTTCGATTTGAGAAGCCGTGGCGTCAAGGGAATAGGTGTAATTTGACCACGTTAGAGCGCCGTCGGTTGACATGTAGTGGGTGAACGTCGTGCCGGAGTTGACCACACAATGGAGGGTTCCGGTGCGGTCAATCTGGCAGTATTCCGATGGGAATTGCACCTCGAGTTCGTTCCAAGAGAGCGTTGTGTCCATGTAGGCGGCATTGCCGTTGTTGTAATAGGAAGGGAAGATGAGACCGCCGCTTGGCACCGAGAACGCTCGCATTTCCTTGTGCGGCTTGTTGACGTCCCAATAGGCAGGCAGGTCGGCGTCGGTGAAATCAAGGTCGAGTTCAATGACAGGGTCGCCACCGTCCCGGCCTGGGAATTGGAAGGGGTAGTAATTGAGGCCGTCAACGCTGATCTGGCCCCCCGCATTCTGGGTTTGGTGCCAGAAGTTGGACACCACGATGCTGGCCCATTCTCCATCACCGATGGAGGAACTGATGGGTCCGATGACCTCCACTTGCCAGGAACGGTCGTAGAACGGTTCCGTAATTCGGTTGTAACACCACTTCCACTCCCCTTCTGATTCGTCGTAGAGAATGGCGTAGAACTTGTCGAGTTTGAGGTCACCTCCGATGTAGGGGAACCACGACATCGAGATGATGTCGCCGTTGGTCGCCTGAACGATGCTCCCTTCACCCAATCCCTCTTGCCCCGGGTTGGTGGGTACGAAGGTGCGACACTGTGCATCGGGAAGTGCAGGCGGAACGTAGGTGTCCCAAAGGTGGCCACGGTCGGTGGAGAACACAGGGTATTCGCCTCCAATGTTCAGGATCTGACCGTCGATGTCCGTCGCGAGGTAATGCTCGCAACAATTTCCTCCGTAGGAGGCATCAAAAACTGCCCACGTGGTGTTGGTCGACTCGTTGGTGCGCAAGTCAATGGTCGTGAACATCCGCTCAACTTCGTGCGGTTGTGCGTCGATGCGACTGTAGGACTCCCAAATGGACGACGTCTCCTCGGGAGCGACCGTGCCGCTGCCGTCGCCAAAACAACCTGCCAGTACCATGGACGAAGCCATGGCGAGCACGAGGAACCATCGGCGCATACCCACGCCTCGTTGGGGCGTGATTTGAAGCCGTCGCTTTTCCGAGTTCACGGCGAATGTGGGCACTTCACGAAGGCCTGCCGTCATTCAAGCGTCGTAAACCTGCAAGGGTTCTCGTTCCCATCCACGTCAAATCTTCACCGTCAATGAAGTGCAACGCTGGCGGGTTGTCGGTGAGCGCCCGAAGTGCGTTGAGCAACACTTCACCTTCTTGGGTGGTGAATTCATGGGGTTCGCTTGAAAGAAAGAGGTCGGTGATGCCGCACTGTACGAGGGACTCTACGCTCACTTCTGGGTAGCCCGTGCCGTCCGGTTCGATGATGGGGACGGTGTAGCCCATGCAGGCGAGCATGTTTCCTGCGTAGGTGGTGCCGTTGGCGGCCATCAGCGGGTCGTGCCAAATCAACGGCAAAGCCACCCGTTCATTTGAGACCGCGACGGCCGTGAGCTCGTCCTCGATTTGGGTCGCCCACACCTCGGCTTCACTCGGCCGTTTGACCACCCGCCCCAACGCTCTGAGCATGTCGGGAACATCTCGGGGGTGCTGTACGTGGCAGACAAACGTCTCGTAGCCTTGTTCGAGACACCACTCGTAAACGGCTTTGGGATTTTCATCACGGTCCATGACAACCACATCGGGTTGAGCCGATTTGATCTTCCCCAGGTTCGGCGTTTTGGTACCGCCGACCACGGGCACGCTGGCCACACCGTCGGTTGGATGGATGCACCACGGGGTGCGGCCAACCACGGACGAAGCGTCCAATCCGAGGTCGAAGAGGGTCAGGGTGAGGCTGGGTACCAGCGAAACGATGCGCACGTTGAGGCCTCACTTGACCGAGAAATGAACCGAGGTCCCGTCCACCTCAAAGTGCTCAACATCGTCAGAGGGAACGACGCCTTCGGGGTGAAAAATACAACCAGCAGCTCGGGTTTCTGTGGCCACCCAAGCCTCGTCTTCGGACTGCATTTCGGGGGCGTTGGTGAGCCACACCTCCAAATCGATGGTGGCCTCAATCTCGAGGTTCAGGTCCTTCCGCTTTGCCTGCACGCGTCGGACGATGTCTCTGGCCATCCCTTTGGACAAAAGGGCGGGTGTGTCGTTCATGTCCAACACCAGACTGACGTGGAGTTGTTCGCTTTCGGTGTCCATCTCTACGGTTTGGGCTGCAAAGCCCGCTCGCTCCACGCGCTTGACCTCGACGTCCCCGCTCTCCACGGTCACGCCCAACACGTCCGCTCCACCGTCGTTGATGGATGCCAACAAGGCCACGGGGTCTTCGGCGGTACGGATGGCGTTGGCCACGTTGTTGACTTCGGCTCTTGCCTTCGGTGCGAGCGCCCGGAAATTCGGTGCCAATTCAATTTGCTGGAATCGGTCAAGGTCGTCCTCGACCAGTATGGTTTCAACGTTGAGTTCCTCTGCCAGAAGGTCGTGGAACGCCGAGAGGTCGGGGCCTGCGACAATCCAGCCTTGAGCGCATGGCAACCGTTGTCGCCGTCCGCCGTCAATGCGGATGCGTCGACCGGCTTCAGCGAGTTCTCGCACCAGGGCCATCGTCTGTTCAAGAGCGAGGTCTTGGGGCGGAAGAATGGCCGTTGCCTTTGCAGCCGTTTCGTCCCACGCATCAGCGGTTGCCCCCTCAAGTGCTCCAGGTACGCCGAGTGGCCAGTCGGCGGTGTGGACCGAGGCACCGGTCAAGTTTCGGTGGATGCGGTCAACCATGAAAGGCGAGACGGGAGCAACCAGTTTACACACCGTTTCAAGCACCTCGTGGAGGGTGTGTTGACAGGCCAGTTTGTCGTTGCTGTCCGCCTCGTCCCACAGCCTTCTGCGGCTTCGTCGCACGTACCAGTTTGAAACATCGTTGACCATGAAATCCTCAAGGTCACGGCACGCTTTGTGGAATTGCCAATTGGTGAAGTTCTCGTGATAGGCCGTGGCGACGGTGTGAAGGCGCGAGAGAATCCATCGGTCGAGGGCGCTTCGTTGCTCAACGGGTACGTCCTGTGCCTCAGGATCAAAACCGTCCAGCGCAGCGTAATCAGCATGGAATTTGTAAACGTTCCACGTGGTGAGGAACATCTTGGCGTACGTCTCCCGCACACCGTTGGGGTCGAATTTCATGGGGTTCCACGGGGCACCCGCCGTGACCATGTACCAGCGTGTGGCGTCTGCCCCTTCCCTGTTGAAATGGTCCCACGGGTCGACGATGTTGCCTCGAGATTTGGACATCTTCTTCCCTTCTGCATCCAAAATAAGACCGAGGGAAAGGCATCGCTTGTAGGCCATGTCGTCAAAGACCGTGGCCGAAACGGCAAGCAGGGTGTAGAACCATCCTCGGGTTTGGTCAACGCCCTCGCAGATGTAGTCCACCGGGAAGGAGCTGCTGAAGGTGGCCTCGTTGTCGAAGGGATGGTGCCACTGGGCAAACGGTGCGCATCCCGAATCGAACCAGCAGTCCATCACGAAGGGTTCCCGCTTCATCGGAGCGCCGCTGTCCGAGATGAGGGTGAAGCCGTCAACGACGGGCCGATGGAGGTCGACATCGTCGGGGCACTCTGGATTGTCAAACCCAGCGGCCACGGCCTTGGCTACCTCGTCTTGGAGTTCTTGGATGGAGCCGACGCACTTCATTTCACCGTTTTCGCTTCGCCAAACGGGGAGGGGCGTGCCCCAGTAGCGTTCTCGAGAAATGGCCCAGTCCTTGACGTTTCGAAGCCATTCACCAAAGCGACCTTCTCCAACCCAATCAGGGGCCCATTCGACTTGGTCGTTGAACTTGAGCAGGTTTTCTTTGACCGCCGTCATGCGCACAAACCACGAGTCCATGGCGTAGTAGAGCAAGGGGTGGTCGGTTCGCCAGCAGTGCGGGTAGTCGTGAAGGTAGTCCTTCTCGCGATAGAGCAACCCGCTTTCCGGCCCTTTTCCGTTGCTGCCTTTGGGTGCGGAAAGCAAGCCGATGATGGCCTCGTCGCAGGATTTCACGTACTTGCCGTCGAGTTCAGGGTGGGTGCCGTCAACAAAGGCACCGTCCATGCCAACGGTGTGGTGAGCTGGAAGGCCAGCCTCCATACCCAGGTTGTAGTCGTCCTCACCGTACATCACGGCGGTGTGGACCACGCCCGTACCGTCCGTGGTCGTGACCCAGTCGGCGGCAAGCACGGTCCAGGCCGTCGTTGAGTCGCCTCGTGGAACGGCCTCGGGGAAGAGCGGTTCGTACGAGCGACCAACCAAATCCGACCCGGGGAATTCATCGACGATGTCGACATGATGTCGAAGCACGTCCTTCATGAGGTCCTTGGCCAAGATGACTTCCTCGCCGACCTCAGCACCGCCGGCGCCCGTCCATGCCTCTCCAGCCGCTTCCTTGATGCGGCATCGGGCATAGGTGACATCGGGTCCAACGGCCAAGCCAACGTTTCCTGGCAAGGTCCACGGCGTGGTGGTCCAGGCCAAGATGGAAGCGTCGTCGTCGGTCAGTTTGAACTTGACATAGACCGAGGGCTCTTCCACTTCTTTGTAGCCCAGGGCAACTTCGTGGCTGGAGTAGGACGTGCCCGTCTGCGGGCAGTAAGGCAACACCTTGTGACCTCTGTAGAGCAGGCCCTTGTCGAACATTTGCTTCAACGCCCACCAAGCCGATTCGACGTAGTCGTTGTGGAGGGTCACGTAGGGGTTGTCAAGGTCCACCCAATACGCCATGCGCTCGGTCATCTCTCGCCATGCTGCTTCGTAGGTCCAAACGGACTCACGACAGGCTTGGTTGAATTCTGCCATGCCGAAGGCTTCAATCGCTTCGTTGCTCATGAGGTCAAGTCGCTTTTGGACTTCAATTTCCACGGGAAGACCGTGTGTGTCCCACCCTCCCTTTCGCTCAACCAGGAACCCTTCCATCGCCTTCCAGCGGCACACGAGATCCTTGAAGGTTCGAGCGACCACGTGATGAATGCCTGGCTTACCGTTGGCGGTGGGCGGTCCTTCGAGGAAGATGAACGGTGCGTTGTTGCGGCGTCCGTCAATGGAGGATTGGAACGTTTTTTCTGTTGCCCACTGTTCAAGGAGGCCCGTTTCCAAATCCACGGCGTTCAATTCACCTGCCGATGAAGGTTGAGCCATGGTTCACCGACCGAGGACGCGGTTTTGAACGCTCCTCCAAATTTTGTTCATTTTTGTTCACTCGTCCTCAATTTTCAGGTGAGGAAAAACACAAGACGGAGCGGATAAATCCAAATTCCGGGAAAATAGAGAGGGGCATCCTTCAAGTCCTTCAATGGGCACCCTGCACCATGGCGGGTAGGCGTGCCCATGCACAGGCTCTCATCTTGGTCGTGCTCTTTGTCATGAGCAGTTGGCTCAATGCGGTCGCTCCGTCCACTGAAGAGACGTCAGTTTTGGAGCCAGAACATGAGGTCATGCAAGCCGGTCAGGGCGACGAGATGGACCTGACCCTGACGACCAATCCCAACACGATGTTCACGTTGGATTTACCCAACGGGGAGCCGCTGGTGAACGCCGAGTTGAAATTCACGCCGAAGGTGCTTCCCACGCAGTCTGGGTTTGTTTGGGAAAGTGAAAGCGATTGGAACCATGCCGACGCCATCTCCAACGGCTCCACCGTGTCCAGCGGGGTTTTGACAGGGTCATCACCGGGCCTTCTTTGGGATTTCAACACCAACAATCAGGGTTGGACCTTCTCAAATTCCTACACCGCACGAGTCACCTCTCCCTCCTGCGGGTACAACGGCACCTCTGGGGGTTCGCTTCGAACCTATGCCGGCTCGACCTACGGTACTTCACCGGTGGTGAACCTCGCAGGCGGCGCCAACATCCCGTTCCACGCTTGGGTTCACGAAGGGCGCTCTGGGTGCGGTGAAACGCCGGACAGCGGGGAGAACCTTCAGTTCCAATACAAGACTGCTGCAGGCGGATGGACGGTGTTCCAAACCTTCAGCGGGGGTGGGTCTCAAACGTCGAACTTCCAGTTCATGACCACCTTGCCAGCGGCTGCGATTCACGCCAACTCGCAATTCCGCATCCACCAGACCAGCGGCAGCAGCACCTGCTGCGATTATTGGTTTGTTGACGACATCCGTATCGCCACGCCACCAGAGTCCAACTGGACCAGCCCAACGATGGGCCACAAGGTCGGTTCGACGCAAACCCTTGCGGCCGACACCTATGCGCCGTTGTCCATCGAAGCCGACATTCCCAACGGGGC
Source organism: Candidatus Poseidoniales archaeon (assembly GCA_038116375.1). Classification (GTDB taxonomy): domain Archaea; phylum Thermoplasmatota; class Poseidoniia; order Poseidoniales; family Poseidoniaceae; genus Poseidonia. The sequence goes on along the minus strand of JAYNUQ010000007.1, from coordinate 18,636 downwards.
GTTCCTCAACTGGTCGGTTCTCAATACAGCAGGCGAGGTCATACCTGGCATGCAGGGTACCAACGACCTCATCGTTCCGCTCAATCTTCTCGACCACGATCTCGTGGACCAGTTCCGCCTTCACCTTGAATTCAAAGGCAGCGAGTCGGGCATCCCCGAGGTGCACTCCATCGCTGGCGATGGCGCCTACCGAGAAACCTTCGTCACCGACCCAACCACCCGTGGCTGGACGTTGAGCGATGCGGCCTACGTCCCTGGAATCGGCGTCATCGGCTCTCAGGCCAACTCAACCTTGACCTCTCCGTGGATGTTGGCGCATGCCCCGTTGTACGACGTGGGCCTGGACGGTTCGGTGGCCAACGGACAGGTGCAAGTTCGCTCTCATCCCGACGATGCCTGGACGAACGTCTCTCTGCCCTATGCACCGACACCTGACCAAAACACCGTGGGGATGCAAGCCCGTGTGGTTTCCTTGCTTCCTGCCGACGGGAACATGAGCAATTTCACCGCTTGGAACGTCGAAGCCCTCGAAATGGACATGTTTGGCGGCCAACACCCTGCCCGGCCCACGTTGGATTTCAACCTCGACCAGCGGTACGAGTGGGGCGGTGAAGACGCACGCGTGGGAACATGGGGTTGGCAAGACCGCTTCGCCAATGCGGAGGAGCGGATGGAACTTGCACTCACGTCGGGCGCCCCAACGGTCGGCAAGGTTTGGGTGCCCTCGGAGGATTTGAGTTCCTTCGGATTCAGCTACGCAGCCGAAACGGGCACGGTGCTCGAAATCGCTCTCTTTGTCCAGAACATCTTGGTTGCCAACAGGAGCATTGATTCAAGCAACAGCGGCATGTTCCATCTCAACGGAAGCGAATTGGCCGATTTCACCAATGCGCTGGCGAACACCGGGAATTCGGTTGATGTTTTGGGTACGGACTTTACCGAGGCTCGTGTTGAGGTCTCGGGAAGCGGCACCACCGTCCTCGCCGGCCTCAGAGCCACCTACAACGCCTCACACAATCTTGTTGCCGATGCCTCTTCGTCCTTCGTGATGGGCGTGAACGAGGCCCGAACGGGCGTCCAAAACGTCGGTGGAGTGCAAACCGTCCCCTTGCCCTTCATCGCCGACCAGCGCGGCGGCTTGACCGTTGAAGTCGTTTCCCTTCAAACCTCCAGCACGGTTCTGCTCCAAGACGGCGGCATGGTGGACGCACAGCCCGTTCTCACGCCTTCGAAGGAATGGCAGACCATCACCACCGAGTACCAAGTCATCGGAGGGACCATCACCCACTACCGGCTCGACGTGTACAGCAAATCCAACCAAGCCACCTACTTGTTCCCTGCCGAAGGCGGCGGACCTGCGGGACTGGGCGATGCCTCCATGGTTGAACTCCATCCAACCGACGCCATCGAGATCACGGAAGACGGCATGAACGTCATGACCAACATCACCTTCCGTCTTCGTCCGATGTGGGACGATGAAATGCAACTTACAGCCACCTCACGCCTCGTCTTGCAAAGCGGCGTCATCTCCATTCCGTTCTCACACACCTGGGGCACGTTCAACGCACAAGGCTACGAGAACGACCTTGCGCTGAAGTCCGTGGTGTTCTCCGAGGACGGCGTTGACATGGCTCCCACTCGGCAGTACTTGCGAGGTGGAGAATCGATGAACCTCTCCATAGAGGTCGGATTTGAGGGTGTCTCGGCGGTCCGCGGGTTCGTCGACGGTGACGCAGAGGTTACGCTCTATCGAGACGGTGTGGCCGTTCGAAACACCACCGCCCTCGACGGAGCTTACTGGAATTTCACTGAAAACATCCCGTTCACCTACGGCGACGTGACGTGGGAAGTGGGACTGGTCTCGCTCAACGGCTCGTCGGTGGTTGAGCCCAGTTCATTGAGTCGAACCTTCACGGTGGACTCGGTCAAACCAAGGGTAACCGAGACGTCGATGTATCGCTACGACCATCGCACACCAAGTCCGACCCAAGTGATGCAAGTCACCATCATGGACCAACCCGTTCTTCCAAATGCGGTCACTGCGATGGTCTGGAAGGAGTGGGTGGACGATGCCAACATGAACGGCTGGCCGGATGCCGGTGAATTCAGTCCCGTAGCAATGCTCCTTCCCAGCGACTTGACGGCCCTCACGGGCATCTACACGTTGATGATCGACGACACCGACGGAAGTCTCGGTCAGAAGGTGGCCGTGTACTTGGAAGGAACCGACCCGTCGGGGTATGCGATTCAAGACGGTGGCAGTGCAGAAGAAGGCGAGCAACTCTTCGTCTATCAGTTGGCGGTGGACGGTGCTCCCGACCTCGCCCCCGATGCCTTTTCTTGGGCCAAGGGGCGAATGGCCTGGCTCCATCCAGCACAGCCTTACGAACTCAACGTGAAGATCAGCGAACCCAACGGCGGTTCGGATTTGTCAACGGTCGAGGTCATGCTCGCCAGCAACCAAGGAAGCGACTCAATGAGCATTCAGTGGGCGTTTGAAACGGGGGCCTGCACCACCACCTCAACGCACGTCTTCATTGACCAGTGCACCATGTTGGGCCAAAACGGTGTGGCCGACCCGTACGAAAAGGACCTCGTGCTCAACATCCATCTTCACTTTGGTTGGAACACGCCCGACCTGGGAGAGAACCGGCGTGAACCTGCCATTCTCGTGGTCGACCGAGCCGGTCAAGAGGAAATGCGAAACTTCCCCGAACATCGCTGGCGATTTTCTGCTGGCCTCGCCATCCCTGAAGAAAGTGTCAACCTCCACCTGACCCGAGGTTCCTTCCTCGGAGACGGGGCTCGGGTCACTCCGTTAACGCCAATGGAAATCTCAGGCGGTTTGGTGTTTGCAGAGACTTCTACCGTGCCCGACTTTGACTGTCAGGTTGACGTGTTGTTTGCTGGGAAGACCTACTCGGCTGCAGCGAGCGAGGGCATCTGGTCCATGGCCGTTGAAGCACCCGCTTCCTCGGGTTCCCTTCCCATGACCTGGGAAGTTGGTTGCCTTGAAGGTCAAGGGGTTGACATGACCGACCAGGAAACATCGGTGAAGTGGATCGTCGTTGACGGCACGGGCCCAGCGCCCCAAGAGGTCCTCTCTCCACGACCGCTGGCCATCCTTGGTGGCGAGAACCACGAAGTTCGAGTGGTGGTTGAGGAACTTGGTGGACTTGATCTTCAATCCCTTGAACTTGTGTGGCAGGTTGAGGACTTCGAAACAGGCGATGTCATTCGCTCTGGACGGGAGCCTTTGGCGCTTGAGGGAAGCGAACTTGACGGGCTTCGTCTGGAACTCTACGCCGACATGAACCTCAGTGAAATCACCAACGAGATGCTGATCGACCGCATGGTGGTCAAAATCAGCATCGCAGGTCGGGACCTTGCGGGCAACAGCGTCACGGGGCTCAACGGCAACCTCAACAATCCGTTCTTGGCGACGTGGAACATGGAATGGCTTCAGCCAAAGTTCACCGTGGCACCTTCGGCCATGACCTACTCGAGGCTGCTGATGGAGGTCGGCGATACCACGTCCATCCAACTCGAGGTCGAAAACATCGGTACTCTTCAGGGCGAGATTGCCGTGACCTTTGAAACGGTCAACATGGACGGTGAGCGTACCCTCATCCAGCGTGAATCGGTCACTGCTGAGGCGGGCGCCATTGGATTGGTCGCCGTGGATTGGCGCCCTGAACTCGCTGGCATGCAGTGGGTTGAGGCCACGCTTGACAACGGCATGACCGCCAGCGGTCCAACCATTGACGTTCGTGTCGCAGAAGAACCCAGCTTTTCACAGAAATTATTCGGTGATGTAAACCCCATCATCGGGAGCATCACTGGATTGCTTCTGCTCTCCGTTGTTGTCGCCCTTCTGACATGGATGCGACGCATGACCGTGAATTCGGGCTCCAAGGACGACTACGACTGGGACGAGTATTCTTCAGAATTTGAGGACGATGAGGACGAGGCATACGAGGTCGCTTCGGTATCGGCGACGACCGCGGCTGCCGTTGAAACAACCGCCTCCAGCGAAGCGGAAACGGATTGGGTCATGGGGTCGGACGGCTACTGGTGGTACCACGACAAAGCCACCAATGAATGGTGGTACAAGGACGCCAACGGTGAAATCGTCAAGCACCCTTGAGGTGCCGTTCGGGGGCGATTGGATGAGCAAGGTCGGTTTGTTGCAATTTGACCCGACCGTTGGGGACCTCGAACAGAATTGTCAGCGGCTTACTTCCTTGGCTCATCAGGCCCAGCTTGCAGGGGCGAACGTGGGCGTTTCAACTGAACTGGCGGTGTGCGGCTATCCTCCACGGGACCTCTTGATGGAGCGTGATTTCATTCAACGGTCGATGTCGGCTGCCCTCGAGGTGTCCACGCCAATGCCGGTCCTGATCGGCACGCCCATCCCTGCTGAAGACGACCGTACCCTCCCCACCAACGGCGTGGTACGTTCAGGCCCAGAATCGTCCGGCATCACCAACGATGACCACGGGCGAATCGTTGCTGAAAAGCAACTCCTTCCCACCTACGATGTGTTTGATGAGGCTCGTTATTTTGCGGCAAAAAACAGGTCGGGTTTGGCGCGCTCGTTTGGTGGCATGACCTTGGGCGTAACCGTGTGCGAGGACGCTTGGCAGTCTGCAGGCATGACCCCTTCATCCTACGCTCAGGACCCGATTGAACACATTGCAGAATGGTGCCGTCAAGGCGTGGCCATCAACGCCACGGTCAACCTTTCAGCCTCGCCTTTTCACAGTGAGAAATTCATCACGCGGCTCGCCGTTGCTCGCCACGCCGCAGCCGTATTGGACCATCCATTTTTGCTCGCCAATCAAGTCGGCGGAAACGACGATCTTCTCTTTGACGGCCGCAGTCTTGTGGTTTGGCCTGACGGTCGTGCCGTCGTTGCTCCATCGTGGCAGGAAGGTGTGCTGGTGGTTGATTTGGACAGTCCCGAGGCGTGCCGTTGGGTGGCGAGTGCTGCTGAAGACGCCTTGTGCATTGGGGCTTCCGAAATGATGATGCTCGAACCGGGGGATGATGGCGCCGACGTCATCGACACCATCGAGGAATTGACCAACGCCGTTGTGACCGGTCTGGCAGATTACTGCCGCAAGTCTTCGATTTCCTCCATCGTGTTGGGGCTTTCTGGCGGCATCGATTCTGCGGTCGCAGCCTGCGTGGCCGCCGAGGCCATTGGCCCAGGCAACGTCACCGGCCTCGCCATGCCGAGCCGTCATTCCTCGCAACACTCCGTTGACGATGCCTTTCACACCGCTCAAGCCTTAGGACTTCAGTACCACGTTCACACCATCGATTCCATGCACACAAGCGTTGAGACCTCCCTTGCTGATGTGCTCTCGAGCGGTGCTCCTGTCGCTGGCGAGAACCTTCAGGCACGTCTGCGTGCTCTTCTGGTGATGGGGTATGCCAACGCCAACGGCAGCATGGCGGTGACCACCGGAAACAAATCGGAAATCGCTCAGGGCTATTGCACGCTTTACGGCGACATGGCAGGCGGCTACGCACCGCTTGGCGACGTGTACAAGATGGAGGTGTACGCCATGGCCGACCGTTTCAACCAGCGAGCAACGGCGCAAGGTCTGCCTGAACCCGTGTCCGCATCAACGATGACCAAACCGCCTTCTGCGGAATTGGCGCCGGACCAAACCGACCAAGACACCCTGCCTCCTTACGACCTTCTTGACACCATCCTGCGAGCCCACATTGAAGGCGGCTTGAACGCCGACGACCTTGTCGCACAGGGCCATGAGTCCGCCACGGTGATGGACGTGCTGACTCGTCTTGAGCGAAACGAACACAAACGCTGGCAAATGCCCCCTGCCCCCCGCGTTTCGTCTCGGGCCTTTGGGCAGGGTTGGCGACGTCCGCTGGCCTCAAACCATGATTGGCGAAGCGTTGAATGACGTCGGTGAACTCAAAAAGTGGATTTTCCACGGCTTTTCGTGCCCGGCTCCATCAAGAACATCGCCGGTTATCGGTTCGTTGACCTGAACGACCGAGATGTGCTCCAGTCGAGGTTGCGGAGCGTCTGCGAAGACCTTGGCCTGAAGGGCACGATTTTGTTGGCCCCAGAGGGCATCAATTTCTTCTTGGCGGGCCGACCTGCATCCGTTGAAGCGTTCACCAATGTTCTGGACAAAGACGAACGGTTCGCCGATATTCCCCTCAAGGTCTCGTTCACGGATTACCAACCGTTCAATCGGATGAACGTACGCAAGAAGAACGAGATCATATCGGTGGGATTGGACCACATCCGCCCTGCAGACATGACCGGAGACGAGATTGAGCCAACGGATTTCAAAGCCATGCTGGATGCGGGAGAAACCGTCCACGTCCTCGACACCAGGAACGATTACGAGTTGCGCATCGGCACCTTTGAGAACGCCATCGACCTCAACATTCGGACCTTTCGCGCCTTCCCGGAAGCCATTCAGCGTCTTCCCGAATCGATGAAGGACGAACCCGTGGTCATGTTTTGCACGGGGGGCATTCGTTGTGAGAAAGCCAGCGCCATCATGATGGAGGCGGGTTTCACCAAGGTGAAACAACTCAAGGGCGGTGTGCTCGGGTACTTCGAAAACGTTGGTGGGAAGCATTGGAACGGGGACTGTTTTGTCTTTGACCAGCGCGTGGCCGTGGACCCAACGCTCAACGAAACCGACGTCGTCGTCTGCTTTGCGTGCCGAGAACCGCTTTCAAAAGAAGAACAAACTTCGCCTGACTACGTGATCGGTGTTTCCTGCTCCTATTGCATCGACCGCGCCAACCTCGTCCCCATCAACGATGCATGACGATCCAGTCATCCGAGAGTTCTCCATGGCTGTAGCGATGCCATTCATGACCGTGCACACCGTCGTGAGCGATGTACCATGCTTGGGTGGGAGAAATGAGAAGCTGGCCGTAGGTCAAGGCCTCTGAGGAATTACCGTTCCCCGTCCACGGGTCACTGACCAAACGCATGGCCGTCCCTTCCACCGCCCAAAGGGCGACTCCTTGCGACACGCCGTCTATCAAGCCGTCACTGACAACCAACCAGCCTTCACCGACCGCAGCGATGTCGCGAAGGTCAGAGGACATCAGACCCGGCGTCAAATCGTGGAGCACGTGGCTGCCTTGCGGCGTGCCGTCGGTGATGCACGTCTCCATGCCGTGGCTTGCCGTCAAGCAATCAAACAGCAGGCGTTCTCCAGTATTGGCCACGCCGACCTGCGCTCCCGGAGCGAGGATGGTGGTGCTGAGTTGGAGCGTGATGCCGTTGGCGAGGTTGGTGGTCCACAACCGTGCCTCGTTGGACGAGACCACCGCATCGTAAACGAGGTTGTCGCCGATACGCTGCAAGCCCATCCCTTCGCCCAAGTTGGTGTCGCCAGACACCGGGGCGATGGAGGTCAGCCACCCGTGAGAGCCGTTGTCGTACAGCCGAATCACCTGTTTCACCCCGCCTCGAACCCCGACGGCCAACGCATCGTCCCCATCGCTGAGCAGGTCGGAAAGTTGGGTGCTTCCAAAGTCGTTCACGGACCATACGGTCAGGGTTCCGTCCCGGTCCAAGCGGTACGGCTCCACATCACCAAATTCATCGGCGGCGCTGAACCACGCAGCATGTTCGTCGGCGTGAAGCCATGCTTCGCCAATGTTGTCCAGGTCGGAAAGGAGGTTCTGGACGTTTTGCTGCTGGCTGGCATTCCACGAGGGCAGGGTCAACCAGTCACGAAGATCGGTGCCGTTGGTCCACATCAGTTGATGGCTTGGCGAACGAAACAGTAACCCTTCAGCCCAAGCCACCGGCTGCAGGGCTTCGATGGGACCCAACAATGCGGTGCCGGTCGCCGTTCCGTCACTGGCCCAAAGCTGACGGGCGTTCGTTCCGTCGGTGGCGTCAAACACCAACATCGCCCCGTCCTGAAGAGCGTTCAGGCCCACGTCTCGTCCGGGGAGCGACTCGCCGTTTTCATGGAGGTCGACGACCAGTGAGGTGGTGTTCGTCTCGGGATGATGGACGTGCAATTCACACCCGTTGACGCCGTCGTTGGCGGCGAAAAAGAACCCCGCCAGGGCGTTGGACCAGACCGCAGCGTCGCACCCAGTCGTCATTGAGTTCCCAGAATTCGAGAACAGGTCGGTCACCCGTTCAGAACGCAACGGTTCGAAACAGAAGTTGAGGGTTTCACGCACCTCATCGGCCTCGAGCAGACCGTTGAACGCAAGACCTTGACCGAACCCGTCGTCCACGCCGAACCGAATGAGAAACCCGTCCGCACAGATGTAGGCAGGGGCAGCGACCTTGTCGACAAGTGCTGCCGCTCCGCTCGTTCCGTGGAGGCCGTCCGCACCGTTCAACCCCACCGTTCCGTTGCAGAGCACCGTTTGGTTGAGGACTTCGCTTTCTTCGAGCACCTCGTTTTGATTGAGGTCCAACCCGCTGGACATCACCGCCCCGCCTTCTGGGCAGGTTTCGTTGCCCTCCTGGAGGGTGTTGGTTTCCAGTATCTGGTGGTGGGCGTCCAGGCCGTTCACGCCCGCTTGGCCCTGAGGGCCAGAAAGGCCCCGCATCCCGTTGCACAGGACGGTGGTGTCCATGCGTTCACCCACATCGAGGAGGTCGTTGCCGTTGACGTCGAAGCCGGTGTAGAGGCGAATACCGCCCTCGTTGCACGGTTCAAGAGGAGCAAAGGGCTCGGATTCAACCAGCCAAGGCGTGGCGAGGTCTTCTTGGGGCGCCGTGTTGAGGAGGGCGTTGTTGTACACGGCCAGGAGTAACGCCGCCACGAGGGTGAGCGTTTGGAGCACCGTAAACCATCGTCGATGACGGTGGTGCGGGGGTTGTTCATCGGGCTGTTCTCGGTTTGTTTCGGAAGAGGAACCGTGGCGTGGCTCCTCGTTGGCTGCAGATGGTTGCATGACGGGAGAAAAAGGCTTCAATCGTTGTTAATCTACCGCCGTTCATTATCGCTGGAGGTGCCACGTTGAGGGGTGAGTTCATGAGGTTTCAGCGTGTGGAAAGGTCATGGAGCCTCCTGCACCTTTGCTTGCCCAACTGGCGGGAGCCGAGGGAAAGACGAGGCAGAAGGCGGCCCGTTTGGTCATCGACCTCGCCGATACGGCCAACGCCGACGGCTACATCCCCGTTGTTCACGCCCACGTCTCGGGGGTATCCGTCATCACGGGCGGACATGGGCTACGACGTTTCCTCCAGGACTTGTCCGCCGACGGCGACGGCCAAGTGGCCATACCCACGACGCTGAATTCGGCTGGCTGCGACCGCGAGAAGATGGAAGAGATGGACATCGCATGGCCAGATTTCCTCGAACAACAATTCGAAATCGTTCACGCCTACGAACAACTCGGCATCGACGCCACCCTTTCATGCACTCCCTACGACCGAGGTATTGAATCTGAATCCGGCATTGCTTCATGGGCGGAATCCAACGCAGTCTGTTTTTCCAACACCTGGACTTCTCTTCTTACCAACCGTGAATCCGGACTTTCAGCCCTCGCCACCGCCCTCACCGGCTACGCCCCTCGCTGGGGTCTGCACCTTGAGGAGAACCGCACGCCGAACCTGCGTGTCCACGTCGACTGCGAGATGAACCATTTGGCCGACTGGTCGGTGCTTGGAGACTGGATTGGGAAGCAAGTACGCCCCGAATGGAACATGCCTTACGGCCCCATGCCCTACATCACAGGCCTACCCGCCCACATGTCGTTTGCCTCAAAGAAAGCCTTGACCGCTGCCGCTGCGAATTACGGCTGCGCCCTGTTGTGGGCGGAAGGCCACACCGTGGCTCCGCCACTGAAACCTGCTGGCGACGGTTTCGCTGCGCCCGAGGGCGGTTGGCAGGGTGAATTGACCTTCACGGAATCGGACCTCCGTCAGCGCTATCAAGCGCTTGCACCCCAAGGGCAGGTGGATCTGGTGGTCGTTGGTTGTCCACAAGCCAGCCTTGAAGAATTACGAATCACCGCTTCTGCACTGCGCTCCCACATGGAGATGGGCCGCAGAATCCCTGACCACCGACTGTGGGTGTTCACCAGCGGTGAGAATTACGATTTGGCGCTGGCCGACGGCACGATCGGGCTGCTTGAGGAGGGCGGGGCGCTCTTGCTCAAGGACACCTGTCCAGAAGTCACCCCCTACAATCGCTCAAAGTACAATCACCTTCTCACGAACTCGCTCAAGGCCGAACACTACCTGACCAGCGGTCTGAATCGCCTTCCAACCTCGGTGATGCCCATTGAAGGCTGCGTGGCGCACGCCGTAGACCCGAGTTTGATTCAAGGCGCCGTACCCGTACTTCAGCCCAAGGCACAGCCTCAGCATGCCAGCGCCAAATCGCCTCAAGTTGGACCCGCCGTTCTGTCAGGTTCTGGCCTTCGCTCGCAAGAAGAATTCTCGGTGCGAGGCAAGGCACTGGTCACAGACGTCCCCATCACCTACCTCGGTTATGTGAATCGAGACACCGGTGTGGTTGAGGAGCCGGGCCATCCTCTTGACGGGGTGGCGATTGAAGACACGGTGCTCATCTATCCCAAGGGTTCGGGTTCAACCGTCGCCCCCTACGTTCTCATGGGCCTCATCTACACCGGGAAGGGTCCCAAAGCGGTGGTCAACCGAGACATCTGCCCTCTGACGCTTCCCGCATGTTCGTTGCTCGGCCTGCCCTACGGTCACGGCTTTGACGACGATCCATGCATGGCCGTGAACACGGGGGATACGGTGGAATTTACCCGCACGGCCTCGGGGGTCGAACTCGTGGTCGTGGAGCGTGCGACGTCATGAGCAAACGCGTCGTGGTCACCGGAGGTGCAGGCTTCCTCGGTGCCGCTTTGGTCAAGCGTTTGTTGTCGGAAGGCCACCGAGTGGTCGTTTTGGATAATTTTTGGCGGGGCAAACTCGAGAACCTTGCCGACCACGAGAACGACTCGACTCTTGTTGTCATCGAAGGCGACGTGAGGGTTGGTGAAGACCTCGACCGTTGTGCGGCCGCTCTCGGGGGGGTCGATTTGATTCATCACATGGCTGCTGTCAACGGAACCCGTTGGTTCCACGAAGCCCCGCTGAAGGTGATTGACGTCAACATCAACGGAACCTTAGCGGTGCTCAGGAAAGCCGAAGAATGGGGAGCCAGAACGGTGTTGGCTTCCTCGCCAGAAGCCTATGGGGAAAACGAGACCATGCCGCTTGGAGCTGAAGATGTGAGTCACTTTCCATCCGCTGCACGCCATCAACGGTTTTCCTACGGGGCAAGCAAATACCTCGACGAGGTGGCGTTTCACCATGCAGTAGGTCACGGCTTGGATGGGCGCATCGTTCGTCCCTTCAACGCCTACGGTGCCGACATGCTCGGCGATGAATACGGCCAGGTGGTCGGCATGTTCTTTCACGCCGTCAAGCAACAAAAAACGATGCAAATTCACGGTGATGGAAGCCAAACTCGAAGCATGACGTACATCGACGACGTGGTTGAGGGGTTCTATCTTGCAGGTGAACTTGATGTCGGTGTTGATGGTTCCGTCCTCGCAGGTGCATCGTTCAACATCGGTGCGACCGAAGAGGTCAGCATGCGTGCGCTCGCCGAGGCGGTGAACCAAACGGTGGGCACGATGGCGGTTGACATGGCTCTTGGCGGAGGCTATCCCGGAGACTCCCAACGTCGACTGCCCGATATCACGGCGGCCACCAAGGCTCTTGGATGGACGCCAAAGGTCTCCCTTGAGCAAGGCTTGGCCTTGACGTGGAAGAACCTTCAGACCGGCCCGTAGTGCTTCTCCACGCGTTGCGTCCAACCTTGGGGCGAAGGGGTCATGTCGTCTCGACCGTGCTGACAGAGCACGTCCAAGCCTCCGGCCGGAACGGTGGAGGTGGAGAACCAGACGGCGTTCACCCGAAGCACCACGAGCGTTGCAACCGCATCGGGGAGGGCGTGTTCTTCGACATAGGATGCTTCAACAGCCGCAACAGCCTCTTGCAAGAGAAGCGGTTGGCCAGCCACCGTTTCGAGAGGCATGAGGCTTCCCTCGTCCTCTCCTTTGGGCAGCGGCGTCGCCGTTTCGTCCACGATGCTGGCGCCTCGGGGCGTGGGTGGCATCACGTTGAGCATGACCGTGGAACCTTCACGCAGGTTTTGCAGGGTGTCCCGTGGCCGCTTGTCCTTGTGGATGGACAGGGAGGCCGTGAGGTAGGGTGGTGCCGTTGAAACTTGCATCACCGAAGAGAGAGGCGCAAAGTTTCGCTCGTCCTGTGGGCTCATGGTGCCTGCGACGACGACAGGGCGGGGTGAAAGGACGCTGTTGAGCCAGATGCTTCGCTCAACGTGTTCCATATCGTCGACGGGCAAGCGGTGGACGGGTGCCAAAGCCTCGTCGTTTCCAGAGAACCAACGGTCAAGGGTGCCGTTGGCGATTTCTTCGAGTGCGTGTTCGTTGAATTCGATGTAGGATTCCCATTTTGCAATGTCATCTTCTTCACCTCGGGCACGCTTGCGTTCGATGGATGCCTGTGCATAGACGTTGCATTTGCGAAGAAATTCAGCAACTGCGGTTCGGTCATCGCTCATTGGACGGCCTCCCGTTGTTGCTCGTAGGCCTCCCTGGTCATGAGGAAGACGGCGGGGTTCCCCGCCCAGACCTCACCGGCGGGCAAGGGCTTGGTAAGCACCGCACCTGCCGCCAAAACAGCCCGTTCTCCGATGTTGTTGCCCGGGATGACCGTGGCGTGTCCTCCGATGACGGCGTGGTTGCCTACCTTGACCGGTTGCCATTTTCCACGGTCGTTTGAGGGCGGATACTTGTCGTTCAACACCACCGCTGAGGGGCCAATGAAGACATGCTCGCCGAGGATGCATTCGTCTGCGATGTAGGCACTGCCCTGTATTTTGCAGTCTTTGCCCATTTCCACCCGTTGGCCGATGTGGGCCAGTGCGCCAATGGAGCAGCCGGCGCCGATCTTCGCATCCTTTCCGATGTGGCACGGCCACCACGCTACGCTGTTTCCCTCGAGGTCAATGCGTTGACCGGACAGAGGGAGTTGGTCCATGGACTTCGCCTCACTCGCCGAGACCGAGTTCGCGCATCAACATTCCAACGTGGCCCTTGGCCTTGACGTTGTAGCGGCACCATGCAACCGTTCCGTCGGGTTGAACGACGAAGGTTGAACGGGCACATCCCATGTATTCTCGCCCGTAATTCATTTTGAGTCGCCACGTACCGAAGGCTTGGTGCAAGGCCAGGTCTTCGTCGACGAGCAGCGGGAAATTCAGTTCCTGCTTCTCGACAAAGCGTTGGTGGGATTTACCCGAGTCCTTTGAGACGCCAAGGACAACGTAATCTTCACCGTTCAACCTCCCCATGTTGTCTCGGAAATCACAGGCTTGTGTGGTGCAGCCAGGGGTGGAGTCCTTCGGGTAGAAGTAGAGGATGACCGATTTGCCCTGGTCAAGGTAGTGCTGCAAGGTGTGCTGTTTCCCGTTTTCGTCAACCGCCGAGAAGGCAGGTGCTTCGTCGCCGGGCTTGAGTTCTACTGCTTCGCTCATGGGAAATCCCTCGGATGCTCGCCACTAAAGGAATTGCTTTCCAAAACGATACACTTTCTCGGGTCCGTGTGTGCTAATTGGACTCCTATGTCCTCTTTATGCAGAGCGAATAAATTAAGAACCACTCTGGGTATTTCAACACCAACCTACCGATTCTTTGAATAACTGGCAGGGCACAGAGGAAACTATGGTCGGTGCGCGAATGTCTCGTAAGGCGCGTCGCCATTTCAAGAAAATACAGCGAGCAGAGAGCAAATACACGCTCCAGGAAATAGCAAGTTCCATCCAAACGGACCTTGACAAGCGCCACTTAAGCTACGACGAGGCCTTAACGCTCGGCAACATGATACAGAACCGCGCAGACCAAGTGCCAGGCGATTCCATCGTGTACGCCATTTCCGACCGCGATGCCTACAGGCGCACACTGGAACTCTATCTTCGAGATGCCCTGCTCACTCGAACCGAACAACTTCTTCTGTGGGAAGAACGTCGCCGTCTCGGTATTTCAGATTCTGAACACGACGCCCTGCTCAACCAACTGCTCGCCCAATGGCAACGGCAGGGCAAGTCCGTGACCATCGACCGATTCAAGGAACCAACCAAGGGAGGTGCAGACCCTGTCTAAGCCCACCGTCCCCCTTGCCTTGGTCGCCCTGATGTTGGTCGCAAGCCTCACCCCCCTCGCCGTGGCTGAAAGCGCACGTTCAACCCCCGACTTCGTTGTGACCTCATTTACCCTCGGTGATGCGGGTTCCATGAACCTCGGTGCTGGTATTGAGGTCGAAGACGCCACCCACATTGTAAGGGTCCAAGTGCAAAACATCGGACTCGCCGCCGGTCAGGCCAGTCTCACCCTTCTGCTCCAAGGCACTTCGTCTTCAGGTGATGTTGTTCTGGCCAGCACCGACCTCGGGGTGATCGGCGCAGGCCAGTCGAGCGCCATCACGGTCTTTTCCTGGTCCGCCACGCTGGGCAATAACCAGATTCTCAAGGCCCGCATTGCTTCCACGGCGGACATCAACACCAACAACAACGAAGACCAACTCATTGTCAATGTCAGCCGCTATCAGGACAGCAGCGTATCGAGTCACGACCTTCCCGTGCCTTCCGGCGGCGGAAGCAGCGTGGTGTGGTCGCCGATCGTGCACGACTTCACTGCGAACGTCGTGAACACCGGTGTGAAGAATCAATCCGCCCAATTCACGCTGAACTTTACCGAAGTTGGCAACCCAAGCAACACCTTTTCCGTACAATCTGAGATTGTGAGCGTGGTTCGCCCAGGCTCCTTGCACGCCGGTGGCGCAACTCCCTATCCCGTCGAGATGGAATTCGATGCCACGTCCATCGCCGGTCAGTGGGAGGTCATTGGCGAGATGCACGTCGAGGGCATCGGTTCTTGGGCAAAGAGCATTGAGTTCCTCAATCAGACGGTGGTCTTTTCTTCGTTTGATTTTGAATTGACGGCCGCCCATGACCGCAGCGTTGAACCAGGCCAGACCACCCGCCTGACCTTTTCCGTGAAAAACACGGGCGTGAGTGTTGACAGTTACGCCATCGCTGCATCAAGCGTGTCGGGTTGGATCTCCAGCGTCACGCCCACAACCTCGACACCAACGGCCATGCCAGGCGCCACAGAATACGTGTTTGTGGACGTCACGGTACCCGCAACGGCTTCGCGAAACGACGCTGATTTGATCACCTTCACCCTCACGTCCTCCACCGACAGTCTCATTTCCAGGACCGTTTCAACCGCTGTCCTTGCCGGGGAGTCCTACAACGTCAGCATCCTTATGGACAGCGACATCAAAGACCTCACGCCGGGCCAACCTTACCCGCTTCAGGTCAACATCACCAACGACGGAAACGCTGATTCGGTGTTCCTGCTTTCTGGAGGCATCTCCTCAAACCCCCTCAACTGGGACCTTGAATTTTCGAGCACCTACACGGGCATCCTTGAACCCGGTGAATCCGTCAACGTTACGCTCATCGTCACGCCTCCCGTCATCAAGAACCCCCTCGTAGAAGCAGAATCCAACGGACACGGAGACACGCTTTCCGTTTGGGCTCAAGCCGTTTCGGCCGATGGTGGTGTTCCAAAGGTGGATTCCACACCTGTCCAAATTCTTCCCGTCATCGTGGTTGACCCAGGTTTGCCGGTCAGTGTCATCGACATGACGGTTGAACAAGTTCAGCAGGCCCAACTCGGCCAAGGCCTCCAAGAGATTCTCAACTTGGATGTTGAGGTGCGACACAACTTGGCGACAGAACTCAGCGAAACGGTGGACACGACGCTCACGCTCGGCACCCCAGTGTTCAGTTCAGCTTCCTCAGGAGGCTTTGACGAAGCCAACCGATGGGCCGTCGGTTTGACGCCGTCGTTCATTCCCAACATGACGTTGGGCGAAGTGAGCCAAGCCCTCATGACCATTCAAGGTCCTGCCGACAACTATTCCCTCGCCGGTTCGTTGAGCATTCCCCTCACGGCCACGCCCACACTCGGTGCAGCACACAGCAGTTCCAACGTGATTCCAACGGCCATCACGCAATCCCTTGTGATCAACATCCCCCCGATTCCGGATGCTGTTGGCCACAACGGTACAACGCTTGATGCGATGGTCGGTGAGAAAACAGATTTCCAGATTGACCTCGCCAATACGGGCAACAACATGACCTCCTACCGTCTTTCGTTGACCGATGGCGTACCCGACGGATGGGATGTTTCCTTCTCAACCTCGAGCATCATGCCATCGACAACGGTCATTGATGTTCCCGCCGATGTTGCCAATCACCCGTCCAATGAAACCGACCACATCGTGAAGTTCCCGCTGTCGGTCACCACCGACCCTGCGGCTCCAGCAAACAGCATTGAAACCATCACCATCGAAGTTCGAGAGATGAGCACGGGCGCGTACATCACCACTTTTGATGTCCCCGTCAAGGTCGGTGAAAAGGTCAATGCCTCCGTATCTCCAACGAGCCAAACCGTGAATTTGTCCATCGGCGACACCATCACGACGAGCATCATCATCAGCAACGATGGGAACACGCCCGCACTCTTTGGCGTGTACCTCGATACCTCAAACGCAGGCGAAATCGACTTCACGCTTGAGACTCCAACCGTCGTACAGATCGGAGCGGGCTACGAATCCACCGTCCGCGTTCGCATGACGCCCACAGCCGACGCTCTTGCTGCTGCAAATTATTACGCCACGGTTTGGGTGTCCAATGCCGATTCAGGGCTCAATCTCTCTGCAAACATCCTCGGGAACATCAGTGAACAACACGGCATGGTCTTGAGCACGCTTGATGAGATCGGCGTCGTACCTGGGGAAACCCAAACGGTGGATTTCTCCCTTGTGAACAACGGCAACCTCGTTGAGAACGTCGTTATTGAAACGAGCGTTTTTGATGATTGGAGCGTCGCTCCAGCAAGCATACCGCTCACCCTCGATGTGGGTGAGACCTACGCAGATAGCTTCGTGGTTGATGTCCCTTCACTTGGCGACGATGACAGCATGCTCAACGGAGCCATCTATCCCGTCACGATGCGGGTCCTCAACGCCACGACACAGGATGAACTGGAAGTGCACCGCTTCAACTTCATCGTCGCACCGCTGTTCATCGTCGAGGTCGAGGACTGGCCGACCAGCATGGATTACCACCGCGGTATCAGCAGGGACTGGGACGTCCGCCTCATCAACACCGGTAACAAGGACGTGGAAGTCAACATCACCTACACGCTCCTTCAAGGCGGGCTGACCACGCCAAGTACGGATTGGGAAATCTCAAACGATGCTCCGTCGACCTTGTTGTTGCGAAGAGGCATTCCAGAAGACCTGACCTTTACCATCAGAAGCGTGGCTATCGAACCACCCTTGACGCTGGTTGCCAACCTCGTGGTCACCCTTGAGCCTGTGGAAGAAGCCGTTCAGGGAAGTGCAGAGTACTACACCGACTTGCGAATGAACCGATTCTTCGAACAAGGCGACACGGCGGTTTCACCACCAACCGATAACGGGGCCCAAACCTTCCCCATCACCTATTCCCACATCCCGGTTGGACCTGAAAGCGCTGTGGCCTATGAACTGGAACTTTGTCGTGCTGAGCGACTGTTGGATGTCGACGATTTGGGCCAAAACGCCTCGTTCTACGAGTGGTCGTTTGCTGTTCGGGTTGACAACACCGACTACCCCCTCAACATGTCCGCCTATTGCGGCTCCACCTCGCTTGGAGCCGATTCAAGAATCACGCTTCCAAGTCGACAACCGTGGGTCACCAGCGATCCAATTCAGTTGATTATTGACGCACCCAACACGCCCTACATCCTGTCCGGTGACGGTTGGGACCTAACCTTCCGTTTGTATCACCCCGATGAAAACAGCGGCTACACCGTTTACGAAGAAGACACGTTCACCTACCAACTGGCCGTCTTTGCCAATCCGGCCATTATTGCACAAGGCCCTGCCGAACCCGACGCCTTCCTCGAAGGCGTGGACACCACCTACACCGTGACCGTTCAAAACCTCGGCACGGCCCAAGCACTCGGTGTTTCGGCAGCGCTGGATTGCCACGGCGATGTTGACATTCTTTCAACGCCTGAGATGCATCCGTTACTCGCCTCAACCGAATCGCACACCTTCACCTGGGATGTCCGACCGAGGACCATCGACTGGTGGGAAGTTGACAAGGACATTCTGTGCGATGCTTCGCTGTCCTACCTCTACGTTGGCCCGGGCAATGACGAAAGCAACGATAACTCTGCGAGCCTCCGTGAATCCGGTCAAGAACTTGGCGTCGAGACAGTACAGTCCTGGTCGCCCGACCTTTCCATTGCGTTCATTGCTTGTGTGGTTGCTGCGCTCCTTTCGTTTATTTTTGTCCGCTTGGCCAGCCAGTCCGAAAAGTGGCAACTCGGCGGTGTTTATGCTGGTGTTCTCGCCTTCGGATTTGCTTTCCATCTGTTCACCGTCCAATACTGGGGTCCAGCCGTACTTGCACTCTGTGCCCTGTGGATTTGGCGCATGACGTGGAAGAGCAGCGACGAGTTCCGCTTGATTCACGAGGATTACCA
>JAYNUQ010000006.1:0-77119 GCA_038116375.1 Candidatus Poseidoniales archaeon | reverse complement strand
ACAAGACCGTGGCCGGGCACTCTCCCGGACAAGAGGGGTGCAGTGGCGTCCCCTCACCTTGGCCGACAGGCTCGACCTCGTTCGGGGTCGGGTCTTGGAGGCACCCTCAGCGATGCTTCCACACAGGAGTATCTCGGTTCATGAAAGCCTGAACTCCGATTTCCTTGTCTTCGCTGTCAAACAGTCCAGCGAACGCAATGGCTTCGGTTTCGACGCCCTCGGTCAGGGCTTCATCGAGGGCCGAACGGACCGTCTTCTTCCCTACGGCCAGTGCGTGGGAGGACTTGCTCCCGATTCGGCGGGCCATGTCAAAAACGGTGGATTGGAGGTCCTCTGGACGGACCACATGGTTCACCATGCCCATCCGATGGGCCTCTTCAGCAGGCACCATGTCACCGGTCATGATCATCTCGTGGGCCTTTCCGTAGCCCACCAAGCGCTCGAGGCGCTGCGTGGCACCGTAGCCAGGAATCAATCCGAGATTGATTTCAGGCGTTCCAAAGGTCGAGCGGTCGCTGGCGATTCGAATGTCGCAAGAACAAGCGACTTCGCACCCGCCACCCAGCGCAAAACCATCCACCATCGCAATGGTGGGTTTGCTCAGGTTCCACAACGCTTCGACGGCGTTGTTTCGGAACCGTTCACGAATGACCTCGCTTCCTGCACCGGCAAATTCGGTGATGTCGGCACCCGCCACGAAAGCGTGGGGCTTGGCTCGCTTGCCTTCAGGAGGCGGATTTGGGGGTGCACCGGTGACGACCAGCACGCGAACGTCATCGCTTTCCTCCATCCACGCACAGACGGCCTTGAGCGAGGCCATCACGTCGGCGTTCAGAGCGTTGAGCTTGTCCGGACGGTCAATGGTCATGCAGGCAAAGAATCCGACATCTGCATCCTCGCTGATGGGGTGGAGGTCGACCTTCATCACATCGCTTGTTGGTGGGTTCATGGGAGAACTGAACAGACCCTGCTTCTTGATGTCATCGCCCACCCCCAATGAACACCAAGCAAGGTATGATATTCACAAACGCCTTCCTCAACCCATGACTGAGGGGAAAGAACCGATGGTCAGCGCCGTTGATATGGCCAAAAAGTATGGAGATTTCATCGCCCTTCACCCGCTGAACGTTCAAGTTCACGCCGGTGAATTTTTCGGCGTATTTGGCCCGAACGGCGCAGGCAAATCCACCTTCATCAAACTCCTTACGGGACAACTGCGCCCCAGCAAGGGGCGCATCGAGGTCCTCGGTGTTGATGCGGTGAACGACCCGCAAAAGGTCAAGGCCAACATCGGTATTGTGCCCGAATCCGAATCACCGCCCTCGTTTTTGACTCCTGTTGAATTTCTGGAATTTGTTGCTCGCCTGCGCGGGGTTGAGGACATGAACGCCAAGGTCGAGCACTGGTTGGAATGGTTCGGTCTTCAGGAAAAGCGAGACACGATGTGCAAAGATTTGTCCAAAGGACAGCGGCAAAAAGTGATGTTGGCGAGTGCCTTCATCCACAAACCAAAATTGCTCTTTCTCGACGAACCGTTTGCGAACCTTGACCCCATTTACCAGCGTAAATGCAGGGAATGGTTGCTCGAACATGTCGCCGAGGGCGGGACGATTTTCCTGTGCTCTCACGTCCTGGAAATGGCCGAGCGCATGTGCAATCGGATGGCGATCATCAACGATGGAAAGGTGCTCGCTGCAGGTACGGTGAAGGGTCTCAAGCAATCGCAAACCGAGACGCTGGAAGACGTCTTCATCCGTCTGGTGGGGCGTTCCATCGAGGACGTTGAACGCCTGAGCGACGAAGGTGGGGCAGACGATTCGGAGGAGTGACCATGACGGGCACCTTCATCGAAACACGTCCGTGGACGGACGAGGATTTCAGTGAATCAGGCCCGCTGGGAACCACGTCTCACGGCATCACGCTCAACGAACCGTTGCGAGGATGGGCGGCCTTTTCGGCCACCTTCAGGGTGATGTTTGTGGAGGAAGCCCGCAAAAGCGTCGAATTTGCAAAGAAACGTCAGATGGTGCTGTTTCCGCTCCTTCTCACGCTGGTCACGGCCATCTCAACCATCGGGTTGCAGTTTTTGGTCGGTGATTCAACAGCCCAGACCTCGGACATCGATGCGAAAACGTTCACGTGGCAGGAACTTCGGTTCGCCCTGCATCTTCCTATGTTCATGTTCTCACTGGGCATGGGGACCTTCGCCTTCATGGGACGGGACGCCATTCTTCGCCGAACCGGAACGAAAAATTTCCTGCTCGCCGCCCCCGCGCTCCAACCGCTTCCGAACTCAATGGCCCATTTCGTGTATTTCGTGAAAGAAGTGCTGTTCTACATGCTCCTCATTCTCACACCGATCATCGCCGGCATGGCCCTCGGCATTCTGCTGGACGGTATTGCGGGTATCCGAACTCCTCTGCTCTGGAGTTCCCTTCCCTGGACGTGGTTGGCGATGACAACCACGCTGGGCCAAGGCTTGGCGTTGTCGTTTCTTGCCTCCTCATTGTGGCTGCGTGGCCGTCCGTACACCGTCGTCGGCCCCGTGGTCGTTGTCGCCCTCGGTATCGGCGTTGGACTTGGCTACTTACCCGCCGACGTTCTGCTCTGGGGTCTGGCCGCACAGTCAAGTCAGAGCGGCCTAGCCATCCTGCTGGGTTTGGCGCTGTCCCTTGGTCTCGGTCTTTTTGCTTCGCTGCTCATCCTCGATGATTTTGACGTCAGCGTCGTGGAACGAGGTGATTTGCTCGCTCCAATGTATGCCCGTCTCGGCTTCCTCGGACGGGGTCATATTCGGTTGATCGTGGCCAAAGAATTCGTTGACCTCTTCCGGTCCGGTGCCATCAAGAAAATGACCGTGTCCTACGCCATCCCGCTCCTTGTCCTTCTCGGCATGGCGTGGTTGGTGGATTTTGCGGAGGCGCCCATCCCCATCAATCTGCTTTCTTATGCCCCGTTTTTGGGATTCTTCGGCTTCAATTTCTACTCTTGGCTCACCATCCTTGATTCACCCGATTTCATGAACGGCCTCCCGTTGAAAGTCCCCGACCTCATCCGGGCAAAAGTGGTGGTGTATTTCCTCGCCACTTCGTGGATTTCACTCATTTTCATCGTGTTGATGGCCTGGCGTTTGGACGAGTGGGCGTCCTTGCCAACCAGCATCATCGTCATGTTTGCAAATTCCGTTTACATCGTGGCCCTGACGGCGTTTTTGATGGGGCTGCGCCCCAACAAAGCCATTTTCGACGCCTCCATCATGATCTGGTTTTGGATTGGCACCGTGCTCCCTCTCCTCGGCCTCTTCCTTCTGTCCTTCACCCAAGGCGACGTCAGTTTGTACGGCAACTGGTGGGAGCGAGCAAGCCAGGAAGGGCTTTCTGCCACCGCTCAAATGTACGACGAATCCATGGTCCAACAAGGCTACATGGGCATGATCGCCATCTCCATCGGGCTCATCTTTGCTTCTGGCCTTCTCTGGAAGTTGATGGACAAGCGATGGGGCCGCTCGGAGTTCTCAAACTGAACTTTACGCCCTTCGGGGCAGGTATGTTCTTGAGCGGTGGTCCGAACCCGACGACATGGCTCAGGTGGTGGCGGTTTGCGGCATGCCAGGGTCTGGAAAAGGTGAATTCGCCGCCGTATTGGAACAAGCGGGCGTACCGATTGTGTCCATGGGCGATATGATTCGTGCCGAAGTTCGTGCCCGTGGCCTCGTTGAGGAACCTCATGTGTTTGGTGAAGTTGCGGCTGAACTCCGAGCCGAACACGGTGAGGAGGTCTTGGCCGTGCGCTTGTGCGACCGCGTTGACGAATTGCTCGAAACCCACCCGCTCGTGCTCATCGAGGGGTTGCGAGGGACGGCAGAAGATGAGGTGTTCTCGGCTCGGTGGAACGACGACTATCGAACGGTCGCTATCCAAGCAGACCGGGAGCTTCGCTTCAAGCGAATCGTTCAACGTGGACGTTCTGAAGACGGTGACCGTGAGGCGTTTGAGGCTCGCAATGCACGGGAGCGTGGATGGGGTCTTGACCTGCTCATCGACCATGCCTCGGACGTGCTGGTGAACGATGTTGAACTGGACGAATTTCAGGCCCGTTGCTCCGTCTGGCTCGCAGACCTTCTCAGCCGTTAATTCTCGCAGGGTCGTCGCCTTGAGAACGGCTACAGCAGGTCGTTATTGGTCTGATTTTCACCCAAGTGTTATAGTCGGGGAGATGTTGTAGCAAATTGCAATCGCGGGGGTTGGTGACCATGGCAAGAAAAAAGGGCGGTGGCGGTGGAAGGCAGCGAGCCCGACAGCGCGCGCAATACGACGAACTTGACAAGTACCCCGTGATGCCTCCTCACGCCTTCGCCCGCATCGTTCGTGACAAACAAACGCTGAACATCATTTACCAGATCATCGAACCGCCGCTCACCAAGAAGGAACAAGAGCAGCGGGATGAAATCATGGACATCTTCATCCGTTCGTTAACCGCCAACATCGAAGAGATCGATTCCAATCCAGAAGCCTACGTTCGAACGGCCATGGACAAGGTCATCAAGGCCTACAGCATGAAAATCAACAAGAAATCCAAGTCCAAACTCTTCTACTACCTTCGAAGGGACCTCATTGGCTACGGAAAAATGGACGTGCTGATGAACGACGTGAACGTCGAGGATATTTCACTTGACGGCACCAACGTCCCCATTTTCGCCTACCATCGAAAGTTCGAATCGGTGGAGACAACCTGCGTCTGGGAGACCGATGAAGAATTGGAATCCTACGTCATCAAACTCGCCCAACGTTGTGGCAAGCACATCTCCGTGGCTGAACCGTTGCTCGACGCAACGCTGATGGACGGTTCTCGTATCGTCATGAAACTGGGTCATGAAATTTCAACCCGTGGTTCCGCTTTCTGTATTCGACGATTCAAGGACGACCCGTTTTCGCCTGCAGACATCGTCGCCTTCCGAACGATGTCTTCGTTGATGACGGCCTATCTTTGGATTGCGTTCCAAAACGAAGTTCCCATGCTGTTCGTCGGGGGTACGGCGTCAGGTAAGACAACGACCTTGAACGCCATGTGCATTTTCATTCCGTGGCAAATGAAGATCGTATCCATTGAATCCACCCGTGAAGTGAACATTCCTCAACCCAACTGGGTTCCGGGCTTGACCCGTCAAGGGTTTGGCGGTGAGAGCGACGACGGTGTCATCGGTGAGTTCGAACTGCTCAAAGCGGCCCTCCGTGAACGGCCTGAGTACATCATCGTGGGTGAGATTCGTGGTGCAGAAGCCTATGTTTTGTTCCAAGCCATGGCAACGGGACACTGCGCGTATTCCACGGTCCACGCCGACTCTGTTCCGTCCCTCGTCCACCGATTGGAGAACAAACCCATCGACATCCCCCGTGTGCTGCTTCCAGCCCTCGAGGCCTGTTCCATTCAGATTCAGACCCGTATCAACGGCCGACGTGTCCGAAGAACAAAGCAAATTGTTGAGATCGTCGGCATCGACCCCAACTCCATGGAAGTCATCACCAACGAAGTCTTCCGTTGGGACGTCACCAACGACGACTTCATCTTCAGCGGCAAGTCGTACGTGCTGGAAAAAATCATGGTCAAAATCAACTACAGCCAAGAAGAGATGCGTCGTGAATTGCGCACTCGCAAGCGGATTCTTGAGTGGATGGTTCTGAACGACATCCGCAAGGCCGACCAAGTTTCTCAAATCGTCACCGAATATTACGTGCGCCCGAACGAAATCATGGCTCGCGTGGACGGGTTGAAGTGAGGCGTCGACATCAGGTACGGTGATTGAATGGACTTGACGGCATGGCAACGCATCTGCAACCGGCTCCTTGGGCCGTTTGTCAAAAAGCGTGCTCGCAACGACAAGGAATTGTCGGCCAACCTGGTCAAGGGTTCCATGGGCATGATGCCCGAAGTCTACCTCTCGACGGTGATCGTGACATCCATTGCCATCACGCTGATGTCGTGGGCCTTCGTGGCCGTTTTCTTCCTCCCAGACATCGGTGTCATCGCCTTTTATGAGAGCCTTCAGGACGCCTCCACCCTCAACCCGTGCTTTGAATGGGAATACTGGAATCCAGACCTCATCGACCCCTCTCAACCAGGAAACGGTTGTCCCGAATACGCCCTCCAGGTGTTCCCTGCCGCGCTGAAAGTCATCATCGTAGCTCTGGGCGGCTTTATCATTCCATACGCCGCTTACAAGTACAACAAAGGCGGTGCAAAACGAGAAGCTACCCGCCGGGCCGACATGATCGAGAAGTACCTGCCCTACGCTGCATCCTACACCGCTGCCATGTCTGCGGCCAACGCTACACCGGCCAAGATTTTCCGTTCCCTCGCCATGAACAAGGACATCTACGGCGATGTTGCCGACGACGCTGCGATGATTTACCGCGACATTACGCTGCTTGGATACGATCTCATCACGGCGATGAAAATGAGCGTTGACCGAGCCGCTTCGGTTTGGTTGACAGAATTTTTCCAAGGCATGGTCGGCACTTTGACAGCCGGTGGCCAACTGAAACTCTTCTTCCTCAACAGAGCCGAGCACTACATGCGTGAGAACCGGACCCGACTGGGTCAATTTCTCGAATCGATTGCCTTGCTGGCCGAATCCTACATTGTGGTCGCCGTTGCTATGCCGTTGTTTTTGATCGTCATGCTCGTGATCATGTTCTGGGTGTCGGGTTCAGGTGCACAGATGAGTGAAGGCATGCTTTACGGCATTGTGCTTGGCTTCATCCCGATGATTCACATCGCATACGCCATTCTGGTGTGGACCAGCAGCAAGGAACAAGAAATGTAGAGGGGGGAGAACGAATGGCACGAAAGAAGGAGAAGATTGTCGTCAATTTGGATTTGCCCAAAGACGACACCACTCTGACTCGGCTCTACATCATTCTGTTCTTTTCCATCATCTTCGGTCTGACCAGCGGTTTGTTTTGGATTGCCAATTCTGGCTTTGTGCCCACCGCCAACGGCGAGCCCATGTTCACCAATCTGTACTGCGGTGCTACTGCACAAGATGAACTGGGCAACCCCACAGGCGAATACTTCCAAACCAATCAAAAGCCCACCTACACGGCAAACCAGACCTGTTCTGTACTCCAAGACGAGCCCGATCGCATCACGTGGGAGGACGAAGAATGGATCATGGTGACCAAACGGGGGAAGAATTTCGACGTTCCGGGCGTTCCAGAATCCGCTACGGGCGGGACAGCCGTCCTTCAACCGCTTTGGCTCAATTACTCCGTAGAAGCCTCAGGTGCCTACGACTACACCGTCGCTATACGCTCTTCGGCTGGCGATATTTTGGAGTATGAAAACGACACGGCGAACACCGGCAATCAACAGCTCTACATGACCACCATTCCACCCGATACCCGCTACGAGTTGGTGTTCATTTCATCGCAGGAAGGGCAGTTCTTGCAAACCATCACGTTTGACATGACCGTCCACTATCAAGACGGCATCCCCACCAACATGAACAACAAATCCCTCTGGCTTGGTCCAGCGGTGGAAGCAGGACCGCTCAAGGTGCACCCCACCATTTTCCTGAACTTCTTTGGATTGACGTTCTTCTTTTTCATCTATCCTGCCTCCTACTATTGGGAGAAGGTTGAGGACGCCAAGAACGAAGTCGAGGAAAAATTCCCTGATTTCTTGCGAGACCTGGCAGAATACTGGAAAGGTGGCCTTTCGATGACGGTGGCGGTTCAAACGCTTGCGACCTCTGAATACGGTGCCCTGAATGACGAAGTCAAGAAAATGTCCGACCAGCTCAGTTGGGGTGTCAAATTTTCCGATGTCATCAAGCAATTCGCAGAGCGGGTCGGCACGCCGCTGGTACGGCGTGCAATTACGCTGATTGCAGAGGCCGACCGAGCCGGAGGAAAAATCTCGGATATTCTTGTGACGGCTGCCAACGACTCCCGTGAATTGAAGTTCCTTGAAGCGGAGCGAAAACGCGCTATTGGGTCGTACATCGCGGTTATTTGGACGTCGTACTTCGTTTTCCTCGGCGTGATTGTCGTTCTGGCCAAGGTGTTTATTCCCGCTATTGCAGGCTCGAACTCAGGCGGGGAAGACGGCGGCGATAGCGGGGGTCAAACGATTGGAAACATGACCATCCGAAACATCGACCCGCTGTTTTTCCTGACGATTTTCTACTACGGCGTGACCATGCAGGCCTTGGGTAACGGCTCCATGGCCGGATTGATGGCCACCGGACGGTTCTCCACCGGCTTCAAACATTCGGGGATGATGATCGTCGTCGCTCTGGTCATCTTCAACCTCGTCGCTTTCTCGCCAGATTTGATCGGTATCACCGAAGTTCCAGGACTCAACCCGTCCTCGGGGACCTTTGTTCCTTCACCGCTCTACTTTGGAGGTTGAGGCCGTGCGTCATGACGAAGAGGCGCAGATCCATATTTTGGAGATGCTCACGCTGTTTTGGCTGTTCTTCATGTCGGCCACGTTCTTGATTCGCGTTCATGTTCCCGACTCTGCTTCCGTGGCCCTTGACTCCTCACTCGAGATGGCAGGTGATGACGCCATTCGCTACGGGCTGGGGCTCGAGGCTGAAATCGAGGGCGACAACCGCCTCGAGGAATTGCTGGCCGAGGACGAACGCGAAGGGGCGTGTGAACTGCTTCAATCCGCCGTTGCTCCAGGAAAAGAAGCGAATTGCTGGCTGGCCAAAGACAGTTCTGTCGCCACGCCTCACGGTACGGTAGGTACGCCTTCTGGAGGCACCGTAGCCGTTCATCATCTCGTCGTCATCGGCCCCTACGTTTGGACCGTGACCCTCGACGTCTGGGCTCGTGGAGGTGGTGCTTGATGCGCTCCACTTCGCTGAGCGAATCACAAGCCGGGCAGATGCTTCTCGCCACAGGAGTGGTCTTGCTCATGTCGTTGCTTTCCATGGCTATCTTTGGGGTTAAGGTGGCAGGATTGACCCTGCCCCATGAGGCCGCATCCGACGACGTCATCGATACGACGGAACAGGTGCTGGACACCATCCAACCGTTGACGCAGGCCCGAATGGACCTGTGGATCGAAGGAGGCTTGGAGCCGATGCAGGCGGCGGAGCTGGGCTTTGATACCGTTCACGACGATTTGCTCCACCACGGCGAATTACGGGGTGTTGAAATCAAGTTGACCAACATGGTCCTGACGGAGATTGACAGCAGCACCATCGCCGTCACGGCGGAACTCGGTGTGTCGGACGGTGAAGCGATGCTCAATTACGACGTGCGTTTCACGCTGGACGTCTAATCCTCGTGATAAGCGTCAATGGCACGGTTGAGCAAGGTGAAGATCCGTTCGACATCGTTGTCAACCCGTGCGGGGTCTACCATCGGCCAGTTGGCGATTTTTGCCCGCTCAATGAGGCCTTCCTGGATGGCTCGGATACGACCAAAATTCGCCAGGTATCGGTCGGACCTACGATAGGAATGTGCATCTCTCGATTTGAGCATGTTCTGGTGGGTTCGTTCTTCGTCCACGACCATGACCACGCCCAGAGCAACACCGCCAGCGTCTTCCCATGCCTTGAGTAACCGTGCGCTTGGAATGATGTGAACGCCCTCAAGCAGCAGGTCAATGCCTTCACGGCGGGCCCGCTCCAGCGTAGCAGAAATGCCCGCCTCAACCGCCAAGCAGGTCTCGTTCCAGTCCAGCACCGGCTCACCGCTGCTGCCTCGGGAAAACGATGAGCGGTGCAGAGCCTCATGCTGATGCTCGCTGTCGGTTGCTCGCATGATTTCGCGGATGGCATCGGTTGACATCACCCGGGTGAACCCCGCTCGTTGGGCCACGCCCACCGCCGCCGTTGATTTACCAACGCCGGTCGCTCCAGCGATGATGAGCAGTCGGGGCGGACGCGTTGAAATGGCCCGAGCGGTTGTTTGGGCCATCCCCACCCTCGTGGTCATGAAGTGCACTGAGCCGCTTGAGCACATGAGGGTTCTGTCTTCGCTTTGGTCGATGGCTGGGGTTTCGCAGCGGAGCGTCCCACCGATGCCCCTTTGAAGCGTCTTGGTTTGGAAGTTTCATGGCCGAAGAACAGATGTGGATTGCCGGAGAATGGTGCGCTGCAGAGAACGGAGAGACGACCGATGCGCTCAACCCCGCAACGGGTGAAGTGATGGCGCAGGTTCCAAAAGCCACGGTCAACGATGTAAACCGTGCGGTTGAAGCCTCCAGAAACGCCTTGAATCAACCCGAATGGAAAGCCATGGACCCTGCCCAGCGAGGACGCATCCTCAACAAAATGGCAGCAGCAACCTACGCCAAAGCGAAGGAGTTGGCCGTTATTGAATCCTCGAACAACGGCAAAACTTTCCGCGAAGCCCTCTCTGAAATCCGGTACGGAGCATGGACGTTCGAATACTTTGCAGGCTTGGCTGACAAAATCGAGGGCAGCACCATCCCCGTCCCCGGTGCCCGGCTGAATTACACCCTGCGCCAACCCTTGGGCGTCACGGCTCACATCGTTCCGTGGAACTTCCCGCTCCAGTTGGCTCTACGTTCCATCGCACCCGCCCTTGCAGCGGGTTGCACGGTGATCGCCAAGCCCGCTTCGTGGACCCCGCTCTCGCTGTTGGCTTGGTGCAAGGCCATGGATGAAGCAGCGACGGGTCTCCCAACAGGCGTTCTTCAGGTGCTGACCGGCTCAGGAGCACTGGCTGGCGATGCGCTGGCCGGTCATCCGGGCGTGGACGGTATCGTGCTCACGGGCGGTGTTCCGACTGGAAAAACGGTCATGGCCAAAGCCAGTGAACAACTGACACCGGTCACCTTGGAACTCGGTGGAAAGGGTGCGAACATCGTCTTCCCCGATGCCAATCTCCGCTACGCTGCAAAGGCCATCTGCTTTGGCATCTTCATGAACGCTGGACAGATGTGCTGGGCCGGTTCCCGTCTCTTGGTGCATGAGGACGTCCACGACGACCTCGTTGCTGCCGTCTGTGCTGAAGTCTCGAAGTGGCCCGTTGGGCCCGGCATGGAAGAGGGCGTTCGCATGGGCAGTTTGGTTCATGAACGTCATCGGGCAGAGGTGTTGGAAAAGTTGGAAACCGGTCTCGCTGAAGGTGGAACCGTGGTCCTGGGTGGAAAGGCGCTGGACAGGGACGGAGCCTTCATGGAAGCCACCGTCGTCACGGGCGTTGACCGAGCCCACCTGCTGTTCCAGGACGAGTTGTTCGGGCCCGTGCTCTCCGTGACCTCGTTTTCCTCGGATGAAGAAGCCCTCGAGTTGGCGAACGATACCCCCTTCGGCCTCCTGAACGGGGTGTGGACCAACGACATTGGACGAGCCCACCGCTTGGCACGCGACCTTGAGTGCGGCATGGTCTCCATCAATGAGTACCCCATCACGTTCCCACAAACGGCGTTCACAGGATGGAAGCACTCGGGTATCGGTGTTGAGCAGAGCCAAGATGCGCTTCGCTTCTACACCAAAGTGAAGAACGTCAACGTGAAGTTGTGAGGTGGCATCATGGCCGTTGAAATTGAGCAATTCGACCGCATTCGTCTCATCAAAATGGCGGGTCAGGCATCGACACAGTCGTTTTCAATGGCCTTCCTGCCCACGATTGCGAAGGCCATCGACGACGGCCTCAAGGATGCACAGACCAAGGCCATCGTACTCACGGGGGACGGGCGCTTTTTCTCGGCTGGCGCTGACATCAACGCCTTTCAGAATTCAATCGAATCCAACACCGCTCCAGAACTGATTCGCAACCTCACGGGTGTACTCCACCCGCTCCTGCAGCGCATGCGCACCTCGTCCACGATCGTGGTGGCTGCTCTCAACGGTGTGTCAGCTGGCGGTGGGCTCGGCCTTGCCTTGGCGTGCGATGCTCGTGTCGGCACCAATGATGCCCGTATGGCGGCCTCGTATGCTGGCATGGGGCTCTCGCCCGACGGCGGTACGACCTGGCTTCTTCCTCGTCTTGTGGGCGAGCAGCGTGCTCGCCGCTTCTTCATGCAAAACGAGGTCTGGTCCGGTCGGGAAGCGCACGAATACGGAGCCATTGATGTGTTGGTCGAACCCGACTCGCTGATGGACACGGCCATCGGTTTGGCCACCGTTTGGTCCTCGTGGGGCCAACACACCAAGGAAGCGACCAAGCATCTTTTGCACGTACAAACGGACAATGAATTCTCAACGCATCTGGACCACGAGCGGACGCTTATTGAGGCCGCCGGAACGACAGAGGCCTTCCGAGAAGGCGTGGCTGCGTTCTTGGAGAAGCGAACACCGAAGTTTGACTGAATCAGTTCATTTGAAACTGCACGTTCGGCTGCTTGTTTCCTCCACCAAAGCGCAGGAGTCCAACAACAAGGGCGACAAGGCCCCCGCAAAGAGAACAGCAGCCTGCGAAGAAGGAGCCGCCCGAAAGAATTCCAACCCCAATCAATTCTTCAATAACGGGAATGAACATTTCATCAAGGTCGACCACGGACATGTTGAGACCAGCATCGTTGGATACGGTGAGGGTCTCACCGACCCTGCAGGTATGCTCGCTTTCGCCCATGTCGTCGGGAAGGGTGTTACAAATGCGTGCAACAATGACATGGTCTTTGATATCGAAGTAAGGCTCGTAGGCGTTGCTGTCTTCATCGCTCATGTCGGTGGAACACGAGATTCGGGCCACCCGTTCACTTGCATCATCACCATTGCCGTCGAGGACGGTGAAATTGATGCCTTCACAGGCGTCAATGATGCCGTTTTTGTTTTCATCTGCTTTCGCGTCGCCAGGAATCAAGAGGTACCAGCCTTCCTCGCCAGCATTGTCGGCGTCGTCGTGCACCAAGGTACCGTTGGTGCCGAGTTCTGTGGTGTATTCTTCGGTTGAAAGACCCAAAAGGGTGTCTTCGATTGAAGCACCGGCGACGGCACCGATGATGAATCCGAGCAGCCCAAAACCAATCAGGACCGCAGCGATGATCAGCGGGACTTTCGGCCCCTTTGAATCACCACCAACGACGATGGTTTGGCCCGACATGCCGGGTTGGTAGCCTGCAGCCACCATTTCAGGCGTGATTTGCTGCATCATGGTCGGGGTTGGACCCGTGATGTCCGCTTGAGAGACCGATGGTGCTGCGGGAGATTCGGGTTCGCCATCAGCGGCGTCAGCGATGGCTCCCCACGGGGTGATGTTGGGTTGACTCATGTCCTAGTCTTGGCCTTGCTGTACTTGATGTTTGTCTCAAAACCCGTCAAGGTCCGTTTCTTCAGCCTGTCCTGATGACCAGTCGTAAATCCCCTTGCCGGTTTTCTTGCCAAGCCTTCCTTCGGCCACAAGGTGTTCCAGCAACGGATGGGGTGCATAGGCCTCGTCATTGAACGAACGCTGGAGGTTCAGCAAGATGTCGCGACGAACGTCCAGCCCCACAAGGTCGGTAAGAGCCAACGGGCCCATTGGATGTTTGTAGCCCAGGACCATGGCGGTATCGATGTCTTTCGCGCTCGCAACCCCGTCGGCGAGCATCCGAATGGCCTCGTTACCCAACACGACGCCGAGACGGCTCGTCGCAAAACCAGGAATGTCCTTGACGAGAATGCAGGTTTTTCCCATGGCTTGTCCGGCTTCCTGGGCGGCAGCGATGGTGCTTTCTGAAGTCCGTTCATGGCGAACCAACTCAAGCAATTTCATGATGGGAACGGGATTGAAGAAATGCATTCCAATGACCTTTTCCGGCCGTGAGGTCGCCGCCGCAATATCGGCAATCGAGAGAGAGGATGTGTTGGTTCCAAGGACCGCATGTGCGGGTGCAAGCTCGTCCAACTGGGCAAAGATACGCTGCTTGAGGTCGGGAAGTTCGGGCACGGCTTCGATGACCAAATCGGCTCCCTCTACGGCAGCAGCGAGATCGTTGACGGCCGTGAGGTTGGACGACCATGTGTCCCGCTGTTCGGGTGTGGTCTTGCCCCTCGCGATGCCTTTTTCCCAAAAAGCGGCAATCCGATTCATGCCCCGTTCAAGACCTTCAGGAAAGGCATCGTAGAGATTGGTTCGCCATCCAGCCTGGGCGCACACTTGAGCGATGCCGGCTCCCATGGTTCCTGCTCCAACAACGGCGACGCGTTCGATGGCCATACTTCGTGCAGCAAGCCCACCTTCATGATGCTTGCTCGGCGCCTTTCTGTTTGGATTGTGCAAGCACGACGCCGCCGACGATGAGGGCAAAGGACACGAGGAGCGACGGCCCAAGTTGCTCGTCGAGGAGGAGCCAGCCACCAAGAATACCAAACGGCGGTACGAGGTAGACATAGAAGGCCGCTGGCCCAGCCCCAATGACCTTGATGCCATCGGCAAACCAGACATAGGACAGCACCGTTGAGAAGACCGCTAGGAACACGATACCCACCCAAGCGTCCGGGCTTGGCATGGTCCAGCCAGCGCTCAGCGATTCAAATCCAGCCCAGGGTGTGAGAATAGCCAATCCGATGACGGATGACCACACCGTGAGCAGCAAGGGGCTCAACGGTTCTTCGGCGTCCTCAGGAACATCGGTCATGACCCGTTTCATGATGATGGTCGAGGTGGCCCAAGCCAATGCCGCACCTGCGATGAACGCGTTTCCAATCCATCGGTCAAGCGTCGGAATGTCCGTGTTCGGTGAGGCCACAAAGAGGACGGCAACTCCGGCAAAGGCGAGGGCGAGTCCGAACAGCAATCGCCACGTCATCCGTTCGTCGAGCAGGAACACGGCGAGAAAGGCCGTGAACAACGGGTTGAACGTGATCATCAAGGATGCATCACCTGCCGCCGTGTATCCCATGCCGTTCATGAACAGCACCTGATACATGAACGTGGAATAGAAACCAATCCACCCCACTTGCTTCCACTGTTGCTTGGACGGCGTTGTCCACTGGTTGGTCCATCGAAGGAATCCAAGAAACAACACCACGACCATCACGTAGCGAATCCACGCGGCCGTGATGGGTTCAACCTCGGCAGCGACGACACGGCCAGCTGGCCAGCCCAGTCCCCATATGGCGGCAACGATGACCAGTCGAGCGTGAATGCCAGCGTTGTTCATTCGAATCGCTCCAAACCCAACTGCAGCATGCGGGTTCGGGGAAGCCCGATTTCCGGTAGTCCTGCTGCTGGGGCGTGGAGCTTGAGGCCTTCAATTCTGTTGACATACAGGCCATAACTTGCAATGTCATCGGGCTTGTACGGCGTGTCAAGGCCCATTTTCTGAAGGGTTTGACAAGCCTTTTCCGAGTAGATTGGGAAGAGGTTGGTGGAGAAATGCATCCATTCCGAGATGCGTTGGGCGTCCACACCGTCAAGGGTCATGAGGTGTTCAAGCAACGATACGTCGGGATAGGTCGTGGTGCGCAACACCATCTCAACCTCGTTCACGATGTCTTCTGGCCATGCAAACGGTGTACGTTCGGACCATTGATCGGCGATGCTGATGTGCTCGATGGACTGGTCTGCTTGAACCGCATAAAGCGATTCAATGTAAGAACGGTCTTCGTAAGCATCGGTTACGAGGCTGGGCAAGTCATCAAAGAAGCGCTCGCACATTTCAGCGTCCACGCCGTAGAGAGCGACGGGAATCATCCAACCCACCTCGCATCAGGCGCTGGCGCCAATGCCGGAGGCGATTTGGCGGGCCGTCATGGGCTTTTCAGCCACCCATTGTTGCTCGAAGAGTTCCTTCAGGTCCTCTTCGTCTTGAGCGGTGGGGAGGTGGTTTGCCATGTACGTCGTCCATTCATCGTCGGAGCCTTCGAAGAGGGTTCCTTCAACGGTGTAGCGTTGGCGCTTGAAGGCACCGATCTCACGGTGGAAGTTTTCGTGAGGCACGTACAGGTCTGCTGCACCTTCGGGGAGGTAGCCGCAGAGTTTGCGTACTTCACCCACGATTTCATCGTGGTAGTGCTGACGGGCTTCTTCGTTGAGGGTTTCCTTTGAAACCTCGATGTCGCCTTCGAGCTTCTTTCGCTCGTCCCAGCGTCCCTTGATGCCCCAAACATACGCCCAGTGGGCGGAGGAGGACTCGTCCACGCCAAACAAATCGTGTGCGGTTGAGACCCACTTGTTGATGTAGCGTTGAAGCATGTCAAGGGGAATCACACCCGCCTTGATGATGCGTCGTAGGCCGTTGGAACCGGTTCCCAAGTGGAAGGACTCTTCCTTCAGCATGGGGCCCATGCTGGCGGCGAGTGGCTTGAACGCCGATGTGGAGAGCATTCCAAGTTGGAATTTGCCGTCTCGGTCGACGAACATGGTGTAGCAAAAGAAATCCAGCCAGTGCGGCATGGGGCGGTTGAACGCACCGAGCAGGCGGTCGCCGTCCTGGGCGTTTCGCTCGAGGAGTTTCTGTGCCTCGCGTCGCCCTTGCTGGCCGAAATAGGTCATGAGAAGGTAGGCCATTTGCCAGCCGTGTCGCTGCTCTTCCGCCATGATGCGGGCTGCTGCGTAGCGGTCGTAATCGGTGGGAGCGGTGGCAAGGAGATGGCGCTGCTGTTCGACGGAGGCGAATTCGGTGTCGCCCTGAACGGTGATCATGCTGACCAGTGCGTCTCGCATGCTCTGGTGGGGCACTTGTAGCGAGCGCTCCCACTTGGCTCGTCCAGCGTAGTCACCGAATTCAATAACGTCTCCAGCGCGTTCCCAGTCAAACTGGATGGAGAGGTCAAAATCCCCCATCCATTCTCGGTCGTAGCCGACGTTGTCTTGCCACGCTTTGAAATTCTCAATCCAGTCATCCCAGGTCTTCGGTAGGTTGTCCATGGTTCAAGGTGAACCCCGACCTCCTTATACCCTTTACGAACATGTTCGCCCGAACATGTTAGC
The DNA here is from genome assembly GCA_038116375.1 of Candidatus Poseidoniales archaeon. Classification (GTDB taxonomy): domain Archaea; phylum Thermoplasmatota; class Poseidoniia; order Poseidoniales; family Poseidoniaceae; genus Poseidonia. The sequence continues at coordinate 60,275 of JAYNUQ010000006.1, read as the reverse complement.
CACTTTGGCGACGAATCTCTTCGGTAAAGGCATGGAACACCGCAGACTCAATGCGTTGGAGCTGATTTGAGAGCGTGGATTTTGCCACGTTGAGCAAGGCGGCCAACTCGGTCAAATTGATGCGTCGCGGCACGTCCCAGTAACCTTCTCTTGAGGCCACTTCGAAGACTTCTCGCTGGCGCGGCGTGAGCAGCTTTGTACCTGTACTCCTCGTGGAGAGCAAACGGTGCGGTATTTCGTCGGTGCGAAACCGGTTGACCAACTCTCTCATCGTTTCTCTGCTCCCCTCCACCGTCCATTCAACCCAGCCATCGCGCACTTCAAAGGGGGTACGAGGTACCACGCCGAGGTCAACCAACGGTCGCAAAAAGCCGCCACCTCCCGCTGAGATATCAACCGAGAACCGACCGTCTTCGGGATGGGTGCACTGGTCAATGCCGTGGTGGTCCCGAACGGTTTGATGCAGGTCTTCATTTGACCAACAGCGGGCGGTCCCTCGCCCTTTGCTGAGGGGCATGTGCTGCTCAATGCGGAGCGTGGCGGATGGATGGTTTCGGGTCACGTCTCCTGCCCAGTGCCCTTGTGGGAGGCGCACATCAATCCGCAGCTGTTGTGCCATGCTGGTGCCTCATCGTTTCATGCAGGACGGCGCTTTTCCGAGCGAACCACGGACTTCGTCGAGACGTCGATGAGTTCGTTGTGGGTGGTGGTGAATCCGCCGTCGATGGTGACACCGGGGAGGTAGCCGTCGCACACGCCAGCCGCAGCGAAAATGGCGTCCTCGCTCTGGCAAAGGTCGCTGGCTTTCCACAAGCGGGTCAGATCGTCGTTGACCATCGTTTCTGCCCTCTTTTCTTCTTCGTCCGAACGAAACACGAGCCGGCCTTCGAACATACCGCCAAGACCGAGTATGGCCGTGGCGGAAATCACGCCTTCGGGTGCCGCTCCGATGCCCATCAACATGTCAAACGGGCCGTCCTCTTTGGCAGCCCATATGGCTCCAGATACATCGCCATCACCCAGGAGGTGAAGTTGTGCACCCGTGTTCCGAATGTCCTTGAAGAGGTCGTGGTGGCGCTCGCGGTCAAGGGCCACGATGCGCACCTCACTCGCCTCGCAATCAAGCACGTGCATGGCTTGCTCGATGTTGTAAGCCACGCCGCCGTCAAGGGAAACGTGCTCAGCGAGTGCAGGGCCTGTCGCCAACTTGTCCATGTAGCAATCCGGTGCGTGGAGGAGGGTACCTCGCGGTGCGGCTGCGAGGACGGCAATGGAATTGGGCTGGTCGTCGGCACAATTGTTGGTGCATTCCAACGGGTCAACGGCGATGTCGATGCGAGGTGCACCTGCAACGCCGATCATCGAGCCGAGTTCCTCGCCGATGTAGAGCATGGGTGCGTCGTCGCGTTCTCCTTCGCCAATGGCGACTCGACCGTCAAACGGCACGTTGTCAAAGGTTCGGCGCATCGCTTCAACGGCAGCGTCGTCAGCTGCGTTTTTGTCGCCTTTTCCGCGCCATGCCGCACTGGCGATGGCGGCTTGGTCCACGGCCTCAAGGAAATGATGTGCGAGGTCGGTGGTGAGGCCCATGAACGCTTGGAAACGCGGGAGCGCCATCAATACAACGGTTCAGTTCCCCTTGAATTTCTCAACCACTTCCAGGTCGGTGATGCGAGCGGCAGGGTATTGACCCTCGCTGTCCTTTTCCAGGGATTTGACCATGTCAAAGGCGCACAGCAGGCCCGCAGCCACTCCGGTGAGGGCTTCCATCTCAATTCCTGTTTTGTAGTGCGCCGAAACGGTGACCGTGCACCACAGATCGTTGCCGTTCCATCGCCAGTTTACGTCCGTGCCTTCGAGAGGGATGGGGTGGCAGTGGGGCACGATGCGTGGCGTTTCCTTTACCGCTTGGATGGCGGCAATGGTCGAGGCTTCCAATACATCGCCCTTGGAGACTTCACCGCTTACGATCGCCGTCTTGGTTGCGGTTTGCAGCACGAGTCGGCCTTGCGCCGTCGCACGTCGTTCGACCACGGGTTTCGTTCCGATGTTGACGATGCCTTCGATGGATTTCTCGCTCAACCCAATCCCTCCTTCCAGGTCTCCCCTTCGGAGGTGACCTCTTTCTTCCATATGGGTGCTTGCATCTTCAATTCGTCAATCAACCACTCGCAGGCTCGGAAGGCCTCTTTTCGATGAGGGCTGCCGACGTGGATGGCGACAATGGGCTCCTGCGGTCCCACAGAACCGGTCCGATGTGCCATCGCAACCGCCAGGACCCCAAAGTTCTGAATGGCTTGTTCTGCCAAATCTTTGAGCACCGGCGTTAATTTGTCCTGCCATGCGTCAAACTCCAAACGGAGCACGTCGGCCTCGCCTTCGGTTTCTCGAGTGAGCCCGACAAAACTGACAACAGCACCACACCCTTCGGTGTTCAATCGACTTCGCAGCGTGTCCGGGCGAAGAACATCAGGTGCCTCTTCCACCAACACAAAGCCCGTCATGGGCCCAACGAGAGAAGCACATCATTCAAACCTCACGCCTCCATGGCCATGCATGGCCGATGCCTCTGACGCATCCAAACCCATTCACGTCATGGGTGCAGGATTGTCGGGTTTGGCTGCCGCCATCCTTCTGGCGAAGGCCGGCAGAGAAGTTCACGTCCATGACATACGAGAAGACTCAGGCGCCCGGTTTGACGGTGACTTTCAAGCCCTTGAAAATTGGAGCATGGACGTTGATTTTTTTGAACAACTCAACGCCTGGGGGTTGGATGCATCCACGTTCAAAGCGACCTCGTTTGACACGGTGGATTTGATTCACCCCGATGATGAAATCACGCAGGCCTACACCGACGGTGCTGCCTACCGCATCGTGGAACGTGGCACGTCCGACCACACCATCGACCAAGGTTTCAAGCGGCAGGCGATTGAAGCGGGTGTGCACATTCACTACAAGTCGAGGGTCAAGGAAGAGGACTGCACCATCATTGCCTGCGGCCCCAAAGGCACCTCTGCCGTTGCGTACGGTGAGATCTTTCGCACGGACCACCCCAACCACATCGGGTTTCAATTGAACGACAAATTAGCGCCCGGGTCCTACTCCTACCTCATCATCATTGACGGGGTTGGACTCATCTGCACCTGTTTGTGGCGCAAACAGCGTAAATCAGAACGCTTCCTCAACGAAACCATCGCTTGGTACGAGGCCCACTATCCGAACCTCAACCGACAACCGATCAAGCGCGTCGGTGGAAAGGGCGACTTTACCATCAATCGAAATTACAAGCAAGACGGCCGTTATTACGTCGGCGAATCCGGCGGCCTGCAGGATTTCATGTGGGGCTTTGGCATGCGAATGGCCGTCTGGTCGGGCGTCCTCGCTGCAAAGGACATTCTCGGGCAGGGTGATTACGAACAGGACGTTCGAAAGCATCTGATGCCCTACGTGCGAACCAGTGTGGCCAACCGCTGGCTGATGAACCGTGTTGGAGACCGGACGTTCAAACGAATGTGCAAGGCCTGGATGAAGGACCAGAAGAAACGGGGCGACGGTCTGATTTGGATCGGGAAACTCTTCCGCCCCACCCTCTTCAAGCGTCTCCTGTACCGAGCCGTGAGTCCGTTCATGCTGGTCAGCGACCCTAAAGCCCACGGAAGGGGCGTTCGACGACTTCCGTTCCGACCCGCCCTGAAGCGGGATGTCTGGCAACCGTCTCCGGCCGCACAAGCTGTTGGCGACCAGTGGAACACCGTACGCCGAGGGGGCGGTCATGTTTCCTTCGCCGATGACAAGGAAAGCGATGGCGCAGAGCAAGAAAACACAGCGATTTCTTCTTAATGCCAACCCCTGTCGGTCAAGGCATGAGCGACCTCTACGGATTGAAACTTGAACCGATGCCCAACCGCCTTGTCAACTACGGCGTCACCGAGAACGGTATTGCCGTGATTGAACTGACGTCCGACTCGGCCGGTGCGCCGCTTGAGGGGCCAAACGACCGCTCACCCAACACCTACACCCACGGCATGATGCGAGACATTGACGAAGCCATCGTCCGTGCACGCTTTGACGACAGCGTCACCTGCATCGTCCTGACCGGAAACGGTGCTTCCTTTTTCTCAGCAGGTGCTTCCATTCAAATGCTGAACAGCGTCAGTCCCGGCTTCAAGTACAACTTCTGTCTCCACGCCAACGAGACCCTCTCTCGCCTTGAGCAGACCTCCAAACTCGTTGTCTGTGCCATCAACGGACACGCCGTTGGTGGTGGACTCGAAATCGCCATGGCGGCCGACATCCGCATTGCACGAAAGAACTCGGGCAAGGTCGGATTGCCGGAGATCAACCTCGGTGTGCTCGCAGGTACCGGCGGTACCGCTCGCTTGACTCGCCTCATCGGGAAAGCCAAGGCCCTCGAAATGATGGTCACTGGCGAACTGATGTCCTTCGAGGACGCCCACGCCTGCAACCTCATCAATCACATCTGGGAAGGCGACGCCGATGATTTCCGCCGGGACATTCTCGACTGGTGCAGCCAGTTCACCCTGCCCAACAAGGCCGTCAAGGCCGTTGGCAACATCAAGCGTTCCTGTCAGACCGGCCCTGAAATTCCCTTTGAGTACCACTTGGCCCTCGAGCGAGAACTCCAAGCAGCGCTCTTCAACAGCAGCGACGCCAAGGAAGGCATCGCCGCTTATGTTGAGAAGCGTGTCGCCAACTTCACCGGCGAGTGATTGACGACGTGATATCCATGAGCGAAATCAACGTTCCAGCCGATGTTCCTGACGAACTGATCGAGACGTACCTCGACAACATGCACGCCGCCACGGCCGGCACCGGTTCCATGAACCTCTTCGCTTGCGACCAGAAAATCGAGCACTTGAACGATGACTTCTACGATGGCGGTAAGGCCATCCCCCTTTCGTCCAACGACCCGGGTCATCTGTTTGAAATTGGAGCGCGAGCTCATGCAGAGGGCACCATCGGTGTTCTTGCGGGCCAGTGCGGCTTGATTGCACAATACGCTCGAGATTACCCTGACATTCCGTATCTCGTCAAGCTGAATTCCAAATCTCACCTGGTCAAGACCGCACAGCGTGACCCCATCAGCCAGGCGCTTTGGGACATGGACGACGTCATGTCGCTGGTTCACAACGGCATCAACGTGGTGGGCATTGGCTACACCGTCTACATCGGCAGTGAATACGAACATGAAATGCTCACAGAGGCCGCACACTTTATTCGCCAAGCGCACGAACTCGGCATGATTTCAGTGGTGTGGATGTACCCTCGAGGACAAGCCGTCGCTGATGAAAAGGATCCGCAACTCATCTCAGGGGCTGCAGGTGTGGCCAGTTGCATCGGTGCCGATTTCGCCAAGGTCAACTATCCGAAGGCCTTCGAGGGGATGACGCAACCGGAATCCCTCAAAATAGCCGTTGAGGCTGCGGGTCGTACGGGCATCATCTGTTCGGGCGGAGGCTCCTTGCCTCCCCGTGAATTCCTGCAACGCCTTCACGACCAGATGAACGTCTCGGGTTGCCGAGGCGCTGCAACGGGTCGAAACATTCACCAAAAGGAAACTGAAGAAGCGGTTCGTATGGCTGCAGCCTCCCATGCCATCATCTGCAAGGGCGCGTCGGTTGACAAGGCCATGGCCATTTTCGAAGGTCGCTGAGCACGCACCTCCTGGCACGAAAGCCAGGTCGTTGGAACCGTACGCCCCATTAACCGCCTTGCAAACCGTATTGCATGGACATACGAGCGTTGTCGCACGACGATGTTTCGTCCATATGGGCCATCAATGAAGACGGACTGCCGGGGACCGGTCAAGTCACCCAAAACGAAATACTGGCGCTGCTCACCCTTTCCGAATTTTCTCAAGGAGCGTTCGATAACGACGAATTGGTCGGATTCGTGATCTGTCTCTCGCCAGGAACACGTTATGGGAGCCTCAATTACGCTTGGTTTAACCAGAGATTTCAGGCCTTCATTTACGTTGACCGAATCGCCGTCCACCCTCAGCATCGTGGTCAGGGCATCGGTTCCTTGCTCTACGAAAGGGTCATTGCCCATGCCGCCGACATGCAGGTGCCCGTTGCGGCAGAAGTGAACTTGGAACCGCCCAATCCCGGTTCGATGCGATTTCATCACCGTTTTCACTTTGAGGAAGTCGGTGTCCTGCATCACGGGGAAAAGTCCGTGACCATGTTGATGCGGGACAAAAGCATGTGACCCACAGGAGGGGTCTGCCGAGAATACGCAATGGATGCCGTATCAGAGCTTCTCATTTGCGTTGGTCATGAAGTTGCCTTCACTGTCAACGATGATGGGTGTTCCCTCGACCCACTCTGGGCAGTTCTCGGAAACCCAGGTACGGGTGGCCCATTCGCAGATGTCGTAGCCACCGGAGAGAATGCCGGATCGCTTGATGTAGCCGACCTTGACAATGTCCTTGTCTTTGGAGAGCACGTTGCCAAGTTGCTGGCTGGTGGTACCGTGGCGCATCGTGCTGTTGATGTACTCCAGAATTTCTGCAGTGTTTCGTGGTCGGTCGCCTAAGAATTTCTTGATTTTTTCACGGATGCGTGTTGTTTTCATGTTTGGTCCCTCCTGTCGTTTTGGATGCGGTGTCATCTGAGATTTGCCGCTACTTTACAGGAGCGAGGCTGCTGATATAATGGTTCCTCCCTTCGCCGACGATTTGGTTACGTTTGATGATAAAATATAGGTGTATTTCTCACACTGGGCCCCCTCCAAGTAAGTTATTTTTCACAGTTCCAGTGGAAATATATAACTAAATGAAACAAACAAATGACTTTTATGGGCATCTGACATCGGGTAAAATACCTCGGGAGAAGAAAGGTGACCTGTAATGTCTTCTCGCTCCATTCGCTCGGTTGCTCATCGCAAGATCCTATCGTGGTTGCGTGGCGGGCCATCGACGGTTTCCGAACTTGCGAATCAGTTTGGAATGAGAATGCCGCATGCCTCACTGGCGTGTCGACAATTGAGGGATGCTGGCCTCATCACTCGGGACGAAACGGGTGGTTTACGAAACGCACCCATGTTCCTCAGCCAACTTGGCGTCCAGCGACTCACGGAGGATTCGGTGGCCAAAATGATGCAGTACGCCGAGGAACTCCGAGCTCACCGCCAGCCGATGGTCCTTCACGCTGATGAAAACAACGTGTTGGTTGCTTATACAGAATCTCCCGAATCCTCCCTCATCTTCATTCCCGACCCGGTGTTGTCCGACCATGAAAAGTCCAGTGGAAACACAGGGGGGGTTTGGGTGCTTGCCCCGAAACGGAACGTTCGCTGGTACGACCTTGATGGCGGACATCCAAGTCAAGCTCCACCCCAACGAAACAACACCCTTGCAGATTTTGAACCCGAAGTGCAACGGATTGGCCTCGTTCGAGGTGAAGTGTTTGAACGTCATGGCGAGGGACGTCTTGTTGAAGGTCAACGTTTCTCACTGGATGCAGCCTCTTCCCCTCCACACCGTCTTCAACCTGGGGACATTGAGGTCGGGGTCGTATCAGGGACGAACCATGGGTTTGCTCCGCAGCGGGGGTTAAGGGCTCACCTCTCTTCTGCACTCAATCGTTCATTGTTGCTTCAATCACTGGGGCGAGAAGGTCTCGAGATGGGTGACCGACACGCCCTGAAACAGCGCACTTTGCCCTTCACGGTCCTCAGGCACTGGTTGATGCAAAAACATCCGCGAATGAACCCCCAACGAATTGAGGAACTGTATCAAGGACTGAAAGCGGGCCTTGGAAAAAGTACTGCCACCTCTCCTTCCTCGCTTGAGCGGGACATACTGATGGACTTTGGACAGGTCGTGTGGAACGGTGAGAGCGCCCTCGAAAAGTACACCGATATGTATGGGATGTCGGTCAAGGGCGGGCATGCTCTACTCGAGCATGTTCTCGAGCATGCTCGGGTGCCTTTTGTCATAGATTGGCCTTTTGAACGCATTTCAGATTCGAGGCTTCAGCGTCTGCTTGAACACCCGCTGTGCAGGGCTTTTGTCTCTCGCCGAGGACCTGGAGGTGTTCATGACGTGAATCATCCCTCATTGCACGACGGGGATGAAATGGGCACGGTTGTGGCTCGTATGGGCCGCAGCACAGCACTTCGTGTGGATTTAACGTCCGCAACATCAGCGTTTCAAGTGAACGTTGACGACGTGATAAATGTCCCAAAGAGTGCACGAGAACTGCTGGAACGTCAAGCAATGCTCACGACGACCCCCTTCACAGAAGCAATGCCACAAGGCGAAACGGGATTGAGATTGATTGAGGCTTTGGATTCCTATCCGTTGGGCGACGAGGCTCGAGCCAACATGTGGGAGTTCAGCGACCCTCTTGCTTCGTGGATCGTATCGCCTCCAGAAGAACGCCCCAATCGTTGGCTTCGGCTTCGTGCTCGACTGCCCGAGGGGTGGGTGGATTTGCTGTCCGTTGACGACCTCCCACTGGAGCATCTCCCGCTCGCCATGGCTGGAGCGAGCGATGGATGGAAGCGTTTGGCGCTCCTCCGAATTCAAGCCGCTTCAGCAACGGATTCAGGAGATGTTCTTCACTGGCGCAACGAATTGAAAAAGGCATCATCAAACCGTTCGGTCTTCGCCGCATGCATCCTCTGCTCGCTTGAGTTTTCGCGAAGCGACCATCAAGCCACCTTCCACGAGGCGACCGAGGTATGGTTTGCCGATCCCGTGCTGGAAAAAGAGGTCTTGGAATCCGTGATCTCTCCTCTTGATGTTCGCCTCGGTGCTCATCAGGAGCTGATTGATGCATGGGTCACCATCGCTCTGGAACAACCCCGTGGCACACTTTTGCATGCGTGGGCGAAGGGTCTCAACATCGCCCGTCAGCGAGAACCATGGCTTGTTGAAACGCAAAGGATGCTGATGGAATTGCTTCCTCACCGTTGGTGGGCGACCTACGCAAATCAATGGTTGGCCATTCAATTGGGGAGTCATGCAGGCCGTCAATGGCTGGAATCCTTTGCGTGTTCGTGGCTGGCTCAGTGTGCGAGGCCAGTTGGCGAAAAGAGTGGATATCCAGGTCTAGACTCCCATCATCCAGGATTCACATTGTCAACCGAGCACCTCATTGGGGCCAATCTTCTCGAAGATGTTGACGAGACCCAGCCCCTCAAAGACCTCTACGAAATGGTGTATGCGCACGAACAAAACCTTCAGGTTCCGCAACTCAAAACACACCCGTACGGTGGATGGTTGGTTCGTCCCGTCGAGGACTGGCCTCGTTTTGGTTCAGAGGTTCTTTCCATTGGTGATGCAGAGGTTGGCGCACTTTTGTTCGCCAGAAGCTTCGCCTACTGGGTCAACGATGGCCGATGAATTGATTAGGAGTCGTCAGGAGGACGGACTACCGTACCTGCAACATCAGGCTGAGCGACTGTGAAACGAGCAATGACGTCTGACACCATGTGTACGGCCGCAATCGAAGACTGGGACGACCCTTCGGGGAGTGACTTCCGGTGCAAATGCGGTAAACCATCGGTGGGTTATGGGTCCTTGTGCGACGCAAGAATGAACACAAGACAACCACCTTACCGGACAGCACGCCCCGACACCGAGGGTCAGGCCTCGGAGGAAACTGTGAACAAGGCCGTTAGGTGTTGGGGCACAGTATGCTGAACAAGCGATTTGCGTTCGCTTTTTGGCGATGAACTCAAAGGCCGTTGGACCAAGCCACCAGCATGGGAGTGTCTCCGCAGTTCCAACTTTGTTTGGTCGGCGGCACGTTTGATCGGCTCCACGCTGGGCATCGATTGCTCTTGGACGCAGCGTGCCGTTCGGCTGAGCGCGTTGAAATTCATGTCACGAGCGACGTTATGGCCGACCAAAAATCGGTGAACATGCAATCCTTTGAAACTCGGCGCGATGAATTGTTGAACTGGATTGAGGTGAATGCCCCAACGAGGGTATCCGTCCATCAGTTGACCGATCTTCATGGCCCAGCTCCTTCCCACCCGTCTGCGGATTGCATCGTTGCAACACCGGAGACCAAGGCAGAGTGCGAGCGCATCAACGACAAACGTTCTGCGAGCGGATTGGCGCCTCTGCACATCATTGAAGTCGCTCACATGAAGGACATCAACGGCCACATCATCAGTTCATCCCGCATACGAAACGGAGCAGTTGACGAGGAAGGACACCCCTGGTTTTCAGAAGCATGGGAGGGCCAAATCCTACGCATGCACCCACGAGCCGAGCCCGAACTCAAAACGCCGATGGGGGCCCTCTACAAAGGGCCCGAAACCTCTCCGGAGGTGGCGATGCTGGCTGCGCTCGAAGACATCGACACGTCGCAGAGCATCCTCATCGCCGTAGGCGACGTGACCGTCTCAACGCTGTTGAACCTCGATGTTGTTCCTGACATTGGTTTTGTCGACGGACAAACCAAACGTGAAGCGTTGCCGGATGAAGACCGAGTCAACCTCAACGCCTTTTCTCATGTGCTGGAGGCGAGCAATCCTCCGGGGGTTCTCACCCCTGAACTCAACGAGGCCATCACCACGGCCGTCACGCTTGAACAGCCAACGGTGGTTGTTGTCGACGGGGAAGAGGATTTGGCTCCGCTTTTCATACACCTGCATGTTCCCCTCCACGCCGTCGTGCTTTACGGACAGCCGGGCGTTGGTGTCGTGGTTCAGCAGAGCAGCCTCGAAACGAAGGCTCGGTGCCGTCGTCTGCTCGAACTGTTCGAGGTGGTTTGAATGACGGGACCGATGGTCTCCGTTTCTGTTTGCGTCCGCGACGGCGCTCACTGGATTTCAGGGTGTTTGGATGCGCTGCTCAATCAGACCCATCCGTCGATTGAACTTCTCGTGGTCAACGACGGGTCAACCGATGGTGCTGAGGAACTTTTGGATGCTTACCACGACCCTGACGGTGAACGCGGGTTCCCGCTCCGCGTTCATCACCAGCCACCACTGGGACTGTCCGCTGGGCGCCAATGGGCGGTCGAGCATGCCAAAGGCGAATGGGTGGCGATTACCGATATTGATGTTCGGCCAGAGCCCGATTGGGTGGCCAACATGGTGGCGCACATCCAACCTGTTTCAGAAGAGGAACATGTGGTGGCCATCACCGGTCGTACGGTGTTTGAACAGGCCAACGATTTGGTGAGTCGACTCCGTTCGGTGGAAATCGCGGCAAAATACCGTGCACGCCCTCGGCGCACCAGCCTCGCCAACGGCCCGTGCTCGATGTTCCACAGACAAGCCCTTCTCGATGTTGGAGGATTTGACCCGTCATGGTATCACGCAGAGGACATGGAAGTCAGTCTCCGGCTGATCGAAGCGGGAGGGACCATTGTCTACGCTCGGGACGCGCTGGTCAAGCACGTCCCTGAGACGGGCTCTGCCCATTTTTTGGCCAAACGTCGTCGGGACGCACGAGCACACCTGCGCATTGTTCGTCACCACCCAAAACATCGGCGGCGAGGCCCTGGTTTCGACTTTTTAGGGAGCTCAACCATGGTTTTGTGCCTCCTTCCAATCTGGTTGGGCATTTTGGTTGCAGGCGTGCCGTTTCTTTGGGGATACTGGACGGGCGAGGTCGCGTTTGATACCTCTGCACTCAATCGTTGGGAGGGTCGGGTACTGCTCGTTTCACTTCTCCTGCTTGCCCTCCACGAAATCCTCCTCTGGCGAGGGCGGCTGGGCGTGGTGAACCGAGAGGTCATGCGTTCAACTCAGGACAACAGGTTCATCGCCATGCTTGGCGTTCGACGGCTCACGTTCCGATGGAGTGTGGCGCTTTGGCAAGGCTTGTTTTTGGGTTGCCTCGATGCGTTGTTAGGGCGCAACGGCCACAAGCGGTAGCGACTTCAGTCAATTTTGTCATCGCCAGGTGGAACGCGGCTGGCATGATTGAGGGCAATTCCAGACGCCATCAATGCAATGAAGACCGAGTAAACGCCGACGTCAATCCATCCACTGTGGCTGATGCCGAAGTAAAGGTAGAACGCCAAGCCAAGCACCATGCACCAGGCGGCCAGGGTGCGCTGTCCGCCACCAAGACCTGGGTCGTTGAGGGCAGGCCAGGTGTCGTTGATGAGCAAACCCTTGGCCCAGTCGGCCATGGAGTGGCGTTCGTTCACGGACCGAGCCCCGAAGGCGATAAGGCCGAGGCATCCTGCGATGAAGACGGTGTCGCCGAGCACTTCAAAGTGGAATCCGTCCTTTGCTTCTCCAAAGGCAGCGTTGGTGGCTTCGAAGGTCAGAAGACCTCCCCAAGACACATGGTAGGTCGGGTGGGCCATGCTGAACATGTTCAATGCGGCAAGAACCAGTCCCCAAACGCCAAGGAAGACCATGGCGGAGGCGTAAACGGGCACATTCCCGTCCATCACTTGGCTGGACTCGTCGTCGCTCATGCTCACGCCGACTGGCGAACTGCATTTAAGCACACCGAACCGAGCCACCGTTTGAGACAACGCTCGCCTCAAAGGGATGTTTGATGGTGATAACTTGAGTTGAAGACCGCCCGCATTTCATCTTCAGCGGCCGACATGATCTCTCGGGCGTCAACGTCTTTTGGAATGCAGGAATTGATTTCCTTTGACCGCCCACCGCGGCCTTTGCTGACCACGCGAGCGGTGATCAATCCCAACATGTCGAGGTTGGATATCAATCCCGAAATTCTGCGTTGGGTGAGCGGATTTTGTCGGACGTGCCGACAGGCTTGTCGGTAAATGTCGTACACTTGTCCCGTCTGTACGTTGCGGAGCCCGTTTTGCTCGTTGAGCAAGATGGCCGCCAGGACCAACTTTTGTTGGCTTGGGAGCGAGGCGATGACGGGCGTCATCTGATCCGATTCAATCTGGCTTTGGGCGATTCGAACGTGGCTTTGATTGACGACCTTCTCGCCAAATTGCTCGGCCTTCTCCGCAGAGATGCGAAGCAGGTCGAGTGCACAGCGAGCGTCACCGTGCTCCTGGGCAGCGAGAGCGGCACACAATTCAATGACGCCGGGTCCAATGGCCTCTGCGTCAAGCCCTTCTTGAGCACGTTGGCGCAAGATGTTCTGCAATTGCTCTGCGTCGTAAGGGCGGAAGAGCACATCGAGTTGTCCGAGACGGGAGCGAACCCGAGGGTCGAGGAAATCGGTAAATTTGAGGTCGTTTGAAATGCCAATAACGCAGGCTCGAGCGGATTTGAGTGAGGAATTCATGTTGGTGAGATTGTAAAGGAGATCATCACCGGCTTTTCGGACCAAATGGTCAATTTCGTCGAGAACGATGACGAACACCCCACCTCGACGGTCCATCCTGCGAATCAGTTCGTTGAACACACGGTCGGTTGGCCAACCCGTGAAGGGAATTTCGTCGTTTTCAAAGTCCTCAAGCAATGAATTTCCAATGTGGCTGAGTACACGGTATTGCGTGTCAATTTGGCGGCAATTCACCATGATGGACTCAACCTGACGGTTCATGGTTTCGCCCTTGGCCTTGAGGTGATGACAGACGTAGTCCGTGACGGCGGTCTTGCCGGCGCCCGTAACTCCGTACAACGTCATGTTGCTGGGGATGTGTCCTTTGAGGGCCTCCCACAAGTTGTAGGAGATTTTCTCAATCTCTTCCTCCCGGTGAGGGAGGTTTCTTGGCCTGTAATTGTGGCGAAGGTGTTCTTTGTTTTTGAAGAGGGTTTTTTGGGAAATGAATTTGTCAAAGATGTTGGTTTCCATCAAAATTCACCTCCCTATTTATACCGTTGACGAGGGAGTCATCAGCAGACTCAACGCCATGTTGCTGGTGAGTCCGAGTCCCCCTTATATGCCTGTCCACCACGACCGATGGAAGGTGTGGTTTTGATGAACAATGCACTCCTCACTTTAGACTATAAAGGGAGACCGCGAAATGAAAAATGAACATTCTCAAGCATTGATTTTGCCCGAGGCGATCACTCAAATTTCCAAGCCTCACCGGTCCAAATCATGGCATCGCCGTCTCGAAGGAGAACCACATGCCTGGGGAAATCCGGTGCCGCATCATCGAGTAATTTTGGAAACGGGCTTTCGTCGTCAATGTAGGTGTGCGTGATCCCAAGCGGCGTTGAGCAGCGGGCAGCGAGCGCGGCCACGTCCATCGGTTTGTGATGATGCGTTGACGGCACCCAATCTGGAAATCCCATCTCCAAGACCGCCAGGTGGGAGCGTTCGATGGCTTCATACAGCGGTTCGCAAGGCCCCGAGTCTCCGCTGTGGACAAACGAAGCTCCGTCTTCATGTTCAAAGCGGTAGCCGTGGGGCTCAACAGCATCTTCATGATGGACTTCAAACCGCTCCCATCGCCAACCGTCATCAAGCGCCCCTTCATCTTCCATCACCCAGGTGATGCGGTCAAGCATGCTGTCCAAGGACCCAGGGAAGGCCAACCTGCAGAGTTGCGTGAGGCGCTCTTTGACGAAGGGCGTTCCGACAACCTTCAGCGGTTGCTGCCCTTCTCGGTCTGAGATGTATTTTCGTTCCAGAAGAAGGAACGGGAATCCGAAGACATGGTCTCCGTGGACGTGTGTAATGAACACCGTTTGAACAGAGGAGACATCAATGCCCTTTCGGCGAAGGCCGGCGAGTGCAGTGGGGGGGGCATCGATGATGTGGTGCTGCCCGAAGAGCGCAAAGGAGTGGTGCCTTCCGTGGGGAAGAAAGGCGTTGCCCGTCCCTAACATCTCAATGCGGTGGACCATGCCATCGGGAACAGATGCTGCTTCTTGTTCTCATCGGTCGCCTCGGATGAGCGGTGTGATGTGAAAGGATACCAACGATGATATAGCGACCTTGAGTGCGAAAACTGTCCCACGTTTGGACGAGGTGAGGAGATGGCTGATTGGTCCGCAAAGAATCCCTACATGACGAAAATTACGGAAAATTTCATCCTCAACGGCGAGGGCTCTCGCAAAGAGACTCGACACGTCGTCTTTGCTCTTGGCGATTCTGGGATGGATTACAAGGTCGGCGATGCGCTTGGCGTTCTCGCCGAAAACCCACCTCACATCGTTGAAGAACTGCTTGAGGTGCAGGGCTGGGACCGAGACGCTGCGGTGTCCACACACAACGGCGAGCGCAGTCTTTACGAGGCGCTCAAGAAGGATTTCGAAGTCCACATGGCCAACAAAAAATTCGTTCAATCCCTCGCTGATAAAGTGGTCAAGAGCGGCATGAACATCTCGATGAGCATGGTTTCCCGAACCCGCAACGATTCGTCGTGGTCGGCCTCAGAGGACCAGCAAATCCCCCCTTCTCTTCGCCCCTCGGTGCCCTCTGATGACCCCGCAGCACAGGTTGAAGCCATCACGGCAGACACCAAAGCCATCGAAGACTACCTCTGGACCCGAGACTACGTTGACATCATGCGAGAATTTGACGTGAAGTATTCACCCGAAGAATTCCTTGAACTCGCCGACCGCCTCAAACCTCGCCTCTATTCCATCGCCTCGTCTCACGACGCCCACCCCGGTTTCGTAGAATTGACCGTCGGGATTGTCCGCTTCGAATACAACGGTCGAGCCCGCGGTGGTCTGTGCACTCAGTTCATGGCCGATGAAATCGACACTTCCGGTGCCCCGATTGGCGTCTTCATGTCTCCGACCAAGTCGTTCGTTCTCCCCGAGGACAAAGACACGGACATCATCATGGTTGGCCCCGGTACTGGAATTGCACCGTTCCGAGCCTTCATGGAACAGCGTGTTCATGACGGCGGCTCGGGCAAGAACTGGCTGTTCTTCGGCGACCAGTCCGCTAAGACCGAGTTCTACTACAAGGACGAAATTGAATCGTGGATCGACGAAGGCCACCTCTGGCGCTTCACCACCGCTTGGTCCCGAGACCAAGAAGAGAAAATCTACGTTCAACACCGACTTAAGGAGCACGGGGCTGAAGTTTGGGAGTGGTTTGAGCGTGGCGCTTACTTCTACATTTGCGGTGATAAGCAATACATGGCCAAAGACGTTCACCGGGCATTGATTCAAATCGCCATCGACCACGGCGGCATGTCGGAAGACGACGCAACGCATTTCATTGAGAAAACGATGATGCGTGAAGAAAAGCGCTACTTGCGTGATGTGTACTGAACAATCTTTGCCTGTGTTGGGACGTGTCACCTCGGCACACATCACAGCCAAGCCCTCAAAACATGATGCCAACATTCGGTGGCATGGAAGAGGAAAGCATCGGCATCAAAGCACGATTGATTTCCATGCTCCTTCGTCTGGTGACCTTAGGGCTGATTGCCCTCGCCTTGATGATTTCAACCGAAGGCATCGTGATTGTTCTCTTGCTCTTTGTGCTCGTGGTGCCGTTTGAGAAACTGTTTCCTCGTCATCGAGGGCAAAAAGTCAGGCGACCTCACCTCGACACGGATGTCGGCTACGCCCTCGCCTCACCGCTCATGGGTTTGCTCACAGGCTTTGTGGCCATCCTCATCGGCCTGCTCAGTCTCGCTTGGGTCCCGGGTCTGCTGCTGGCACCCTACGTCGCCAAGATACCAGCCGCCTATTTGCCTGTGGTTGGCTTTCTTCTGTTTGACATGCTGGTCTACTGGACGCACCGCTTCTACCATGAGATTCCCGTTCTGTGGAAATTCCACGCCATTCACCATTCGACCGAGCACCTGGACTGGGCCAGTGGATTCCGTGCTCACCCTCTTGACGGGACCATCCTCGCGCCTGCCTTCGTGTTCCTTGTCACTGCGGGCTTTTCCTTCGAACTGACAGGGGCCCTCGCAGCAGCTCAACTCATCTTGGGTCTCTTCCTTCATGCAAACGTGAGGTGGCGCATGAAGTGGTTGCACCGCCTCATCATTACGCCCGAATTCCATCACTGGCATCACACCAACGAACGGGACGCCATATGGACGAACTACTCCACGTTCCTTCCGTTTTGGGACCAACTGTTTGGGACCTATTTCATGCCAAAGGACCGGCGACCGCAATCCTACGGGGTCAACGAACCGATTCCTGACGGCATTCTACGCCAATTACGTCATCCCTTCAAAGGTTGGCGAAACCCGGTGTGGTACGTGCTTCACCCGTTCCAGTCCATCCGACGTTCGTTGAGGTTCACAAGGAGTCTCCTCCGTTCGATGCGCAAGTCCATGTTTCGGCGCCGTGGGACGAAACCATGGGACGTCTATCCTCCAGAAGAAGCCCCTTCTGTCCAGTGATGGACGCTGTGAAACGAGGTGGCCCATCGCGTGAACTTCTCGTTCTCGAACCGCTTTGCTCATAGATTGACTCGGCTGAGACAATCTCATGGGCTTCAAGCGCGTCCTGATTGCCAACCGCGGCGAAATCGCTCTTCGTATCCTGCGAACCCTTCGAGACATGGGCATTGAGGCCGCCATCATTCACGGTCGAGAGGACCGTTTGTCGCTTCCCGTACAGATGGCGGACATTGCCTATCCTCACTATCGAGCCAATCCACTGGATTCCTACTTGGACATTGAAGCCGTGGTCCAAGCCGCCAAGGAGCTCGAATGCGACGCTGTCCACCCTGGTTACGGTTTTTTGGCGGAGAACGCGGCGTTCGTCGCACGCCTTGAAGAAGAGGGCATCACCTTCATTGGCCCAGCCTCGGGCGTGATCACGCTGCTTGGCGATAAAATTGAGGCTCGAGCCGCAATGGAAGCGGCTGGCCTCCCGACGGCAAAGGGTTCGTCAGAACCCATCGCCAGTGCGGATGTCGCCAGTGCCCTCGCCGATGAAATCGGCTATCCAGTCATCATCAAAGCGGCTGCAGGCGGCGGAGGCATCGGGATGCAAATCGTGCAAAAAGCCGACGAATTTGAGAGTGCTCTGAAACTGTGTCAATCCCGTGCAAAATCGGCGTTTGGCGATGAACGCGTCTTCGTCGAGAAGTACATCCAAGGAGCACAACACGTGGAGTTCCAAGTCCTCGCCGACGGCAAGAACGCCATCCATTTTGGTGAGCGCTTCTGTTCCATTCAACGCCGGCACCAGAAACTCGTCGAAGAAGGTCCGTGGTTGACCGATGAGAAGCGGGCCGAAATTGGAGCCCTGGTGTGCAAGGGTGCAGAGTCGGTGGGATACAAGGGGCTCGCCACCTTTGAATTCCTCCGAGACGCCAACGGCGATTTTTACTTCCTCGAAGTGAATCCCCGTGTCCAAGTTGAGCACACCGTCACCGAACTCATCACGGGCCACAACCTCGTCGAGCTTGGCATTCGTGTCGCACAAGGCGAAGCGCTTCCGATGAAGCAAGACGACATCACGTGGCGAGGTCATGCCATTCAATGCCGCCTCAACGCCGAGGACCCCCGAGAGTTTGTCCCGAGCCCGGGGCGTCTGTGGGAGTGCCATTTCCCCAGCGGCTTCGGCATTCGCTGCGACACCCATGCCCACCCAGGCTACGAGATGCCTGGCTGTTTCGACTCTCTGCTTGCGAAACTCTTGGTCTGGGGCCGGGACCGTGAAGATGCCGTTCGTCGAATGAAAACGGCGCTGGATGAGACCATGATCACGGGCGTGGAGCACCTGATTCCGCTGCATCGCCGCATCATGGACGAGGAAGATTTCAACAACGGTGACATCACCATTCAGTACATTGACATGCACCAAGAACTGCTTGGTTGAGGCGTGATGTTCATGGGTGTCCTTATTGTTGGCAGCATCGCCTACGACTCCGTTGCTTCTCCCGAGGGTTCCGTGGAACGGGCGCTTGGAGGTTCGGCCACCTACGGAGGTTTGTCCTGTCGATTTTTGCAGCGAAAGATGACGGGCCAGGAAACCGGCTTGGTCGGCGTGGTCGGGGAAGATTTTGCCGACCATGACCGCAACATCCTCGCTGATGCAGGCCTCGACCTCGAGGGGCTTGAAACGGCTGCAGGCGAGACGTTCCGATGGGAGGGTGCCTACCACGGGGCCATGGCTGAAGCCGAAACAAAAGCGACCCATCTGAACGTCTTTGAGCACTTCCAACCCTCAGTCCCAGCGGCGTGGCATCAACCCAACGTTGTGTTTTGTGCCAACCTTCACCCTGCACTTCAGCAAAGCGTCCTCCAACAAACACAGGCAGCTCGGTTGACCATGCTCGATTCAATGAATCTGTGGATCACGATTGCAAAGCCTGCCCTGCTGGACGTCATGCAAGCCGTGGATTTGATCATCATCAACGACGGTGAGGCAAGAATGCTTTCAGAAGATGAGAATTTGGTTCGGGCCATGCACATGCTCGCCCAACAAACGAGCACGAGCACGCTCATTGTGAAGCGTGGTGAGCACGGGGTCCTGGCCCTGCACGACGGGGAACTTCTCGCCCTCCCTGCGGTTCCGACATCCGACGTCGTTGACCCGACGGGTTGCGGTGATACCTTCGCAGGAGCCCTGGCGGCTCATCTTGCCTCTGGCTCAGGCCCGCTCACGGTGGATGAGTTACGTCAAGGCTTGATGATGGCCACCGTCATGGCCAGCTTCACGCTCGAAGCCTTTGGAACGACGGCGCTCCGCGGGCTTGAGGGCGACGTGTTTGACCAGCGTCTGCAAACCTACAAACGGATGCTTGGCCACTGAATCAATCTTCATCCAATCGAGGAACGTTGACCTCATCGTCGCTGCTGCTGGCCCGAAGGTCGCCAAAGGAAAGCGATTCCAAGGCTCCCTCTTCGGTCGCTTGAAGTTCTGCTGCAGCCGCCAGTAAGCGTTCGCTTCGCAGCCGCAGCCGCTCGGTCTCTTCTGCTGGTAGCACGCCGCCCCGTTCCCGAGAGAGTGACTGATGGACTTGCGGTGTGGATTGGGAAGCTGCATCTGCCGCTTGTTCTCGCAGCGCACCCGTTGTCTCAGAGGTGGAAAAAGGACGCGGGCGACCTATGCTTGAGGTTCGTTCAAGGATCCCGCTCGAGGTCTCTCGAAGTCGAGAAATGAATCCTGTACGCCGTCTGCTCTTTGGATGGAGGGTTTGGATTCGGCGTGGTTTGAACGGGCTGTCCTCAATGGATTTGGGTGTTTTTGGCTTCAGCAGTGTTTCACGCTGAGGTTGAGGGGCAACCGTCGGAATCTCGAAGGAGTTTGCCTCCGTCTCAATCGCATCGTCGAGAGCCTCAAACAATTCAGCATCGAGGGCCATCTCCTCATGTTCCTCTTCGGGGACATGCTCTTCCCTTCGGCCGGGGATATGGGCTCCGTCCCGATTGACGAAGGAAGGGAAGAAGGAGGGCTGATCTTGGTTGTATCCGGCCTGGTGCATGGGAGGAGCTGGAATCAACACGGGATGGGGGAGTGGAGCAGGTCGATGGTCGGGTGGATAGGTAGGAGGTTCAGACGAAGCGCCCACCGACGGGAAACTGGGGATGAAACCAACCACTGGGGTAGCGTACATCGGTTCCGGTTCGTTGGTCGGCATCCAGTCGGGAGTTGGCTCAGAAACGGGGGTTTGTTCCACGTCCTCTCGCTCGTCGGATAGAAAGAGGTTCACGGCTTGAGGGACATCGAGCACGGTGGGCAATACGGGGGCAGGAAGGACCTCGACTTCACGCCAACCGCCGTCCAATTCATGCTCAATCGCTTGGAGTTTCGCCCTCACCTCGGCCATGCTTTTGTTGTTGGCGAGGTGGTTGAACATGAAACTCAAACGATTGAGCGCTCGCTCGCCACCGTAGAGCACATGTGCGTCTCCGGATGATGTTTGAATGGTGAGTGTGGGCTTCTTGGTGAGAAATCGAGCAGCAACAACGGCAACACCGACGCTGATGAAGGCCATCTTGTAGGCCGACGGGACCATGACGCGATAACCGATCCAAATCAGTGCGAATCCAAGAAGAATCAACCAGGTTGGAATCAAATTGGTGGAGTGGTGTTTCATGGTTACAATCGCATTCAGTCGCATGTCGACGGTGGCGTTTCGCTTCCCTTCAATGCTCAGCATGCGCTCATCCAAGGTGATTTTCACCCGTTCTGATGGTTCTGCCAACCGGAGGGACTGGAAGGTTTCCTTGTCCGTCTCGCTGGTTGGTGCAGTCCCCTGCCCAATTTCGCGCATCCCATGTCCGAGCCACATGTTTGAGGTTATCAAACCACCGCCAAACGCCCGAGTTGGCCCCCGCAAAACCAACGTCGCATCCGAACGCCGTCACACATTCACGACGGTGAGCACGGCTGAGCCCATGATGCGGGGTTTGGAGTCCAATTGAGCGATGAGTACGCTTGGGGGGGCATCCTTTCGGATGAACAAGGGATGCTCCCAGTCCACGGTGAGCGCGCTCCCGTTCACTTCAACGACGCGCCCGACCACAAACTGCAGGTCCACGCTTGCATGAATCACATCGCCAGGAGCAAGCACTCGCTTTTGGAACGGCGAGGTGGCAAGTTCGACCAACGAACGACCGTGTTGGTCAAGGGCCATCGGTGTCGAGACGTTGGCTCGCTTGTCTTCAACGGGTGGATGAACGATGATGGTGTTGCCCGTCAGGTGCTCTTCTTTGGTGTTGCGAAGGGCGAGACCAACCCTGTCTCCTGCCGAAGCCACATCAACATCGTCGTCCATGACCTGCAAAGATTTGGCGTTACCCGTGCCGTTGGCAGGTAGGAGAAGCACCTCGTCGTGAACGCTGACTCGGCCGGACTGCACGTATCCGATGGCCACCAGTCCGATGCCTTTGACGTTGAAGTGCTGGTCCACGGGAAGCACGAGAGGTGCGTTGGCGTTGGCCTCGAGGACGCTTTGAATCTCGTCCATGAGCGCATACATGCGCTCTCTCAGATGAACGCCGTCGTTGTGCTCAAAGGTCCATGAAGCAAGGCCAGCCTGCTTGAACAGCATCTTGACCTGATCTTCGTCGATCCATCCTCCATCGGCAGGATTGATCACGGCAAGCCCGCGCTGAATGCCGGCGCTTGCAAAGGCAACCAACACCTCTCCGAGCGAGGCATCAATTCCCGTCACTTCGATGATGCCCGCTTGCGAGGTTGACAGTGCGTTAAGGAACGGAGGCAGACGTTCAGGATATTTCGCAGGGCGTATCAGCGACAGAATGCGGGCTCCATCGGGCCCGTTTTCTTTGTGAACATAGGTGTGAACATCTCTTTGGTCGGCTGGTTTTGCGATGTCCCTTGCGAGTTCATCCGATGCGATGACGGCGATGTTCAACACGACCATGGCCCGCCGAGTTGGCTGCGCTTGAAGAAGCAATGGGTGCTCAAGCGTCTCGCTTGGCTTTCTGAGCCAGCATGTTGTTGCGGATGGCTTTCGCCTTCTCCCATTCTTCTTGTTCATCATCGGTTTTTGGCGTGAATTGAGGAATGGGAATGGCCTGCATGTTTGAATCAATCGCGACGAAGAAGAAGTAACCTTCGCAAATGATGTTCTTCTCCCACGTGGCCTTGCTCATCGTGTAGGCGGTTACCTTTGTGCACGCTGTACGGCTGCTGGTGTAGACGATTTGACCGGTCACCTCCAGCAGGTCGCCTTGCCGTGCTGGAGCGATGAACGTCAAGGTGTCAATGGAAATGGTTACGAATTCTCGATGAGCAAATTTTGCACAGGCGATTCCGCCAGCCTTGTCCATGAGTGACAGCAAGCGTCCTCCAAACAGGGTGTTGTAGGCGTTGGTGTCTTGTGGAAAGACCTCCTCAATGAGGGTCACCGGCTCGGTGGAATAAGGCTCCATGATGGTTCCACACGCTTCACCCTCATAACTCATGTTCATTCTTCTTCCCGATTGGGACGTAAAAAGGGACCGAGTCCGATAAGCGACGAGATTTTAGGGGGAGAAACCCTCGCCGATGTGCAGGTGACACCATGTCAAACGAACCACACCGAAAAACAAAGCCGCTATTCCTCGTGTTGTTGATGCTTCTCGCCCCCTTTGCTTCGGCCAATGTGACCACATTCGCCAACGGCGACGAAAGCGTCGATGTTGAAATCCGAGACGGTAATGATTTGCAAAATCTCGTTGACGGAGCGATTGAGCTTCCCGATGGCGAAACGGTGACGGGAGCGACGATGAAGGTGCACACCCACGCTGTTGAACACGGCCATCAGTCTCGTATCGACTTGGATACCACGCAGCGAGTTTGGAACCCTCTGTACAACAATCAGCTGACGGAGTTCTCAGACGAATCCCTCTTCCAATACGAAGACGGCACCGAAGCCACACCTGTATCTTTGATTTCCGAGGGCTTCCTGACCGACTTTGAAGGAACAAACGGCGGATTTTACGACTCCACCGACCCGGCCAACATGCCCTCGAGCGGCGTGGGTTGGGAACACGGTTCGCTCTCGGCTTCCGACATCCCCGCAGGATGTTCCTCTGGGCAAGAGTGCTGGGGAACCAACCTGGCCGACACCAACTACACGGACGACAACTCCGACGGAAACACCCCTCCCTCCTACATGCCCTTCGTGCTCGGCATGACCAGCACCGAACTCTTCGTTGACCCGCTGCTCAAGAGCAAAACGGCCTTCTTCGATTCGTGGTGGAACCTCGAGACGTCCACGGGCTCTCAACCCAACTCCGTGCGGTTCCGTGATTGCGCCTATCTCCAAATTCGTTCTTCACCCAACCCAGGCTTCCCTCCCGACAATTCTGCCTTTGATTACGTGCCCATTGACCAAGCCAACAGTACCGGTGTCGTGATGAGCACCAACTACGCTTTGGGTGGAGGTACGGGTTCCAACTGGGATTCCAAGATCACCTCCAACTGTGGTGGTCTCCAGTACTACGACCAGAGTTCGGGTCAGACCCAGTGGGGATGGGGCCTCGCCGGCACCTCGGTCACCGCTCAAAACCCATCGGGCTGGGCCAACGTCGCCGTTGACTTGACCGACTACATCGACGAGTACGTTCAAATCCGCTTCGTCATGCATCACACCGGCAGCGCCGCCATGAACATCGACGATAACATGTCGGGCTGGTACGTCGACAACTTCCGCCTTGGCGACCTTCTCCCGCAGCGAGCGAGCATGACGGTTCGCAGCATGACGCCCAATGCACTTGGCGGAGAAAACCACCCCAACGGCTACGGCGTGTTGGCCTTGGAAGCAGAAACCTCGCTGACCGCCACCCTGACGGTGGACGTTCTTGACACCAACAACAACGTCATCAACGACAAGAGCGGTAACCCCATGACGGGCCTTTCAGGTGATGTCATTGAGTTGTGGGATATTGACTCCCAACAGTACCGTTCGGTGAACCTCAAGTTCAACTTTGATTCCGGTCCAGACCGCCTTTCCACGCCCGTTTTGCACGGGTTCAGCATCGGTACTCGTGTTGGCACAGGCTTCAATTTCACCGCCTTCGGCCCAATGCAGATCGACGGGGGTATCTGGCAAACGATGGGCGGCGGCGAACCCATGATTTACATTCCAGAAATCAAACGTGATGCTTACGCCTCCACGCTTGAGCGCAGCAAGTTCAGCAAACCCATCACGGCGGTGACACCGATGATTCAGGACGATTGTTCGGAATCGCCATCGATTGAAATCACACCCACGGGCCAGACTTCCAGCGTTTCGGTTGAAGACGGCGTCCAGACCGTCTTTGACGACCCCATCTTTGGGTTCAACGCCGTCACGTCCTACCAAGGACCGTGCGACGTGGGCGGCATTTGGTTCGACCTCGAATTTGGCCACCACGCCTCCAATCTCCGAATTGACGTCGCTGATGATGGCGACATCGACTACGGATTCACCGAGCCAGCCTTCGATATGTTCGGGCGGCAGACGACCTTTGTCTCCGGCACCGTCGACGGCGTAAACTACGCCGCTGACAAGGCAACCTTGACCCTCGGCGTGAACGGACAAGCCACGGGCGGTTTCTTCCTTCTTCCCGAAGGCGCTGATGTTCGTGCTGCAGACTTTGGTTTGGACCAAATTTCTGTGCGCTCCAACAGCGATCCTGCTGAAGGGTTCGAACTGACCCTCATGGCCGGTTCACAATCCCAAGTGCTGGGCGACATGCCCAACGCCACCACGCTGGTTCAAGAGATGCTCACGACGCCGTTTGATTTCAAGAACGCCCTCAATGCGCTCCTGACCAATCCGTCGGTCGCTGGAACTCACCAAGATGAGTTTGGCCGCTACTGGGTGATGTTCCGCTTCATGGTGGACTCACCCAACGCTTCATCGGGCACCTCCATCGACTTCGTGGATTTGGACATCGTTTACGACTATGAAACCACGCTCAACGCAGCTGACGGCCTTGACATTGAACTCAATCAGGGCGTTGCCTTGTGGACGGGCGGCGCAACCGCCAGCGTACCCGTTGCTGTCTATTCGGATTCGGGCGGCGGCGTCTCCTTCAGCGACTTGAGCGTCTCCACCAGCACCGGCTATGCGAACACGCTTGCGCTGACCAACAACCCCGTCGGCCTCTATCCGAACGGCGACATCTACGAAGTTGTGACCACCCACACCGTTGACCCGCTCACAGGTGCTGCCCTTTCCGAGGCATGGCTGACGTTTGAGGCCGATTCCGGCTACATCAAGTTCGCTTGGAGCGACTTTATGTCGTTCTCCGAGGCCAGCGACGAGAACAATTACGTCCAACTTGAATCCACTTCATCGGTGGCCGATGTCGCCAACGGCAAGGAAATCACCTGGCATTTCCGAGTCAACCCTACTTGGGATGACACGGAAGCAGTCCGAATGTACGCTGGATTGACCACGACCAGTGGCGTCAACGGCTTGCCCGATGCCGTCCTGCTCGACCCAACGGTTGGAAACGCCGTTGAGAACGATGCCGGCATCACCATGTTTGAACTCCAAAACAGCATCGGAGCTACACAATCGCTGACCAACGCTGAATCGGGACAGGACATCAATCTCATCGGAGAAATCAGACTTCAGGACCTCAACGAAGCCCCCGATCCAAGCGCCTATTTCCTCGTGTTGGAATTGAAGCACGTCAACACCACCGACGGCAACATCACCGTGGAATGGGAAGAGGTTGCGAACCGCTCGGGCGTCATCGGTGGCGACTTCAACTGGAACATTGACCTCGGTAATGCAGCTGGCAGCGAGACGTACCGGTTCGCCGTGCGCGGCTACGAAGGTGGCGACCTGCTTTGTCCGCCGTCGCAGTACAACCCTGACGAGACCTGCGCCATTCCGTTCGACATCACCATCGATACTTACGAGCCGAATTTGCTCGACATGCAGGTGTTGAGTCCGGGCACCGACGCCAACGTTGACTCCAACTGGCGAACCTTGCTCGATGACACCTGGGTGGTGCCACAAACAAGCCAAAAAATCCGCATGTCAAGCCAAGACTTGCCAAGCCCACCGGCCACGTTGGACATGCATCTTTGGGTTGAGCACGACCACGACACCAACAGCGACGGCCTTCCCGATGCAGACGAATACATCACCGTCACCCTCAACGGCGACGGTGAGGCGCCAACGGCCAACTACTCGGGTGAATACAACGATTACGCCAACGAAGGATTGGAAGGAAAGGTCTCCATTTGGATTGAAGGCTACGACCTTGCAGGCAATCCGATTGACGGTGGTGGCCCAGGATTCGACAACGACCAGGTCACCTACGTGTCCATGTCGTCCAAGACGCCGGTCATCCGTAATTTCTTCATTGAGGATTCAAAGGGCAACGGTTTCCTCAATTCCAACGAGATGCAATGGGACGGTACGTGGAACCAGACGATGTACGCTGGCAACACCTACCACCTCATTCTCGAAGCCAGCGATGACAACGGCTGGCGAGACGTTGATTTCTTCCAAGTCAACCTCGACAAAACAGGCGACGGCATGACGGTGTGGTACTTCCCTCGAAACCAAACGGCATGGACCGACAGCCCGCACATCGAAATCGTCTACGACGGTGATGTTGTGCCCACCATGCTCACGATGGACAACACGGCCCTCATCGACCCGTTTGAGTCGGACTTCATCCTCAACATCCCCATTCGTATCGACTGGGGTATTGTTGGCATGGACGGAAAGGACATCGAGCCCAAACTCCAGATGCAGGACCTTGACAACCCGCTCTACACCATGCTCTCCGGTGTGCCCGGCCGCTACATTCAGATTTGGCGCTACAGCGACGGCATGCAACTTGACTTCCGAACGGATGAAGTGAACAACAAGATGGTCACGCCGATGTTTGAAGACGTGAGTGAACCGTTCACGAGCGACGTGCGTCAAGGGTTCATCTTCGCAGGTGACACCGTTCAGTTCACCGGCCAGTTCGCCTTCCGAGAGGGTATTTACGACAGCGTCTACATCAATCCTGAAATCGAATTGACGATGGAAATCGTTCGACAAGACGCCGCTGAGGACTTCAACAAGGGCTACATTGCAACGCCAGGTGAGACCATCACGCACACCTTCACCGGTGGCGTGTTTGACATCAACATCACCGCACCTGTCTTCACCAACGAATACACCTACACTTACCAACTCATCAATCTGCCAGCAGGTGCGGAAGACTTCACGCCGGCTTTGTGTGCCACGTCGACCTCTTACGGTTGTGGCGAGTTTTCGCTGAAAGTTGACCGAACACCACCCGAGGTTCTTCCCAACACGTGGCTCGCAGAAAAGGGCGCATTGCCAACCGGTTCCGAAGATCGAATCATCAAGAACACGCTGTCGACGGCCAACTACCACTGCGTTGACATTCAGGTTCAAATCAAGGAACAAGAAGCGATGTTCCCGGGTGACCTTCAGGTCAACTGGATGTTCTACAGCAACACCATCGACTACACGCCATGGTCAGAGTACGCCGAATACTTCGGCTTTGAACCGTCGTCAGCACCGCTTTCGTTGAGCACGCTCAGCGGCGGTTACTTGGCCACTTCAACCTGTCTTGACCTCTGGCCGCTTTCAGACGCCGAACCCCGAGTCTTTGATGCTGAGGTGAACGAGCTCCAGCAACCCACGCTGATGTTCTGGGTTTCCGGTGCCGACTCGGCCGGTTCAACGGTGCGTTTGGGCGGCGGTCCACAAGAAGACGGCTCGGTTTTGTCCATCTTCTCCGGTCAGGCACAGCACAAGTCGGAATACACCTTCATCGAGGAAAAAGCCACCTTTGAGATTCAAGACGTGTTGCTCAGCGATGACCCGAGGGTCGGAGAGAGCATGAAACTCCGCATCAAGGTCAAGAACACCGGTTCCATGGCGGGCGTCGCCGAGTTGGTGATCAAGTCGGTCACCGACAGCGGAACGCCGGTGGTTGAAGACACGGTTTCTACGCCCGAACTTGGTATTCAAGAAGTGAGCGACTGGGTCGAGGTCACCCTCGCACCGTTTGCCGCCCAGACCACGGGCATGTACTATGTCATCAGTCTGAACGGCACCAGCGAGAGCATCTACGACGGGTCCCAGAACCAGTGGGCTGACGTGTTCAACGTGAAGGTGCAGGCCGAGGAAGATTCCGGAAGCCTGCTGCTCATCGTCGTGATTCTCGTCGCCGTTATCGGCGTGCTCGGCACCCTCGTCTTCGTTCTCGCCCGCCGAGGCGGTGGCGGTTCATCCATGCTGGAAGACGAATACGAAGACGACGATGAGGACGAGGTGAGCTACGGCGAATCCAAGGTGCTCGCAGAAATTCCCGCAGGCGTTGACCCCGAAATGGCAAGAGCCATGGAAACCTTCCCACAATGGACCCAACAGGAAATTCAAGGCTACTTTGACCAAGGATGGACCGTTGAGGCGCTCCAAGATTGGGTCAACAACCAGTGAGTGGAATCCATGCCTTCCGAGGGATGGACCGATGCGGTCTGGGAAGACCCGGACGGCGGTACCGTGGTCGTTCACGGAACCATGCCCACGGTGGTCTATCCCAACGCCATGCGGCCACGTATCTCGTGGCACGGTCTTGCGCTGCTCGAATCCCCTGATGTCGTCGACCTTTGGGTGCAAGAAGAGGCTGACGAGGCTGAATCTCAAGGCGTGAACATGACCCACGCACTGCTTTCAGGAGGCGCTTTTGGGAAGTACATCGAAGGAATTTCCACGCTCGAAAATCTTCAGGGGGGGCGCTTTCCCGACCCCGAGCCACGTCGCCTCCAGCGTATCGCCGACCGGCACGGACGTTCGGTGTTTTTCATCGAACCCTTGGCCGATGACGAAGACTGGGGGGACTACTTGACGCAAGAGGCTCGTGCGGTGTCCCACTGGAAGAAATTACTGGGCATGATTCGGGTGGGTAAGCGTTGGAAAAAGAGCGTCAAACACCACCTCTTCAACGCCCAACCGCCTCCAAAGGGTCAATCGGTGGATTACGCCACGGCCAGCGTTTTGGCGGCAGCCTGGTGGGAACTTTCAGAGTGGCTCAGCACACCTGTACTGGCCAAGCGGAGGAACGCTCGCTACGCAGCGAGGATACGAGGAGCCCTTGCAGCGCTGCGTAAGACCGAAGGCCCAGACGCTACGCTGCTTTTGGTTGCTCACCTTCCACATCGGTCGGCTTTGCTTGAGGCTTTGAACGCACGACCTGCACCTGAGGAGATTTCATCAACATTGACCGACCCCATCAACACGGAGGAGGAGTGAAATGGCCACCGGTTCAATCGATGTTCGTGTTGAAAACCAACTCGTTCGTTTTGTGTGCCCCACGCCTCTCGACCACGAGCGCGTTGTTTCGGAAGTTGGAGGCCAACGAAACAGCGGCGTGGTCATCAAAGCCATGGATCGTCCCCGAGCGACCTTGGTCGTTGACGAAGAAGGGCGCATTGTGGTTCACGGCACGCATCGCATTGAGGCCGCTCGTGCTGCTGCAAAGGAACTTCTGCTTCGCATGGGCATGGACGACAGCGGTTTGGTTGCCGAGATGGGTCCCGTGGTTGTTTCGTTTCAATTTGACCGAGCGGTCAACCTCGAGGCCATTCCGGCCACCCTCGCATCGGGTACAGCAGAATACGACGCCCGTCTTGGTTGCACCACGCTCACGGACGCTCGCCACAGCCTGACGGTCCAGATATGGCCCAACGGCAAATGCATCGTTGCGGATGCCCGTCATCCAAACATGGTCGCCATGGCGGCGGTTTACTGGAACGGAGTGTTCAGCGACAAAGGCATCTTCGTCGACCGAATTTGAGGGAGCCTCATGGTCTATGACGGTCCGATCTTGGACAACCACTTTCACCTCAATCGTCAGGGCTTGTTCCTTGACGCTGCCCGTGATTTTCAGCGGGTAGGTGGGACCGACCTCGTCTTGGTGCACTGCCCCGATTTCTCGGCTCCGCCTGAAACCTTGGAAGGCCATCGGGCCGCCTATGCAGATACGTTGGGCATGGCACAATCCGTTCGCGAAAAGGTCGGGCTCGGTGTTCGTGTTGTGCTTGGGCCCCATCCTGCTGCGTTTGCTCATCAGTTTGAACGCTGGGTTTCGCAAGAGGGCGAGGACGGAAAAGAGCGGGCGGTGGAGAATTATCGCCATTCCATACAAGCTGCTCTTGATTTCGTTCACGAAGGACAAGCCCACGCCATTGGTGAGGTTGGGCGTCCGCACTGGCCCGTTTCGGATGAAATTTGGGACCTTTCCAACGACCTTCTGGACGAGACGTTGCACTTGGCGGCGCAGGAAGGTCTACCGCTCCAACTTCATGTTGAAGGAGAAAGCGAGGAGACCTATCCCGATTTAGCACGCCGAGCGCTTCGACAGGGGATGGATTTGCAGAAATTGGTACGCCACTATTCCCCACCCGATGTTCGAGAGGAAAACACCCACGGTTTGACCCCCAGCGTTCTCTGCGGAAAAGGGGCGCTCGAGCGATTGATTGAGACCCACCGCATGGCCAAAACCGGCTTTTTCCTTGAAACCGATTACATGGACGACCCGAGACGACCTGGCGCTGTTTTGGGCCCAAAAACCGTTCCAAAACGAACCCAACAATTGCTCGCCGCAGGAGTGGACGAGGAGGTCATGTGGAACACGCACAGTGAACTTCCATCCTTGGTTTACGGTGACTAAGGTCGCATGGTTGGAATCTCGGTGGTTGGACGACATCTCCCCATCACATTGATGAAAGAGAATCAACAGGAACCTCCGTGAGGGCCATGCTGTCTACGCGCCGCTGGGGCATGATGGTCATGGCGCTGATGCTCTGCAGTTTTGCTCCTCTCGCCACCGCACAGGTTCCAACGGCCCCGGGGGTCGAAATCGACTGCGAGGAAAAGCAACCGGAGATGGACGTTCATCCATTGAACGACCCCGTGGTTGAAATCACGTGCACGGTGAAGAACCCCTCTTCCTTCCAAGAATCCATCAGCGTGGAGAAAGAATGGGACGGCATTGAAGTTGACATGATGCTGGGTGAGGACACCTTTGACCTCGGTCCAGATGAGGAAGAAGACTTCACCGTCACCTTCAACGGTCAAACCCGTTTGTCCTCCGAACTCTCCTATGACTTCACGCTCGTTGCAACGGTGACCAACGTCGCCATGCTCGACTGGCCCGAAGCCCTTTCCTCAAACGCCACGGTGAGCGGCGACCTCAACATCGCCACCTTTGGCATGGTCGATTTGGAAATTTCCGACAAGAGCACTCGCACCTTGAGCGGTGGCGACGATACGAAAATTTCCTTCCAGTTCCAAAACAACGGGAACGACGACGACAAAATTCAGGTGACCATCACCAACGCTGCTGAACTCGAAGAAGCAGGCTTTACCTTCCCTGCTGGCACCTTTGTCGCCGAGGACGTTGCCGAAGATGGCATCTCGACCGTTCGAGAATTGACCATCAGAGCACCTTCAGAGGTTGCCGCGGATGAACGGTTCCAAGTAACCTTCCAGGCCGCCAGTGAGAACGATGACCAAGCGCCCATGAGCGAGAGCAGCATTTCGATTCAACTTGAAGCCAGCAACACGGCTGGGGGGCTTGGGGGCGGTCTTGAAGAGGTTGACAAGGACACCCTGGTCATGTACGGCAGCATCGGTGCTGCTGTTCTCTTTGGTCTGATTTTCGTCGTCGCGCTCGCACGAACCCTGCGTCGTCGAGCCAATTCCCAGCCAATGTACGTGCCTCCTGTGGAAGTCGATGATGAACCCGAGGATGTGGACGATCTTGACGATTTGGATCTTTCAGAACTCGACGACTTGTTTTCCGAAGACGACGATGACGACTTCGACGATGTTTTTGCTGACCTTTGAGTCTTGGTCGTGGCCTCCGGATATGGGTCGTGAACTCAGCCGATGTGACACGATTTCATAGGCAACACTCAAAGGCTTGGTGTAGGGGACTACACCTAATCCCCAAGGAGGTTTTTCATGCTTGGACTTGAAGGAAAAACGGCCTTTGTCTTCGGAGTGGCGAGCGAAGACTCCATCGCTTGGGCGATTTGCAAGCAATTGGCCGCCGCGGGCGTCACCCTCTATCTGGGGTACCAAAAGCGATTCATGAGCCGAGTGTTCAAGCTCAAGGACGAGTTGCCCGCTATTGGAGGGTTTTACCCCCTTGATGTCGCTTCGGACGCCACCACGCAGGAATTTTTCACGGCCTTTGCCGCCGAGCACCCGGGCAAAAAAGCCGACATTCTCATTCACGCCATCGGCTTTGCACCACGCTCTTGCTTTGACCGTCCGATTCTCTTTGTTGAAGACGACGACATCAACACGGCGATGACCATCTCGGCCAATTCCCTTCAACGGTGCCTCAAGCACGCGCTTCCTTATCTCAACCCAGGCTCGTCGACCATCACGCTCACTTATGCGGCCTCAAATCGGTTTGTCCCAAGCTACGGCATCATGTCAATGGCCAAAGCAGCCCTTGAGTGCTGGACGCGAGAATTGGCGTGCCACCTCGGCCCAGAGGGCCATCGCGTCAACGCGATTTCATCGGGCCCGATTCGAACCATTGCCGCCAGCGGCATCCCAGGTTTTGACCGAATCCTCGACCATGTGGAAGCCAATGCCCCTCTGCGGAGGAACGTCAGCCAGGACGATGTCGCTGGGGCAACGCTTTGGCTTGCCAGCCCGCTTTCAGCGGGCGTCACTGGACAGTGCGTGTATGTTGATGCAGGTTATTCCATCACGATGGTGCCCGAGAGCATCATGAATTGAGGTGTTCAAATGTCGTTGACCACAGCAGATGGTAAACCGTGCGAGGGGATTGAGCAAGGTCCCTTTGAGCCCATCGCTGTTATCGGACTCGGGGCGTTGATGCCCGATGCCGACGATATCGATGCCTTTTGGCAAAACATTCTCGACGCCAAGGTCAGCATTCGCCCGCTTCCCGAAGGCCGGTGGCCTGGTCCAATCAACCACTTTTGGAAAGAAGGCGGGCCGGGCGAACACACGGAAGGCTTCACCTATGCCAAAATTGGGGCTCTTGTTTCCGATGCAGAATTTGATTGGCGTCGCTGGCGGCAGCCTCCGGGGACCCTCCCTCAAATTGATCCCTGCCAACTTTGGGCGGTGACGGTGTCAGCCGACGCCATTGAGCATGCAGGCTACGACGGCGAGTCTGCCGATATCGACCGCAGTCGAACCGGCGTGGTGTTTGCCAACGCCTTGGGCGGGGAAAATCGAAACTTGTCCAACATCAGGGTGTGGTCGCACCATACCGAATCCTTGGCAAAACAGCACGGCCTTCCCGAGGCCAACAGCGATGCCTTTACCGAGTCAATCTTGGAAGGAACGCCTCGCGTTGATGAAGACACGATGCCCGGGGAGTTGGCGAACGTCGTATCGGGGCGTGTTGCCAACCTGTTGGATTTGCAAGGCCCCAATCACGCCATGGACGCCGCTTGCGCCTCGTCGATGGCCGCTGTGTTGGATGCGTGTCGTTTGTTGCAGACGCGACAAGTCGACGTCATGCTTGCGGGCGCCACCGACCGAACCATGGACCCTGCGACCTTTGCGAAATTTTCCGCCATCGGTGCGCTTTCGCCGTCGCACTCTTCGCCTTTTGATGCACGAGCCAACGGTTTCGTGATGGGCGAGGGTGCAGGCGTTTTGGTGCTCAAACGACTGAGCGACGCCATTCGAGATGACGATGAAATCTTCAGCGTCATTCGGGGCATTGGAGGTTCCTCGGACGGGCGTGGCAAAGGCATCACGGCTCCCAGCCAACGGGGTCAAATCCAGGCCATTGCCCGCGCATACAGCCAAGCAGGATATCCTGCGTCGTCGGTTGAACTGGTGGAAGCCCACGGGACGTCCACCAAGGTTGGAGACGCCACGGAACTTTCCACCCTTTCTCGCTTGTGGACCGGTGTCGAGGGCACTGGAAACGTCGCCGTCGGGTCCATCAAGTCCCAAATCGGGCACCTCAAGGCTGCGGCAGGCATTGCGGGCATTATGAAATCGGTCATGGCTTTGCACCACCGAACCATTCCCCCAAGTGCCAATTTCGAGAAGCCGAACCCGACGGTCGACTGGTCCAACATTCCGTTTTTCGTGCCCACAGCACCTCTTGAATGGCCTCGTCCACCTTCACATCCACGCCGTGCGGGTGTGTCCGCATTCGGATTTGGTGGCACAAATTTCCACATCGCACTCGAGGGCTATGAGCCCGATTACCACGTACCCATGGCTTCGGATTGGGATGCACGCTGGGCAGCCTACAGCGGACAAGCGACCGCCTCAGCACCCTCCATCTTCGACGGTTCCCTTCCTGCAACCCTGTCTCATGAAGCGTTGAAAGCGATCGAAGGCGGCGTCTTGCTCCTCTCCGACACCAGCCTCGAAGCCCTCCATGGACAACTCGCCGCTGTGAACTTTGAGGGGCCGCTGTTTGATGATGACCCAAGAGGACGCCGGTTGTCTGAAGCGCTCCAAACCGCCAGTGCTTCGTTTGATTCCAGCCAAGCCTTCCGAATGGCGCTGGTCGCCACCTCGTGGGCGGAATTTGCCAAGCGGCAAACGCTGGCTGGCCAGGCGATGATGGATTCAGAGAAATGGGGGTTCTTGCAAGCGCAAGGCGTTCTCGTGACCGATCAACCCTCCATGCCTGACAAGGCCAAAACCGTCCACATGTACCCCGGTCAAGGCAGTCAATACGTTGGCATGACCGCTGACCTTGTTCAACGCTTCACCGCCCCTTCGGATGTGTGGGCGCAAGCAGATGAGACCATGGTTGACGTGCTTGGAGGTGAAACCCTCTCGGGATTCGTGTTACGCTCATCCCTCAACAAAGAGGAACTCAAGGAAGCGGAACACAAGCTGAAGCAAACCGAGTACACGCAGCCAGCGATGCTGACGGCCGATTTGGCCATTGAACGCACCCTCCAATCCTACGGCCACACGCCCGACATGGTCGCAGGCCATTCACTTGGCGAGTATGCAGCCCTCATGTCGTCGGGTATTTTGGACATGGACGGCGCACTGCGAGCCGCTGCAGCCCGTGGAACAGAGATGGGTTCGGTTGAGATTGACGACAAAGGCTTGATGGCCAGCGTTACTGCGCCTTATGAAGCGGTTGAGGCCGTGCTTGAGGCGACCGAAGGCTACGTCATCGCGGCCAACAAAAATTCCCCCAAGATGACGGTCATCGCTGGAGAGACTGAACCGGTGAAGGCCGCCATGGCGAGGTTTGAGGAACAGGGCTTCTCAAGCGTTGCCCTCGCAACATCACACGCTTTCCATTCCCGCATCGTTGCGCCCGCCAACGAGCCGCTTCGCCGATTCTTGGAGGGTTTGGAAATTCGCTGGCCAGAAGTCCCCATCACGGCGAACGTTGACGGATCGTTTTATCCCGTTGAAGGGTCAAACTCAAAGTCGGCGATCTTGGAAAAATTAGCACCGCAAATGGCCTCATCGGTCGAGTGGACCAAACAAATTGAGACGATGTACGCTGCGGGCGGACGTATTTTCATCGAGGTGGGCCCAAAGCGAGCCTTGACGATGTTTGCGATGCAAATTCTCGAGGACCAACCTCACGTCCCCATCATGACCAACCATCCCAAGCAGGGTGGAATTGCCAGTTTCATGGCGGCGATTGGCGCACTGGCGCTCGCAGGTCGCCCACCGTCGTGGCCGGCCTTGGATTCCGATGCCCTTCAGGATGCGTTCAAGGCAGGGCCCGTTGAGGCCCGCACCGCATCACCGATGTCGCCGACCACTTCAACGGCGGCCTTGGAGTCGCTGCGCACTCGAGCGCGCCCTCTGCCTGGAAGCGGCGTATCCACTGCTGCACCGGCACCTGTGGCCGTTCAATCAGGTCCCATGGATACGGACTATGCAAGGGACCAAGCCATCAAAGCGTACGTTGGCGACCGAATTGCTCGGTTCAGCGGCTACCCTGCATCGTTCTGCCACGGCCATGTCTCGTTGACAACCGGCCTCGGCCTCTCGCCCGAAGAGGTGCAGAGCGTCGTGTCCACCATCGCTTCTGAGGCCCAAACGGATGCTGAATTTGACGGGTCTGGCGCCGTCACGGCGGGTGACCTCGCTCGTTGGGTCCGCATGCCGCCTTCCTCGTGGACACCCATGGCTCCCGTGTCGGCTCCACCGACCCTCAAGGCCGCTCCCGTGCAGACGGTATCGATGCTTCAGCCTGCTTCGAAGCGGGATGTTGACCCGTACGTGGTCACTGGAATCTCGCTTGGATTGCCAGGGATGGATCGTGTGTTTTCAGAGGATGCCTTTGAGAAACTTGTTCGTGGTGAAACGTGCATCAGTGAGGTTTCCGATGAATACAAGCAACGGTTGCTCGACAAGAACATCGTCCGCCTCATCAAAGGCAGGGACGGCTCGGTCAACATGGACCAAGCGACGGTGTTCGGCGATATACCGCAACTCGCGGGCCTCAAGGGCGCCTTTGACCTGGCCGAAGAGTTTGGCATTGACCCGAAAGCCATCGTGGCGTGGGACATCAGCACTCAGCTTGCCGTAGCAGCAGGGCTCTTGGCCCTGAGGGATGCTGGCATTCCGCTCACCCCAGTCGAGCAGATTGGGAAAGGTGGATTGCGCTTGATTCGCAACTGGCAGGTGCCCCAAGTTCAGCGTGAACGTACCGGCATCGTCTTCTCATCATGTTTCCCAGGTTTGCAGATGGCTTCCAAGCACGCCAAACACAACGGCGACGACGGTGAGGGGCGGTTCGACCGTCGCTATCTGTTCCAAACGCTCAACATGGGCCATTCACAATTCGCCCAATACACGGGCATCCGTGGGCCGAACACCACCATCAATCTGGCATGTGCCTCTGCTACCGCCGCTTTCGGCGTGGCGGAAGATTGGTTGGATGCAGGGCGTGTGGACCGTGTGGTCATCATCAGCGGTGACGACGTGACCGGTGATGACCTCTGGGAGTGGATCGCAGGTGGGTTTGCAGCCTCAGGTGCAGCGGCCACAAACAACGTGGTTGAAGAAACGGCCTTGCCGTTTGACCGACGACGAAACGGTCTAATTTTGGGCATGGGTGCGGCGGCGTTTGTTGTTGAACGGCATTCAGAGGCGCAACAACGTGGTGTACAACCCATCGCTGAATTCCTCGGTTCCACCACGGCCAACTCGGCCTACCACGGTACGCGGCTGGACGTTGAACACGTCGGGCAGGTCGTGAACGGCTTCATCACCGACATGGAGCGACGTTGGGGCCTTGACCGCCACGCCATGGCTCCCAATACCGTCTTTTTCTCTCACGAAACCTACACGCCCGCTCGAGGCGGTTCGGCGCAATCCGAGGTCAAGGCGCTGCGCGATACCTTCGGTGACTCCACCAATCGTCTCGTCATCGCCAACACGAAAGGGTTCACCGGGCACCCGATGGCGGTGGGCATCGAGGATGCGAGCATGTTCTACGGTCTGAAAACCCGGCGAATCCCACCCATCGCCAATCACAAGGAAAAGGACCCTGAATTGGGCGACCTGAATCTTTCAACAGGAGGCGACTACCCCGAATTGGAATACGGTCTTCGCTTCGCGGCCGGATTTGGCTCTCAAATTGCGTTGTCTCTGATGCGACGTTGGCCCGTTGATGGCGACCGCATTGACGGCGGTAGGTTGTTGGCTTGGGCTCGTGGCCTTGCGGGAACCGACGATGTCGTCATGCGGGTGCTGCAGAACAAACTGGTCGCCTATGTTGACGGTGAAAACAACCTCCACGGAGGCATCCAGGGTGAACCGTGGTCCATCACCGAGTCGTGGGAAGGCAAGCCTTCGGTTACGTCAACCTCCGAGCCCCCTGTACCTCAAGCGGCCCCCGCGCCCGAACCCACTCCACCGGTCCCATCGCCAGCCGCTCCTGCGCCCGCACCAGCCTCAACCGTCAACGACGAAGGTACGGTCGCTACGGTGGTTGAAGTCGTGGTTCAGCATACGGGTTATCCAGCGGACTTTGTTGAACTTGACCAAGACCTCGAAGGTGAATTGGGGATTGACACGGTGAAGCAAGCCGAAATCATGGCAGACATTCGTGAGAAATTCAACTTACCCGTTGACGAGGATTTCGTCCTCGCCGACTATCCAACCCTCAACCACATGATCGGCTACATCCAACACATGACGGGCGGTGAAGCGCCAGCGCCCTCGAACGCAGCGCCTGTGGCACCGGCAACATCAGACCCTGCTCCGGAAGCACCCGCACCGGTGGCTGCCTCTCCTGCACCGGCCTCGACAACCGCTCCTTCAGCACCCGTTGACGACGCTGCGATGACCGCTGCTGTGGTTGAGGTGGTGGTTGACCACACTGGGTATCCTGCCGACTTCATTGAACTCGACCAGGACCTCGAAGGCGAGTTGGGCATTGATACGGTAAAACAAGCCGAAATCATGGCAGACATCCGTGACAAGTTCGGTCTCCCCCTCGACGAGGACTTTGTTCTCGCTGACCATCCAACACTGAATCACATGATTGGCTACATCCAACGCATGCAAGACGGTGGTGCGCCCGTTCCAACCGAGACGGTCGCTCCAGCACCTGCGCCCCAGCACGTTGCGCCTGCAGAACCATCCGCAACACTCGCGCCTTCCCCTTCAGCAGCGACGTCAGGGACCCATCCGGACATTGAGGGCGTTTTGATTTCGGTGGTGGTCGACCACACGGGTTATCCAGCTGACTTCATTGAGTTGGACCAAGACCTCGAAGGCGAATTGGGCATTGATACGGTGAAACAAGCCGAAATCATGGCAGAAATCCGGGACCGTTTCGCCCTTCCTGTTGACGAAGATTTCGTTTTGGCCGACCATCCCACGCTGAACCACTTTACGGCCTACATCGTCAAGATGCAGGGCGGTGAGGTTTCATCCAAACCCACCGCATCCGACCCGACTGAATCCGTAATTGACGCCAGCACACCAACCAAGGCGGTCAGCTCTCACGAGGGCACCCGACGATGGCAGGTTGAAATTGAGGCCTGCCCGGGCGTTTCTGCACCGATTCAACCGAGGGGCACCGTGGTCGTCTCCGATGATGGCTGGGGCATCGCAGAGGCCTTCTGTCAACGCATGGAGGCTCGAGGCCTCAAAGCGGTTCGGATCGGGTTTGAAAGCCGCATCCGTGATGCTTCCAGTCAAGACGAAGGCGGTCGGACCGTCCTTCGAGCCGACCCGGAGCAACCTGAACATCTTGCCTGGATTGCCGAACAACTGAGCGGTGTCCAACTCGCGGGTTTGGTTCACATGGCGCCCCTCAAACTCGCCTCAGAACAATGGATGGAAGACGCTCACCCCTCCTCGCAAATAGCGCTCGCCGCCCACGGATGGTTCGGATTGCTCAAGGAACTCGGTGGAACACTCCCGTCCGATGCATCAGGAATCGTCGCTTCGGTGACTGCACTTGACGGACGACATGGCAACAAGGGAGACCGGTTCAACGCACTGCAATGTGCTGCGAGTGGGGTAACCAAATCCTACGCCTTCGAGCGCCCAGACCTTCGATGTCGCGCCCTCGACCTGCACCCCGACTTCATCCTTGACGATGCAGCGGCGGCCGAGCGGATTGAGGAGGACCTCTTTGGCCTCGCAGGTGAAGTGGAAATTGGGCTCGACATCGGCGGCCGTCGATGGGCCCTTGTCGCCTTTGCTGAGGATTTGGTGGACGAGATTCAACCCTTGACCGCTGAGGACACGTGGTTGGTCTCCGGTGGCGGTTCAGGCGTAACGGCGGCTTCAATCATTGGTGTCGCTCAAGCCAGTCCGAAAGCGGGCGCACGTTTCGAACTCCTCGGGCGTTCGACGCTGATTGAGTCAACAGCGTCGTGGATTGACTGGTCCGACGCTCAACTCACCGACGAAAAGAACGCCCTGCGAGAGCGCTTGGTCGAAGCCAGCGAGAACGGCAAGGTGACCATGGTGGAATGGAACCGAGCATGGCAACGTTTCACTCGAAGTCGAGACGTTTACCTCACGCTGGATGCCATTGCAAAGACAGGAAATCATGCCACTTATCATTCGGTTGATGTCATGGACCAGGAGGGTCTTGAAGATCTCGGAGCGTCGCTGGGACGCCCCATCACGGGCATTGTTCACGGTGCAGGTCTGGAAGATTCCAAACTGGTGGCCGACAAAGACTACGATGTCTTCGATCGCGTGGTTCGCGTGAAAATCGACGGGTGGCGAGCCTTGCTGGCCGCCGTGAACGCTTCAGGGCGAGATGTGCCTGAATTTGCCTGCTGTTTCACCAGCGTGGCTGGACGGTTCGGCAACGGTGGCCAAACCGATTACGCCGCAGCCAACTCCGTGCTGGATGCTGAAATGGCTCGGCTGACCGCCACCACGGGCTGCCGCGGCGTCGCCATCGGATGGACCGGCTGGAGGGATGTCGGTATGGCAACACGCGGGTCCATTGAAGCGGTCTTTGCAGCCGCTGGTATTGAGACCCTCTCGGTTGAGGATGGCGTTTCGATCTTTGTCGGTGAAGCCTTGCGAGGAGGCAAGCGCCGTGTCCTCGGCTGCGGTTCACTGGGATTGATGGACCAACACACCTCCTTCCGCGAGGCCCCGCTCATGCTTCCCCCGAGCATGGCCGCCACCATGGCGGACCCGGCCCGTTTCCCCTTCATCGATAAGGTGCTTTCACTGGAAGAGGGACAGCACATGGTGACCCAGTCGACCCTTTCCACTGAGGACCATCCGTTCTTGGTGGACCACGCCATCGAGGGCGTTCCGTATCATCCTGGCGTGATGGCGCTGGAGATGTTTGCTCAGTCGGCCCTTCTTCTGCGACCTTCGACGTGCCTTGCAGGATTTGAAGACGTCACCTTTGGCCTTCCCGTCAAACTGCTCAAAGGACCCATGACGGTTCGTGTGGATGTCA
Source organism: Candidatus Poseidoniales archaeon (assembly GCA_038116375.1). Classification (GTDB taxonomy): domain Archaea; phylum Thermoplasmatota; class Poseidoniia; order Poseidoniales; family Poseidoniaceae; genus Poseidonia. The sequence goes on along the minus strand of JAYNUQ010000006.1, from coordinate 19,128 downwards.
CCGTGGAGCGAGCAGAAGACGACTTGACCTGGGTGCGATGTCGATTGGTTTCCGACTTGGCAAATTCAAAGGGTGAGGTGTTCGGAGAGCGAGAGCATCACGAAGCACTGGTTCGCCTTGTTGAAAAATGCGATGACCTCTGTCCGTTCCTGCAGCGTGAGGTGGACGAGTTGCCTCAAATCGGAACGCCACCTCCAGGTCAATTGCTGCATCCCGCTTCGTTCATTTACGACCGATATTTCCACGGCCCACGATTCCAATCCCACGGGGGTGTTCTGCGCGGTGTGGGAGAAGGCGAACGCTTGGGCATTGACGGTCGTGCACTGATGCGCCATCAACTTCCTGCAACCGACCAATTCATGCTTGAGGCTGAAGGCGAGCAGGTCCTTCTTGAAGCACTTCCAATGTTGATTGAAGCTGGATTCCAGAATGCTGGGTTGGTGGCCATGGAACTGCTTGGCTACAGCAGCCTCCCTGTGGGCATTGGCTGGTCAACCATGCTCCGGGTCCCCGATGCAGACGAAGTGCTCCGCCTCCGAAGCGTACACACAGGCTCGCTCGATGACGGTGTCACCGAGCATGATGTCCTGATTGTTGGCGAAGACGATGCTCCTGTCATGGCCCTCAAGGGTCTTCGGCTGAAGGCCATGGCTACGGTCGATGAACATCAGCGCTTTGCTCTTGAGCGATGAGGCTGTCATCATGCAGGCGCCACCTTTTGAGCGATTATCGGCTTTCAAGAACACGGCGGTGCATGTGTTCTCAACCCCGGTGAGGAACATGGGGGTGGGTGATGTTCCGTTGGCGCATGCGGAAGAAGTCGCCACGTTCGCTACCGAGAAACGCAGAATCGAACACCTAACAGGACGATGGTTGTTGGGCAAGGCCTTGCAGACGGAGGGCGTGTCCGACCTCTCGGTGATCGAAGTTGTGCGTAACGAGTACAGGGCGCCGTCCTTGCGCTTCATTCAGGGCGTGTGGAAACGGACACCCCTGCCCAACATCTCCATCTCTCATAGCCACGGCACGGCCTTCGTGGCCCTCGCACCCCCCGCCCTCCTCGTGGGATTGGATGCAGAACCTCTGGGGCGTCAGCTGGCTGAGAACGCCTACGACATGATGGCAAAAGGGCACGAACTTGAGCATCTTCGCAACACGCCTGAAGATGTCTTCCGAATGTGGACGGGGAAAGAAGCGGTCCAGAAATGCCTCGGAAAGGGGATGCATCTCAACCCGAGGGATATTCAAATTTCAACTGGAAGTCCTGATGGCGAAATTTCAATTGAAAATTTGAAAATTCAATTGGAATATTGGAAGGAAATGGACTATCATTTGAGTCTTGCTACGGTCTCAGCAAACCCCCAGAAACCGACCCCTGAAGACCGACTTCTTGAGGCAACACGACGTGCCATGGAAGAGCAGCCTGACTGGGGTGTGGGTTGCAAGACCCAACGCAGTGGCGCCTGATCAATTCCACAAGCGACTGCTTTCCCACGGGAGATTCAAGGCCACGCCAATTTCAGTAAGGATGATGAAATTGAACACGATGTAGGTGATAAGGCTCAGCGTCAACACCAGAAGCGAGGTGTTGACGATGCGTTTTCGTTGGCGCTTGACTTCATCGAGACTGCAAATCCCGTCTTTTCGGAAGTAGAGCACCAACCCTGCACCGACCAATACGGCACTGGCGAAGGTCAGCAAAGGCCGGAACCACCACATGCCGTTGGTTCCCCAGTACAGGTCGTTGGAGAGTGCAGCAGCACTGGAGACGCTGGCCAACCCAAAGAGGACCAAGACCACGCTTGGGAAGCAACACATCGAAGCGAGGAATGCGGAGCCGCCGATCCATCTCCACAACGACTTGACGTCGTTGGATACGGTGACCTCCTCCATGGTAAGAAATGACACCTTTTCTTTTTCAAGATGTGTTCCTAGACGCAGTCCCCAAACGAGGCCACGCTGTTGATGGCATCGGTGTGCCAGACGAGAGGGAGCACCGGTGTACCGTCCGACCACGAACCCATGCCCGTGAGCATCGTCTCATCGGTCATGTACTGGAACGCCCAGTCGGCGGTGAACGTGTCTTGACGGCCATGAGCAACCAGGTAATCCGCTTGGGCATCGATGCGCCGATAAAAGCTCCAATCCGACAAGGTGTCGTGTGCAGGGTCGGTTTGGAGGTAGTGGCTGGCCACCAAACGGGGGAATCCATAATGGTCAGACTGTATTTCCAGCAATTGGTTTCGCTCAGCGGAAAGGGAGGAGAAAAGTTGCTGATGAAACGCACCGGGGCACATGCCGACGCTCATGTCGTCTTGCGGCACACCAATCTGGACCATGGTCTCCTCGGGAAGCGCTGACAAATCGGGCTGAAGGTCCGCCTGCATGGGCCTGCTTGCTGGGGATTCCAGAGCAACAACGAGTGCCTCGGACCCCCATCCACGGGGGAGCACTTCGTCGAGGGTGGTGAAGGTGTAGGACGCACCAAGGCTGTGTCCGCCCGCCCACAACGCCGTAGGGTCGACCGTGCGTTGTCCAAGATGTGCATCGAGTTGAGCCTCACGTTCAGGCTGGAGGAGAATCCGGTCGAGATGGTCGAGCGCTGCACGAATCGCCAGGTCTCGCTGAACATGCTGCATGAAATCCGACATACCCTCTCGGTCGGTGGCTTCGTGGTCCTCGTGCCCTTCTGGGCGCAAATCCGACGGGTATTGGATGAACGCTACCGCCATTCCTTTGGCGGCAAGGTGGTTGATCCAGTCTTGGTAGGCCTCAACATCTGGATAGCCAAACCCGTGGAGTAAAATGGCCAGCGGCAGGGTACTCACGGGCAAGTCCTCAGCAAGAACGGGAAGCGTGACATAGACGCTGAACTCAACATCGTCTTCCAGTTCACCCTGCACCCGTTTTACGGCGTCGGGGAGGACGTAGGGAGAACGGTATTGCTCCACGTTGTGCGGGCCGGGAAACGACCCGTAGCCCATTGAAGGAGCCTCTGGGGGCGAAGGAGCGAACCCCATCACCGCCGGCACCCCCGGCATTACCAACCACGCAGCGAAGAAGACACCCACGACGTGGGCAACCCGCCAACCGGAGAGTTGCTGTTGGTCAGGGGAGCGAAGCGAAGGTGGCCCCTCAAGTCCCACCAAGAGGCACGCCAGAGCCCAACCCATCAGCGTTGGAAGGAGCAAAAAAGCACCGCGGAGATAGAACACATCCATCAAGAAGTGCATTGAGATGAGGCCAAGAAGTAAGCCAGCGGCCCCGTACGGTACGGATTTCAAGCGCCCTTCAAGAGCGCCCGATGCCACCGATCTGCGCAACACGTAGGCAAATCCAGCCATGACGAACACGGAAGAGAGCACCAATGCAGGCGCATCACGGAGGGCCAGCGTCCACTCGAGTGAACGAACAGCATGCGGCCAAATGGCGTCGACGATATCCTTTCCCACCAGCAATCGGAGCACGACTTCGCTGTAAGCCAACACAAACCCGACGGGGATCATCCATGCGGGATGAAACCGCTGAACCTTTGGAGGAAGGTCCGTCTCAAGAACCGAGTCTACAGAAGGGTTCACATGTAAAATTCGGTGGTTGTGTACATGAAGTTTCGTTCAAAACCTCAGGTGTTAACGTTACGAATTTCGGGTGTTTGGTCTGCGAGCACGAATTCGAGGAGTGCCGCCCACAACACAAATTCGATGCTCTCCTCGAGGTTTTCCTGCCCGCCCACGACGGCGACCATGTTTTCGAGGGTGTCTTGCGGCGAGTGGTAGGCCGAGTAGTCTTCATCGTATGCACCGAGGTGGAAAATTGTCTGTGCGCCCAAGTTGCGGAAGGTGACGTGGTCCGATCGCCCGAACGTGTCTTCATGGACGTCCATGACGAGGTTGTAGTGATCGTCCCAGTGCTGGTCGCATCCTGCTCCATAACTGCCTTCGATGCGCAAGTCCATGGGCGCCTTGAGGATGTTGCGATGCACGTGGTCGAGCACGCTCGTGATGGCCACGTCTTGGACTTCGGGGTCAATGTCAGGTCCAGACCACGCATGGTAGGGGAAGGGGTCGCCGTTTTCCTTGACGGCCGGCCACGAGATGCCCATCATGTCCATGTTGATGTAAAACCGCAACTCCTTATCTTGAGGCAAACAAGCCTCACAATCGTTGTTGGCGAAAGCGTTTGAGCCCCGCAGCCCCTCCTCTTCTGAGGACCACAACGCAAGGAAGGTGTCGCATTCCACTTGGAGGTCGACAAGAACCTGTGCATACATCATGATAGCAACCGTTCCAGCCGTGTTATCGTAGGCACCTTCCCACGTCCCGCCTCCGGGTGGACCAGCAGGCGGCGCGATGTCCATGTGAGCACCCATGCCCTGAACACAATCGTCTCGCATGCCTCGCTTCCAAGCGATGACGTTGAGCGATTCGGGTTGGGTTGGATTGAGGGTGTCAACGACACGCATCAGGTGGGTGTCGTAGCCCAAGCCTTCGAAATGACCTTGAAAGTACGAAGCAGCTCGTTCAAATTGTGCGTTGGGGCTGCCCATCCAACGGAAGTTGTAGGAACCACAATCATCGGAGGGCGTGTCACAGGTGATGTAGTCCATCTTCTCGTACCAAGCCTCGCCGTTGATGATGGGGGTGCCGTTGCTCACGGTCGTGTTCAACACCGACTTTGTGCCGTCTTTGGCCCAAACGACCAACTCGACGTGTTCGGTGTACGGGGTGGTGAGCAATTGGACGAGAACCCTGTCGCCTTCCACCGGTACGGAACTGTCGATGTCGATGATGCCGTCGACGAAGAGCAGGACATCATGGGCTGGAGCAGCGACTCGAAGGCCTTCGCCCATCAGCAACACATCGTGCCATTCTCCTGCCCGAAAGACGGCGTTATCTGGTGAAGTACCGTCGATGGTGAGGGCCGTGGTCAAGTCCACTTCCTCAAGTCGTTCACCTTCTCCGATGCACCCGGAGAGCGGGGCCGCCAGCATCAACAATCCGAGCAAACATGCTCGAGCAATGCCGTTTCGGCTTGGGTTCATGGTCCAACGGACGGATGGGCCTTCATAGGGGTTGGCCTTTGGTCTGAACGGGACCTCAGTACGGGACATCCTTCCACCCGATTTTGTATCCGATGAGGTTGAACGACCGATGCAGCACGGGCGTAATGAGCACCAAGGCCAGCATCGGCAACCGCAATTCTTCAGCGGCGAGCACGGAAGGTCCGAGGAAGAGTTGCCCCCACAAGAACACCATGATCGCAAACGGTAGGGTGTCGAGGAGCGGTGCTTTGGAGGAGACATCGCCTTCTCGCTTGAGTCCACGACGACGCTTCACGAAGGAGCCGGTGCTGTCGCCGACCAGACAAGCAAATCCGAGGAAGGTGCCAAGCAGGAAAGCCGCTCCGTTCGCTCCGCCGACATAGAACCACGCCTCTTCAGCTCCGACGAGAGGGTGGGCGAACACGGTGGCTCCATCATCAAAGACGGTGGTCATTTCGCCCGTGCTCACAAGGGAAGCGAGCAGCATGCACAACAATCCCGAGGTCAGGGAACCTCCAATGAGGCCGTTCCATGTCTTCCCGTCCCCCAGCATTCGGTTGCCGTCGCCCAGAACCCGCCCGCCATCGATGGGCCACGGGCCATAACCCGTTTTCGGGAACCACTTCCCCCACATCATGGCAAAGGTGTTGGCGAGGAAGCCTGGAAGGTAGAGCCAGAGTGTGAGCAAACAAAGCGAAAGGAAATCCATGCATCTTCACCCGGTGTGTCTGGCTTCTCCACCGAGCCTTTCATGCTTGCCCGCTAAGGGCGTGTTACAACCCTGTCTCGTTGGAATTGTGGAGGTGCGGATAGCGGGAGTCGAACCCACGACATAAGGTTGGAAACCTCAGATGATAACCACTTCACCATATCCGCAGTGTGGTAATCAAGCGGACAAGCCTCTCCCCTTTGAGGGAATCGGTTCGGGTGCGTGCTCACCGTTTCCGCTTGAATTCGTTAAACACTGAACCCGTGCGTTCTCTTGGTGCCCGCGGTTGTACCTGTTGCTGGACCAACGTTCGGCTTGGAAGTTCACCGATGCCCCTCGCCTGTCGAATCTCGATGGCTCTGGCCATTCTTCTCGCTTCGTCCCGGGCCTTCCTGCTCTGCCCTCGAATCATCAGGCTCCCCATCAACACGAAGAGGACCAAACCTGCCGCAGCGGCTTGGAACACGGTGTTGTCAGCCAGCGTATCCATCAAGGAGCCACGGGTTTCGTCCTCCTTCACAACGGGAGCGTTCGAGTCCGTGGTCCGAACGACCACCGTGACGGTGTCCATGGGGTAGTCAGCACCTGGCTCGAAAGCGGACAGGAGAAGCTGGTGATCACCAACATCTTTTGCGGAACCCGAGAAGGTGACCGTCTGTGAGTTTCCGGTGGCCGATGTGAAGGTCAGTAAATGGCCGGACGTCTCTCCTGCGATGCTCGTGGTGGTTTGCCAGTCGACGGTTGCTGCAAAGGCCGAACTCATGGTGGTGGAAACGGTGCATGTGAACGTAAACCAGCCACTTGCTGCCAAGTCAACGTCGATGGAAAGCGGGGTACAGGTCATCGTGGCTTCCGCAGAACTTCGTGAGGAATCGTTGGGCCAGTGGTCGGGTTTGTGGGCGCCGAGCGTGGCGTTGTCGCCCCATCCATCACCATCGCTGTCAACGAATTGACTTCGATGTTCTGGGAATGCGTCTTCGCTGTCCGCCCATCCATCGTCGTCTTGATCCGGACAGCCAAAGGTGCCGCCTTGGGTGGACGTGCCGTGGGCGTTCGGACACGAATCACCATCGGTGCCGGACGGGTTGTCCCCGTACGTATCGCCGTCGCTGTCGTACCACTGCGTGTCGTCGGCTGGCCAAAGGTCATGGTCGTCGCTCACGCCATCGCTGTCCCCGTCAATGCATCCAAACCGGTCGACGGTGGAGGTGCCGACCGTAGACGGGCACATGTCTGGCTGTGTCCCGTTGGGATTGTCGCCGTAACCGTCGCCGTCGCTATCGGTCCATTGGGTGGACTCACCGAGGAAGTCGTCGTTCGCATCGGAGGTGCCATCGCCGTCTTCGTCAACGCAGCCAAATCGGTCAACATGCGAACCTCCTGCATCCGATGGACAAACATCGGCTTGGAAACCGGAGGGGTCGTCGCCAAATCCGTCGCCGTCGCTGTCAACCCGTTGTGTTGGGTCGAACGGGAAGGCATCAGCACCGTCTGAGGTGTTCCAACCGCTTTCGTTACCGACTGGAGGGCTGGGGTCTGAGGTGCCGTCGCCGTCGCTGTCCACGCATCCGATGCGGTCCGTGGTTGAGTTGCCGGTGGTCAGCGGACATGCGTCTTCTGCGTCGTCGAATCCGTCGTTATCGGTGTCAATCCAGCGGGTCGGGTCGTTCGGGAAATCATCGCTCAGGTTGGCATAACCGTCGCCATCATCGTCAACACAACCGAGGAGACCGATGGTGGACGTACCCGCCTCACCGGGACAGGCATCGGGTTGCAGTCCCGTGGCGTTATCGCCGTAGCCGTCGCCGTCTTGGTCCATCCACTGCGTGGGAAGTTCGGGCAGAGCATCAACGACGTTGTCCCAACCGTCACCGTCGTTATCGGGGCATCCCAATCGGTTTCCTTGCGTGGAGTTGCCCCATTGGGTGCTGCACGCGTCGGGCAAGATGCCGCCGGGGTTGTCGCCGTAGCCGTCGCCGTCACTGTCGGCCCACTGCGTGTTATCGCCGGGGTGGGTGTCTTCACTGTCCGCCCATCCGTCCTGGTCGCTGTCGGGGCATCCATAGGTGCCGTTCTGCCACGATTGTCCATGGGTTGCTGGACAGGCGTCAGGGACTGAACCGGTGGGGTTGTCGCCGTAGCCGTCGCCGTCGGTGTCGTTCCATTGGGTTGAATCGGTCATGAAGGCGTCAGCGCCGTCAGAGGTGGACCAGCCGCTATCAGGGTCTGAATAGCCGTCGCCGTCCTGGTCGGGACATCCTTTGCGGTCGTGCATGGAGGTGCCGTAGAACGTTGGGCAATCATCGTCCAAACCGTCGTCGTATCCGTCGCCGTCGTTGTCGCCCCAACGTTGCGGGTCGTTGGGATAAGCATCAGCCCCGTCGTCAATGCCCCACGAACCGTCGGGGTCGGAATAGCCGTCGCCGTCGGTGTCGGGACAGCCCCGTCGGTCAGCGGTCGAGTTGCCGCTGCTCGACGGACAGGTGTCGCCGTTGGTTCCTGTCGGATTGTCCCCGTAGCCGTCGCCGTCGGTGTCGGCCCATTGTGTGCCGTCGGAAGGGAAGGCGTCCGCACCGTTTGCTACGGTCCAGGTGGTGTCGCTGTCCGAGGAGCCGTCGTTATCGCTGTCAAGACAGCCGAACCGGTCTCGAGTGGAGGTTCCAGCGGTCGACGGACAAGCATCTGCTTGGTAGCCCGTGGATTCGTCTCCGAAGCCGTCGCTGTCGCCGTCGGCCCACTGCGTGGATTCGCTTGGGAAGGCATCGTCAACGTCAGCGTAGCCATCACCGTCGCTGTCTGCGCAGCCAAGACGGCCTGCTTGGTTGGAGGTTCCGAATTGAGTCGGGCACGCATCAGGACTGTTGCCGCTGGCGTTGTCGCCGTAGCCGTCGCTATCACCGTCAGCCCACTGCGTTGCGTCCGAAGCGAAGGCATCGGCGCCGTTGGCGACCGTCCACCCCGTATCGGGGTCGGAGTATCCATCGCCGTCGCTGTCGGTGCAACCGTACCTGTCCTGGTCCGAACCACCGTTGGTGTTCGGGCAGGCATCTCCCGTGGTGGCGGGTGGAGGGTTGTCGCCGTAGCCGTCGTTGTCGCTATCGGCCCATTGGGTGTCGTCGGTGGGAAACGCATCGGCACCGTTGGTGGTTCCCCATGAACCGTCAGGGTCAGAATAGCCGTCGCCGTCCTGGTCTGCACATCCGTTGCGGTCTTGGCTTGAAGGACCGGCGACGCTTGCACAGGAATCGGCACCGTTGGCGGTGGTCCAACCGCTGTCGCCGTCGGAATAGCCGTCGCCGTCGGTGTCGGTGCATCCGTAGCGGTCGCCCGTAGAGTTCCCTGCGGTCGAAGTGCATGCATCGGGTTGGTTTCCTGCAGCATTGTCGCCAAAACCGTCGTAGTCCGAATCTTCCCACTGGCTGATCTCACTCGGGAAGGCGTCCGCTCCGTCGTTGACCGTCCAGTTGCCGTCGGGGTTGGAATAGCCGTCGCCGTCGGTGTCCGGGCAACCCGTACGGTCAGCAGTTGAGGTGCCAGCCGTGGTGTTGCAGTCGTCTTCGTCGTCTTCGTATCCGTCGAAGTCGCTGTCTTGGGTCAGGTTGGAGAGGGTGTAATCTCCCGTCAAGGCCAGGGCAAAGAATTGGGGGCCAGTGGGGATGTTGGACCCGAGAACATGGAGTTCCCACGTTCCCTGAGCCGGGGAGGAAAGGGTCAACCCGCGGAGGTTGTCGAGGTTATTGCTTACGTTGGTCCAGGTGCCCGAGGGACTTTTGAGGGCCAAATCCACATCGTTCACGAGGTTGGTTGAGGCGGACGGTGTCGAGGCAGGGTCGGTCCAGGTCAAGGCGATGTTGATGTCATCTGCACTGGCTGGGACGTTGAACGACCAGCCCGAATCAGCGTTGGTGGTCACCGAGTGTCCTTGGAGATACGAGGTGTTGATGGCCTGAGACATGTTGATTCGACCCCATCCTTCGTGGTTGTTGGGTGCGGCTTCACCTGCACCGTTGGTCGACGAGGAGTACTGCCCCGTCATGTCGTGAGCACTCGCCGTGAAAATGGCCTTGACCAGCGCCGAAGAGGGGTTGTTTTCGCCGAGGTTTTCCATCAGGTGTTCAAGCAGCAGTGCCGAAGCGCCGGCCGTCAGGGGTGTCGCCATGCTGGTTCCGCCCATGTAGGTGTAGCTGGCGTTGTGAGCCAACCATCCTACCGATGTGGTGCTGCGTGATTTTGCAGAGAGAATCATCGTTCCAGGTGCTGAGAAATCTGGTTTCACTCGTCCGTCGTCGGTTGGTCCACGAGATGAAAACGCCGCCATGCCTTCGGGATTGTCCGCCAGTCGGTCGGTTGAGATGGGGGAGCCGTAATCGGTGCTTCCCCAGGTCCATGTCATGTTGCCGCGGTCGTTTTCACTCGCGCCCACCGTCAAGACGTTTTTCGCCGTTGCAGGTGAGCCCATCGAATCGAGGTCAATTTCTCCGTTCTTGTCAGCATCAACGCCTTCGTTAGCGGCCGCAAAGAGGATGACCAGTTCGTCATGGGTCCGGGCACTTGCATCGGCTTGCATCGAGGAGGTGGTGTACTGTCCTGCAACCGCTGAACCCCAGGAGTTGGTGTGAACACGACTGTTGTTGGCCCATGCGAGTTTGAACATGTCGTCAAGGTCGTTGGGAATGCCCAGGAGTTTCTCTTCGCCGTTATGGGTTGTGGCGATGGAGTGAACCAACAGGTGCGCCTCGGGGGCTGCGCCCATGATGTCGCCGTTGCTGTGGGTGCCGTCACCCAGCACCGAACCCGCGACGTGGGTGCCGTGTCCGTGGTGGTCTTCGGCGTCATCACCGCAGGGGCTCAGACTGAGGGAGGCACAGGTGGATGCGGAGGGGGGGAAGGACAGAATGCCGGTGATGTGGTCCCGGAAGTCGGGGTGCATGTTGGAATTGTTGACGCCGTTGTCAAGCCCGGTATCCGCAACGGTGACGATGATGCCGCTTCCGTCAAGGCCCGACCACGACGTGTCGATGCTGGCCATGTTCGTGCCGTTCCAGGCGTCATCAACGTGCATGACTTGGATGCCCTTTGAATTGAGAATTTCGTAAAACGGTCGGGGTTCGACCCACTCGACAGCGTCTTGCTGGACGAGCCAGGCCAATCCATCAGTGTCGATGGCCATCGTGGCAAATCGACCGCTGTGGGTGTCGAGAACGATATCGCTTCGCTGATTCAAACCGCTCGGCAATTCATTCCCCGACAGGACGATGTTGACCACGGCACCCTGTTCGTTGACGAAGGGATTGGGGGCGATCATGTCAAGTCCCAACAACCCCCTCACAAGGTCGGTCTGCACCTTGTCGGTTGCGTCCATCACGGCCAGGCCCAGCACGTCGAGGTGCTCCAACTGAGCAGGAGTTTTGCTGTTCACGTGGCAGTGGAAACTGGCAGGCGGCAAGAAGGAGAAGCAAGTGATGCCGGCAGCGGCCAAGTCGTGGAACCACCCGCTGGGTACGGGGTAGGTGTGGCCCAGAATGTAAAATCCGTCGACACGGGATTCACCCGTGCGTTCGGTCCATTCCGAAGTATCAACGAGTTGCACATCGCGGTAGCGTAGGGCGGTCATGCCGCTTGCTTCGTCGCTGGAAAGCCAGCCGTGCTCGGCATTGGGCGTTGGTGCCACGCCCACCTGTTGCAGCAGTTCGAGCTCAGCATCGGTTTCCGCATCGTAGGTCGATTGCTCCGCTTGAACGAAGGCGAGCGGGGAGAGAACCTGCACCAAAAGAAGGGTGAAGAAAACGATGGATGTTCGACGGCGACGAGCCTGCATGTCGCTAACCAACGCGGGGAACCTCATCAAAGATTGGATGGAGCCCCGTTCGTTTGTGAGGCTCTACCGAGGGTTCAAGAGTCTCGGTCATCGGCCTTGGGTCATGACGGCTGCTCACGCTGCAAAGGCCAACAGCGACAAGATGTCTCCTGAAGACATCAACGAGGGTGCTGAGGTCCTTGGCAAGCAGATTTGGCGCGTGGTGCCCTACGCAAAGAAGTATCCAAAACGGGTCTTTACCGGGATTTTTGCGAACGCTGCGGCTCGGTTCTTTGACCTCATGCCCTTCGTTGCCATCGGCTTGGCCGTGGACTACTTCACGACCGACACGCTCTCGGGTCCACAGATCGTGCAGGATATGGTCACCACGCTCCACAGCAATCCGGCCATCGGCTACGGTGTTCTCATTTTCCTCGGCTTCCTCTGCCTTGCCGTGTGTCAGGGCATCTCCGAATACGCCTGGCAAACCCTGGGCTACAACATTCAGCACGACCTGAGAATGGACGCCACGCGGTCCCTCATCGCCATGGAAGCGTCCTACTACGATTTGCGGCAAACAGGGCAGATCATGTCGGTCCTTTCCAGCGACGTCAATCAACTGGAAGACGTCGTCTCGGATTCTTCAACCTCCATCATTCGAATCATCATCACCTTCGCCACCGCCTTCCTCATCCTCGTTCTGATGTCGTGGAAACTGGCGGCCGTGTTGTTCACGCCGCTTCTCTTCATCGTGCCCGCCGTCTACTGGTTTTCCACCCGGGTCCAGCGCAAGTACCGCAAGCAGCGTGAATCAACGGGTGATATCAACGCCGTCCTCGAGAACCTCGTTTCGGGCATTGCCGTCGTGCAGGCCTACAACGCCGAGGAGTGGGAAGCGGACCGTGTCGGTGCAGAATCAGGGACCTATCGAGACCAAGCCATGGGTGCAAGCAAAGACCGCAACCGCTTCATCCCGATGATTTACGCCGTGGCGGGCGTGGCGTTCGGCTTGCTGGTCACCGCGGGCGGCTACCTCGCCAGCGAGGGCGAAATCACCACGGGGCAACTCGTCACCTTCCTGCTCATCAGCACTCGGATGACCATGCCGATGTTCATCTTCGGCATCCTTGTCAACCAACTCCAGCGCGGTGAGGCAGCGGCCCGGCGCGTCTTTGCAGCGGTTGACCTCGAACCCACCATCGTCGACAGCGAGGACGCCATTGAACTCGAGGGCGGCATGAAAACCGTGGAATTCAACGACGTCTACTTCACCTATCCAAACACCACCATCAAGGTTCTCAACGGCATTTCGTTCAAGGTCAACGAAGGCGAATTTCTCGGCGTGATGGGCCACACCGGCGCAGGCAAAACCACCATCCTCAAATTGCTCATGCGCTACTACACTCCTGACAGCGGGGAAGTGCTGGTCAACGGCCGGCCCATCACAGATTACACCCTCCATTCGTTGCGCGAGGCCATTGGTTTCGTGAGTCAAGACCCGTTCCTCTTCTACGGCACCGTACGAGACAACGTCATCTACAACCAAGAAGCAACCGATGCGCAGCTCGAGGACGCTCTCAAGATGGCCGGAGCCTGGGACTTTGTTCAGGAACTTGAGGACGGCATCAACACCATGGTCGGCGACCGTGGGGCCATGCTGAGCGGCGGTCAGCGCGCTCGCATTTCCCTCGCTCGCGCTTTGCTGAAGTCGCCGAGTTTGCTTATCTTGGACGAAGCCAGCAGTGCACTTGACGCCGAGACCGAGCGACGCATCCAAGAGAATCTTCTCTCCTCAGGCATGGAGCGAGCCACCATCGCCGTCGCCCATCGTCTCAGCACCATCCGCAACGCCAACGAAATTCTCTCCATGGTCGACGGTGCCATCGTTGAACGCGGCCTGCACGATGATCTGGTCGCCTCGGGTGGCGTTTACGCCAGTCAATGGACCATTCAAACCGGCGATATGGCTGGATTGTGATCAGGCCGAAACCTGTCGCCGCATGAGGGCCAGATTGCTGATGGCGGCCACCAAGAGGAATCCAGAGAGCCAAATCGGCATCAACGGTACGGTGTCGTAGGGGAGATTGAACACATCGAGCAAGGATTCACCTCGGCTGAACGTGCCACCCAGCGAGGCGGTCAACAACACCAGTCCAACGGACCCCAACCCACCGAAGGTTTGCCAGCGCCGCCCCCAAGGTCTGCTCCAGATGGCATGGCCGTGTTTTCGGCGGGCCAGGAGGACGCCCAGCGCCAATCCAAACGCCGATGAACCAAGGAGCATCTTGTTGATGAGAACAGGGTGGTCAAGACCGTCTCCTGGACTTGACTGAATACCCGTTATGATGGCGAACGGCATCGCCAGCAGGCCAAACGCAAGCGCTGCGTGGGCCACATGGTCGGCCATCTGCAACGAACGTTTCAGACCAAAGAGATGGTGGCTGCCCAATCCAGCGAGCAGGAACGAGACGCCTGCGAGTGCAAACGAACCAACGGCCAGTTCGGTGGTAACCACGTGAAGCGTGGGTGCCGACACCATCAGACCACCTCCTCATCGTCAAGCAACGGAACGTCTTTGCTCGGGCCAGTATCCTTCCGTTGGACCGCCAAGAAGGCAGCCATGAAGATGACGAGCATGGTGATCGATTGGAGGTAGGCGGCTGTTTCATCCACCGTCCACGAGGGTTCATCACTCTGCAACTGGAACCAAGGCGTGGTTTGTTCTGGCCCCTCTCCTTGCAGATGAGCCCGCCATTCAACGGTCACCGGTTGAAGACTGGCTGGAAGGTCGAACGTCCACCCTCCGTTGTCTCCAGCGGTCACACCCGCCGTGTTGGTCTCGCCACCTGCAACGCGCCATTCCACCATCACCGAGGTCACAAACTCGGTGGTCAAGGCGACGGTGGTCGCTTGGCCAACATCCCTTCGCACGGGAGGTTCAAAATCCGCCGCGAGGCGGGGCAGGTCTTCGGGAACTTCGCGGACATCCACCGTAGCGGGTGCGTTGGTGGACCCGAAGAACGGGGCTTCGCTTCCGTCTTCCGTACCGTGGTGAATGGCAGCGTGAAGGGCGTAGGTGCCCACGGGAGGGGCACGAACCGTCCAATGTACCGTGTGTTCGGTCTGGCCCGGGTCAACAACAACTTCGACGTAATTTTCGGTCCCTCCTTCGCTGTTCGAAACGATGGACCATCCAGCATCGGCTGGCGTGTCTTCGGCTCCAGTCAGGCTGGAGAGGAGGAAGAAACCGAGCAATCCCGAGGTCGTGGTTTCGATATCGGAAACGGTGACGGATACGCTGGTGAGCAGGCCTTCGTAAGCCACGCTCGGTGCATCCACGACAACGGTTGACGTTGAGGAACGGTTCATGTCGGCGTCACCGTGGCACGCACCGCCGCATTGAGCATCGAAGGTACCCGAGCCGACACCGTTGGGGTTGGCCGAACCCAATACGGGAGCAAAGAGCAGGGCAAGAACCACCAGCAGGACACTGATTCGCCTCATCACGCCTCACCTCCCTTACGACCGCCCATGAACTGAGCCAACAGCAACCCTACCAGCATCAGGGCCCCGAGGCCGAAACCAAGTCCGGTTTCTGGCCCTGGTTCTTCAACCGCAAAGGCATCAAGAAGGACGGAAACCTCGTCAGCACCGTTGATGAACACGCGCTCCTCGTTCACCGGTTGGACGAGGTAGTTGTTGCGTCCACTCAGTGGAGGCAGGTCGTCATAGGTCGTCGCTTCCGTGGTTCCCACGAGGTTGTCGTTTCGGAAGACGTTGAACGCAACCGCATCACCGGTCCACGTCCAGGTGAGTTTCACGTTGCCCCTATCGTCCGAAAACACCGCCAAATTCTGGATGTTGGGTCCGATTTCGACGCTGAGTTGAACGGTGGTGTTGGAGGCTGCTCCGCTGTCATCGATCACCGTGAGCATGACCGTCGTGTCCTGAGTGAGCACCACGTCCAGCGTATCTCCAGAGGAGGTGCTCTCGTCCCACGACCAAATGAAGCGGACCACTTCACCGTCCGCATCGCTCGACGATGCGGCCGACAATACGGTGGCTTCGTTGAACCACACCGAAGAGGAAACGAGTTCGATGTGCGCAAGCGGTGCGAGGTTGACCAGCACGACCGATGCATCGGTGGACTGCGAGAGCGAACCGTCCGAGGCCTCAACCACCAATCTCCACGTTTGTTCGGGAGCAAGTTTGGATGCAGGGACAACCGTGGCGTTGGCCAAACCGGCGTCTCGGAAGCCGTTCTTGTACCAGGTGGTGGTGATGGTGGTCGTGTCTCCGTCCACATCGTCGACCTCGATGCTTGGAGCCAAATCCACCAGTGAAGTGGCTTGTTCCGGCCATGAAATGCTGACCGTCGGGGCACCGTTCACAATCAGTGCCGATGGCGTGGAAACGACGGTTTGGTCCGTGCCGTCGTCAAGGGTGATCACGGCGTGCCAGAGGTCGTCTCGTGTCAGCGCCTCTGCGGGGAGAACGAGGCTGCCCGCTCCTGCGGTCTGTTCGACATCGTTGAGCTGCCATCGCACGTCGACCACCTGAACCTCATCTCCGTCGGCATCGGTGGCTGAGAGGTTCACCGTCAGCGGGTGAAGCCCACTGAAACTCGGTGACGATACGGTCGCAACATCGGCGACTGGAGCAGCGTTCAGGATGCTCAATTCTGCGCTGCTTGGGATAAACGACCATGCGTTCCCGTCGGAGACACGGACCCACGCCGCCCATGTTTCTCCCTTTGAGGTGAAGTTGTGGGGGAGGGGGTTCAGTCCGTCCGCTTCGGGCTGGTGCGTGTCGTTCTTGAACCAGAGAATTTCCGTATCCACAATTGCATCGCCGTCGGGGTCGGAGGCGACCCACGTTGCGGTGATGTCGTTTACGGTGGTGGGTTCAGCAGGGGAGAGCACAAGACCGCTCACGGCGGGCGGTTGATTGCTCGAACCGACCGTCGCTACGGGCGAGGTGAACCAATCGGACGTATCATCTCCGTCTGAAACGCGAACCTCCACCGTCCACTCGTCTCCCGCTCGGGTGGCCAACGCAGGGAGCGTGGTGGCGTTTTCCAGCGAGGACACGGGAGCGCCGTCCAGCAACCATCGCACCTCTGTTGAGGTAATGGCATCACCGTCATCGTCCTCGGTGGCCATGGAAAACGAAACATCGTCGTTGGTGTCGGGTGCCTCGCTGCTCAGGGTGATGGACACGACTTCAGGGGCTGAGTTGCCGATGACAACAGCACTGGAGGCAACGGCCGTACCGGCGTCCTCGCCGTCCGAAGGCGTCACGACGGCATGCCACGAATCGCCTTTTGTGGTGGCCGAGGAGGGCAGGGTTGCCGAGGTGTGACCGGATTGTTGAGCCCCGTTGAGGTGCCAGGCAACGGTTGTCCCGCTCTCACCGTCGCCGTCGTCGTCGCTGTAGGTATAGGAGACAACCACATCATCACCTGTTTGCGGGGCTTGCGGCGTCAAGGCAACGTTGCTGGCAACCGGTGGCGTGTTGGTGTTGACGTCTTCGCTCACGGAGGTCGAACTGGTGCCGTAGAGGTCCCCTGCCGTGTTTTTGCCGTTGTTTCCGTGGAGCACGGCCAGGTTCACTTGAACGGAGCCGCTACCAGCACTTGGTGCCGTCCAATCCACGGTCCAGGATGTGCTTGTCCACGTGTTGTGGGTTGCTTGGAAGCCGTTGGAGGACACCTGTGCTGCACCGCTGGGGTTGGACAGAGCCCCTTTGCTCACCTGGAGGTTGAAGCCACCGCTCTGGGGACTGCCCGTCATCCCGATGCTCAGGCTGTAGGTGGTTGCGGGCGTGTAGGTCGTGGGCAGGCCCGACAACACAGGAGTGACCCCGTTGGCACCCCCGCTGTGGCAGCCACAGCCTGACGTGCTGTTGAATTTCTGATCCTTTTTGGCCGTTGCTACATCGGCATGGGTGGACATCAGAAGCAGGAAGACGAAGAGAAGGACGCTTCCTTTCTGCATGAAACACCATCAATGCATTTCCTTTTGATTCTTCGTCTCAAGGTTCACACTTGAGTTCTTTTTTTGCTCAACCCCCACGAGGCGGTCCACATACGTGATCACCGTTGAGATGAGCAAAAACAGAGGGATGCCCAAAACGAGGGCCCAAACCCCAATGGTCAACCCCGCGAATCGTACATCGTCGAAGATTTCACCCACGATGATGATCATGCCCACCATCACGATGCGACCGAGGACCAACAACGGCCGCACGGAATTCCAGATGGCGCCCGCTTCGGTGGCGTGGTCCGGCTGGTCCATCGCTGAAAGGCGCTCAGCGAGAGAGGTGCGGGCCATACGGTGCATCGAGCAGGATTGCATCATGAACGTTCGCCAACAGAACGTGGGCAGCAGAGGGGTTTCCCGGACCTTCACGCCGTGCGGACACGGTCGTCAATTTGTGCACCTTCGCCTGCCCGCCCGCCGGTGCGGCGAATTTCTCGCCACGCCTTGATGACGCCTTGACCGTAGGCCCACTGCGCAAGGAACACAAAGAGCGGAGCGAGGAACACCGTGCCGATGGAACGGTGAGGTGAGGTGCCAATCGCTGCACCCAGCCATGAAAGTCCGATGTAAAAACTCACCATGCCGAGGGGAATGTGGAAGGCCACGCGAGCAAGGTCCCACTCCCCGGTCAGCGTGAACCAGAGGTCGGCTTCGGCACCGCCAGACAATCCTCCGTAGAGCATGGCAGCGAGGGCGAGCACCACGAGGGGCGGGAAAAATCCGATGGCCGTGTGCGACCAGGTGGCGATTTCAGGCCAGCGCTTGTTGGCGACCATGCGGGTGTAGCCGTAGTTTCGCATTTGCTTCATGTAGGGTTTGAACGGGCGCCGGCGTCGGTGCGGCATCACGTTTGAGGGGTCGATGAACAACTTGTGGCCCTTGCGCTGAATCTTGGCGTCGAGCACGACGTCCTCCGCTCCGATGCACCCTTCTTCAAAGAAATCCACTTCACGAAGGTTGGCCATGCGATGGGCGCAATTCACGCCCGGGTTGTGGGTGATGGGCACCAGTTCGCCTTTGGGCTGGGCACCGTAGCGGGTGCCAGCGGTCATGAACTTGGTGCAGAAGGCCACATCGGCGCACTTGGCGCCAAAGGGGTCGTCGTCGGGCGCGAAGTTCGGCCCGCCCACCGCACCGACTTCGGGGTTGTCGAACCAGCGCACGAGCTTGGCCACCCAGTCAAGGGGCGGCACGGTGTCGTCGTCGGTGAACAACACGAGGTCGTGGTCCATTTGACGGAGTGCAAAGTTGCACGCATCGGCACGGTTGCGGGAAGGGTCGTCAATCCAGGTGGCGCCGTGCTTTTCGCAAACGGCCTTGGTGTGGTCTTTGGATTTGGAATCGGCGATGATGAGTTCGAAATGCGGATAGGTCTGTTTGCCGAGCCGCTCAAGGACGATGTCCAGTTCCTCGGCGTTGTTGATGGTGGGAATCAACACGGCCGTCTTGTACGGCGTACCGTCCTCTTTGAGCAGAACGGGGACCGTTTCGCCTTCGCCCATGGAACAGGCGACACGCCCGCCTCATAAGAAATCAAGGG
>JAYNUQ010000005.1:0-79359 GCA_038116375.1 Candidatus Poseidoniales archaeon | reverse complement strand
TTCCGCAGCTGGCGCGCAACACGGGCTTCGTGCTCTCCACCGTCACCATTCGGGTAGGTATTGGAACACCGGGCTTCACCGGTGCGGCGCTGTTCATCCTCTCTGCTCTGCTGGCGGCGGGCGTGTTGCGCCTGAGTTTGATGGATGCATCGGAACCGATTGGCGGGCCAACTGAAGTCACGTTGACGTGACTCAACGTTCATTTTGGCGCCCTCACTGGTTTACCCATGCGAACCGATTGAACTGATGTGTGAACCGACCAAGGTTTGAGCCAGGGGATTTTATCCCCAGAAGCGGCGGGTTCGAGCGTATTCGACCTCGGCCTTGTGAATGGCCTGAAGCAACCCCTCGGTGTCACCGCGTGAAACCCTCACCAGTAATCGATTCGCCGTGGCTTCAGCGATGCCTCTGCCCATCAAGCACATGATGGCTTCAAGACCTCGATTGGCGACCAAATCCGCGTTTTTCATCATGCGGTCCTGGTCCTTTTGATCCTCGGATTTCACCCACCCCTCAAGCATCTCTTGGAGCCCTTCACGAGCACACGCGAGGCGTTTGCCACCGCACTTCAAACAGGTCCCCGGGCGCTCCATGGCTTCAAAGCGAGCGACCCTGAAACGACGGACGGCGTGGCAGCGCATGCAGCACAGAACCGCTCGTTCGTTGGTCAAACGCCCTCGCAAGCGTTCTCGAAGAGCGGCGTTGTCCCAGTTGGGAAGCAGCATATCGTCCTGGGTGCGATTGGAAAGACCGAGGGGGCCTCGGGCCGTGATGGAAAGGGAGAGCACGCCGGACTGGAGTCCACGCATCACGTCGGCAGCGCCCTGAACGTCCATCCGCTCGTGGAATAATTTGGACAGCACTTCCTCCATGACGACCGTGCCCCGATATTTGCGAAGCAAGGCCTGCAGATTGATACGGCGAGGGTCAACACCGTGGCGTAAAATGCCGAAAATTTTCGCAACCTGCGCAAAGCGCCAACGAACCTGTCGGGAATTCGGAACGGTGATGCTCAGTAATTGTTCAATGGCGTCGGGCGGCGTTTCCATCAGCCATCCGACGATGTCCTCGGGGCGAACCCCGCCCACCTGCAGGGCGATTCGGGTTGGCTCAACGATGAGGCGTCCCCAACTTCCGGACTTGGTGGAAGCCATGGCGAGGAGGAAATTGCCGAGGGCCTCGTTGATTTTGGAGCCCTGACAGCAATTCAGCACGAAGGCGTCGTCTCGCTCCTCAAGGGTCATCACGCGGTCCGTGGGCAACGTGCCAGTGGCGTCCACGTGCGCAGCGATGGTCTCAGCGAGCATGCTCCGAGCCTCATCGTCGAGTGGATAGTCGGAAAGCGTCGTGGTGCGGGACGGAACGAGCGCAAGCGGGTCCAAGGCCGGCGGTTCGCAAGCCTCCAGCAGACCCAGGTCGTGGGCGATCAGGTGGCGGAGATAACCGACGTCTCTGGCCACCGATTCGGGAACAGGTGGCAGTTCTCCCAACCACTGAGGCGCCTTGCCGCGGTCGCTGACCGGTGCAACGAGGAGTTCGGACTGTTCCGGGTCAGCGTCCACAATGAGCCACGTGCGTCCAGCGATGACGAACCGGCGCGGCGTGCCGTCGTCGTCTTCGCCCGAACTGTTCAGACTGAGAACAAAGGCTTCGTCCACGTTTCCAAGGCTGCGACGTGTGACCGCATCTCGAACACGGTAGGTCTTCTTGTCGGGGATCATGGAAAGATGATTGGAAACCCATTCCCGCGTTTTTCCAGCGGTTGAAAACCAACCCTTTGCAAACCGTTTGGGCACGTCGACCGTACGCTCGGTGTAGATTCTCGGGACCTCCTCATCGGGCGTTGAATAGAGTGGAAGGTCCTCTGGAAGGTCTTCTCCTCGTGCGATGGCGTCTTCCTTGGCCACGCCGTAAACGGCTTTTGGCCACCGATACCAAGGCAATTCGCTCGGTTTTGGAGTGAAACGGAGCACCCACCGCTCGGCCAACACCTGCAGGATGGCTTCGGTATCGGGTCGTTCCCAACCCTCAAATTGTGGAGACGCTGCAATCAACCGAGTCGCTTCATCAATGCTGACGGCCTTGAAACAGTGGGCCATCAACACAAGTTGGTTGGCCGCAATGACCGCTGGCCGTTTTCGCCAGACCACCGGCTCAATGTCCCCCTTCATGGCGCGTTCGGCGACCACTGCCGATTCGAGCAAATGGTCCACGTCCCAGGACACGACGTGCCCCCGGCCGACGCCGCCGAGTCGGTGGTCGGCCCTTCCGACGCGCTGAAGCATCCTGTCCACCGATTTTGGAGAATGAACCTGGATGATTCTACGCACGCTGCCGACGTCGATACCGAGTTCCAAACTCGAGGTGCAAACCAGACCCGCCAGGGTTCCGTCTCGCAGTTCATCTTCCATCTGCTGCCGTGTCTCAGCCGCTAAGGAACCGTGATGTACGCCGATCTTGAGGTCGGGCGCCATCGCCTGAAGACGCGTCGAGAGGGTCTCGGCGTCACTTCGGCTGTTGACGAAGACAAGGCACGGCGCTTGCGTTCGGAGAATGTCGCAGAGGTGTCGGTAGGAGGCATGTTGTTTGGGGCTGAGGGCGCTTTCCACGCTGTCAATTTCATCCTCGGGTGTCGGGATGGGCGATTCGACGGTTAATTCAGTCACGCGCTGTCCTGTCGTGATGAGGGGCTGAGCCTTTCCTGAAGACAGCCAAGTTGCTACCTCGTCGGGATTTCCCACCGTTGCAGAGAGGCCGAGGCGCTGAACGCTACGACCTGCCAGCGCCTCAAGTCGGGCAAGGCCTACACCCAGCTGCCAACCTCGCTCTGACGCAGCCAAATCGTGAACTTCGTCCACCACAACCGCCTGCACCGTGCTCAACATGGCACGGAGATTTTTTCCGCTGAACATGAGTTGGAAGGTTTCGGGTGTGGTCACCAGCAAATTTGGAGGGTTTCTCGTCTGCTTGGCTCGTTGGGCTTGGGTTGTATCGCCGTGCCGGACATCCACGCGCAAACCAACAGCGTCGGCCAATTCGCGCAAGCGGCGATCAACATCCCGGTTGAGAGCCCGCAGCGGCGTGATGTAGAGAATGGACAGGGATGGCCAATTCTCCGAAAGGCAACGATGGAACAACGGCAAAATTCCAGCCATCGTCTTGCCAGAACCCGTCGGGGCGATGACCAAGCGGTCGTGCCCTTTCATCAAGTCAGGAATGACCTGGTCCTGAACGGGCGTGGCTTTCCAGCCTTTTTCGAGAAGCGCTTCGCCCAACAAGGGGTGAAGTCGGGAAAAGACGCGTGACATACTCTCCCCACCCTCGTGGGGTATCCCTCTGCCCAGTGCATTTGAGGATTTGGCTTTCAACAGCGGCTGAAGTCAAGCCTCAGTCGTCATCGTCAAAGTCTTCATCCTCGTCTTCGTCTTCCCAATCCTCATCGTCTTCGTCAAAGGCGCCTTCACCGTAATCGATGGAGGTCTTGGTGGCGACGGTAAAGACAACGGCAAGGGTCAAGATGCTCAAGATGGCAAACATCCACGCCAAGGGTTGTTCGCGAACCGAATCAAACCAACCGAGGTATTGGGCGTATGCGATGGTGACGGCGTGTTCGGCTGAGTTGTCGTCATCGTTGGCCTCTGGCACCTCGTCCTCGGCATCGACAACCACGCGAATGCGGTCAACGTCCTCGGACTCCCAGACGACGTTCACCGAGTAGAGTTCGCCTGCGTCGATGCCGTTGACACGAACCGTCTCAAACGGCTTCTCCTCCGAACCGGCATAAAACGCGACCTTGAACTGGGCCGATGTGTTTCCGCCAGCGTTGAAGATGTCTGCACGGATGTCAATCTTGGTTCCCGGTGCAATGTGGTCGTCGCTCATGGCGATGTTCTTGACGCGGAGTTCGGGACCGACCGCCCCCAAGCGAACCCATTGCCGTTCAAAGTCGGTATCGTCAGAAGCCAATTCTGGAATGGGACTTGCCTCGGAGTTTGAAACGACCGGGAACTGATTGCCAGCTGCATCGTAGCCAGTGACGTAGAAACCGACGAAATCGCCAGCCTTCGGGGTGATGGTGCCATCAGCGGTGATGTCAACCACACCGGTCCACATCACGTTCTGACCGTCTTGTTGCATCCCAAGCAGCGTTGAGCCGGCGCCGATGGTCATCGTCCGAGTCGCGTCTCGCATGACCCAGTGAACGATTTGCTTGGAACCCGTCAAGTCGGCGTCTTCCGTGCCTTGGAATTCGACCTCTATTTGTGTCAGGTCGTTGTTGGCTGAAATGTCGATGACGTTGAGCGGAGCAATCCGACGGGTGACACGAGGCGCCGCATCGTCGACGACCACTTGAAGCGTGGTGGAAACCAACGTGCCGGTCATGTCCTCTCCGCGCCCTGGAATGTTCGTGATGGAGATCAAGCACGTACGGGACGGTGATGACTGCAGGGTTGAAGCCGAGGACAACGGGACCTCAACAGCGTATCCACCGTCGGCGGTTAGGGAACCGTCGGACCAGAGTTTCTCGCCGTCAAAGACCTCAACCAGAATACCAACGTCCCGGGGTGCAGGCGTTTGGCTGCCTTCGTAGACGACGCGGCCGGTAAACGCCAAACGGTCGTCCTTTCGAACACGGCTGCCGTCGGCGACGGAACCCGTGCGAGGCTCGCTGATGTCTTCGATCACGAAGTCCGTGGGTGAGAGCATCAGGTCGTTCTCAACCCGGAAGGTGTGCTCAAGCAACAGGATGCGAGAGGGGTCTGAACTTCCGAGCTCCTTGTAGAGCAATGCAACGTCGCCCATCTCCTCATCGGGCCAGTCCCAACTGAACTTGAAGTGGAAGTCAAGCATGATCCACGGCAGTCCGGATTCGTTGGTGGTTTGCGTCATCTTGCTCGTGGGCAAGAGGTGGATGTAGGGTGAATCGGACCAGAAGGTGTTGTTGGTACCCGAATAGGAAATCGCTTGCGCGTCCCGTGCAGGGTTGGGGCCTTCAAAGTCAAACACAAGCGAGATGAATTCGAAGTCAATCGCCGTGTTGGCATCGATGAAGCCGAGGGAAATGGTCTGCTCCATACCGGCAAAGACAGGTTCGTTGTCCTCGTGGCCGAACCATTCCAAGCCCGTGAAAATCGCTGAGGAATCTTTGCGGGTGCGGAAAGTGGCGTCGTCATAGAGGAAGCCTTCCGAAGATTCGAACTTCAAGAGTTCATCCTCGTCGTTCATGACCGTGAAGTGAAGCGGGTTACCCGCCTGGTCGCCACCGTCCCAAAAGTAAGACACGCGGCCCATGTTGGGATTGCGGGACGTATCGATGGTGGTGATGAACCATTTCGAGCGGGCTTCGGTGGTGTTGCTCACGCTCTTGATGACGTACTCCTCCGGGTCTGCCTCTCCGTTCCGATTGGCGTCGTGGTCGGCTTCAACCCAGTAGTTGAGGTCCAATTCCATGGGATGACCGACCTTGTCCTCCACCAACACCTGAACCGTCTGCTCGTTGGTCGCCGCCTCGTAGGCGTCTTCGACCGGCGCAACCTGCTTGCGTTCGGGATGTGTTGCGTCGACGAGGTAGGTTCGTCGCCACTCGGTGTTGGGTTGCTGAACGTGATCGGGATTCCGTTCGTTGTAGGTTTGCACCTCGTACGTCAAGCCGTCCGGAACATCGATGGCGGGCAGGTCAATGGAGATGAAGAACGACCCGTTGTTGTTGGTCGTGTCTCTGGCCGTCGCCTCAACGTAGCCGTTTCGAGAAATTCGGACGTCGAAAGCGCTGTCCTTTGGTGCATCATCGGTGTCTTGGAACCACATGGCGCCAACAAAGTGAATCTGTTCGCCAGCAGCCACCCAGGAGCCGTCTTCGACGTCCTGCGAGGTCAATTCACCTTCGTTATCTCGGACGTTGAGCCAGCCAAGACCAAACGACCGGTTCACGCGGAGGCCATCGTCGGAAACCAAGGGTTCGGGTGCGAAGCCTGCGGTCCCGCTATCGTCAAGGCAGCCCACGCGGAAACGTACGCTGTCTTGGTCCGGCATCTCGCTGGTTACGAAGAACTTCCAGTGAATTTCGAGGATGCCGTTGCTTTCAACCGAATACGAGGTCGGGTCGACCTCAATGTACTGTGCGGGGTCGTTGGGGGCAGGGAACACATCACCGTACTGCCACGATAGAATCGGCCAGTTTGCTGCGCTGCCAGCGGTCATCAGGGTCAATTCAGCGCTGACCATTGAGGTGGCTGATTCACCGATGACGTGGCGAGAAACCACTTCGTAAGGCGTGATGCGCTCGTGAAGGATTTCGCCCTCTGGAATGCTCAAATCAAGGTTCACCGTTTGCATCACGTACGTGATTTCAAAGGAGGTGATCGAGAGTTTTCCAGCCGACTCCGCCGTCAATTCAATTGGAATGTCAACCGTACCAGAACCCGTGTCGGGAATGGCGTCGTTGAGTTTGTCGAGGAGGGTGTTTCCGGACTGCTGACTGGTGACGGTCACCGGTCCAATCAGAGCACCGGCTGAGGATGAACGCTTCCAAGCGGAGGCGCCGTCAATGTTCAAACCCGGTTGGTTGGGAGCGTTGGAATGCAACGCGATGGAGAGGTCGGTAATGGTGGGCGATACGCTGGTGGACGACGTCGAGAGGGTGATGCGAACGCAGTAGTAGTAGGACGTACCGGTCATCGATTTGGTCGTGTTTGGAGCGGTGTATGTTTGGACGCCGGAGTTTCCGTTGTTGCAACTCGAGGAACTGGCCTTGTAGCCCACGTTGACGGAAATGGACGTACCGGCCGGTCGCGTTTCGTTCCAATCAACCGTGGCGGCAATGACGCCGCTTGAGCCAGAACCGATGTACTGGTAGGCGTAGTAGTAGCCGCTTGTTTGGTAGTTTGTGGTGTAGGTCAACACCACGTCACCAAGCACGGGAGTTTTGGAAGCGCTCCCGTTGAGGGTTGCGCGCCATTTGATCGACGTACCCGAGTTTGCAAAGTTGACTTTTTGACCGACCGTTCCAGATTTCCACGTTGTGCCACCGTCGTTGGACACGTCCACGTTGATGCTGGTGCCCGTAGGAATGGAGCCAAAGATGCCCTCGACGTTGATGCTGGTGATGGCTCGGGAAATGGAGGACGTTTGCCCGACGATGAGTTGGGAGGTGAGCGTGGTTGAGCGCACGTCGTAGTGGGCTCCGTCGCCGTACGTGTGGACCTTGCGAACCCCCTGAGAACAATAGCTTGTACTGGACCAGTGGCAGGAGAACATGACCTTGTGGTCGTCGGTGTCAACCATGCCGTAGTGCCCACCGCCCGGCATGACCCGCTCGCCTTGACTTGCCAGCAGGCCGCTGGCCATGGTGTAGTGATAGTGGGTGCTCTTGTAGTCGGTGTTCATGTAGTAGATGTTGTACATGACGTTGGGCATGCTCACCGAAAGACCTGCCCCGTGGTCGTAGTAGTAGGAAGTGGACGTCATCAACCACGTCCCGGTCACGACCGTCGGTGAAGCAGGGTTCACTTCCTTGAGGTAGTGGTTTTGGGCCGAGGTGTCGTAGACGCCGATGTACATCTTCCCGGTGTTGTCGTCAAAATCAACGCCCGTGATGTAGTTTGGATAGTTGTAATTGTATGTGGATTGGCACTGCCATTGCACTTGAGTGCCTGCCGTGTTCCAGCCAACGTCCCACTTGTGGACTTTGTAGTATGAATAGTGAGCCGTGTAGACATCACCGTTGTACACGTCGGCATCGTGAATGCTTCGGGTGGCGGAAGAGCCGCACGTGCCCGTGCTGTAGGATGCCGTACCGAGGTACTGCCCGGTGCTGGCGTCGATACGCATGATGCTGGTTGGCGTGTTGGAGATGTATTGGCTGGAGTAGCGAATGATGTGAACTTCAGAACTGTTGATGGGTACCGCCACGCCGGTGTAGCCCCACGGTGTGTTGCTTGCAGCGGTCAAATCAGCGTATTTCTTGGTGGGGCTGGTGTAGCCCTGGTCGCTCAACGCAACGAACTCACCCGTGGTGTTGAGGTGGGCGCTGCCGAGGCTCGCTACCGAGCCGGTGGACGAAAATCGTGGCGTGTATTCCGTGGGGTTGCCTTTCAAGGAAACCGTTTGGCTGTCCACTTCGAGATTGTCTCTGCGAGCCGTTGTGAACGGCGAGGGTTTGCCTGCGTTGTTGCTGGTGTAATCGGTATCGCCTGCTCCGCCGTAATGCTCATCGGTGGTGAAATTGTTGTATGTCGTGGTACTGGCTTCACCCAGCAGATTGAAACTGGCCGATTGGACGTTCGCTCCGATGGGCAAGGTGATGACTCCCGCAGGCCCGATTCCTTTCTGAGAAAAGGTGTGTTCGTAGGACGTTGTCCCGTCTTTGAATTGCGTTTCTGTGGTCGCAGCGGCGGCCAACGGAGACATGACAGAGAGCACGAAAAGAAGCGTAAGGAAGATGGCTTGACGCATGGTGGTCACCCGAGGTAATCACAGGATGGTTCACATCGCATTTGAATGATGCCCTCACAGGGCAACTTCTCTTCCAGCGGTCTTGAACCACCTTGGGGGAGGTTTGAAGGCCTCAGACGGCTTGGTGAACATCGGTGAAGACATGAGCGAAGAGGGGACATTCTTCGGGCGGCTTTGGGCCAAGCAACACGGAAGACAGTTCGGCATCAGTGCGGTTGCAGCGGGTGCAAGCGGCGTTCTCTTGGTGGTCTGCATGTACCAACTCCTCTTCCTTCAGGACCACGCAGCGTGGAACGACTTTACGGGCGGTGCCATCGTGGGAGCCGTTCTTTCGCTCCTCGTGTTCCTCATCGCCTTTCCTGAATACCTTCGGTTCAAGGGCTACGTGGCCGTGATTGAAGAACTCAAAGAAATCCAATCCACGGCCGAACTTCGCCGACAAAAAGCCGACGGCGATGAAGCCGCAGAAGCGTTGGGAGCGGGACATCTCGAGCAATGGAAAGCATTCCTTGATAGCCGTGGCGTGAAGCGGTGAAGTTGAGGGCAGCCCATGTCGGACCACGACCCGTTGCGTTCTTTGCTGCTTGAATTGGCGCTTGCCGTCGGCATGATCGCATGTTTGGTCGGCGCCATGTTCATCCACACGGGCTCCATGCCGCCGCTGGTCGTGGTGGAGTCAAAATCCATGATTCACGAAGAAGGCGGTGAAATCGGAAGCATCGATGCTGGCGACCTTATCCTCGTCCACGACCAACCAGGAGATACCATCGTCACGTACGCCGAGGCCACCGACCCTTCCAACAGCGCCTACGGCTACGAACAACACGGTCTCCACGGTGATGTCATCATCTACGCCAAGAACGGTGAGGCGGGCACGCCGATCATTCACCGAGCCATCATGCGCGTCGTCGCCGAAGAAACCGTTGCGACCGATCGAGAAGCGACCTCACCGTGTCCGGAAGAAGCGACGTACGACGCCGAACGGATCGCCGAGGACGGTCTGCCAGGCTCTTGCATCCTCACCTGGTCGGTCCCCGGGACCTCGGTTAGCAACGTGAGCAACATCACCGTGCATTTTGACGGAACCCAAGCGGGCTACTACGATTGTGAACGTCCCGCTCACGGAAATGTCGAACCCTACCTCGTTGTATGGCAGTGGGAACCGCGACACGAGGGGATGCTGACCTTGGGAGACAACAACAAGTGTTCGGTTGACCAAGGCGCGGGCGCAACCAACGGTTCCGCAGGCGTTCACAGCCCCTCGGGCGTGGTTGGCCCCGTTCGTAACGAATGGGTGATTGGAGTTGCTGGAGGAGAAATCCCTTGGCTCGGAACGGTCAAACTGATGGTTGGCGGACCGGATTCCTACGGTACGAGGGACGTGCCGTCGTCCTCATTCATCGCGCTCTTCGCCGTGCTCGGGGGCGTCCTGCTCGCACCGCAAGCCTCCGAAAGTGGATTTCGCTGGTGGCTGAACAGGTCCCCAGAACTCAGCCAGTTGGCCAAGCAGGAACAGGATCAAGAAGCATCGTAACCCGCTTGTTTGAGCGCTTCTTCCATCGAGAGTTTCCCCTGACTGACGAGGAGCGCCGTTGACAACGAGATGGTCAGTTGACCTTTGGAACGACGGCGGCTGATGCGTTGGAGGTTTCGTAATTCGCCGGGTGTAGCGCTCACCGTGCGTTGCTCATGCGTCGCTTTACCCTGCAACATGGCGATTTTGAGGGCCGCGGAACCGTGTGCGTGTCGTGGCTGGCCCGTACTGGTTCGGTGTTCGTTGACAATTTCAACATGATAACCGAGCGAAATCACGTGGTTGAGCAAGCGATCGCGATGAACGGGTGAGCCGTGCCCGATGCGAACCAACACGCTGGAAGGTCGGGTGTGCTGAACCAAATTGACGATGTGGTCGAGCGCCTCTTCAATGGACTCCAACTCGCGTTTTCCAAGCAACATCCCGTCAGCAAAGAACGCACATCCAGGACGTGGGCCAGGGTCGATACCCACGATGAGTTGATTTGGAGGGCCGGTCAGTTGTCGAGAAAGAAGCCACGTTGAGACCGTTTCAGCCACCTCTTCAGCGTTCACTGCCACGCCTCGCCCTCCGTGCTCCATGACCTCTTCGGCCGTCCCAAACCAGTAGGCCTCGCCTTCAATGGGGTCGTTGATGCCCACTTGCAGTGCCGGCAGTCCACGGCGTTGGAATTCACTCAACAGTCGATGAGCCAAGCGAAAATCGTCGGTCCTGACATAGAGTGGCTTCACGGCACGACCTGCGTTAGGGTCCTGTTCTAACCTATCGGTCGGCGTTACTACGCTGTGACAAAACTCGGTTTGAACACACGACCACAGCCGAAGTTATCAAGAACGATGGACAACGATGTCCGTCCATGACAGGTGCATATGAGCGGGAACTTCGAGAGGTTCTCTCCGGCACCGAAAAGGGCATCACAGCGGTGACCCGCAGCTGCACGCCCGAAGAAAAACATCAGATGCGACGGGTTGCAGAGCGCCCGTTCCTCGTCGTCCGGGCTGCGGGCTCGGGGATGGAAGGAAGCGGTGATTTGGTGGCGCTACGGGGGGATTGTTGCTTCCCTATTGAAGTCAAATCCACACGGGCCACAAAATTGTACTTCTCGGGGAGAACCAAAGATCAACTCAATGCCATGATTCGAGAAGGTGAACGCTCAGGTTTGATGCCGCTGTACGCCCATCGGAGAAAGGGTGTGCGCGGAGACTCATGGCGTCTGTTCCGAGTCGAGACGCAGGGGCTCAAGGGAACCCTCGCCCGCCTTGCGAAAATGATTCCGGCATTACCTTTGAACCGCAACGGCTCCCCCTTTATCGATTGGGAGCAAGGCATGCCGCTCAACCGGTTTATCGGCATGATGTGTTCACCGCTTGGTGGTGAAGACGCCCCCCTCACATCGTTGCAAAAGCGTGCATCGACGAACACCGCGCCCACCATGGCCGAAGAACCAGAACGAAGCGCGAGAGATATTCTCGCCGAACTGGAGCGTCGTCGCTCGGCCGTACTTCCCTTCATCAAAGGTAAGGAATGAACATCGTAAAGAGCAACATTCCAAGCAGCACAAAGGACGAGTAACTCGAGGCTCGTGATGAGA
Organism: Candidatus Poseidoniales archaeon; assembly: GCA_038116375.1. GTDB lineage: Archaea > Thermoplasmatota > Poseidoniia > Poseidoniales > Poseidoniaceae > Poseidonia. The sequence goes on along the minus strand of JAYNUQ010000005.1, from coordinate 67,780 downwards.
GGTGGTCCACCCACATCGGATGTAAATCCCACAACTTGAGTTTTCGACCCACCCGTTTCACCCCGCTCAAGAATGCGTGGAGCATGTCCCTGAGCATGTGCCCGCCGTCAAAGGGCACCATTGGAATAAGGTTGGTAAAACCGAGCAGAATGTTGACCCACATCAACCAGAACATGAGGTGGCAGAGGAAAATAAGGACATCAGTGCCCACAACACCACCGAACAATCCGTCCCCTGCCACCATCAAGGATTCTTCAAACGGATGAATCGCCACGCCGCCCAGCTCAAACGGTATCAACAGAATGGTCAGGATGTGAAAGGGAATGGACAGGGCGCGCTGCGCGAGGTTGCCGTCGAAACGAGGTGAGAAGGGACCGGCCAAGCGGTCAATGCCAGCCGTTCCTTCGGAAAGCCCTTCCACGCCAAGAAACGCATCCCCGGGTTCGACTTCGAGGTTGGCCAGCAGGTCTTCACTCCAACCCAGGTCAAGGTAATACTGGTATTTGTCGCTGAAGGTGGCCTGCAAGGTTTCTCGGGTGCCGTCCTGATGAATGACCACCATGTCAACGGTGTCGTTGCTCTTGTAGCCAACGAGAATGTCTCGGAAATCCTCCGTGGTATGAACCGGCTGACCGTCGATGGACACCAAGGTATCCCAAGGTTGCATGCCCGCTTGGTCAGCACCGCCGTCCACGACGATGCCTTGGACGTGAATGTATTCCTCCTCAGCGACCATTTGCGTGGCAAGGCCACCGAGAAGGAGGAGCATGATGAACGCCGCGAACAGGTTGGTGGCGGGCCCTGCTGCAAACATGCGCAAGCGTTCCCGTCGAGGCGCTCGCATCAATTCGTCCGACTGGGGTTCGGCAAAGGCACCGAGGGGCAACGGGCCGAGTTGGAGCAAACCAAACGAGCGAATGCGCATGCCGTGCCCTCGTGCCAGCAAGCCGTGACCGAACTCGTGGATGACGAGCGATACGACAAAGGCAAGCGCCCCCCAACCGAGGGGAATAACGGGATTGAGGCCGGGAACGGCGACCATTTCACTGGCCGAGGGAGGCGATGCGGTTGGCGGCGAGAGCAAGGAAGCGACGAAAGCGAGAATGACAACCAGCGCCACCACGAGCATCGAAACAGAACAAACCCAAAGGGAGACTTCACCGTACGCTCGCCAGAAACGCCGGGGACGAGCCATCCAATCCAAGAATCGCTGACCTCGCTGTGTTCGCACCATCAAAACGATGCCGAGTGCGCGGGTTGCATTCCAGCGGTCAAGGGTCCCGTTTCGTTCCCATGTTCGAATCAGGACGTACCAGCCGATGAGGAGTGCGAACACGATGGTCCAGTCTGCCTGAACCGAGCCCCACGACCCCACCATGCCCCAGCCACGACCTGTTGTGTCTTGAACGTTGATATGCCTCCAACGGTGCTTGGATGGACAAAACTTGATGATGGGTTGTCATCGGTGGACTGCCATGCACCCCCACCAAATGGCGATTGAAGTCTGGTGTGAAGAGACATGGGGCGAGCGCCCCGTGCGTGTCTCGGAGTGGGCCAATCACGACGAAATCGTTCAGGTGCTCATTCGTCTGTCCTCCAGCGTTCTCATCGCTGATTTTTTGTTGGACAGCGATGGGAAATTGAACATTCAGCAGCACCTTCATGTTCCCCTTGAAACATGGAACCCTGGATCCATTCAGGGGCTACGAACCAGCGAAGGAAAAACACGGTTTCAGCATCGCCGGCAAAGCATCTACCTCTCCAGCGAATTACGCGTACCCGAATGGGGGGCTGCCCTGCTTGAGGAATGGCTGATGAGCATGCGCAGTGCCGTGAACCGTCCCAAGGACCGAACGCAACGCGTCAACGAAATCAAACGGTTGAGGACGTCCGTTGAACGAAATTTGGAAAGTGCATCGCTCGAGAAGGTTACCGATGAACGGGCGTCGCTCGACGAACGACTCGACCGCATCAACGACCGATTAGCGACCTGAGTCTTGCATCGTGGTGTCAACGCCGGGGAACTGGTCTTCTCCTTCTCGGTAGACGGTTCGCATGTTGCTGATGAAGTTCTTCTCCTTCACCACAATGGTGTAGTTCCTGATGCCGAAATCCTTCTCGCCGTCCAACATTTCCAAAAGCACCTGCAAGGTCAATCGGGCGCCTTCTCGATGAGGGTAGGCGAAAACACCCATTGAGAGGGGAGGGGAAACCACCGAGGTGATGTCGCCCATTTCCTCAATGGTGGCGAACAGATTGGCGTAGGTTTCGGCCAACAATTCCCGACGTGCTTCGTCCTGGTTGGGGCGGCGGCAGTCCGGTCCGACGGCGTGGATGATGTGCTTGTATTGTTCAGCAAGGGCGAACGGTTCGGTGATGACGTTTTGAGTAACGGCGCACGGTGGAGCGTTGATTTTCCGCATGTCAAGACATATGTTGCGCGTGACCTGAGTCAATTCTTTCCCCGCTTTTTGGTGAATCATCGCGTCAAGGCCCTCTCGACCGGAGAGGCGATTGTTTGCAGGCGTGATGAGCACGTCACCGCTGTGGTTCCATACATCACCGCCCATGACGCGAAGGACGCCGTGCTTGCAGGTCCGTGCCATGTAAAGTTCGGCCATCGGTTCTAAGAGAAGGCGACCCTACATATTATCTGCGCCAAATTTCAATGAAACCGGTCAATGTTTCGTGCTTCAGCCTTCATCATGGCCTTCGTTCGCGAGAGCGATACGGCTAAATCGGCTGCAGCGCTGCATCGGCCATGTCCACGAAGGCGACCAGCATCGCTTTCGTGGTCATGTTCTTCCTCTCGCTTCTTCACTACTCACCAGCAGCATCCTCGGCAGAGGATGAGCAGGTCAAACTGAGCGAAGAGCTCTTCTCTGGCTTCCTTGTTGGCGGACAGGAAGATGTTTGGAACCAAACACCCTGGCAGAGCATGGCCGTACCGCAGGGATTTTCCTATGACAGCGTGATCGATTACAGCGACGTCGGCGTACTCATCAACAACCTTTCAGAAGAGAGCAGGACCATCGGTTGGGCCTTCGTCGCTGCTCGAAACATTTCGCTCGACCGCGTGTTCCTGTTCAACATGACCGGCACGCCAACAGGCGAGACCATCAATCGAAATCAATTCAATACCTACTTCGCAACGCCCTTCCTCGAGATGTTGCAGAACCGAACCTCGGTGAACGGACTGAATTACCTCGTGACCACAAAAGGGATACCGTTGCGTGTATCGGGCGGAAACGACAAAGCCAGTTTTGACCAAGAATTGTCGCTGCTCGGAGGCGCCTACAACAGCTCCATCGGAGGAAATTACTGGATCACTCACGACTACGGCCCGCTTGCTGGAAAACCGATGGAGCCCTTCACGAGGGGAAAATACGGGTTCTTTCTCGTCACTCGCTTGACGGGGTACACCGTTGACACCGCCTTGGAGTTGATTGAACGGGCGAACCAAAGTTTGGGGCAGCGTGGAACCTTTGTTCTGGATTTGGCCACCAATCGAAACAGTTCGGGTTACAAGTTTTGGAACGACGACCTCTACACGGCCAACACCACGCTCAACGCCAGCATGGGCCTGCCCGTGTATTTTGACGAAGAGACGGAATTCCTCACCAACGTTTCCAACGTCATGGGGTATGCATCATGGGGAAGCAACGACGGAAATTGGAACAAGAACTACCTCCCCAACAGCGGGTTTGATACTTTGGACAGCGCGTGGCAGAGCGGTTCTCGCTACTGGACGCACACCTCTCCTACGATTGCACCGGAGGACGGGTTCAACTGGTCGTACCAAACCGATACGAAACAGGGTGGAAACGGCGCTTTTGAAGCTGCTTTACGCACCGACTGTGACCAGGACGGCGCCAAGGGCATGCAGGGCATTTACGGCGAATACTTTGACAACGACGGCGTGAGTTTTAGTTCCTCAACCATGCCGTCCCTTATCGACCGCCAGCCAGACAGAATTCAGGTTGAACCCCACCTGAATCGAGGAGCGTCCAACAACGCCTATCCGGGCCTTGACGACCGATTCAAGCAGCATTGGGGCGCCCGATTCAGTGGACTCATCGATGTTCCTCATGCTGGAAACTGGACCTTCTTCATCAATTCCGACGACGGTTCAGAATTGTGGGTGAACGGAGCCTCCGTCGCCAAGAATTACGGGATGCACGGCATGCGAGAACGTTCGGGTTGGCTGAACCTCAGCGAAGGATTGCATGAATTCCGGATTGAATTCTTCCAAGGTGGCGGCCCTCACGGCCTCATTTTCTCGTGGCAGGGGCCAAACACGAGCAAGGCGGCAATTCCCGCATCAGCGTTCTACGTGGCCACCGACACCGCCCCCGAGCCGACGCATCTCGTTCATCATTGGGCCTTCGAAGAGGGAACGGGAGCCATCGCTGCTGACAACGGTTCGGATACCGCGAACATGACCCTTACGGGAATGGACAATTCCAACTGGAGAACATGCCCCGACGGCACGTGCTTGTGGTACGATGGTAGCGACGATGTGGCCAAGGTGAACGTCGATGACTGGTACGGAAACATGACGGTCAGTCAGTGGGTCTGGGCCAACACCACGGCCCAAACCACCTATGCGTCTACCTTTGCAGTGGACGACCAGGCAGGCTCGAATCTGTCGTTCCAACACATGGTTTCAAGCAGTAAATGGCGATTGCACAACAATCAGACAAGCGTCTTTGGCGATGTGGTCGCGCAGCGGTGGACGCACCTCGTGACCGTGTTTGACGACGGTGATATTCGGCAGTACATGGACGGCGTTCTGGTGAACACCAACGTCTATCCGAACGGGTCGTTCAACAACATCGACCTCTACAAGCTGGGCGTAAACCGTGCTGGGAATGCTTACTTTGAGGGCATGATCGATGAAGTCATGGTGTGGGACATCGCTTTGGATGACGATGATGTCACCGCCCTTCGTCGTACCATCATCGACAACTGTACGACCTATTCGGGCGCAGGCAGCAACGTTGCCTCGCTTGAGACCACCTATGCAATTCCAAACGAACTCATGGGGCACGCATGGAACATCTATGTTTACGGGGCGAGCGAGGGAGAGGTCAACGGCGCGTTCCGAATGACGGTTGAAGGGACCGACGCATCGGGAAGCGTTCTCTCAAGCAACACCTCGAATGCAAAGACCTTCACGTCCAACTGGGGTTCGCAGACGATGCGAATGCGACCCCATCCAGACGCCACCGAAATGACCATTCGGGTGAGCCTCGACATTGATTCAACGTCCACGGTCGGTTCGTTGTTCATCGATTCCTTCGTTCTCAGAGCAATTCGCCCGCACATGGATTGGGTGAACGGTTCCATTGCCGACACGGCCGTCTCCACCGGTGGACGCTCGTTTAATTGGGGTACGAGTTATGGACAATCGCTCATCGCTGACCTCCTCGAAGACGGCGCTTCTGGCGTGAAAGGGTACGTCTACGAACCCTATTTGACGGCGGTCGGCTTACCGAGTACCTTCCTTCCCACCTACGCCTCGGGTTACAACCTCGCCGAGAGCCATGCAGCAGCCAACCGTTATGCGAGTTGGATGGGCGTGGTGGTCGGTGACCCGAAAATGGCGCCCTATACCGATGTCCTTCACGACATCAACATCGTCGGCGTTCGTACCGTGGGTGATGTCAATCAAGGTGAGGTCGTCAACGTTGAAGTCCTCGTGGAGAACCTTGGGATGGCCACATCAAACGGAACGCTTGAGATTCGAACCGTGCTTGGAAACACGATTCTCAACCAGAGTCTGCTGAGCCTGCCTGCAGGCGATGCCGCAGGGAGCCGGACGACGGTGAACCTCACCATGGTGCCCGTCACGGACGGATTGCTTGACCTTCGAATACGCTACACCAACGCGAGCCCAGAACGTAATTTTGGAAACAACCTGCTCGCTTTTTCGGTGGTGGTCAACGCCCCTCCGAGCATCGAAGACGTGTACTGCAGCGCTGCCTTGTTGTCCCGAGGAGAATACACCATTTGTTCGGTTGAAGCCACCGACGACCGAGACGTGGTCAACGCCACGCTCGGGTGGCAAATTCTCGGTGAAAATCAGAGCATCAATGAAAGCGATTGGACGGTGTTGTTCATGGGCAAGATCAGCCCCACCGTTTGGGAAACGGCCCTGGTGATTCCTGCAAACGCATCGCTGGGCGCAGTTGCCTTACGGGCTACGGTTTCCGATAACAACAGCATGAGGGCCATCATGGTGGTGGAGAACGTCACGCAAGTGGTGGACGCACCACCGACATGGTTCGGGCCGCACGCTTCTGGCGTGGACCCCGCCGATTGGAACAACGCTTCGATGCTCCCGAACCGCCCCCCGGTGGGCTTGTTCCGTCATCAGACCAGTCAACTCACGGCCTGCGTAATGGACACAGATTACGACCTTACCACGCCTTCGCCCGTGTTTTATTCCTCTCGGGGAACGCTTGGAAACGTCAGTTATGTGCCTCAGTCGGCGGCCAACCTCTACTGTTACACCACCGACCTCAGTCTCGAGATTGGAAGTGAACTTGGCGATGTTGACCTTGAAGTACGCACCGGTGCAGGTTCCTTGCTCCTCCAGCGCACGCTGAGGATTGATGACAAACCACCGGAACTCTCGCTCTTCGTTGAATCTACGTTGAGCGAACAACTTGACCGCGTGGTGGGCGATGGAAACGAGCAGGTCCGTATTCGGGTCAGCGATGTGGACGACCCTGCAACCTCCTTTGTGGGCGATTTAACCATCCACTGGCCCGGAGGCGAACCCATCGAACTGCCGCTGGATATTTCGGGAGACGGTAACGATACCGTACTCGTGCTCGAGCAGATGTTGATTCCGCTGGAAGCAGGTGAATTGCAACTCGTGGCCAGCGGCCGTGGCCAACACGGTGCGACGGCGACCGAGCAGCTCAACGTGCCGTTTCTTCTCACGCCTCCAGAATTGTTGCTGTTCGAGGCGTGTGATGCCACAGGCGTTGTGCGAAACATGACCTTTGGTCAAACCGCAACGCTCGTGGTTGTCTTGGCCAGTGAACGCCCGATCCAATCATCCGCCGTACAACTCGCACAGTCTGGCTGGGCCATCAACGCCCCAAGCATGGAGGCTCCCGTGTGGGGGGAAGGTGAACCTCCTCTTGCTTGCGACATCAGCGAATTGATGACGGAAGATGCGACCGTGATGTATTTCCGACTGAAACTTGACAACTCCTTGGTGGACGGGGAGGGACGCGTGGTGTTCTCCACCAGTAACATCGACGGTTTGGTGAAATCTCAGGGCATGGACTTGGTGTTCCAACACGCCCCCACCGTCATTGAAGGCGTTGAATTTTCCGAGGCAATCCCCGGCTCGGACCTCTACACAAACGTAACCGTTTCCGACTTGGACGGCCTGGACAGGGTGGTCTGTGCGTTCAGCCTTTACGGTCAAGACGATGCCCTGCTTACACAATCCGTGGTTACGGCAGGGCCCGAAGGCGTCTTTTCGAACACACTGAGTTACCGTTATCCTCTGACGGTGGCCGTAGCGAACACCACGCTCTCGGCGAACATCAACTGCATGGATAACCTTCAGCAATCCTTCTCCTCAAACGCCAGCATTGGAGTCATGTCCGCTACGCCGTGTCAAAACTGCACCGACAAGCAGGGGGAGGAGCAAACCCCTTCTAACGATCTCGATGCCAACAACACCCCTCTGCTGTTGCTGATTGTTGCGGTTGTGGCCATCGCCATCACCTCAGGGTTGCTGGTGCTCCGTCGTCGTGGTCCGACCGATGACCTGAAGTGGGCCTCTGATGAATTTGAGCCATACGCCAATACCGAAGAACTGTTTGAACGCGACCAAGAGGAAGGCGTGTTGAGCGAGAGCGTCACTCCAGAGTCACACGATATCGTCCCGGAAGGTTGGTCGCTTGATGACTACACCTCCTGGCTTGATGGGCCGCTTCCTGAGGGGTGGACCGAAGAGCAGTGGCGCACCTATGTGGAGGAATCAAAAGCCACCTTAGCATCCAGCGAAGTTCAAGCGGAAGGGTGATGTGCTGGCATCTTGTGAATGGAAGTGAGCAACATGGCAATTGGATACGTCCTCATCAACGTCCAACCGGGGATGGAACAAGAAGTCTACAACGGCGTCAAAACGCTACCGCACGTAACAGACGCCACCGTTCTTTTCGGTGATCACGACCTCATTGTGAAACTGGAGGCTGCCGACCTCGCTACCATCGCTAAAGCCGTGGTCGAGCACATACGTTCGGTTGAAGGGGTCGTGAACACCAAGACCCTCGCTGGAGCAGACCTCACCGATGACTGATGAAACCGTTGTACTGAACGCAGAACGGGAAAAAAACGGCTTCGGAATGGGGTACTGGGCGCCATATGTAGAGCAGTACACCCTTTTTTCGGGGAAATCATTATATGCTCAACGGTACAAGGCCAAATCGGAGGAAATCCAAATGTCAGACGGAAAAAAATACTTCGTTCTCATGGAGAACGGAAAAGACACGAGCCAGGTATTTGCGAGCAAGCAACCACGCGGTGCAGCCTTGAAGGCCGCAACCCGCGGACATGAGACCATCCGCCTACGAGAGCGCGGCACCAAGCGTGTCCACGTCTTCACGGGCAGCATCTCGATGGTCCCAAAGCCTGCTGGCGGACCTGACTGGTTGCCAGATATGATCAAGAAGGCCAACGTCAAGAAGCAAGGCATCGAGCACCTTTGAGTGCAGCCTGCTGCTGACCTTCTTCCAGCTCTCTGAGCTGTACAACGACCTCTCTTGTGCCAAGGCACAGGAAAGGTCCCTTCCCTTTCTCAATCTCTTATCGCAGCGATGAGTTGATAAACACGGCCTCAGTTTACGAATTGTCCTCCGGGACATGGGATGTACGCCCGCTTCGGCGGGAGGCGGTGACGCCAAATGAACGAACGAGAGATGCGAACGCCACAACCACGGGCGCGTAAGCCAAGCCAACTGCGCTTGTCTGAAGAGCAACTCACGCTTCCTGCTCGGCTGACCCACCTCCGGCACCTTCCTTGGCTTGGGTGCTATCAGCGCCAACTGCAAACCGAGAATAAATCTGAGAACACTCAAAAATCATACTTCTACGGATTGAAACCCCTCATTGAAACCACGCTTCCTGGTGAGGACGTCCTCAGTGAGGAAGCCTACGAAAACATCACCATCGAAGCACTGGCCGAACGTATGGAACCGATGAAGGGCCGCTTGGACCTGTGGGCTCACGAGATTGCTGGTCTCCGGCCAACGACCTACAATGCCCGCCTGGCTGCGGCGCGACATCTGATTCGCTGGCTTGGACTTCTTTGGCCGGACCATTTGCAGCGAGCCCGCACGGGGAAGAGGTTGCCTCGCACACTGACTCGCAGAGAATTGACCTCGGTGCTTGAAACAGCAGAAGTGAGTGAAGACCCCGTAGCTTCGCTGGTCGTGACGATGATGCTTGACACGGGTTTGAGGGTCAGCGAAGTGTGTGAATTGAACCTTGAGAACATCGACTTTGATGATGGCTCGGCCCGCGTCATTGGCGGCAAAGGCGACAAAGATCGCCTGGTGTTGTTTACCGATCGCACGCTCGAGCGACTTCATGCATGGATGCCCATTCGTACCCGACTGACGTCCAGCGAAGAACAAGCCTGTTTTGTGAACCGCCATGGACGACGGCTTCAACCGCGTGGTGTTCAACGTATGATGGATGCACTGGGTCAAGAAGCAGGACTTCCCAAAGGCAAATTGACACCCCACGTGCTCCGCCACAACTTTGCTACGGGCTTGTTGGAGCGTGGGGCAGACTTGGTGACCATCCAGCGCCTCATGGGTCATGCTACCATCGCCACCACCCGCGTCTATCTCGAAATTTCAGACCAAACGCTGCGGGAGGTCTATCACCGGGCCCAATCGATGCGACGTGACATGAACGAGACGCCGATTGAAGAGGCGCCCGTGGAGGAGACAACGCCGTCAACAAGCACCCGCGGTATCGTTTGATCACGACGAGGGTTTCTTTCGTTTGGCAACACGTTCCGGCCCCGTCCATTCTCGATGTGGATGGACGATGTTCCCCTGGTGGCCTTCAATCGGACAATGCTTTCCCGAACGGCAACGTGAACAGTTTCCTTTGGGAGGTTGTTCTACCGTTTTTCTCAGGCGACCGTATTTTCGCCGAGGCATGTCAACCCTTCAGGGAAGGCGGCCTTCAAAGATAGCGGCGATTTCAACCTTTTTTGAACCAAGGCATGTCCTTGACGGATTTCGGGACCTTGATGTTGGTCCCCTTACGGTCCTTGTCTTTGGAGGTCTTGAGGGATGTACCGGCCGTTTTGGTTTTCTCAACCACTTTTTCTGCAACTTTTTGGCCTTTACCCACCGCTTTCTCTGTTGCTTCCTTGGCGGCCTTGCTGGCTTTGGCCGACGAGGATTTGGCTTTACCCCCTGCTTTCTTGGCTGCGGCCTTGGCCTTGCTTCCCGCTTTCTTGGCGGAAGCGGTTGCCTTTTCGCCGGCCTTTTTGGCAGCAGCCTTGGTGTTGTTGGCTGCTTTGGCAGCCGTCAAGACCTTCTTGGCAACGGCAACCGAGAGCCCCGCTTTCTTCAGATCGCCAGCGCTGGCTTTGGCAATCTTGGCGACCGTACCCAATTTTGCAGCGGTCAGTTTCTTTGCTGTCGCTTCACCAACACCGGGAAGCGAGGTAAGTGGGGAACTCTTTGTTTTCTTTGCCATCTTTTCACCGATTTGACGATGATGAGAACCCAACTTGAACCTTCCCTTTAACCAATCACGATGTTGAGGTGCGGTTGATTCTTGTGCGTCAAGCCCTTCCCGTGAGCATGAGCGCAACGTTGGGGCTGGACTCATCGTCATGAGGGGTTGCCCATGGAGACCGTACTCGATGCCTCCGTTTCCGTGCTCATCGCTCAAGTGCGCGAAGCCGATGCGTCCCACAAGATTGACACTGCGCATCAATTGTTGAGAGGTCGACACTTCAACGGCCCGAGCAACGTGGTTTACCTTGGCGATGTTGCCAAAGCCCTTCTTTCCCAACTTCCTCACCCAGAAACCCCCGAGTTCCTTGAACCACCGGGATACAATGAACAGCAATGGGTCTTGACGACATCCAGCGGAGACCTCCGCGTGAACATCGCTTCAAGATCGTATTGGGGATGGGGTTTGTTCACCTCAGGCTACCTCAATGTCATCACCCTTGAGGGGCCCCTTGCCTCCCGAGCCCGTTTGGTGCTTGACATCACGAGTTCACTGGGTCAGTCGCCATGGGAAATGGCCCATCTGCGGGGTGCTCAACGGTGGCTGAATCGACATCATTCCGACCTGACGTTGAAGGACAATGAACGCTCTTGGCGAGCTTTGTTTGAAGCAGGGCGGGATGCCCTCAATGAAGCCATTGAAGCGATGAGGGCACGGTGCGAGGACGAACTGGAGCATCGTGGTGAAGACATTGACCATGCGACATGGCAGGCACTGTTCGATGAAGACCTTCACATGGCACAGCGTGCCTTGGCAGAGGACAACGCGCCGGGTGTCGAGCGGGCCTTGGCCCGTCTTGAGGCCGGTTTGATTCAGTTGAACACCAACGCAGAAGCAGCGGTGGTTCCCGCGCCGCTTGACCGTTTTTCCGATGGTTCGGATGTGTTTGCACCGGTTGAGCAGAACCTGAATTCAGTCCCATCGGCGATGGTGATCATGGCCGAGACCGACGAAGTCCCGTTTGTTGACTTATCCACCGAAGGTTCGGTTGACCAAGAAGAATGAACCGCGCGTCGCGTTCATAAGGGGGAGGTCGCTGGCCAAGAACGGTCCACATGGCAACGAAGAAGAAAAACGACGGCAGCGGCATCCAGCAAGCCGCCGGTTTGATTCGATATTTCGATGAGGAATCTGAAGACTCGTGGAAGATTACCCCTGCGCAGGTGTACCTCGCATGCATCGCCCTCGGTGGCTTCTTCTACCTCGTGAATCAAGGTGTGGTCCAAGCCATCTGGAACCTGTTCTGAAATCAGAGCGCCTGAATCAACACGACCTTCTGGTCGTTTTCAGCCATGCAACGTGCAACTTCCAGCGCCGTCGAGAAATCCTCGGTGACGCCCAGCACCTCCTCACCCTCGGTGGTCTGAAGGACCAAACGATGCGTCAGGTCCTGAAGGGTTGAGGCTTCAATCCGCTCAAAAATCCAGTGTTCGTTTTCGATACGCACAAGTGCGGGAACTTCTGTCAGAGGACCCATCTGTTGACCGATGCGTTGAGCTCGCGAAGTGAGTGAAGCAAGATCTCGTACCGGTTGCCACAACCGTTGACGAATCGGTATGCGTAGTTTTCGTGTCGGTTCAACGCCTGCGCGGAAGGCTCGTGCCATGTGGGTCCCATCCCTGAAATCCGAAGATTCCACTTGCCCCTTCCTCAATGCACTAATAAGAAGCGCGACACAAGTGAAGCCCTTGATGCCGTTTATGCCACCGGCGTTTGAACGTCACTTCGCAACCACAACGCGCACAACATCGATACAACGACCAACGTCGCAAGTGAGAGCATCAAGGTTCTTTCCGGTGCCGCTGTCATAAATGAGACCCCAACACCAAGCGACCACACCATCCCAGCCACCAAAAGCAGCGGTTGGCGATGCGGGGGTGAACGGCTGATGAGGACGGCATACACAAGCGGGTAGGATGCTCCAGCCATCAACACACCTGGGAGCAAGAGCCATGCGCCATCGGAGGCCAGCACACCCAACGGAACAACCATCACCAGCGCTGAGCGAAACCACCACGCTTCGGGGTGATGGGCTGCATCAAAGCCAACGGTTGGCAACATCATGGCTGCCGCTGCAAAAAACATCAACACGGCCGTCCATCGCCAACCCACAAGGAACGCGTCAAGACCGTTTCCGTAGGTGTGAACCGCATCAGCCGTGCTTCCTGTCAACAGCAAACACACTGCGGCGGTCAGGCCCGCACACCACGCCAAGGATTTGGCTTGGCTGGATGAAGGAGCTTGGAGGCCTTCTGCCACCGTCGAAAACCCATGAACAAGTGCGGTCCAGGTGGCGTACACAGCAATCAGGATCCCAACTGCGAGGCGGGCATCGGAAGTCGGCCTGTCCCACCACGCCTCGGTGAACATCGCTGTTTGAAACAACAACCACCAAGCGACCGCACCGGCCACCACCGTCTTCATGACGGCCCGCTTGAACAACACCGATGTTTCACCGCTGGAGGCGATATGGGCGGAGGCCGTGAGCATCTCGCCCGACATCATGAGCAGGAGCGTAAACACGGCGATGGCAACGAAAACATTCCACCCAGAAAGGGCCACGGTAGGTGAGGAGGGGAGCGTTTCAGCCACCGTGTACACCTCCTGTTGAAAGAGAAACATCAGCAACATCAACGCCCACCAGCCGCTGTGGGTCATCATTCTTGATTGAACAAAGGCCGAGGTCGCTACCGAACAACCGCGCAAACTGGGCAAACGTGGTGCAAACAATGAGAAGACCATCAGGGACAACAGGGCTCCCTCCAACGCACCTTGGCCAGTGAACAACAACCGCAGTTGTTCGCCGATGGTCGCTTGGCCAGCAAAAACGAACGCCACTTCTGGGTGCGTGACGTCGAGGGTGAACACGTCAACGGCTCTCGAGGCCAACAAACCCGCCACCAATACGGGTGGCGTCCAAAGGTAGAGTCCATGCACGACACGACGGTGTTGAAGAGCGCCATGGAACGAAAACGCAAATCCCCAAGCAAGACAGGAAAGGAAGAGGGCTGGCAGGTACCACGAGACGGTTGCAGCCAGCATGAAGCGAATGAATCGGTGGCACCTTTTGATGATGGCGGAAGACCAAAGGACGAGACGCTCGAGCAGGATTTGTGCGAGGGCCAACCGATGCAGAGGACGAGCGGCGCGCCTACGCCGAACAATCTTCGCTGACAGCGTTGGTTCGTCATTTGGGAAGAAACGTTGAGGCGTGGCTTGAACGAGCGCTCGAGCCCCTCCCTGAGACCTTTCGAATTTCACTTCATCGCAGCGATCGCCAGTGGACGGTGGACCAGGTCAAGGCCTTGGGAGCCGTAGCCCTACCCTGGATGCCCGAGGACACCGCATTCACCATGCCCTTTCATCGTGGACGTGCCCCTGAAGGTTTGGCACAACGCATGATGGCGCTGCTTCATGAAACAGGCCGCATCACTCGGCAAGAAGCCGCCAGCATGCTTCCCGTTCGACTGTTGCCTCCTTCGACCGAAAGTTTGGCATTGGACATGTGCGCTGCGCCCGGGTCAAAAACGACGCACCTCGGGGAATTGCTCCATCCACACGGCGTCGTGGTCGCCAACGAACCCGTTTCGGGTCGACTCAACATGTTGGTCAGCAATCGAAGTCGCTTGGGTCTGGCCAACATCGTCGTAACCCAACACGACGGTCGGCATTTTGCGCGCCTTCCGCCTCCTGGATTTGACGTCGTGGTGGCGGATGTTCCCTGCACGGGCACGGCAACAACCCGAAAAAATCGAGATGTGTGGTGGGATTGGACGCCAAAGGAAAGTCGACGCATGTTCAAGATGCAGGTTGACATCACTGCTCGTGGCGCTTCCCTTCTCGTCCCTGGTGGCCGCTTGATGTATTCTACATGCAGTGTGGACCCGACCGAAAACGAAGCGGTGGTGGCGGAAGTTCTGCGGCGCTGCCCCTACCTTGAATTGGTCTCCATGAACCTTGACAACCTCACCTTACACCCTGGCCTCACGCAGTGGCCTGTCCTGGATGAAGAAGGCGATGCGGTTGAGGGAGATGCCGTCGAATCGCTTCCGTTTTTTGACCGCGCCCACCTCTCGCCTGAGGCTCGAATTGACCGGGGCTGGGGAGAAGAAGAGGTTGAACGGGCCATCCTCGAACACTTGCCAAAATGCATGCGTCTGTGGCACGATGACAACAATACGGGAGGGTTCTTTGTCGCACAATTCCAGCACAAAGAGGCGATATCGGGAGAGGGTGCAGCACACGCCTTCCGCTCACGACGAGCGCTTCGCAAAGCGGAAGGGTGGACGCCGACGGTGAAAACCCCGCCCAAACCGACCGCTAACTCCGTGGTGCTGGCCGAAGACCGTGTCGTGACGCATTTGGAAACCATGTACGGCATGCCCCTGGATTCCTTTTCGCTTTGGCAGCGTGGAAAACGGCTCAACCTCGCACCACCGATGGTGTATGAACGCCTTTTCAAGCCCGAGGCGCCGACCAACAAAGGCGATGTCTGGGGGGGGTTCTCCTTTCACCCAATGCGTGTAGCCCACGTTGGACTGCCAGCATTTACGCTGAAGAAAGACTCTTGGCGGTCTCGACAGGAGGCGCTCTACGCCTACGGTGACCGGTTCACTCAAAATCTCATGGAGGTTGGTGAGGACGTCTTCGTTCAATTGCTCAGGGGGTGGGCCCCTTTGGTGGAAGCCTTCTGTGAGGAGACCGGAGCCCCCCGCCCACCATCCGGAGCATTTCTGCTCCGCAGCACACTTCCGTGGGGTGAAGAAACCATTTCGGTATGGGTGGGGGCCCGCATCACGTTGATGATCGACACCAACGAGCAGAACATCCTTCGGCATAAATTGGGCCTGCCGTGGCGGGACGAGGAGGAATGAATCGTGCGGCTTGTCGTGGTCTCGTTCATTTTGCTGCTGTTTCTCTCGCCCGCCCTCGCAGCCGAAGACGAGGCATGGGCCATTCACGCCCACGCCGAGATTTCAACGGATGTTGCCGAAGGGTTGCAGGAGATCTACGCTCCGATGGACCTTGCGGAAGTCCCTGCTTCACCGGAGGGGTATGTGCAATGGACATGGTGGTCGTGGAGCGCAGAAACCGACTCGTCGTGGCCTGATGATGATGCCTTGTACAGGGCAACAAACCGAAACGTCTCCCTCAACGCTTCCTCGTCGAATGCGGTGATTGAAACACACGTTCTGTCCGATGAGCAAACGATTGACGTCGGTGGAAAGGTCAGGGTGGTTTCCGCCGAGGACCGAATTCGCATGGTGGCCTTTGACCTCACCATCACGCCTCTGGTCAACCTCAGCAATCACACCATCCTCTACGTGGTCCTGACTGAAAACGTCGCAGAAGACGACCACCGCAGGCAAGTGGAGCATCTCGTTCGAGAAATGCGTCCAGAGGTGGGGTTCTCGGTCAAAGCGAACACCCCCACGTCTACGGTCTCCATTCTCCCAACAGACCATTTGGAGGCGGCTGGCGTCAACCTCGCTGAGGTCCCCACGGGTTGGTCCTACACGGTTGCCGTTTTTGGAAGTGAGGCGAACAACGACGCCCCAGGTCGCCTGTTGGCCTTGGCTCACGGAGACCTCCCCGCCCCTTCCATGCACACAACGTCGGGTCAAACATGGACGCCGTTGTTGTTATCGGCCATCACCGCAGTGGTCCTTGTTTCGATCGTGGTTGCTGTTCGTCAGCGAGAGGGTGCCATTCCTCGGCTGCACGCAACGTGGTCAAACGACGCATCAGCAGCCGCCAACATTACGCTGAACGCAGGCGTTTATGGATTCAGAATCACAACATGGAGTGTCGCTCCCCCTTGGCGCTTCAAAGGACGACCTCCAAAACTCAAGCTCTCGACGGATGAATCAAAATCCATCACGGTTGAGTTTCGAGAGCCAATGAGGGCCGACTGCCACATTGAGGTGGCCATTGAAATCGAAGATTATGGAGCATGGAAACAACACCTCTGGCTTCAATCGCCCTCGACGACAAAATCGACATCGACGGGAAAGGAAGAGGAGTGAAGGATTGAAGAGAGGCACGCCTTACCCGTCGGTATGAACCTCGACGATACGGACCGAGCCCTGCTCCACCTCCTGAGCGAGGATGCTCGCATGAGTCATCGCCAACTTGCGCGGGAATTGGGGATCGCTCAAGGTACCGTGACCAACCGCGTTCGACGGCTCGAGCACGAAGGCGTGATTGAGGGTTACCGGGTGGCGCTCAATGCGGGGGAAGTGGGTTGGAGCATGACCATCATGGCTGGCCTGCGTATTCAGAAAGGTCGCATGATCGACGTTCAACAAAAAATAGCGGCCGACCCGCGCGTTTTTGCCGTATACGACGTAACCGGGGACTGGGATTCCATCGTACTGGCGAGGGTGAAAGACCGCGCTGATTTGGACAACCTCACGAAAACGGTCTTTACGTTGGACGGTGTTTCGCGCTCGTACACCCACGTGGTGTTGAACACGGTCAAGGAAGATGCTTTTCCTGCCCCCACCGATGCATGAATCAATCGTCGTACATGTCGACCAACGGTGCCAAAGCATCCACGAGACCAGAAAGACCCTCAACAACGCGAGTCTCGGGCTTGAGGCATCGCATGAGGGTCATGCGCAAATCCTCATCAAAACGAACGTCAAGTGATTCCAAATTTCGACGGATGGTGGACTGCAGACGGCCTCCTGTGCGGTCCCAATCCATCAACACGATGATGCTTGGTCCTCGGTCAACCTCACTGCGCCTGCCGTAGGTTTCGACCAGGTGAACAAGGACATCGTCGACGGGCCAGCCTCGGTTTAACACCTCAACAGGGCCGACGAATCCGTAGGCTTCGAGCGCTATCCGGTCTCGTCGACCTTCAACGAAGAGGGTTGCACCCGCCTCCCTGTTTCGTTGGCGAGCATGGGCCATGGCCTGAGCGGCCTTGTGCCAGCGTTCCTCGGCATTGGACGAGCCTCGACTGGGGCCGTGGTACGAATCCGTACTCATGGTTCCACCTCGAGGCGTTCAGCGATGCGCTTGGCTAGGTGCTCCACGGAGATGTGTTCAACACGGACCGATTTCAATCTTGAGCGATGACCTGAAACGATGCTGATGGCCTGCTTTTCGACGGAGAGTTGAACGGAAAGGACATGCACAACGGCTTGGTTGGCCTGACCCTGCTTGGCTTCGGCGGCAACGGCAATGGACAAGCGGTTCCGCCACGCATTGAATCCCGTGATGCCTTGAACCTTTGAGGCGGGCGTGACTTCAATGTCCATCACCACCGAACCGTCCAAGGTGGAGGTAAGACAGGAAATGGGGCCCATAAATTACCATCGCCGCGGGGGGTTCAAGTAGCATCGCATGGATGGAAAAACTGAGGCATGAAATGGTCGCCAAACCGTTCAATTTCAGCACGAAAAAATCGCGAAAAAAACGCAGACTGGCCCGCCATGTGGCCTTCAAAATAATTCGTCGTTCTAACCCCCATCAAGCAACGCTTAAGGAGGGGCTACACGGCCGGTTAAACAGGGTGGTTGCATGGTAGCAGAAGATACGGTATTCGCTGTTCTCTATGATAAGTTCATGTTTTGGTCCATTTTGGTTGGAATCTTCACCTTTGGCTGGATGTTCTTGGCCATGATTCGCTACCGCGACGGTGTTGAACCCGATACGACCCATATTGACCATATTGAAGTCGGCTCGTTCCCGGTTGACCGCCACCACACCACACTGGAGGTGTTCTTCTACGTCTTGCCAACGGTCATCGTTGCATGGCTCGTTGTGCTCGCTTTGTCTTCCAACACCGCCGTCTGGGTCATTCCAGCCGATGAGGACGCACACGACATGAAGATCATCGGAAAGCAGTGGTTCTGGGAGTACGAATACAAGGACGCCCTCACGTGGGAAGACGATCCTGCCGTCTCTGGCATTGACGTTGATTGGAGTGGCACGGCGTTGACCGTTTCCAGCACACCCGGTTTGGCAGCCAACGTTTCCATCACCAAAGGTGCGGACACCCTTGACCCCGTCACCATCGACCAGTTGACGGGCGATGCTTCGGCTTCGGTCACCTTTGACCCCTACCAGCATTCCATGGTTGAAGTCAGCGATGCTGACGGCAACGTGCTCCACACATGGATGCACATCCCACGACAGCATGTGTTCTCATCAGCGCTTGGCGAAGACATGATTTTGCCTTGTGATGAAGCCGTGGTGTTCGAGATGCATTCGCAACCTTCCGATGACTCCAACCCCAACTACATCGGCGTGCAGCACTCCTTCTGGCTGCCCGAGTGGGGCGTGAAGGAAGACCTGGTTCCCGGCATCGAAGGCGGGACCTACATGACCATCACCGCTGACGACCCGGGCACCTTCCCCATTCGATGTGCAGAGTACTGCGGCAACCAGCACTCCATGATGATTGGACAAGTCAAGATCGTCGCCGCTGAAGGCACCGATTGTTCGGTTGACACCGGCGTCAAGAAGAGTGGCGAGTCGCCACCTGCTGGAGGTGCGTACTGATGCGTGGCCGAGTCGCCCTCCTCTTGGGCGTCCTCTTGGTGGCTTTGATGGCCGCACCCCAATTCACCGCCGCTCCCGGCGGTATTGGCTCGGCAGGCGATCAAGGTTGTACCTGCCACGGTGGCGCATCACCTGACACCACCGTGCTTGTCGACGGTTTGCCAGAAACCTACAACGCAAGCGAGACCTACACGTTCACCGTCACCGTTGAAAACGACGTCATGGAAATCAACGATGTGGATTGGAACGGTCGCGCTGGCGGTTACCGTATCCTCGCATCCCACGGCGACATCACGGCCGTGCCAGAGACGCTCAGCCACATGATGGACGGTGGGCTCACCCATACCGACGAAGCCAACACCGTTCGTTCGTGGACCTTTGAGTGGACCGCCCCCGCCGCTGACGACCTCAACGTCGAGATGACCATCTACGGCAACGCCGTCAACGGTGGAAACGGTGCTGGAGGCGACCACTGGAACGTGGCCACCGCATCCATTGCCGGCATCAACGCCGGTGCTGTCGCCGCAAGCGCCAGCGCCCTCATCATCTTCCTGACCTCCATTGGCCTCGCTGCAGGTCTCATCTTCACCGGTATTCTTTGGGTGTTCTATCGACGCTCTCCAGAGACCTTCACCATGGAGAGGTTCTGGGGCTTCCTCAAGCCTTGGTTGACCACGACCGACCACAAGGAAGTCGGTATCATGTACTTCCTCTTCGGGTTCTTCTTCTTCCTTGTTGGCGGATTGCTGGCCTTGCTCTTCCGCATACAGCTCGCCCTGCCAGAGAACGATTTCTTGACCTATGACGAGTACAACTCCTTCTTCACGCTGCACGGCACCACCATGATCTTCTTGGCCGCCATGCCAATGATCGCCGGTTTCATGAACTACGTTTTGCCGCTTCAAATCGGTGCCAAGGACCTGGCTTTCCCCCGCATCAACGCCATGGGCCTCTGGCTTCTTGTGTTCTCTGCACCGCTCATCTTTACCGGCGTCTTTTCGGGCGAAGGTGCTGACATCACCTGGGTCATGTACCCTCCGTACTCCTCGCTCAACGAGGCCAACTTGGGCTCCACGCTCGCCGATTACGGTTCCAACCCGGGTACGACGGCGTTCATCTCGGGCATGCTCATGCTCGGTGCATCATCGACGCTCGGTGGTGTGAACTTCATCACCACGGTGTTCACCATGCGCGCTCCGGGCGTCACGTGGATGAAGATGCCGCTGTTCACCTGGTCGGTCTTCATCAGCGTCTTCATGCTCTTCATGTCCCTTCCTGCCCTCATCATTGGCGTGGCCTTCCTTCTGTTTGACCACACCATCGGTACGCAGTTCTTCGTGGCTGGCGGCGACCCGTTGCTCTTCCAGCACCTGTTCTGGTTCTTCGGACATCCCGAGGTGTACGTGGTCATCGTGCCGGCCTTCGGCATCGTCTCTGAAGTTCTCGCCACCTCGGCTCGCCGATCCATCTTCGGCTACAAATCGATGGTGTTCGCCATGGCGGGCATCGGTATCGTCGGCTTCATCGTCTGGGGCCACCACATGCTCACCTCGGGTATGGACCCGTTCTGGCGAGCTGCGTTCATGATCACCACCATGCTGGTCGCGATTCCAACCGGTGCGAAGATCTTCAACTGGCTGGCCACCCTTTGGGGCGGTTCCCTGGTCATGAAGACCCACACGCTGTGGTCCTTGGGCTTCCTCGTGACCTTCACGCTCGGTGGCATTTCGGGCATGTTCTTCCCGGTTGCTGGTCTTGACATCCACTTCCACGACTCCTACTTCGTCGTCGCTCACTTCCACTACGTGTTCATCGGTGGAACGGTCTTTGCCTTGTTCTCAGCCGTCTACTATTGGTATCCGAAGGCAACCGGGCGAAAATTGAACGAAACGCTCGGACTGTGGCACTTCCTCATCGGCTTTGCTTCTTACAACGCTGCCTTCTGGCCCATGCACGCTCTCGGCATCATGGGCATGCCTCGACGCACGCACACCTACACCATCGAATCCGGCTTTGCTGAATACAACATGGCGGTCTCGACCTTTGCCTTCATCTTCGGCATCAGCCAACTTCTCTTGGTCTGGAACATCATCTACTCCGCACGACGTGGAGAGCCCGTGGGCAAGGACCCATGGGGCGGTTGGTCCCTTGAGTGGTCCACCACATCGCCACCACCAACGCCGTCCTTCCACGACATCCCGACTCAGTACGACAAGAACGAGGAATTCGGCCACCACAAGGACGAGCCGTCGCTGATGGACAGGCTGGTGAAAGCGGAGCCGAAAAGCATTGTTGTCGGTCATGTGGAGGGAGAAGAATGAGCGGGGGAGAAGCTCATGTTGAGAACAGCATTTGGATGCGCGCCGTGCTTATCGGCGGCGTGTTCCTCACCATCGGCCTGATTTCCTTTGCCGCTCTGGGCGTGGGCGTCGCCAACGTCAAGCACCACGCTTACGAAGACGCTATTCTCGAATACGAGGATGCGAAGTATGCCTATGAGGACGCCAAGGCCAACGGCGCCAGCGAGGATGAAATCAAGGCGCTCAAGGAGGACAAGGAAGAGAAACACCATCTCGAAATCGAGGCGCACCTCTCCTACCTGACCTACCGAACGGCGGGCATCACCATTCTGCTGATGTGCATCACCTACGCTGCGTTCATCGGATTGGGTGGCTTCCTCAATTCGGTCTTCCCTGATGATGCCGGTCATGACGACCACGGCTACGGCGGAGATGACCACGAACATCACGGCTCGGGCTCACCCATTGTCTTCTCGTTGGGTATCATGCTTTTCCTGATGGGCTTCCCCTCCTTCCAAGGCGCCTTAGGCAACATGCTCTCTGGCGTTGAAGCCAATCTGGGCGACCTTGGTTTGAGCATGCTCGGGTTGGTCATCGTAACGGCTGGCGTCGCCAACTGGTGGCGTGAAGACCTGCCCTTCATCGGCAATCACGAGCAGATCGCAACCTCCGACCCGTTCGAAGGCCAGCACATCCGAAAAGCAGGTCTCTGGGTGTTCATCATGTCCGAAGTCATGGTCTTCGCCACCTTCTTCTCGTCTTACCTCCGCATGCGCACCGAATGGTGTACGGGATGGCAGGTCAACGCCGGTAATTGTGAGGAAGTCAACATGCTCACGGCATCGGACTTCCTTCGACCCAACGGCGCTGTGCTCGATGGCCTTGGCGGCCAAGGCGACTTCATGACGCTCTTGCCAGGTGCCATCAACACCTTCGCCCTCATCATTTCGTCCTACACCATCGTGCTGGCCCTCAAGACGGCGAAGGCCAAGGATTGGGAAGCACCGTCGGGCTTCATGGGCAAACTCCTGCCCGACCAGAAGAGTGCGGTCCGCAACTACCTCATCGCCACCTTCCTCTTGGGTTCGATGTTCATCGTTCTGAAGTTGATTGAGTGGAGCCACCTCGTTGCAGAAGGCTTCACCATCGGAACCCAAGCCGGTTCCATCTTCTACATCTCAACCGGCGCTCACGGACTGCACGTCTTCATCGGCCTGCTCGTGATGTTGTACTTGATTTTCAAGGCCGACACCGTCGGCTACGACGAAAAGAACGGCCAAGGCATCGAATACTTCGGGCTGTACTGGCACTTTGTTGACTTGGCGTGGGTCGTCATCTTCCCAGCCTTCTATCTGTATTGAGGTGAGATTATGGGAGAACATGAAACAACTGGAATTTTTGAATCAATCGTTGAGAAACTACCTGGCAGCTACGACATCTACTTTTGGAACTTCATCATCTTGATGTTCTTCACGTTGTTTGAAGTGGCAGCAGTCTTCTTTGAGACCGTCCCTGGAACGGAAATTGAAATCACGCTCTATGCTGTCTGGGCCATTCTCATCGGTGTTGGCGTCATCAAGGGTTACGGTATCGCTGCTTACTTCATGCACTTGAAGGGCGATCCACGAATCTACACCCGCACCGCCTTGTTCCCTGTGCTCTTCGTGCTCTTGATGCTCTGGGGAATCGGTCTGTCCAACCCAGGCTCCGTTCAAGCGCTGCCTGACTGGTGCACACCAAACTGGGACATCGCTACCCAACGCTGAGGCGGCACGATGAACACAAACGGAAAGGCACTGACGGCATTGTTACTCACCGCTTTTCTGTTAACGCCTGCCTCGGCTTACATGGGGAAGCAACTGGCTCGTGGACCCGTGGATGCATTCACATTAACCGATCAGTACGGGGAAGATTTCTCGTTTGACACCGATGCTGAAGGTGTGGTGATCGTGTCCTTCATCTTCACCCGATGCCCCGACGTCTGTCCTGTCTTGACCGTGAGCCTCAGCGCCGTTGAGGACCAGCTCACAAAGGAAGAACGCGATGACGTGACCTTTGTTTCCATCAGTGTTGACCCTGAACACGACTCCCCCGAAGTGCTGGCTGAATACAGTGAGCGTATGGGTGCCTCATGGCCTCATTTGACGGGCACCCCCGAGGAGATGGAGCCCATTTGGGAAATGTTCGGAGTGGTTGTCCAGCAAAACGTCATCGACATGCACGTGATGGATTACCAACCAGGTGAAGCCTCCGTGACCGTGGTGGACACCTCAAACAACAGTTCCCAACACATGTTTGCATGGTCCGGCTGGACGATAACGCAACTTGTGGCAGAAGCCGGTGGGTGGACCCTCAATACGTCCGCAAGTGAATACGGTAACCTGCTTCACGGCATCAACGGTGTGGATTCCCCTTCGGATTGGTCGTGGTGGTGGGAATTGAACCTCTGGAACGCATCCAACAACACATGGGAAGTTTCGGATGTTGGCATGGATGACACCAACGGCTTGGAGACGCCCCATCTTGCGTGGATGCCATCGAACGGAAATCGAAGCATGCTCCCAGCGCCCAACGAATCTCATGTTTCCAGTGTTGGTGTTCAATGGCCAAACGGGACGCACACACAGGAAGGATTGGAGCGTTTCAATGCGTACCACATCACGCAAGGGACGCTCGATGGAGCAAGCATCAACTCCACCATCGAAGATTCATCCTACGGCCACTTCCTCTCAAGCCTCTCAGACGAAGATGCACCGGAAGATTACGCGTGGTGGTGGAACCTCTACGGATGGAACGAAACGGAAGAACAGTGGGAGTCCTCGAACGTGGGCATGGACGATTTCACGGAGCCGCTTCACATCGCTTGGGCTCCTTCCAACGTAAACGTCTCGATGATTCCCGCTCCAACCACCGAATCCTCGGATGAAACCGTTTGCAACGGCTACGGCTGGGAAATGGGAAGCGGGTCCTCCAAACATTGCATGTGCGACGCAGGCTACACCTGGGCTGAAAGCGACCCGCTGAGCTGCGTGCCCGAAACGAGTGAAGAATACAACGTCGGCCATTCAACCATCACCTACATTCTCAACGACGACCTTGAACCAACCGTTGCGTGGACGGGCGATGCGTGGCGCGTGGAAGACTTCACGGCCGATGTGCGTGAACTTCTCGAAAAGGAGCAACTGGGTGGCTACGAAGCCGACGTTGTCCCTTCCATTTCCGTGCTGATGAGCTTGAGTGTGCTGGCCGTCGCCTTGCTCGCTTCACGCCGCAACATCGACCACGAAGGTTAGGGGCGAAAGAAGAAAAAGCGGGGCCCCTCCGTACGGCGTGAAGCAGTCGTCGCATAGCCTGGTATTGCGCCGGATTTGAAATCCGGTGTCCCCGTGACTCGGGAGTTCAAATCTCTCCGACTGCGCCACCATCCCTCCGATAATTATCAGGGAAGACTTCTCAAACTCCACCCTCCCTCAACGGTGCATGCGCAAGGCCACGCTCGCCATCTGTCTCATCGCCAGCATGCTTCTTGCGGGCTGTCTTGGGCCCTCCTCTGCCGATTGGGGAACGGGTTCAGGAGCGGTGGACGTTGATTTCTCAATGGAAGGAACCACGGTCAAAAGCACCCTCTTGGGCGAGCCTCGAACGGTCAGTGACCTTCTGCCCGTTGGCTGCACACCCGGAAGCGATGGCGGCAGTCTTGAAGCCGGCGTAGGCGAAGCGATCACGTTCACGGGTTATCTTGCAGCGAGCCAATTCTACGACGCCCACGACAGCATCATGGGCGCCCGCGGCCTCGATTTGGGCGTCACCACCGCCGTCGCCATCCAATCCATGCCCTTCGAACAGGCCGCTTCAGTGGTCGATGGCGAAGGAGCCAGAATCGACGTCAAACAATGGGCGCTTCCGCTTCAACCCGACACGGGGGCCGGAAGCGTCGACATCGACGAGGTGGATTCCGAATCCGACACCGACTGGTTTGTTCTTGGACTGATTCCAACCACCGAAAACGTGCTCAAGGGCATGAAAGCGCTCAACGAGTGGCATCAACCCGTGGTGGTCCACGGCTACCTGGTGACCGGTTCAAACTCCAGTCAGAGCCAATACGGCTACCAAGCAACCTGGCACAAGGCGAACAGCGATTGTTCGATGGCCGTTGGAACGAGCAACAAGGAAGACGCTTATGTTCTGGTGAAGCAGATTTCGCTCGACGGCGCCACCGTTTCGTCCAACGGTGAAGCCGACGACGAATGGGTGCAGGGCGATGTGCCCATCCTCGGACGCAGTGGATTCATTCTCTTCTTCCTCGCTGGTGGCTTTGGTGGGGCTGTTGGTCTCTTTGTCGTCTCGAAACAAATGATGATCAAAACCGCTGGGAAGTCCATGCGTATCCTCATCGGTGATGAGGGCATGAAGAAGGCCGCCAGCGTCAAAACCGACGCAAAGGCCGCCAAGAAGGCCGGCATGGAATCTCCTGAGGAACGGCAACGACGCATCAACAAAGAACGCAAATCAAAAGAAGAGAAAAAGCAGAAGGCACCACCGCAAAAGGCAGCAAAGAACGATGATGTCGACCTTGGTGGATTTGATCTCGACAGCGTCCTTGCTTCCACCTCAAGTGGTCGAGGTTCATCTGCACCGACCGGAAGAAAAAGTTCGGTGGTGGTCACCGAAGCGGCCGAGGAAATGGACCGAATGAACACGCAACAGGAGGCTCCGACCTCCTCTCTCCCTGCCTCAATGACGCGACAACGCCGTAGCGCTCCACCAACCAGCACCCAATCCGAAGCCGCACCGGAGCAGGAAACGAAGAAGCCGCAGGTTCGCCGACGAAAGGCGGTGAAGAAGGCAAAACCTACTGAAGACGCACCCGCTCCTGCACCCAAGCAGGCCTACGAGGAAGAGGAAGAGTTCTCCGACTTCTCGTTCTAGGCAGGACGCATGATGTAGGCAGCGTGTTTGAGCACGCTCATGCTCAGCGGCGTTGACCCAATGTTTTCACCGTCGATGTTGATGGCCGTGGGCTCTTCGGTCTCGATCTTGAGGGTTGTGAATCGGTGGTAATCCACGCGTGGATGAAACACATGACGCCCTTCTTTTTTGAGCATCCCAAAAGCTTTGAGCACGTCCCGACGACTCATTTTCTTCAAAATGCCAATGTCCATCAAGCCATCATCGGTGCTGGCACCCGGGGCAAGGGGCAACATTGAGCCGCCCGTTTGGGTGTTCTGCACCAGAAAGAGCGTGAAATCATCGGTGATAAAACGGTCGTCAAGGGTGAGGGTGGCCGTTCGACGACGGTTCGCAAGAATGGCCAACAGGATACCTACATCATAGCGTGCAGGCCCCATCCACCGCATTTTTTCTGCTTGAATGGTCGAGTCAACACCCAGTCCCCAGGTCACGAGGTTGTGGCTGTAGCGAACCATGGGTTCAGCGGTGGCCCCGGGCAGTCCTTCGGTCAACTCTACTCTGGCCAAGTCAAGTGCTTGCCGATGACCGCGCAGCATCGCTTCAACGGCCGCTTCAACGGATGATAATCGGAGATCGTGAGCATGCGAATTGCCGGTTCCAGCGGGAATCACCGCAAAGGTCTCCTTACGGGAAGACCCGAGGAGCATCCGACCTGATATGACCTCTGACAGAGAACCGTCGCCGCCAACAACCGCAATGATGTCGTGCTCATCAACCACCAAAGCTGAGGCCATGGTCACCAAATGACCGCTGTAGGCTGAATACGAACAATCGATCCCAACACCGGCCTGCTCAACGAGTTCAATCACCCGCTTTGCCACATCCCTGCCTCGTTTCTTGCCAGCATAGGGATTCACCAGCAAATGCACCTTTGTGGGGAGGTCAACGGTTTCACCGTCCAACTGGAAGACATCGGCAAACACGGGCCGTTGCGCACCTTTTTTTCGGCGGCTGGCGCCGTCGGCTTGGAACGTCATGGGTTCTTGCAAACCTTCGGTCTGGTTCTTCGCCATGTCTTCGTCAGTGCACTGCACCGCTTGAATGCTTCTCCAACGGGGCCTTTGTGCAAATATGCGTATTGAATAATATTCAATGAATATTGAATAAAATGTGGTTTTTCGTCGCATTTTGGCCCCAGCATCAATGCAAGCAGTCATGAACAAGAGGTCCGTGGGCGAACCGTGGCAGACGCATGGAGTGAGGACGACCGCATGTTCATGGAACATGCACTTTTGGTCGCTGAGCGCGGCCGGGGAAAAGTCAGCCCAAATCCGCTGGTTGGCTGTGTCCTGGTCAAAGACGGCACGGTCATCGCTGAAGGATGGCACGATCACCTCGGTGGCCTGCACGCCGAACAAATGGCGATTCATGATGCCGAAGAAAAGGGCCATTCACCCAACGGCTCGACGGCCTACGTCACCCTCGAACCGTGCAATCATTTCGGACGAACTCCGCCCTGCACGGAAGCGCTGATGTGGGCAGGGGTCAAGGAGGTGGTCATCGCCCATCACGACCCGAACCCCACCGTTCGGGGCAACGGTTGCCATGTGCTTGAATCGGCCGGCATTCCAACCCGTGTTGGCCTCATGAGCGACGAAGCGTACGAACAGATGCGTGGCTTCATGCACTGGTGCGAGCATCGCCTCCCGCTGGTCACGGTGAAATTGGCTTTGGACGCCAACGGCTCGGTTGATGACCGTTCTCAAGACCCGCAGCGTTTCACATCTCAGGGGTGCTTGGAAAAGGTTCACGAATTGCGAAGAGATTGCGATGCCGTCTTGGTGGGTGTTGAGACCGTCAATCGAGACGACCCACAGCTCAACGTCCGTCTCGTCCCCTCCTCTCGACAACCCTTGCGAATCGTCATCGACCCAAATCAGCGTATCAACACGTCATCGCAACTGCTGCACGACGATGGTGAAACCTTGTTGATGCAAAACGACTTCACGGGCTTGAAATCGTTGCTCCAACAACTGGCCGACAAAGACATCCAACGCCTCTTGGTCGAGGGTGGGCCAACCACCGTTCATCGATTCCTCAAGGCAGGCCTGGTCGACGAGGTTTTTCTCGTTCACAGCAGCGTCGTTCATCAGGAACCGGTTGACGCCGGGTTAAGCACCGATATGCTTGCGGCCTCTGGGTTAAGGCTTGAACACGAATACGTCTGGGGAGAGGAGCGCATAGAGCACTACCTTCGTTCGCCTACTTCAGCGTGAGAATTTCATTCCAGCGGTGGGACGACCCTTTTCTGAACAAACCCTCGTGAAATTGGCGCTGGTGCATGTGAACACAGCGTGCGATTCGCCCTCGGTGGTTGTAGCAGCCCTGTCGGGTGTGAACCACAACAAGCAGTGCATCAAGCGCAATTGGAGGCCCGGTTGGCGATGGAGCGGCAAGGGAGACCCGTTCGGTAGCCCCGTCCCACTCAACATCAGCCGATGCTGGCGGCGTTAATCCTGCATCGTGCTCGAAACGAACGCCACCCTCAGCGAGTTTGACCGGACGCCATGTCGAGCGAACCCCGTTATCCAGCCAGTCTCGAATCCGTTTGAGTTGGTCTTTGGTGGCCAAACCAATGTGAGAGCGCTCCCACCAACCCGGAGTACGGGCCAGCGTCACGTGATGAACTCCCGGATAGGTGTCTCGCGGGTCCAGACCGTCAGCCCACGTTCTGCAAATGCCCTCCAATCGAACGGTCAGCACGGGCAGAGGCCCCATGTTGATGTCGCGAAGGCGATATGGATTTGCGAGTTCGCCCTGAAGAAGAACGGGGCGTCGTTGCTCAATCGGGGCGGCGTCTGCGGAAGCCAGAAGCTGTTCAAGCGTGTGGTCCTCGGTTCCAAATCGTTGTACATAGGCATGGAACATATCGCCTTGAAGTTCATCCTCCGAGACCTCGCCTGCAAAGCGATCGAGCAGTATCACTTCCTCAGGCGTATACAGAATGGGATGTTCGGGCAGCGCCAAAGGCGAATTGTTCGCAGAATAGGGCCAACGACGTGGCGAGCCTTCGTGCATGCATGGCCCTCCTCAATCGGTGTACATGAACCCGCCTTTCAGTTGGTGTAGGTGGTCTCGAAGAGACAAGCCGGGCAGGTCACCTTGATGGGGCGAACGTCGGGAATGCCCAAGGCAACACCGCACGCTGAACACAAAATGGCCTGACTGACCTGCTCCCGTCGCTCTGCTGCTTCCCTGCTCGGGTCGTATTCAAACCGAAATTGCCGCTTGTCGACGACCGTGGGTGCGGCTGGCGGACCTGCCTGGCCGAGACCCGGGACGTCTTTGTGCGAGGTGTCCCACGATTGAGCCGAGGGTGGAGGTGCCGTTGCTCCTGAGGCGCCGCTCGCCGATAGCAAGGCTTGCAAGGTGGCTTCATCCACGCCGTAGGTCTTGCACAATCGGTCAATTTCCAACATTTGGTCGTAGCCCGTCATGTTGCGGACAGCCACCAATTCATGCTCAGGAACCGTGCCCATGACGACGCCAATGGATGACTTGCTTTAGGTGTTCACGATGGAACTGCCCACGCTTGAAGCGTTTCGTGATGGGTCTTGGTGCGCTCATATGCCCCAATAGCGGTCGGCTTGTGCTTGACGGGTCTGCAAGGTGCGCACGACGGTGGTGACCATCCACAGCACAACGACCCAAATCAGCGGCGTGGTCAGGTCGTTGAGAATCATCTCAACGCTGAACTCGTAGGAGGTGCCGCTCAGCACACGAATGGCGATGTCGAGCGCCGAGTTGAGGAAGGAATAGACCACCATGCCGAACACGCTCAGCACGATGAGGCTGCCCGAAAACGAACCGCGTTTTAGGCGCAAGAGCATGAAGCCAGCCGTTGAGGTGAGGAACGCGATAACCGTCCACGCCAGCGAAGAGTGAATCACGCTTAACCACAACACCGATTGGGAATTTGCGGTGGCTTCGGAGACGCCAAACGCCCGCCATCCCTCAGCCACAGCGAAGATGGCACTGAACAACGTAGCCGTCCACAACAGCGAGGAAAACATCGCCGCATCGGCGTTCTCTCGCATTTCCTGAATGACACGGTTAACGGTTGATTCAATGCCTGCGCCCTTGCTGAAGATGTACAGTCCCAAGGCCAAAGGAAGCGCACCGATGACGATGCCACCGATTTCATTGGGAAGCATGATGCCGAGTCCCAAAATGGCCAACACTGCGCCGAATGGAACCATGATTTTTGACCTCCACTTTGGGTCTTCAAGGGCTTTGATGATGTAGTAATACGTGCTTTCGATGCCCTTGGACTGTTTCACGATGACCTTCTCGACATGGTCAATTCGAACCTGTGAGGTGATGATGGGAAGGACGCTTTCGTCTTCGGCACCGTCGGTGACCAGAATGGCTTGATCGGGTTGGAAGGCTGAAACCACTTCGTCCAATTGCGCTGCGATGGCTCGGTCAGAGCGTACACCAACCTTTTCATCACCGGTGAGGATGGCAATTTCAACATCGTCCTCCTCCGATTTTCCTTCAGCGAGAAGGTCGTGCTGCTTGAGCGCCCCGAGGATGGCGTTGGTATCGCTTTCTTCTGGATCGGAGATGCCGAGTTTGAGGGCTGCAGTCAACACCTGACGGCGGCCAACCACGGGTCCCCGAATGGAGGTCTTGAGCCCCAAGTCGTTGTCCCTGTCAACCGTCAACACCAGCGTCCGTGTCATCCGTGCACCCCCGTTTGGTCGGCCCACCACCGTCCTTTCATTCAAACCCTTGTGCCAGAAACCCGCAAGAACCCGGGGGTTTAGGGTGAAGCGGTCGTTGGTCGCCGCTGAACGGCTGAAACATCATCCTTGCCAGAAGGAGGGTCAAGCCAATCTTCGTCTCCTGGAAGCACCAGTCCTGCACCGAGTTCCACGAGTTCGTTCGCAAGGCGACGCTGTTCACGCACCAGAGCATCCCACTCGTTGGTATCGTCTTTCCAGATTTCCCATCGTTGGAGGTTTCTCCACCCCCGTACAAGTCGAGCGTAGAGTTTGAGGTGGAGTTTTGCCGATACGGGCCACCAGACCATGAAGACCGCAAAGACGCCCCAAACAGGCAGGTTCGTGATTTCGAGGAGGAGCCAATGGCTCAGCAGCAATTCATTCAGCGGACTTGCTGAACTCAGGAGCGACCACGTGATGAGCGCTGAGACTGAAATCCACCACAACGGGAAGAAAACCACGGCGGAGAACACCTTCACCGTCCCGATGACGGAAGAGTCATGCAACCGCCGTTTGAGCATCCAACTGAGGAAGCCGTTCATCTTGTAGGGAACATAATTTCCCGCAATGGCACTCCACGTAACCAAACCGAACATCCACACCAAAGCCCAGAGCCAATGGACGAAGTAGGTGCCGTAGCCAAGCAACGTCAGCCGTTCCGGTCGAGCATCCACGTCATACGGCGTGATCCCCCGCTGTTCTAGAGTTGAAAAATGGTCTTCACACGCTTTTGCAAGGGTTTCCGTTTCCTTGGGTTGCTCGTGCGCCATGTATTCCCACCCCGCCCGAAGACGCCGGGCTGCAAGCACGGATTCGGCGTAGGAAGGTTTGACGAGGGCTTCACCGGCTTGCCGTTGCTTTTCAGCATACACCAAACTTCGTCCCTTCCAAATCATCGTACGTTCGGTCCACGACATCTTCGAATGGTTCACCCGTTCAAGTTCAACCGCTATTTGGCCGGTCAGGTCCTTAACCCATCCTCGGTCGAGCGCATCCTGTTCGGCCTCGCTTTCAACAAGAGGGGGAGCCTCGGGGAGGTCCATCGCTCGCTCAATCACCACGGCCGCTCGTTCTCGAAAACGTTGAGACTCGGAGTAATGAAGGCCGACAGGCACCAGGTGAGGCCTTGGCCGTCCCTGCTGTTTCGCATCTCGCATCGCTTTCAAAAGGACGCGCGCCGCACCCGACCGAACCGTGCGAACACCAGCATCACCGTGCGTTATGCCCTCAGGGAAAATCAAGACGCTTCCCCCCTGAACGAGGCGCGAAGAAAGGTCGTGAAGTCGTGAAATGTTTCTTCGCCGTGATGCATCGAGGTCGGTTGAATCCTCAGGACGTTCGATGGGCACCACACCGGAGGCCTTGAGCAAACGGCCGAGCAGCGGAATTCGAAACAGCGTGTGTTTGGCCACCGTGGTCAGACGGCCCGGTAGAACCGACGTCATCAGCATCGGGTCAATCAGTCCACTTGGGTGCCAGGTGATGTAGAGCAAGCCTCCCTCTTCAGGTAAATTCTCATCGTCCACGATGTTGATTTCTCGAAACCATATGTTGGTCAAAAAGCGGTAGAACCAACGGGAGAGCCGATAGGAGAGGGGGGGCTTGGAGAACGCCAGCGAAGATTCGTCGCCGCTGACCATGCCCTCACCACGGACGGCGCTCATTTAGAGAACACGCCTGCGGCAGGGGTTTATTCGCTGGGTTTCTGGCTTTCTTCGCTTTTCTCGCTGGCCACATTCTGCGGCGCAGAGGAATCCGAGCGGTCCGTCAACCGCTTCCAGCGTTGCGTAGCCCGGATGTATTTGAGCGGATGGTCCATCCACGGTTGGTCGCAGGTTCGGTTGTCTCCGGGGAGGACCGGGCAGTTGTGGTTGACCTTGAGTTTGCCACAGCCCGCTGGCGTATACTCGTGCTGGTAAACGTGTTGAACCTGATAACTTGTGGTTGCCTCGCTGAAGTCAGGTGCACCTCGGAAGAAGCTCACGCACGATTCCTCGGGCAACGCAAGCGTCGCCGACATGGAGGCTAAGAACAGCCTTCCAAAGTGATTCACGTTGACGCCACCTGCCAAATCAGCGATGATTTTCTGCATGCACGGTGGCCAGTCACTTTCCTCTGCACCCACCAGGGCAATGGCTTCGCTGGCTTTGTTCGCCATGAGGTTGCGAACCATACCAACCGGTTCAGCCAAACGAACGGCGAGGTCGGTGGTCACTTCAGCCATTTTCTCAAGCGCTTCTGACTCAATGCCTGCTTTGATGCGTTCTCGGAGCAAACGAGCGAGTTTGGCGGAGGAAGCGTATTGGCGTTCGCCGTGCAATTTGACCCAACCTTTCTCCACGTCAACGTTGGGGAGCCGCCAGCGATGACCGGTGATCTTCGGGCAGATTTCGATAAAATCAGCCAGTCCAACGCGCCATTCTGAAGAAGAGGTTTGACGGAGTTGACGCATGGACATCGTTGAAGAGGCCACCGTTGGGGCGGCGGCCGCCATACGTTGTTCCACTTCAGAGAGGTAGGTTCGAGCCACGGCTTCGAGATTCGTCGCATCCTGAATCAGAAGTTGCTCGGCTCGCGCTGCTTCGGCTTGAGCCCACCGAGCGATGAGGCGCTCGTCCTCACTGGCACACATGACCAAGCGAGCGTAGTAAAAGGAAAAGGCTTCGACGAGTCGACCCTCTTCGGTGTGAATGTCGCCACCCACGACCTGAACGCCTTCTTTTGATTGAACCGAATCAACAAGACGTATTCGAGCACGTTGCCTCGCCTGTTCCATCCATGTTCCGTCAAGGAGCTCGTTCAGGTCAATCCCGTGCCGGACCGCCATGTTTCGAATCCAGTCCGATGCTTGAGGCAGGAACGGGTAGCGCGCCAAAGTGACCTCATCCGCAATCACAGGCGGAGACGGTGGCACGGGCATGACAGGAGGACGAGGCCACGGATTATGAAGTTCAACCTCAGGGTTGTCTTCTTGACCTTCACCTCCTCGCATGCAAACATGAGGCTCGCGCCGCATGCACCGTCGGTCGCCCTTCAACACGATGTGCGTCGTCATTTTGAGTGGACGCACGACGACGATGTTGCGAGTGCCCGAGGCCTGCTTCAAGCGTGCGATGGGCACCCTCAAGCCAACGAACTCGGGTGGTCCGCTGAATCTCGTCATGGTACGCTTGCTCGTTTGCACCATCAGCTTCACCAGGCCAGCCAAATCGTGTTGGTCGGTGCGGCCGTGAAGGGTGACGACCTTGACCGACCGTGGATGGACAACACCGTCTTCGTTGCCGCTGACGGAGCCGTAGGGGCGTGCTTTGACCGCGTGGACGTGCTTTGCGTGGTGACCGACCTCGATGGTGGGCCTCACTTATCCAGAGCGGCCGAACACGGCATCCCCCTCATCGTCCACGCCCACGGTGATAATGTCGGGCGTTGGAAGGACTGCCTCAAACACTGGGCAAGCCATGGAGGGGTTCCGCTTGTCCTCACCCACCAAACCGACGAGCACTTCCCAGGCATGCACAACGTTGGAGGATTCACCGACGGTGACCGAGCAGCGTGCCTTTTGTCTGCTCTCGGTGTTCCACTTGACCGGGTATGTTATGTGGGCTATGCCGTTGACCACGTCGGTGGTTGGTCGGGAAGCACCGATCCACAACGGAAGTTGGAGAAATTGATGTGGATGGAACGGGTTCTCAACCTCCTCGACAAGTCATGGAACACCAAAACCAAGCCTTGATTTGAGAACCCCGTTGCAGAACATAAGCATAAGAAGACCGTTCTGCACAGTCTCCCATGGAAGGTCGCAGACCGCTGCAAAACACCCTGCTCTGGGTGGTGGCTGTCGTGCTGATCAACGCCCTCTGGATGAACGTCGCTGGCCAGAGCGCCCCAAACGAGGTCAACGCCAACGAACAATTTCAGACGATTCGAGAGGTTGAGATCTCCCCTGTGTTTGGCTCATCATCCCCCATCCCTGCCACCTTCACCACCTCCTTCAAGAGCACAACCGTTGACCAAGCCAACGTCAGTTTTTCAATAAAAAAGGACAACGCGACGGCCGTGTTTTCATGGTCGGGCTTGCTCACCGATGATGTTCCCGTTTGGGACGGAGAATTGGAACCCGGGTCTTACACCATCGAAACCTTGGTTGAAGAAGGAGTCCTGGTCGAGCAACGATTGGATTTGCAGCCGTTCGCAGCCATTCAAGGCATGGGGCATCTCGTTCTCACGTTGCTGCTCATCGCACTTGCGTGGGGCGAACAAGGGGTTCGTGCCTGGTATGCCCGGCGGACCCCCACACCCAAGGCCCCTGCAACATCCAAAGTGCCGTTCAAGTCTCGTGCGCTCTCCAACGAAGAAGACCCACTCATTTGGGAGGAGAACGATTCGCCTTGGCGAGACCCGATTCGCTGATCACAGGAAATCAGAAAGCGAGAGTTGTTTTGCACGGTCGTTGTTAAACAGAGAGTCAGCACTTGAAGCCAACCAGTCAGCATTTTGACGCGTGTACAAATCCACGCCGTAGTGGTCCATAACAAACCGCATGACTTCGATGTACTTGCGAACGGCACCTTCCGAAACCGTCAGCGCAAGATTGCCGTTGCACAGCCCCCCTTCCGCCTTCGCCACACCCATGCTGGAAAGTCCTCGGCCCGTCTCCTTTTTCGGCTGGATGCAACTGCCTGAGAGGGGCATGCGACGATAGGAATGAGCACATTTGAGGCAGCGAACCTTTTGACGCCCGTAGGCATTGAGATTCCCCCGTAGGTCCGGTAAGAAGTGAGAGCGCACCACGCTGGAGGCCACTTGACGTACGTTCACACCACGCAAGCGATGACCAAGGGCCAATTGCCCGTTCATTTTGTCAATCATGGTTTCGAGCGTTTTGTAGGCCGAGAGGGCTGGCCCACGGTCAAGGGCATGGCAATCGTGAGTGTAACCATAACCTCGAACCGCGGCGACGGTTCCGAGTCGGCGCTCGACGAAATCCATTCGGTCCTGAATTTCTTTGGGATGAGGTTGTTGAAGCGTAGCCTCATAGAAATCCCGCTCGTAAAACCACGCTGCGTCAACGTTGAGGGCTTCTTTGTCAACCTCGGTGGGGTTCAATCGGGTGGTCAACACCAGCGGTGCATCCATTTGACCGCCACGGTTGGCCGGTAAAATGTCCCTGCTGAAATTCAACAAGCCGTCCATGAGTAGCATGATGGCGTCTTCATCACCATCGCAGTTTCGTCGCTTTGCAGCATGGAAAAGCGGGTGAGCATAACCCCCTGAACAATCGGCCCAGCCGATGATTCTCGACAGCACCCCTCCGCTGGTGTGAGGAGCAAGTGCACAGATCAAATGACCGATGAGGTCGTCGGCTTTGTCAGCGTTGTAGTAGGGCTGCATGTTGTAGAACCGTACCAAAAGTTCGTCGATGTACTTCGCCGTTCGAAGCAAGAAATCAGCAGCACCCTTGGCCACGATGAAGTCCTGAGGGAACAATTCCAAAACTTGCTCATCGTCGTCGAGCGGCTCACCACGGAAATCGTGTGTGTAGCCCAAACTGTGGAGGGTTTTCCACGGGACGCCGATTTCCCTGGGGCGGAAATGAGTGATGGGAACATCGCTCATGTCGTATCGGACCGTCCCATCGCGGAAAACGGGAAGGCCGTGTCGGGCACGAAGGATGCCTTTTTCGATGGCCTCTGGAGTTTGGTCACGGCTGTTCAATTTCTTCATGCACTTGACTTGAGCAGGCAACCGGTCAATACCCAAACGGATGCGTGCGTCCTCAACCATGTCGTCCATACGAACAGATTGAACCTCTCCCCGCCGGTAGGCGTTGGATTTCGTGGCTTTGGCCTCGGTTCGTCCACCACACGCTTCGCCCGCTTTGGACTCTCCGTGGGCGTCCACCGCCCGGTGATGGCAACGAAGGTAGGGGGATTCTCGCTCACACACCGTGCACGTTCGACGACCGAGTTGGACCCGAATCGTACGTTTGTCGATGGCGTTGTTGAGCAGGCGTTGATTACCACCGTTCAACTCGATGGGAAACAAGGAATGGGACATGGGATTCATCACGCGCGGCGCAGCCTTCTCGGGCCGACCCATGCGACATCC
Source organism: Candidatus Poseidoniales archaeon (assembly GCA_038116375.1). Taxonomy (GTDB): domain Archaea; phylum Thermoplasmatota; class Poseidoniia; order Poseidoniales; family Poseidoniaceae; genus Poseidonia. The sequence goes on along the minus strand of JAYNUQ010000005.1, from coordinate 30,369 downwards.
GACCCGTACGGGGGCGCTGTGTTCCCAACGCAGGTCGGAAAGCTGGCGAACCAGGACCATGATGCCGTCAATGGCATGCTCGTCTTCCAAACGCTGTGCCGCAACGTAGGCAGCAGGGTCGGCAGGCCCTTCGTCTGGAACCGAAGCGGCAGCCTCGCGCCCCACCCGATCGGTTTCAGCGATGCCCAGGCCCCGCTGGCGTGCCCCGGTTTCCGAAGCGATGCGGATGGTTGCACGCTCCTTTTCCAACTCCGCCTTTCTGGAGCGTTCTTGGTCGAGGATGGTTTTTGCCTTACGCAGCGAGCCTAAGCGGTCTGCGACCACTTTCAAAGCATTTTTTTGACGCAGAGGCGTCTTCCCCTCGCTGGAGAACCCGAGGCCTTCCAGAAGAGATTCCCATCCTGCGGATACCACGATATCGTCACCGTCGTGATGGTGAGGGAGCCCCAGGAGCATCACGGCACCCTTTGCAAGACCGTGTTGGTGGAGCGTCCATCCTTCCTGTAGGATGGAGGACATGGTTGGCTCTTCCATTTCGAAAGAGGGACCAGGGAGGGTTGAGGTCGCCAGGTCAGGGAGGACTTCGGGTTGCAATTCATCCATTTTGTTCGACGACCAATTCAATCCACCTTCGGGGAGGCGAAGCTGCCGTTCTGCTCTGGGCGGTCGTGCGCCTTCGGGTGCATCGCTTTGGGTTGTTGCAGGCTCAATGACAGCCGATTCAAGCAGGCGAAGAAAAGCGGGAAGCCACTCGATGGGGAGGTCCTTGAACCACGGGTTGTGAGGCGGTGGAAGCGAGGTTGCAAAGCGGCGGGAAAAGGCGAGGGCTGCCTTCCATGAAAGGTCAATTTGCCGCAGGCGCTCGTGCCAGTCGCAGCGCACCCAAAACTGTGCATCAGGGTCGTCTGCTTCCGCAGGGGGAAGGCCGGGACTTCCCGTTGGCCAATCCTCACGGACACCACCGAGTGTATCAACAAAAAAGGCGATGTCGTCGTCGTCCGAGAGGCTGTCCAGCATGTCGCTGGCCCACCAGTCCATCGTGTATCCCGCCGGCACCAGACGTTTGTTGTTCTCCATGAATTCACCGTATCCGATGACCAGTTCCCCGTTATCCCAGACCTGTTTCACACGATGGCGCACAGCGGCGTAGGAAGACGGTTCGTCAATTCGCAAGAAGCGGCCGTCCTCCAGCACGACCCACGGACCTTCTGATTCATCGCACGGCGTGATGGCGCAAGCTTTTCCCGGGCGCTCGATTTTCATCTGTGTCCCGATGGTAATAAAATCGTCAAGGGCCAACATGGAAGCGGTGTTGGTCGAAGCGGCAGCGAGGCCTGAAGGGCGCGCCCTTCCGTATCGAAGACGGAACCCCCCTGGCTGCAGAGGACCTCCAAACACCGGCCGGCCTGCGATGATGTCGTTCATGAATTTGGTAATCGGTTCGATTTGTTGACTCTTGAAGGCGTCTGCATCCGTCGAGTCAACCTCCTTGCCCCGGCTGGCAAATTTGGAAATAAATTCCCAACCTGGAAGGTTGAGGCGTTCTGTGTGTTTCATGATTTTTGGTGCCTTCAAGCACATGCCTTCTCCAATGACCAGAAGAACACCGCCACGGATTCGGGCCTCGTCGATGTTCCGGACGTTGCCGTACCCAGCGCATTCGATGCGTTCGGTGGATTCACCGTTCACCATCACAGGGCAGGCGCGCACGATTTCGTCGATTTCTTCAGGCGATGGACGGTATTGCAAGTTGCCCCGGTACAACCCGAATTCTTCCTTGACGCGCTCAACCTCAGGGTCGGTTGGCTGGTAATGACCGATGTTCAATTCCCGGCGAATCATGTCGGCAATCAGCACAGCGAGTGCTTGGGCCGTACCTCCAGCAGCCCGAATCGGCCCTGCAAAGTGAACCGAAACAAATTGGGAGCCGTCGACGTTGTTGAGCAACCGGACTTCGCTGATGCCTTCAAGCGGCGCAACGAGAACGGCTTCGGTCAGGACGGCCAACCCAACACGCAGGCCCACATCGATGGATTTCTCAAGGTCGAAACCCTGCTCTCGAAAACCTCGAGCGACGGATTGAGCGATGATGATCGACGTTGTTTCACGGTCGTGTTCATCCAAAAGAACACGAATGTCGTCGGCAACCGGATAGCCCTCAAGATGCTCAATCAGGAGTTTTTCCGTACGCCCGGCAAGGTCGGATGCTCGCGGAATTTCCACCCGGTCTTTGTGGTCGAGCCCCTGTTGGCGTGCAGCCTCAGCAATGCGGTACGCATCGTCTGCTCGCTCATCGAGTCGCTCGTGGTAGGCGTTCATCTCCCGCTCAAGGCGTTCCAAATCAAGACCAATGAGCGGGTTGCTTTTCCCCACTTCTGCGGTCTGCTTGGATTCTGCCATGTTCACTCAGCCTGTCTTTACGACGACCCTTTATCATCAACACGGTGACCTTCAATGGAACCATGCTTCGGTTTGGTTCGAAAGGAAAGTTCATGTCATGACGGCCAAAAAGACAACCATGGCCGTTCACGATGCTGTTCGCAACCACCCGGACTGGCCGCAGTTGGCCAAGCACGTGCACGAGCTGGCGTTCTTGGACGGCGGGGACGATTCGGCCTTCACGCTCGCCAGCGGACGGCAGTCTCGTTGGTTTTTTGACACCAAGCCGGTGATGATGCACCCTGAAGCGGCGAGCATCATGGGTCGGTTGTTGAATTTGCGAATCAGCGACTTGGGGGCGCAACTTGTGGGAGGCCTCGAATTGGGCGCCGTGCCGTTAACGGCGTTGGTCATCGCTTCCCCTGAAGCAGACGCCAACCTACGCGGATTCATGGTCAGAAAATCACCAAAAGGTCGAGGAGGTCGAAAGACCAACAATCCACCGGGCATCGAGGGTACCTCGCTGGAGGGTGGAGGAAACGTCGTCATCGTCGAGGACGTCACCACCACGGGCGGGTCATCCATTCTCGCGGTGGAACGCATCCATCAAGATACGGACTGCAAGGTCATCGCCGTCATCAGCATTCTCGACCGTGAGGAGGGAGCCGATGCGGCGTTTGCCGAAGCGGGCATTCCGTTCGAATCCCTGCTGACCCGGTCCGACATCGTCGCCCTCTGAGGTGTGGTTTTGCATCGCGTGTTCATTCCATCCGAAGCAACCACCGAAGGGTTGGTCGAATTTGCTCAAGACGCAACGGCCCCGAAAGGCCTGCTGTTCTATCACGCCAACGAAGGTCGGCCACTGGCTACGCCGTGGCAGGTCGCTGCCCTCAGAGCAGAAGCCTTGGCGCAGTACACGCTTCCTGAAGGAATCGTGCTGGATTGCGCTTGCGGTAGCGGCATTCAGCTTGCAGCCTACGGCACAGCACTGCAACGGCCTGTTTTGGGCGTTGAGTTGGACGGTGAGCGAGCCCGAGCAAGTGCGATGAACCTCCGCACCGTGGCCGTGCACACCAAAGCAACAGCATCGTATTGGTTCAATGAAAGTCGAATCATCGCTGGCGACGGTACCGCCGCTGCCGAGGTGTTGACAGCCGTCGGGATCACCACCCCCTCTGTTGCTTTCCTTCACTTGGACCCTGCTCGGCCTCGAAACAGTCGAACCCACGACCTCAGCGAAATGCAACCTCCCCTTCATACCGTGCTGGCTTCCTGGGCCCCGTTGTTTACACCAAGCGATGATGGCCCCGCTGTTCTGCTCGACCTTTCTCCCAGACTCACAGCGGACCAACGGGAAGAGGTGGAGGCCATCGTGAACGAGGTTTGGCCCGGCATCGCAGCAACATGGGAATGGACCTCGCGGGGCCGTGGTCGAGTGGACCGCTTGGCCCTCTGGTTGGGAGGAATTGCCCGCAAGGATGTGAAACGCCGTTTCGTTCGCGTGCCGACCTCACTGGCTGAATCGCCGTTGGTGCTCACCACTGCTGCACCGCGTGAAGCACTCGTGTGCCGAACGCATCCCCCAAAGCGGGGCGAGTACGTGAGTCTCCTGGACGCTGCGCTCATTGAAAGCGGGCTCGCAACCGCATGGCTGGCCAATGTTGCCGAGGGAAACGATGTGCGATGGGCCTCGGTTGAGGGAAGGCGCCCTCAACTTCACCATGACCGCCCACTGAGGCTTGGCGCAGATGACCGGTGGCTCGTGCAGGCTTCGGGGCGGGTGGTTGAAGTCTTGAAATTCCAGGTTGACGAGATCACCGTTGACCGGCTGGTGGAAGTGGCGCTGGACCACCGATTGTCTTCGGTCAAATTACGCTATGACCTCGACCCTGCGCTTCAACCCGTTTTGCAGGGTTCGCTCGACCGCCAATTACGCCGACGGCATGGCGACAGAGACGGATTTGTTGCCCGCCACCACAGCACCAATGTCTTGCTGCTCTGCGTTTCCCAAAATGATGATGAGGAAACGCCCCTGATTTGAGGCCCGTTTCGCGGCTCAGTGGCGCGAATGTCATCATCGCGGTCTTGATATATGGGAGGTTGGTCGGAGGGATGCGTGACACTGTGGTGTTAACGTTGAGGGAAACGATATGGCACGACCGAAGGATGAGGACCTTGGTGATGACTTTTCATACATTCTGCGAATGGCAGACACGGACATGGACGGCTTGAAGCCGCTCGCTACGGCCTTGACCTCCGTCAAGGGCGTTGGTGCTCGTACCGCCATCCAAATCTGCAAGAACACAGGATTTGACCCCTACAACCTGGCCGGGTTCCTCGACACCGACCAGCAAGAACAACTCCGCCTCGCCATTGAATCCTACGCCGAAAGCGTTCCCCTCTGGATGCTGAACCGTCAGCGCGACCTCGAGACAGGTGAAGAAATCCATCTGACGGGCCAGCAAGTCAAATTCACGCTGAAGGACGACATCGATCGCCTTCGAACCATGAAGTGCTACCGTGGCGTTCGCCACGCCTCTGGCAACAAAGTCCGCGGTCAGCGTGGACGCTCCAACGGCCGCGGCGGATTGACGCTGGGTGTGAGCCGAAGCAAGTGATGAGGAGGAATTGAGATGGGAGAGCCAAAGTTTTCACGACCCAAATACGACACCCCTTCCCACCCTTGGAAGGCCGACCGAATTGAGGAAGAACACGCCATCAAAGACAATCATGGTCTCAAGAACATGAAGGAAATTTGGAAGGCCAAGTCCCAACTTCGCCGCCACCGACGTCAAGCCATGCGACTCATTGGAAACGTGGACACCACCGAAGGCCACGGCAAGCGAGAGCGAGAAGACCTGCTTCGTTCTCTTCACCACAAAGGGCTCATCGAATCCGATGCTGAACTCGGCGACATTCTCTCACTGAGCACCGAAGACGTTCTCAACCGACGTCTTCAGGCCCAAGTTTACTACAAGGGGTTCGCCTGCACCATGAAGCAAGCTCGACAACTGGTCACGCACGGCCAAATCTGCATCGGCGACCAAAAAATCACCATCCCCTCGTACGCCGTGAGCCGCGACGAGGAAGGCGAATTGTGCTACCACCCCGCCTCACCTTTGAACGATCCAAACCATCCCATTCGCCAAGCCATTGAAGGCGTTCGTGAAGCCGCCTCGTACGAGGACGACGAAGTCGACCCCGAGGCAACACCCGAATTCGCTGAAGAAGTTCGCGAAGCGGGAGAAGCATCCACGGCTGCAATCGAAGGAGGTGCTGAGTGATGTCCCGCAAAGCCATCGTCAACATCTTCAGTTCCTACAACAACATTTTGATGACGGCCACCGATTTGACCGGAGCCGAAACCATCACCACCTGCAACGGCGGTGAAGTCGTCAAGGCCGGTAAGGACAAAGGCGGTCAATTTGCTGCCACCCGAGCCGCCGAGCGCATGGCAGACGCCTTGAAAGACAAGGAATTCTCCGAACTCATCGTGAAATACCGAGCCCCTGGAGGCAACCTCTCAAACAACACCGGACCCGGTGCTCAAGCCGCCATCCGTGCCCTCACCCGTGCTGGCATGACCATCACCCGAATCGAAGACGTTACTCCCATCGCTCACGATGGAACCAAGAAGAAGGGCGGCCGACGTGGCCGACGTGTCTGATGAAGAAGGTGAAGAAATGAAGACCGAGATTGTTGAAGGATGGCCACAAGGCCACGAAATTCGTATTCTGATCAGCGAGACCGATGCTTCGCAAGTCAACGCCATTCGAAGAGCACTCATCGCTGATGTCCCCAAACTTGCCATCACCCGAGTTGACTTCTCCCAAGGCGTCACGCAAGACAACAAGGGCGAGGTCGTGGAATCGGTCAACGTTCTGCCCGACGAAGTGCTCGCACACCGACTGGCCATGATCCCCATCCCCACCAACCTCGACGAAGGGTTGGTGTTCCCTGATGCCTGTCAAAACTGCATGGACGTTGTCGAGAAGGACAAGGGTTGCCCCATGTGCCAAGTGCTCTACACCCTTTCCGCCCGAGGGCCCGCCTCGGATGCTGATGAAGAGTTCAAAACCGTCTATGCTGGCGACATCACCACCATTTCAGACCCTGTCTTTGACATTCGCGATGAGCACAAGCAAATCCCGCTGACCGTTCTCGCCAAAGGTCAGTTCCTCGAATTCTACGCCTTCGCTGTGTTGGGTCGAGGCCGGGACCACGCCAAGTGGTCCCCCGCCGCTGCGGTGGGCTTCCGCCCTCAAAACGTGGCTGTGCTCAACAAGCCAAAGAAAGCCAGCGTGCTCTTCGATCTTGGTTTGACCACCACCGACGGCAAGGCCATCGACGCCAAACTCTTCGGAAAGGACAAGAAAGTGACCGACATCAACCACGTGATGGACCTCGAAAAGGCCCTCCACCAGGTCGGTGCTGGGACCGGACGCGAGGAGGATTTCGACGACGCCATCACCCTCGAACCCGTTGAAGGCGCCTACGTCTTCTCCTACGAAACCGACGGCAGTCTCGACCCGGTCACCGCCTTCAACATGGCGCTCGAGGAATTGAAGAACCGATTCACGAGCCTCAGTGATGACCTCGCTTCCGCCCTTGCTTGAAGCGAAGGCCGCGGAGTTTTCATCAGCCACCGCTCTGTCGCTCGAAGAGATGACGCGCACCACCGTTCAGCGATGTGGGGGGCACATCACCCTGCTGTTCACCGTTGACAAATCAAGCGCCATGAAACGAAGTCAAGGCAGTAGGGGGGCCGGTTTTTCCATTCTCCACGGCGTGGAAGCCAAAGGAACCCTTCACCGAAGCCAACGTGACGATTCTGGAAGGATGCACGGCGTGAAGCCCGACACTCCACCGCCAGAAACTGAAACGAACCCTTCCCAGGTGTCGGTTCGCTCCATGCAGGGAATGCACCTTGAGAACGTGGATTTGTACCTTGATTTTATTGAAGCGTGCCGAGAAGCCACGTTGTTACGGTCAAACGAGTGGTTGGATGTTGAGGTTCAACTCGAATGTCCAACCAGCCAAGGGTTTGGCATGTCGGCTGCTGGACTGATCGCTCTGGGTAAAACCGTCCATGCACTCACCGGACGTGGACGCTTGCTTCAGTACCTCAAAATCGCACACAGAATCGAACGAAACCACGGTGCTGGACTTGGAGATGTACTCGGGGCCTCCGTTGGAGGCGTGGAACTTCGTCTCGCTCCGGGAGCGCCTGGCTGGCCCGGTCAGGCGGTAAGTTTTGCAGCCGAAGCGCCCGTGTTGCTGATTTGGGACCCCAACGAAGAACGCCACACATCAACCTACATTGATGACCCTCGCTGGCAAGCGTCCATCACCGCCGCTGGTGATGCTTGCGTGGATGTCTTGGCGGCCAAATCATGGGAGAGCGGGCGCTGGCCGGAGGTTTTGACGCAATCCCGCATGTTTGCCTCGGCGTCTGGCATGCTGGAAGAAGACGAACGCGCTCGTCTCTACAAGGCCACGCTGGAAGCCGTTCAGGACGTGGGGGCTCAAGCCTCCCTCGCCGTTCGTCTCTGCATGCTCGGAAGTTCGGTGGTCGTGGTTCCTCGTCGGCTGGACGCCGCGGTCAACGCCGACGAATTGAATGAGGTCGCCATGAAGGTCGAACAGCAGGGGTTTGCCCACTTCTCAACCGCACTGGCGCCGGTCAGTCCTCAGACGTAAGACCTGAAAGGTCGATGGGGGCTGCATCGAGCATCAACACGCCCGGCATGAACAGGTTCTCAGAGAAGCCGTGCCGGAACATGATGGCCCCGCTGCCCCATTCCTCGATGTACCGATTCATCTGTTTCTTCATCTTCTTGCGTTGAAATTCAACATCGGCCCCGTAGAAGTGTTTGGCGTCAATCCATGCCACGGGTTGGTCGTTGATGTAGACGTGGTCCAAGAAGAGCAAGTCTGGCGTACGAACAGGGCGCCCGAGCAATTCCGACTGTTCCTTGACCATCTCAGGTTGGCGTCGCAGGCGGATGCCTTGAGCCTCAAACCAATCGGCCAAAATATCCTCAAACAAGTCGGCTTTGACTTGGGTTTCGGATTGGTCAACGCTTGAAACTCGGTCGGCTGCCTCGGCAGCCTCAAATTCGTCACGTTCGCGTTGTTTCATGGACGAAGGATTACGCAAACTGTCCTTGATTCGTTTTTTGGACCACCCCATGGCCTCCAACACCACCCGGAAGATGTTCATGGGAGGAAAATCGTACTTTGTTGAGAGTTCAACGACGGATGTGCCGCTTCGATAATGACGGGCGAGTTCTCTCGCCCTGGACTTCAATTTGTGATGGGAATAGACCGTTTTTTGTTGCAGCAAAGCACTACGAAGGGAGAGTGCCTGGTCGAGGGTCATCTGCTCCCCATCGAGCAACGTTGCAATTTCCTCAACCCGCTCGTCTTCAAGCCAACCGAAGTCCCCTCGCTTGACGACAAAAGAAGCCACGCGTTCTTCGGCCTTGAGCGGGACAGGTTCGGGTTTCCACGAAAGACGGAAGGTCTTGGGCGCCTCCATGTCCTTCGGAAAGGCCATCGGCAAGGGCGTTCGGTCGAAGCGTTGCTCAGCGGCGTTGTTCATCTTCTTGATGTCCTCGGCGTAGCGATCCATTTGGTGGGCTCGTTTGGGACCGCCGTATCGGCCTTTTGAGGAGGATTGACGACCCTGCCGAGAGCCTCGCCGCTGTCGTCGTGAATCACTCATCGCTCTTCCCCTTGGCCGACACTCAATGAAGGCTCCCCCGAAGAACGGGCACACGACGGGTTCTTATGCGAGAGGTGGATGGTTTGTGCATGAGATTCTCAGCACTCCTCCCTCTTTTGGCCGTGTGCATGCTGGCCGTCAGCCCGCTGTCGGGCGTTGAGTTCCATGCCGAGAGGACGGTGTTTGAGCCGGCACCCGTGGTTGAACATTCAACCGAAAACTCCAGCGGTTGGCTCGCCAGCGCAGGTGGGGAAAGTTACGAGCGTATTCGAGACATGGTGGCCTTGCCCAACGGGAGCATGGTCGTCGGCGGCATGTTTGAGCAAAGCGTGGAGTTTCACGGGGACGTCATCGGGTATTCCAGTAGGGATTCGAGCTTTGGCATTGATTTCTTCTTGGCGTGGGTCGATGAAAACGGCACGTGGGTTGACACGAAACGGGAGACAAGTTGGGGCTTGGACGGCATCGATGCAATGAGTCGATTGAGCGACGGCACCATCTTGGTAGCCGGATCGTTTTGCGGCATGTCGAAAAACTACCCGTGCAACATGACCCTCGGGACCCTCGACCCGCTCAACAAGTCGGCTGATGAAGATGAAAACGGCGTCTTTTTGGCCGCCATGACGCCGTTTGGTGGATGGTTGTGGGCCAAATCGTATTCCAACGCCTATCAGATGTCGGTCGTCGATTTGATGGTGCTTTCGAACGACGAGATTCACCTCGCCCTGCTCCACCGCGACTCGTTGGCTTCAGGAGAAGACCTGGCACCCGGTAGCCTTTCCGAAGACTCTGTCTCCATCCTGATGCTGGACGCTCAAGGAAACCACGTCAGCATGACCACCGTTTTTTCCAGCCAGAACCTTGAGAGCACGGGTTCGCTTTGTCTGGATAACGCAGGCCATACCTATTTTGCCACCACCTTCGCGGAGTGGGTGAATTTTGGTGAACACGACCTCTACAGCGCAGGCGGTTCCAACGTAGCCGTTGGCCACTACAATGCTGGAGGTTGGTTGTGGGCCGCAGGCGCAGGCGGGGCTGGTGATTCCACCGTGGTCGATTGCGACGGACGCTACGGCGGTGGAGTGGCCGTGATCGGCGACTTCCTTCAGAACATGACCTTCGGCGAGGTAGAACTCCAACCAGCGGTATGGGTCGACTTCTACGAAGCTCATGTTTCAGCTGACGGGACGTGGCTTCATGCCACCGGTTTCGGAGGTGCTGGGGCCGACCACGCCATCGCACTCCATCTGACCGAACAGGGCGATTCAATCATCGTCGGAAAATCGACCGCCACCCTTGTCCTTGGCGAATACACGTTAACAGACATCGACGGCATCAACGACGGAAACCATCACGATGTATTTCTTGGACTTCGCCAGGCCAACGCCTCGTGGGATTGGGCCATTTCAGCCGGTGGTCAAGGCGACGATGTCCCTGACGCCCTGAGCGTGAGCGCCACGGGTTCCCCGGTGCTCTCCTTCATCTCAAACAGCGACGGTTCCTACGGTACGCATGCATTTGACCAGCGTCAGCAATACGATATGGGTCTGTGGTTGTATGAGACGGATCTGGATTTTGACGGCGTTCTTGATGGGTTGGACAACTGTCCGAAATTGTCCAACAGCGACCAGGCCAACCTCGACAACGACGCCTTCGGAGACCTGTGCGACGACGACATTGACGGCGATGGAGTTCCCGATGTTGACGACGATTGTCCCACGGGCGATGTCGGGTGGGTTGCAAATTCCATGTCCGACCACGACAGCGACGGATGCCGTGACCTTACCGAAGACCTTGACGACGACGAAGACGGCATTTTCGACGAGTACGACCTGTGCCCCAAAGGCCCGGTTGGGTGGGTCTCAACGGAGGAGAGTGACATTGAGTCTGACGGGTGTTCCGATATCGACGGCGATGGAGACAGTTTCGTGGACCAGGCAGACAATTGTCCCAACATTGCCAACCCGACACAAGCCGACCTTGACAACGACGGCGTGGGCGATGCATGCGATGAAGACAAAGACGGCGACGGCATCAGCATTCCCGACGACAACTGCCCCAACGACATCGACGATTGGGTCTCGTTCTCATGGAACGATTACGACAGTGACGGTTGCCTAGACGACACCGCTGACGATGACGACGATGACGATGCTGTGCTCGACGAAAACGATGCCTGTCCGCTCGGTGAGAAAAATTGGGGCGATGATGCAGCCACCTTTGACCACGATGGAGACGGGTGTCATGATGACCTCGAAGACGATGACGACGACCAAGACGGCATCAAAGATCCCATCGACCGATGCCCGCGCGGGTTGATCGGAGCGGCACAGACTGGCCAGGACTACGATGGAGACGGATGCATCGATGCCGTTGAAGACGACGATGACGACCAGGACGGTGTGCTTGACCCGTTGGACCGGTGCCCGAACACGGATGCGTCCGAGCAAGTCTCATCCAACGGATGCAGTCAATACCAGTTGGACGACGATGACGACGGCGTCGTGAATGCCTTCGATTTCTGTTTAAGTTCGCCGTTGGGCAGCACCGTCGATGAGCGGGGTTGCCCCACCGACGACATGGCTTCTTCTGATGAATCGGAAGAGAGCGGCATCGGCTTGTCCACCTTGGTCTTCTTGCTCGCAGGCGCCGTCATCGTCTACGCCGTCTACACCAACACCAAGCGGCCCGGGCCCCCCCTGCCAAAGATGCCGCCTGGATTCGAGCCCGCACCGCCTCGTCCTTCCATGGACGAAGAAGCGTGATCACGCATAGACGACCGCAGGGGAGAGAGGCATGGCTGAGCCGGCGCGCCCGGTGCTGTCGTCCTCGCTCTCACCCACCACGATACGAACCGAGGAGAGTTGGAGTTCCTTCGCAATGAACGCTGCGGATGCTGAAAGGACATCTGCTTCATCCATGTTCGAACGGATGACATCCCGTGATGCATCGTCCCACTTGAACACTTGAGGGAGCATTTTCTTGCCCCAGAAGCCCATCATCTCTCCTTTTCGCTCGCCTTGGGCGATGGGGAGTTCCTGCAACACCGGAATGAACTGCTTGGGATGGCCCCCTTCGCCGATAAATGACAGAGCGGCGGTGGCCATCTCGCGCTTCCATGATGGAGCGACGACAAAGGTCGCTTCGGTGGCAGGTGCACCAAGATGACGTTCGGCGACCACCCGTACTTTACGTGCCTGCTCAAGCACATCACGGATGTATTGCTCACCCGAAAGCGTGAGTTGCTGAACTTCGTTCAGGGGGTTGGGAATGGACATTTGGCTTCCTGAAACAAGGCCCTCGCACGAGGCGAACGAAGCCCACCACTCTTCCGCCATGTGCGGCGTTGACACCGACACCATCTGCGCCCAAAGCGGAAGCCAGCGCTTGGCGAGGGTCGTGTTCGCACCTCCTCGACGAACGTACCAGTTGATGTCCTTGATGACCTCGTAGTGAGAGAGTTCAACCGCCCGTCGAAGGTCGTAATCTTCCATGGCCTCTGAGAACTCGAGAAGACGTTGTGTGAACCGTGCGTCCAGCCAGTCATCCATCGGTGAGGATTCACCCGACCACGCCATGAGTTGTTCGGGCATGGTTCGCATTTGCATCATCACGCGATGGTTTGCGTCCAAGGCTGTATCGGACCAGTCCATACCCGCCGTGGGGTTTGCAGCGAAGAGAATGAACAAGCGGACGGTATCGGCACCGTAGCGTTCAATCATCTCCTCAGGTGAGACGGTGTTGCCCAGCGACTTGCTCATTTTCGCAGAGCGCGAACCGAGTTCGCCATCGCAATGTGGACACGGTGAGCCTTCATAGGACGTTGAAAGCGTGACGCCACACGAGGGACAGAAGGGTGCGGATTTGTTGACCATGCCCTGACAAAGAAGTTCGTTAAACGGCTCGTCAACGGTCGTCAAGCCGAGGTCTCGGAGGGCCTTGGTCATGAAGCGGGCGTAGATGAGGTGCATCTGGGCGTGTTCAATTCCGCCGCAATAGAAATCCACCTGCATCCAATGGTCAGCGATTTGTTTTGCGAACGGCTCGTCGTCGTTCAAGGCGTCGGTGTAGCGCAGGAAATACCAGGAGGAATCGATGAAGGTGTCCATGGTGTCGGTTTCTCGGCGAGCATCGCCGCCGCATGTGGGGCATGAAACATTCAGGAACGTTTCCGATGTTTCAAGCGGATTTCCCTGACCGAACACGACGTCTCGAGGAAGTTCAACCGGTAAATCCTCTTCCGGGACGGGGACCACACCGCAAGTGCCGCAGTGGATGGCTGGGATGGGTGTGCCCCAGTATCGCTGGCGAGAGATGAGCCAAGGGCGAATTTTCCAGTTGATGGTCTGATGTCCACGCTCCTTGGTTTCGAGCGCTTGACAAATCGCTGCCTTCGCTTCACCGCCGTAAAGACCGTCAAACCCTTCCATCGGACTGTTGACCATCCAGCCAAGATCGGTTTCGGCCTTCGCCATGGGCGCTGAAGCATCGCCGTTCTCATCCATCACGAGCACGCGTCGAATGGGAATGTCGTATTGTTGAGCGAAATCAAAATCGCGTTCGTCGTGTCCGGGAACCGCCATCACGGCCCCGGTTCCGTAGGTCGCAATGACAAAGTTACCAAACCAAATGGGGACGTGTGCACCTGTGAGAGGATGAACGGCATACCTGCCTGAGAACACACCTTTCTTCTTGTTCATGTTCTTGATGCGATCAAATTCAGAACTGGCTGAGACTTCGTCGTGCAGGGTCCTCCATGCGTCTTCGTGTTCGGTTCCTGCCACCAGCGAGGCTGCGAGCGGATGTTCGGGTGCAAGCGTTACAAACGTGGCTCCGAACAGTGTATCCGGACGGGTGGTGAAGACCTCAATATCGTCTTCAGAACCAACAATACCAAAGAGAATGTTGGCCCCTTCTGAACGACCGAGCCAATCTTGTTGAAGGGATTTGACGTTTTCAGGGAAATTGATGGTCTCAAGACCGTCCTGAAGTTCCTGTCCGTAAACGGGGAGATTGAGGAACCACTGGCTCATTTCCTTCTGCATAACAGGCCCGTTGCACCGCCAGCAACGCCCGGCCTTGACCTGCTCGTTGGCGAGCACGGTGGTGCATGAGGTGCACCAGTTCACCGGGGCGAATTCCCGTGTTGCGAGCCCGTTTTCCATGAATTTCGTGAAAAACCACTGATTCCACTTGTAATAGCGTGGGTCGTGGCTCTTGAGGGTGCGGCGCCAATCATAGGAGAAGCCCATGCGCTTGATCTGCTCGGTGATGGAAGCCATGTTTCGCTCGGTGATATCGTGAGGGTGACCGCCTTCGGCGATGGCGGCGTTTTCGGCTGGCATACCAAAGGAGTCAAAGCCCATGGGATAGAGTACATCGAAGCCCATGAGGCGCTTGAAGCGAGCGACCGCATCGCCGATGGAATAGTTGCGAACATGGCCCATGTGCATTTTTCCCGACGGATAGGGGTACATTTCGAGACAGTAGAACTTCGGACGGTCGCTGTGGATGTTGCTGTGGAACAGGGCAGCGTCGTCCCACTGCTTCTGCCAGCCAACCTCGTCGACGGGGGTTGTTTCGGCCGACATCAGGGTTCACCGTCCACTGGACATGCCGCCCCACCGTCCATTACGCTATGAAATCCACGCCTTCTTTTGGCCGTGAACGACCACATCAAAGGACATCTTCGTGAGCGAAGTCTCCGCTGGTCTCCAGAAGGAAAATCGCTTCTCTTGTTAATTTGTAGCGATTCTTGACGCCCATCTTTCGGCGTTCGACCAAACCGTATTTCTGGAGCGTTCGCAGGTGGTGCGAAATCAATTGTTGACTCTTCTCAAGACGCTTGGCCAACTCGGCTTGTGTCGGGAATTGACCCAAGCCGCCGTCCTCGTCAAGCAAGTTGAGGATTTTGCCTTGCAAACTGTTGGGGTCGGGAGAGAGCGGTGGAACAGGAAGGTCTTCCTCTCGCGTGTTCGGGTGAAGTTGGTTGGTGAGGGGATAGAAGCGAACCAGTCGTCCATCACCCTTTCGCCAGACGTGTTCTTCGGCTTCAAGGATACGGAGATGGTGCGTGATCTGTCCGTTACTCATGTTGAGGGCGTTCATGAGCGCTCGGAAATGGCATCCAGGATTCGCGGTAAGGTACCCCATCAAACGTCCGCGCTGGTAGCGCCCATCGGTGGTCTCATGCGTTTTGCCAAGAAGTCCAAGGAACCACAACCCAGCCATGGTCGCTGGAAGTCGAAGCCCTTCGTTGGTCGCCGTGGCCACAACGAGCAGTGAGAGCAACGAAGCGGTGACAACCACGGAGACAACGGCCACCACGGGCGTTTCTTCAACGACGGGAGCCAATTCTTCAACGGGTGCTGCTGCTTGTTGGTCATCGTCGGCGATAAGGGGCTGTTCCATACGAACCTCAACCACTTCCACCGAAGATGCAAGGAAGTCAGAACAAGCCGGTGAAGGGGTCGCTACCTGAACAACATAGAGGCCTTGCATTTCTGCGCTTGGCAGCCACGACGAGAGGGTTTTTGCATTCGAAAGGAGGTACATCTCGCCACCGTTTTCAAGCACGTGACAGGTGCCTTCGTCGGTGGAAAGGCCCGTCCATGTACCCGTGAGCTCAAACGGTTCAGCAACGGTTTGTGTGGGCTCCTCTTCCGTGGTCGTTTCAACGAAATCTTGCGGCCATGTAAAGGGCAAACTGGTCGTTGCCGTGGTGGGGGAGAGGACGGTCAAATCGAGGGTGTACTGTCCGTCTGGCAGCAAGGCCGTACCGTCTTGAATCATGCTGATGTCCAGCGCATCAAACCGCAGGGGTTCTGCATTTGAGGGAAGCAAAATCTTCCGCCCGTCGTAGGCATCGCAGAGGGTTCGGAAGCGGTGAACGACCTCGTCGTCGAGATTGACGAACTCCACTTCGAACGCACACGGGTGAGACATGCGCATGTAGTCCTGTCCTTCACTGGACATCGAGGTTTCAACGCTGAGGGTGGATTCGTCCAGCCACGACAATGTTGCATCCATTTCTGCGGTGTTGACATCGCCACATGAACGGGTGTCCATTGACGTGTATTCGATGTGTTGCGTGGTGACCATCCCCTGTTCGGGCAATTCGGCGATGACGGTGTAAGTGCCGGATTGAACACGGCATCCGTCGGAGGTGTAGAAGTTCCATTGCGGCAACGTCAACCGCTCGGGTTCATCGTCGACGGTCATTTCGAGGTCAATGTCAACGCAAGCCTTTCCTTCCCGGGTATCGAACACGGTTTGACCGAGGTCGTCCACAATCCACATCTCTGCCTTGCACGACGAAGTGAATTCAACGAGCGTTGGGGTTGAGGAAGTCAAGACGATTTCACTGACCAGCGTATCCTCGGGACCGAATTTTGGCATCTGATTGCCGCTTACCTCAAGCGCGATGTCAAAGGACACGTCTGCTTCTTCGCTCGAATCCAAGGGCGTATGGGCGTAAACAAAGCCGTCTCCTGGAGTTGAGACGCCAACGGTTTGATGCTCAAGAGCAGAGAACTGTTCCACCAAAATCACCTCGCCGGGCATCAAGGTGTTCACGTTGGCGAAGCAATCCCCACCGAGATGTGAGCGCTGTGCGATGTGAATTTCAAACCAACAGGCAGGGTGTTGCGTGAGGTCAAGACTCTGATCGGAGGGGTTGTGCAGGCTCACCATGTAGACGACGGGGCCACCAGCATCAACGCGCTGCGTTGTTTCGACCGTGTAGGAAAGCTCGCTTGGTAAAACGACGGGTGTCTGGATGGTTGCCTCGACGGTTGTGGAAAGGCCAGAGGAATGGAGCAATTCGACGTCGTAGACGCCGCTCTCAAGCCACTGGCCTTCGTTGTCCTTCATCGACCACTCAACGGCTTCAAAGTTCAGTTGCTCTCCAGCAAACAGGTCGAGCCCCTGTTCTCGCACGGGGCAGGTCGCCGAACCGTTGACGAGCATGACGCCCGTGGCGTTGTAGACGTTGTAGACGAAAGGACAGGACGGGTTGACCGTCAGCGAGACGGCAGGCCCGTTGTTCACCAGTGTGGGCGTCAGCAGAAGCGGAGCATCGGGGGAGTACCAGGGCTGGTCTGTGGGCGAGGTTTCCTCGACGAGCAAGGCAACGTCGCCAGAATCTGCCGAAACCATGCCGATGAAGAGCGAGGTTACCAACAACCCCGCCAACATCAACAATCGGCCTGTCGGCTTCTCGCCCATGTGAAAACATACCCTGTTCTCCTTTGAAAGGTAAACGGTGCAAAGCATGCGTGAACAATCAGAGATTTTCAAGGTCAAACATCGTTGGAATGGCTGCATCTTCGGCGGCTTGCTGCTGCATCTCAAACTGCTTCCATTCTGGCAAACCTTCGGTGCCTTCCCATCCCAGTGCACGGGCCTCGGCGTAGTTTCCTTCAGCGATGTAATGCTGAATCCAGGCCTGTCGACGTTCCTCTTCCTCAGCAACGGAGGCGTGTGCGAGTTGGTCCTGTTGCTTCGTAGCCATGGCCTTGCGTTTGCCAGCCGCACGGGCCACTTGGGCGACGACGATAAACGCAAGCAAGAAGATGATGGCGCCAGCCATGAGTTGCAGGGTGCCGCTATCGCCACCCAAGAGCGAGACCCCTTCGTCATCGCTTGACTGGAGGTTGGGGTCGGAGGTGATGGCGCAGTTGGCCGTGCTTCGGGCGCCTTCGGAAACATCGGGGTCCCACGGACACGGGTCTGCGTCGTCGGAGACGCCGTCGTTATCGGCATCGGGGCACCCGAATTCATCGTTCGCCGTTGAGGTTCCAGGGACCTTCGGACAGGCATCGGGTTGGTAGGACCCTGCGACGGCATTGTCGCCGTAGCCATCACCGTCAAAGTCGTTCCACTGAGAGGCTCGCAGTGGGAAGTTATCAACACGGTTTGAACTGCTGAGGTTGTCGCCCCAACCATCGCCATCAATGTCCGACCATTGAGAGGTGATCTCAGGAAACGCGTCCCCTCGCTGCTCACGAAGGGTCAGGAAAAGGCCGATGTTTTCCTCGTCGGCAATCGTGGTGTTCTCCCAGTAGTAATTGTCGCCCCATCCGTCACCGTCAAAGTCAGACCACTGCTCTTGGTCCTCAGGGAACGCATCGTCGACATCGGCATAGCCGTCAAGGTCAGCGTCAGGACAGCCTTGACGTCCCTCTTCGAAGGACTTTCCGAACACGTCGACACAATCGTCCCCGCTCGGGACGTTGGTGTTGTCGCCGTAGCCGTCACCGTCAGCATCGGCCCACTGGAAGGGGTCGTCAGGGAACGCATCCAGCGGGTCGGTTACACCGTCAAGGTCAGAGTCGGGGCAGCCCCGGCTGAGGGGTTCTTGCGATTCACCGTATTCAAGCGGACAAACATCGCCGTTCTTGCCTTCGGCGTTGTCGCCGTAGTCGTCGCCATCTGTGTCGCTCCATTGCGTTGGTTCGCTGGGGAAGGCGTCGCCGTTGTTTCCACCCGGGTTGTCGCCGTATCCATCACCATCGCTGTCCTTCCACTGGCTGGTGTCATCGGGGAATGCGTCGGGATTGTTGCCGTCAGGGTTGTCACCACGGTTGTCGCCATCGCGGTCCGACCACTGAGTCGCATCGTCGGGGAACGGGTCGCCCGCATTTGAGTATCCGTCGCCGTCTCGGTCAGCGCACCCTAGGCGGTCTACGGTGGAGGAACCTGCGCTGTTGGGGCAGTCATCGGGTTGATTTCCGTCAGGGTTACTTCCGAAGCCGTCGCCGTCTTCGTCGCACCACTGGGTGGCATCGTCAGGGAAGGCATCGGCACCATAACAATCGGGAGTGCTCGGCCAGTTGGCCGAGGGATTGGAGTATCCATCGCCGTCGCTGTCTGGGCAGCCCAGACGGTCGTACTGCGAATCTCCCCACTGGTCGGGACAAGCATCGGGTCGGTCGCTGTTTGGATTATCACCCACCCAGTCTCCGTCGCTGTCAGCGTATTGCGTTCGGTCAAGTGGGAAAGCATCGGGCATGTTGGCGGCAGGAAGCAGGAGGCCGGGCCATGTGGGGGGGCGGTAGGAGTTCCATGAGGCGTTTTCGTAATTGTCGCCATAGCCATCGCCGTCCGTATCGTTCCACTGCGTTGAGTCGTTGGGGAAGGCATCGCCGGTTTGGTTCACGTGATACTGATATTCGTCCAGATCAAACAGGTAGTTGTCGCCGTACCCGTCCTCGTCTGCATCCACCCACTGGTCGGGGTTGAGCGGGTCCCAGTCTCCTGCGTCGGACCATCCGTCTCCGTCCGTGTCAGGACAGCCAAAGCGGTCTTCTGTTGAGGCTCCCGGTGTGTTTGGACAAGCATCGGGTTCGTTGGCTGGAGCTGGATTGTCTCCGAAGCCGTCGGCGTCGGTGTCGTTCCACTGCGTTCCGTCCGACGGGAAGGCATCGACGATGCCGTCACCCTGGTCCGTGGTGTTGTAGCCGTCGTTGTCCTCGTCGATGTTCGCAAACCAGTAGTAGACGCCCTCGTCGTTTCGGCCGTGCGCTGTTACGATGTGATTGGAGTCTGGGCTCCATGCCACGCCGTACATGACGCCGCACTGGTTGTTGTTGCCGGACGTACAACCGCCAGGACGGGGGCCGCTGAACGAATCGACTTGATTGCCGGTGTCCGAATGGTAGACGCGGGCCGTTGCACCGTCGCCTTGGTACCAGTGCATGGCCGAAATGACCTGAGAACTGTCTGCGGAGAAGGTGGTCGAGGCGCAGGATGTGGTGGTGGTCTTTTGCCAAATTCTGTTCCATGCGTTGTTGCCGAATTGGTACATGTCAAAGCTTGCAGACTGACCTTCCCATCCACCGCACATCGAAATGTAATTTCCGTCCGGCGACCAGGCGATGGCGTTCACTGCAGCGGGCGGGTTCGTCACCGACCATGTGGTGGCCTGCGAGGTGGTGTTGACGATGTAGAAATCGCTGTTGCCTGCCACGGCCAAATACTGGCCGTCGGGGGAATAGGCGATGTCGTAAAACCGGTCCTCGCCGTTCGGGTTGACGGCATAGAGTTCGCTGCCGGTTTGGACGTTGATGACGGCGACTTCGCCGTTCGTGCCGCCGTTTCCGGAGCGCCCAATCGCCACGGCGACTGCGGAACTGTCCGGAGAGAATTCAACGGCGTTGACCCTGTCTCCGCCGCCGACATCCACGCTGATGCTGCCGTGAATCGAAGAAAGGTTGCTGCTGTAGTAGATGTTGATGGTGTCGTCGTTGAGGGCCGCAGCGACGTACATGCCGTCTGGAGAGTAATCCACGCCGTTCACGTCCGTTCCTGCATTAACAGAGCGAACGTTGGTCCATGTGCTGGCGTTCCAGATACGAACAAAGTCGTCTTCAGAGCCCGTGACGATGAATTCACCGTCGGGGGAATAGTCAACGCCGTAATAATCGCTGTTTGAACTGGTGGTGAATTCGTTTTGGTAGTTGGGATTGCCAATGGCCCAAACGTCGTTGAAGTCAGAAGTGCCATCACCGTCCCTGTCCGGGCAACCGTCCTTGTCAACGGTTGAGGTACCTGCGGACCAAGGACAGTCGTCCACGCTGTCTTGAACGCCGTCTCCGTCCGAATCCGCAGCGTGAGCGGCGAGGCTCATGATGGAGATGAGGAAGAGAAAGGAAAGGCCAAAAGCGCCACGTTTGGAGCGAGAACGTGCACCGCTGGATTGAAGCATGAACTTCGGAGCCTTGTCCATATAAAGGGGTTTTTGCCAAAATGCTCAAACAGAACAAGCGCCATCCTTACACGAAGTTTTGAACAATTGGAAAGGCTCCCGAGGAATATGGCGGGAGACATTCCGAAGGTGAGTGTCGCTGCCAAAGACCGCGTTCTCCTTCACCTGTTGGCCAACGACGAATGGGCCGACCGCTACATGGTGCCTTCCACGATGACGCGCCCCGGTATCGCCGAGGCGTGTGCTCAACATCCACCCAACGTCAGCCGGACCATGAGAGATTTACTCAAATCGCTTCTCGTTGAAGAGCACACCCGAGCCGTTCAGGGGGATGAGCGGCGACAGAAAACATGGCAACTCACCGAAGAAGGCCGGCTGCAAGCCAGTCAACGCCATGTCGCCTTGGAAGAGACGAAAATTCTGGTGCGGAACATGGAGGGCGAACTTCTCGAAGTCAAGGCCTCAGAAGCAGCAGAACTGCTGGAAACCGAGTTGAGTTTGCTCCAAATTCTCCTCCATGCCCAACACGAAGGGGTCTTAACCTACGGTGACATTCGGTTTGGCAGCATTCGAAAAGCAGCCGAACCGGACGGCCTTCCAAAACCCGGTCGATTGACCCCCCTCGTCGGAGTTCATGCCACTTACGCCAATCAACCCCCGACCACCCGCCCGGTCTACGGACGCGATGAGGAATTGGCCACCCTTCACGGATGGTTTGGTGACCGCCATCCCTGCATGGTGGTTCACGGGATCGCCGGTATCGGAAAGTCAACGCTCGTTGCCCACTGGCTGAAGCAGCACATGGAACACGACCCGCATCTTTCGGTGTGCTGGTACACCTGTCAGCCCTGGGACCGCGCCCTCGGTCTGGCGACCAGTCTCCTGCACCGCTTTGGTATTGACGAGTCCCATGACCCCTACCGCATCATCGAGACCCTCCCGTTGACGCCCGGAGCCGACATGGACGTTGATGCATGGCGGCGCAGGCTCATGGCCTACATGACGGATGCCAACACCATCCGAGAACGCTTCAAGGACAGCGTCGGCGGCCCTCCTCCGTATTGGCTCATCGTGCTGGACGATGTTCACCACATCAGCGAAAAGGCGAGGAATCTGTTGGGCTCCTTGCTTCAGCTGGCGCAGAAAGGCCCGCTCCGTATTCTCCTTGTCTCCCGAACGGAACTCAGCGTGTACGACCGGCGCGACGTTCACATCCGAGACCACGTGCGTGAACTACCGCTCAAGGGCCTCAGCCTTGAAGCAACAGAGGCGTGGTTGTCCTCGCTTGAAAGCGAAGAGGCGCCTCCTGCCGAAGAAGTGCATGCAGCGACCGGAGGCCATCCGCTTGCGATGGAATTGTTGGAGTTGTACGGGCAACCAACGCACAAAGATTGGCTTCGTTTCCTTGACGAGGAAATTTTGCTGCGCCTGCCCGAGCAAGAAAAAGAATTGCTGGCCACCCTTGCAGTAGCGGAGGCGCCCGTTCAATGGGACGTGTTGGCGGAAGGCGTCGGCTGGAACGGAACACCACCAGAGAACCTGTTGCGCCACGGGTTGCTGCTTGAACTCGAGGAGGGCATGTGGTTGCACGAAGCGTTGCGTGAGCGCTTGCGCAGGGACGTTGGCCTCATGAACGAAGAGCGGAAAAGGCGCTTGGCTTGAGCTCAAAAGTCGTCAGCGGTCATGACTTCGTCAATCCACGAGAGGAGTTTGGCTTTGGGCATGCTGCCCGTTCGCTGGGAGACGATGGTCCCGTTTCGGTACATGAACAGCGCAGGAATGCTGCGAACGCCAAGTTGAGCAGCCGTGGCGGTGTTTTGTTCCGTGTCCACCTTGGCGACGAGAAGTTCTCGCTCCTCAGCCACGGCTTCGAGTACCGGTCCAATGGCTTTGCAGGGGGCGCACCACGGAGCCCAGAAATCAACGATGACCCACTCGGTTCCGTTGACGGTATCGTTGAATTCGCTATCGCTGACGTTTCTTACTTCGCCCATATGTTCACCGAATCTACGGTCGAGAAGGGGCATTATAGGCGTTTGCGCCTTTTTTGATGGTCGGAAAAAATGGCAAGTCTCTTCAAATGGCGAGCGCTGGCATCGCACGAGGGATGACATGATCATTGCACCAAGCGTCCTAACGGCCAATCTCGCTGACCTTTCCACCGACTGCAAGGAAGCGATGGAAGCGGGCCTCGATTGGCTTCATCTTGACGTAATGGACGGGAATTTCGTACCCAACCTCACCTTCGGTCCACCCGTGATCCGAAGCCTTCGGAACGCCTTGGGCCCCGATGCGGTGTTTGACGCCCACCTCATGATTGAAAACGCAGAGGCCTGTTTCCAAGATTACATCGATGCGGGTTGCAACCACCTTTCCGTGCACGTTGAAGCCGTCAAACACCTGCACCGATTGCTGGGAGCCATTCGCGAAGGAGGTGCCAGCGTCGGTGTTGTCCTCAACCCCGCCACGCCGGTTGAAGCGGCCCTTGAAGTCCTCAGCGAAATCGACCTGGTGCTCATCATGAGCGTCAACCCTGGATTTGGAGGTCAGTCCTTTATTCCAAACGTGGAGAGCAAAATTCGCCGACTTGCACACGCCATTGAAGAGCAGGTCGCCACCGGAGGTCGTCCCGTGCAAATTCAGGTGGACGGTGGCGTGAAAGCGCACAACATTGCGATGCTTCGAGATTGGGGCGTCACCAATTGCGTGGTCGGCTCTGGCCTGTTCAACGACCGAGCGAACGTGGCGGACAACCTCGCTGAGATTCATCAAGCGCTCAACTGAGGGGGACGTTCCATCCGAATCCTCGTGGTGAGTCTTCTCTATCCCGTCCCGCTCAATCCAACACGGGGCATTTTTGTCGAAGACCACGTCAAACTCCTCATTGACATGGGCTACGATGTAAAAGTCGTCAACCCGCTTCCTCGCATGCCGAAATTCGCAGAAGCGCGCCGTTCCACGATGATGGGCGTGTCAAAAGCACCTCGCGGCTGGAAGCATCAGGGCGTTGACGTGCTCGTACCCCGATTCTTCGCTTTGCCCGACCACCCCTATCCACGACTCACCGTATCAAGCATCGGACGACGAGCAGGGTGGGTGGAGAAAAAACTCGGTTCTTGGCGCCCCGACCTCATCGTTTGCCACACCTTGTGGCCGGTGGCTCACCTTGCGGACCGCCTTGCATCACGGTGGGGGTGCCCGTGGGTGGGTGTCGTTCACGGTCATGACTTTGATGTCGGCCTCAGCCTTGATGGGGTGGATTCCAGGATTGTGCAATCCGCCTCAACGTGCGCCGCATTGGTGTGTGCGTCTGAACGCTTGTCCACCATGGCCAACAACATGACGGCTTCTCCAAAACGGGTGGAGACCATTCCCTGCCTTACCTCCATTCACAAGGAATGGCGACGGCCGGTGAACCCGATGAAGAAAGCGTGGAAAAAAGAACCGATTGATGTGCTCTTTCCCGCAGACCCTCGTCGACCCGAAAAGCGCCATCTTTTGGCGCTCCAAACGGGGGAAGTGCTCGAGTCCCGTGGCTGGATGGTGGGCATCACCTCGCTTCGCCACCAACCTCGAGACATCGTGTACGACAGAATGCTCACGGCCGACGTCACCCTCATCACGTCTCGGCGTGAAGCCGGTCCTTTGGTCGCAAGAGAATCGTTGCTTTGCGGAACGCCCGTCGTGAGCGTCAACGTTGGAGAGGTCGCACGCTACTTGCCCGAGGCGTGGGTGTGCGAGGCTTCACCCGAAGCCTTGGCCGACGGTATTGAACACGCTTTGCGGACGGGTTGGGCCGAGGAGGATACGGTGGAAGAGCGGCTTGATTTTGCTTCAAGAGAATCGGTCACTGAAGCGTGGCGCGAATTGCTTTCCAGCCTTGTTTCGTGAAGAGGAACAGCGGGAGGCCCAGCACCCACCAGAAGGTCTGGGACACCAACCCAACCACGATGAAACCCCCGCAGAGGAAGACCAGCGCCCACTCGTCTTGCCGAGCTTGTACGGCGTCGACGTGCCCGCTCATCCACCATGATAGAAGCAACAGCACACCCGCAGAAAGGCTGCTCGCTGTCGCTGCAGCATACAGTTTTGCTCCGTTGTCTTCCGGTCCGTTCAATACGAGCACCGCCCCGAGAACCACGGCGGCGAGAAGCACGAGGAGAATGAACAAGGTGAAGCGCCACGGGCGGTGTCCCGCCATCAGACTCGCATAGGTGGGTGTCGCCACCAAGGTCAAACCCCACCCTGCGAGAAGAACGGTGAACAGATCGATGGCAGAGGCCCCGTGGGTGCCGTCAAGGTACGCGATTGGAAACGCCAAAGGCGCCAGAAGGTTCACGACTGCGTACCCGCCAAACAAGCCGTACGGCAAAAGAGCGAAGCACATGTCAAAGGCGTGATTGAGTTCCCTTCGGTGGCGTACAGGTTCGTCCCTTGCGCTTCCAAGCACGGGCAGCAACGCCGAACGAATCGCCGCCGGTACGACCAACCCCGCTAGCCATACGAGTTGGGCCACGTGAAAAACGGCGCCGAGCGTGGCCCCTCCCGAGGCAGCGACCATGAACTTCTCAATGCGAACGACGTAGGGAAGAATGCCGAGCGTGATGGCAAACGGCAACGCCGAGAACAGCAGGGAACGGGACGAAGACCAACTCGTGCCCAAAGCGTCCCACCCGTCCGGTTTGGCTGGCTTGGGTGAGGTTCGGACCATCCAAAACAGCGCCAACAACCAACCTGCGAGCGCCCCGACCAAGAACGCCCCCGTGTAGGCCGTGGCTGAAGTTGAACCCTGCCATGCGAGCAACAGATAGAGAACGACCGTGATGCCGCGCTCCACCACCTTGGTCATGGCCTCCAATCTGGCTTCACCCAACACCCGCAGACCCGAACGGGGTGCGTAGGAGGCCACGTGGACCAAAGCGATGAGGCCGGCCAGCACCAACAACGTCGTTGGTGCGGCGATGTTCAGCAGGGATTCTGGGCGAGCCACCGTGGCCAGCAGCACAAAGGGCAATGCGGCGAGAGCTTGCCACCGGTACGTACGCCATACCGCGGAGGATACCATCGAAGGGGCTCGGGCACCGTCCCGAGCCAGTAAGGTTGGCAAGCCGAGGTCGATGACCAAAAACAACGAGGCGTAGAGGTCAATGGCGAGCACCATCCACCCGTAGTGTTCCTCCAAAAGGGCATGGGTGAGCACAATTTGGCCGATGAAGGCCAGCGCCACGGCAAGCAGGTCGGCCCCGACCAGCCACGATGCATCCCGTCCACTGGAGGGGGTGCGATGGACGGTCTCGCTCATGGAAGAGGGAGGGTGTCTCGGCTTCAAGCACTTCCGCCTTTTTCACCGCGCATCGTCGGGTTCAACACCCCACGCCCACAGGCTCACGGCGCCTTTTTCACCCGCTTGAGAACCGATGCGGTGAACGAAGGGAGACTTGCGAAGCGCACGCTGTAAAATGTGAGCCCGAACGGCACGGCCTTCGGCTTCGAGCGCCTCGATGATTTCAGGCGTGGTGGCCGGCCCGTTGATGCGCAGCCAACCGACAATCCAATCCGCTTGTTCGCGGTTGGCTTTCCGCTCATCGCTCCAGCGAGAAGGACGTCCCATGCCGGAAGGTTCGGTCAACGGATGATGAAGATTTGTCAATCCTCATCATCGAATTTGAGGTCGCGGGCACGCTGCATGGCGTCGTCGTCGGTGAACCAGAAGGTCGGCGTGGGGCCGAGGTCTTTGTCCCATCGCTGGACAGCGCGGGCAAACATTTCCCCCTCAGCGTTTTCTTTGCACCACTTGAGGAACCATTCGGCCTGCGCCTGCATGGCTTCGTCCCCTTCGGATTGGCGACGAAGCATTTCGGCCTGGAGGGCGGTGATCAGCATCCAGTTTGGCGTCATGGCGTAGGTCACGTAGGGGTTTCGTTCGGCGGCCACCTGCGTCCATTCGGTCCACAACGAGAACACCTGGTCGTAGAGGTAGCCGATGGTCAACACGCCAAACATGACCGTCAGGAAGATGCCCAACAGACCGAAGTACGTTGCAGGTATACCAACGAAGGAGTCGTTGAAACAAAGCGCTTCGCTACAGGAGGCCTCGAATCGCCACCGTACGTAGGGCCACACGAGCAGCGTAATGGTCGTGCCCCACAGCAGGAGGCCAACCACCGCTTGGGATTGTTGCATCCGCCAGTACTGACGCATGGCCCACTTGCGAAACACGGAGGGAGGGCTTGATTCAGACATGTGAACAGCACCACGAGAAAATACTCACTTAACAAGCCAACCCCTTGAGGCCACCCGCAAGGGCTGTTTCAACTGGCCTGTTCACGAGTCGCTGATGTAAGCCAGCACCTCGTGTATCACGCCACCGATGATGCGAATGTTGTCCTCGTTGAGGTGCGGTTGAAGCGAAAGGTCGCAGGCAAATTCGATGTTCGCGATGGTCCCCTTGAGTTCGTCCTTGTGCGCCTCAATGTACTCCCACTGGCGGAAGTCTCGAGCGTTACGCTTGGCACCAAAGATTTGCATGGGGATTCCCTCTTGTTTCATCACGTCAATGAATCGGTCGGCATCCTCACGAGAGAGGTTCACGAGGTGGAATTGCATGGTGTCACAGAAACTGTCCACTTGAGGAAGCGGCATCGGGATCTCGATGTTGGGGTGGTCGTTGATGAGCGAGTGGAGCAGGTTCCAGTTGCGGACGTGGATGTCCTTGATGACGGGGAGGCGCTCGATTTGTGGCGTCAGCATGGCGGCGGTGACTTCCTGCATGCGCATGGAATAGCCGGGGATTTGGTTTTGAAGCGCATCCATCATTTCGTGGTCAAGGTCGAAGTGCTTCAACCACAATCGCTCGTAGGAGCCAGCGTAAAGGACGGCTTTGGCGGCGTATTCGTCGTTGTTCGTGATGAACAATCCACCTTCGCCTGCGCTCATACCCTTGGAGGACTGGGTTGAGAAACAGCCGATTTCACCGAATGTTCCGAGCAACTGGCCGTTCCATCGCGTTTCGTAGGCGTGGGCACAATCTTCGATGAAGATGAGGTTGTGCTTGCGGACCACATCCATGACGGCATCCATGTCGGGAACGTGCCCTCGCATGTAGGACATCAACAGAACCTTCGCACCCGAAGCAGCGGCTTTCCGGTCGAGGTCTTCAGCGTCCATGCCCCACTCACGGTTGCTCTCGACGAGAACAGGAACGGCTCGGGCGTGTTCAATTACGCTTGGGACGGCATGGAAGGTGAAGGCGTTGGTCAGAATCTTATCACCTGGTTGAACATCAGCGATGTTCAAGGCGATGAACATGGCTGAGCCGCAGGAATTGGTTCCAACAGCGTGTTTCACTCCCATGTAGTTGGCAAAGGCATGTTCGAGGTTCGCCGTGATGGACGCTTCCTTGGATTTGGGTTGGTAGCGGTACATCACGCCAGCCTGCATGGCCTCAACAGCGAGGTCAATGCCCGCTTGTGGAATGGGTTTGAACGCCTTATTGTCGAAATCAACGATGCACTCGCCACCTTCGACAACGAGTTTTCGAGACTTCGTGGGCGATTCCATGGTGGTCCCTCCTCTGGGTCGTCCAGCCCGATGATTTTCAATGTATTGAATTCAAGAATCGCCGTTCGACCACAGCCCGCCGGCAAGTTTCTCCCACTCGATGGATTGCGGGTGACATGAATTATGGTAGTTCGTGAATTCACCAAAATACCACTTGCCATCGGCGAGAAACAGGTCAACTCGGGTGTAATCGATGTCTTCAGCCAACCGTTCAGCGATATGGACGAGCTCGTTGATGCGGTCGTGTCCGAGCACCGAGACGATTTCATCGGGGGTATGCGCTTCGCTCCATCGGCCATCGGTCTGGTGAATGCGTTGGCCCTCAAGGGTGTAGATGGATTGGGAATGTGAGGTCATGCGGCCGGTGTCGTATTGGATGAAGCCGGCTTTTCCGTGGAAAACATGGACCTTCCAGTCATTGGGCAGGTGGTTGTCGTCGGTGAGCAACTCTTCGATCATCACGCCGCGGGGTTTGATGTTGGCAGCGCCCCACTCCAACGGAGCCGGAAATTCTTGTCGCAAACACCATCGAAGGGACCGTTCAATCCGCCATTTCGGCCAAGGTTTTCCGTTTTGGTCGCGCCAGTTTCGTATGACACGGTAGCGATTGTCCGTGCGAGAAAACAACCGAAACGTTCGCGGGACATTGGCCAGCGGAACGGGCCCGTTGTCCATGATGAACAAAGCATCGCCTGACCAGTGGTTGGTTTTGATGACGCAACGCTCCGGAAGGTTGTCCCAATCGACATCCACATCCTCCGACCAGTGATAGAGTTCGGTAAGGTGACACACCTCCTTGGACGCCACGAGTTCACGGGAACGGTATTTATCCTCCATCAGGGGAAGCAACGGGTTTCGGTCTTCCATGCACCGTTTGAGTTGCAGTTGACTGTAATACCCTGCCTTGGACGCATCGTAAACGTGCCAGGGATGGACACCGCCTGGGAGCAACTCGGCCATCGGTTCAACGAGGCGAGACGTTCGCTTTATTCTTCGCACGAACGCCCTCAGCCCTGGCGGCCAGCGTCGAACATCTCTCGCAGGCTGCCGTCTTGCAGCATCTCAAGAGCAATATCCGACCCGCCGATGAGTTCGCCGTGGACGAAGACTTGAGGCATGGTGGGGAAGTCCGACCAGGCACAAATGGAAGGGATGGCCCGTGGGTCGCTGAGGACGTTCACGGAGGCGAATTCTTCACCAAGGCTTTGGAGCACCTGAGCAGCACGGTTGGAAAAACCGCACTGAGGTTGGTTGGGGCTTCCCTTCATGAAGAGCACGAGGGGATGGTCGTCGACGAGGCTTTGCAGTTCTTCTGGGCTCCAGTTCATGGGGTTCACTCCTTGTTTTTCTGTATGCGGCGGATGTGGACGCCTTGCCCGCCGCCGTGCGGGTCAAAGGCCGTGTCGCCAGCCGTTTCGGCTTGGGCGGGGGTCATGCACTTGAGGTCAAGCGCGTGAATGGGGTGAGGGATGTGCTGGCCCATGACGGCGAGCACTTGCTTTTGGCGTTGAAGCGGACGAACGCCCTCAAAGGTCTCGGAGATGATGCGGACGTGGAAGTGGTCGCCTGAACCGTGCAGGTCAATGACCTCAACGTGGGCTTCAGGGACGGCCTTCAAGACCTCGGCCTCAATCCACGCTGCCTCCACCATGCCCACGCCTCACCATGCCCTGCCTTCGCACCTTCTTTGAACCTGCGCTCTTCTCAACACCGCTCATTCGGTGTCCAATTTTTGGAGAATAGCGTCAACGCCCGTGGCTTTCTGCACCCGCAGCCAAGGCTCGACCGTCCTCGTTTCAATGTCTTGTTTGAGGCGTTGGGTTCCCCCACCGCTGATGTTCAACAGAATGCAATCGTCCCTGTCGACCTCGCCCCTCTCCAAGGCTTGAAGGAGGCTGGCGGCTGCGACAGCGCTGGAGGTCATGATGTCAATGCCCTCCTTGGTTTCAATCAGTTCCTTCACTGCGACGGCCTCTTCCCGCTCAACCACGTAGGT
>JAYNUQ010000004.1:56197-85056 GCA_038116375.1 Candidatus Poseidoniales archaeon | reverse complement strand
GTCCGTAAGATCCTCTCCGAGGTACCCGTGCCCGTGATTCAACCTGCATGAGATGCGGGTCTTTGAGGCTCGCATTGAAAGGGGAGTTCCTCTCTGCTGAACATGCCGGAGGTGAAACCCGTGAATCCCTACAAAATGGTCATCGCCGTTGCGAACCAAAAAGGAGGGTGTGCAAAAACCACAACCGCCGTCAACGTCGCTGCGGCCTTGGCCAAAGGCTCTCGTCGGCAAGGGCTGCCTCCTGCCAAGGTTTTGTTGGTGGATTTGGACCCGCAGGGCAACTGCGCCACGTCCTTCGGGCTTGAGAAAAAGAAAATCAAAAAAACGGTCTATGACCTTCTTACCAACGATTCGGGTGAAGAGTTGCCCCTGATGGATGAATACCTGATTCCACCTGAAGAGATCACAAAAGCCATGCGTGAAGCATGGAGCAATCGGAACGGGGGTAAGAAAATCCCCGACACCATCGACGCAGGCCATCTTTGGATCCTTCCAAGCGACATTCACCTCTCGGGTGCAGAGATTGAACTGAGCCACAAAATCGGTCGTGAAACCCGACTGCAAGAAGCGCTTCTCCCCATCATGGATGAATTCGATTACATCATCATCGATACCCCTCCTTCTCTTGGTCTGCTGTCCATCAACGCCATGTGTGCAGCGAACTGGGTGATGGTGCCCGTCCAAGCAGAGTACTACGCGCTTGAAGGCTTCAGCATGCTGATGAATTCCATCAAGATGATTCAGCGGAGAATCAATCGAAACCTGAAAATCTTCGGCATCGTCATGACCATGGTCGATGGGCGATCGAAACTCAGTACCTACGTATGCGACCAGGTCAACAAGAAGATGCCGAACAAATTGTTCAACACGACCGTCCGCCGATTGGCCAAGGTTGCCGAAGCGCCGTGGAGCGGTGCACCCACGGTGATTTTGAACAAACCAACCAACTCAGGCGCTGGCGCTGGAAGTTTAGAGTATTGGACGCTGGCCAAAGAGGTGCATCAGCGGGTTCAGGAAGTGCGGCGAGAATTCGGTGTCGTCGAAGAGTCAAGGCTCCGCCGAGAACGCAACATACGTTGAAGTTCAAAGTACTCGGAACACACCTTATCGTGAGAAAACTGCACGCATCACCCTGCATCCTTTCGCATGGGTTAAGTATGGGCCCAAACCAAACTCTGACCGGGTTAAGGCATGACGGCAGAGGGAATGACATCCGTGAGCGTGAGTTATGAGATTCGCCGTCAGTTGAATACGCTGCGAACGACCGGTGGGCACAAGAGCGTGAACGAGCTCCTGGCCGAGATGATTCGAACGCACAAGATGCTCAAAATGAAAGGTGAGATCGACACCCTTCGCGACCGAATGAAACAGGCTGTTGACGTCGATGTCGACCACCTTGCAGAGCGTTTGAACCTCGCCCCGTTCCAGGTGTGATGACCATGATGTCTTGGCGCCCACCAGGCTACCGCTTCCAAGCCAGAGATTTGGTGAAAGGATTGTGCAGCGACGAGACCGACCAAGCCATGTTGTTGATGGCTGCCATTCATGGAAAGGTTGAGTTGTTCGCAGACGCAAAGGCTTGGAACGGATTCCTTTGGTTGGTCATGAGTACCTGCAAGGTGGACGGGAAGCCGCTCTATACGGGTATGGAACTCGGGGCGCTCAAAGCGAGTTTACCCATCGTTTGGCTCTAATCCTTACCGTACTTGGCGAGCCACTCATGGCCGTACCAACGCCATTGGTCCATGGTCCACCCGTCAGGCAATCCACTTTCCGGTAGTGGGGGGGCTTCACTGGGCATCTCATTCCGAGCGGCAGGTTCTGGCGTCGGCTCGGGTTCTGAACCAACTCCAGCAATGTCCTCAATGCTTTCTTCTTCATAGTTCATTGAACCTGCTTCGCTTGGAGCCTCATCGCTTTTGAGGGCCATGTCATCAAATCCATCCTGTTCAACTTCGAAATTCAACTGCGCCACATCGTCGTCCCATGAGGCATCAGCGATGATGCCACCGTCCGCAGAAAGACCCCCTCGTCCTTCCAAGGCCTCTTTTGCAGCGTTGCTGGACATGCCGGGACGAACGCCACCGTATTCTTTGGTTGTGGCGGCTGTCTTGCGCTTGTTGATGATGAAGGCCACGCCTAAGATGACCGCTGTGAGGCCAACGAAGGCGACCAGACCGACGATGATCACTTGATTCAAGGTGTCTCCGTCAACAGCAAGGGCGGTATCTCCGCCTTGGGGGTTGTCTTTTGTCGTGTTCCAGGCGTTGTAGCCGAGGACCAACGTCCCCTCTTCTACGCTGTTCACATAGGCTTGGTAGGCTGGGTCGTTCCAACCCATACAGGCTTCAGAGGTGTCGTTTTTGTCGTTCAAACAGTGGTCTTGCTCTGTTTGGATGAAGCCACGGGTATCGTCATAATCGGCGTTTGAACCCACGCCGTCGCCATCGCCGTCAAAGTGTTCATCGGCGTCGATGTCCATGAGTGGAGATTCCGTCCGGTCAACGTAGCCGTCCCCGTCCTCATCGAGGCACCCGAAGGACGAGATGGTGACGTAGCCCTTCGTGCTGTTCGGGTCCACACTCACCGCCTTGGTGGACGTGCCAAACTCCCAAGGACACGCATCCGGGCTTTGTCCGTCCGAGGCATCCCCGTAGCCGTCCCCGTCGCCGTCAAGCCACTGCGTTGGATTGTTTGGCAGCGCATCGGCCCCGTCGTCCACCGTCCAGTTCTCCCCGGGGTTGGAATATCCGTCAAGGTCGCTGTCGGGGCAGCCGTATCGGTCAAGCGATGAAAAGGCGTTCACGGTGGGGCAACTGTCGGGCTTGAAACCGTCCGGGTTGTCCCCGTACCCGTCTCGGTCTGAATCGGCCCACTGAGAGGCTTCCTCTGGAAACACATCCCCGTCTTGTCCGTTGCTGTTGTCGCCGTACCCGTCTCCATCTGCGTCTGCCCACTGGTCGGGGTTGTTGGGAAACAGGTCCGGGTTCTCACCCGCCACGTTGTCGCCGTATCCATCACCGTCCGTGTCCGCCCATTGTGATGGGTCGTCGGGGAAGGCGTCGGGTTGATTCCCGTTCGGGTCGTCGCCGTATCCGTCGTCGTCCTCATCGGTGGATTGTGTTGGGTCGTCGGGAAACGCATCGTTCAGGTCGTTGACCCCGTCCAAATCGCTATCGAGGTCAAAGTATCGAATTCTTGTTTCGCTGGGCAGGACACCGATGGCGAAGAACTGGCCCGTAAATTCTGGTTCGAAGGCGATGATGTCTCCAGAGGCCGTGAAGGTTTCGAGGACGGTGAAGTTTGTTTGGTCGATGAATGAAATTTTTCCTGATTTTGCACCGACGACGTACATGTCGTTGTGAGCGCCGATGGAAGTGGTTTGTTTGGTGTGACCCAACGCGAGATTGGACGCCGTCCACGTCGTTGTTTCGTAATGGTACAGCGTACCTCCAGTGGTACCAGCGAGCATGGTGGTGTTGTCAATTTCCACAATGGATGATACGATGCCGTTGGGCTCTTCCAAGGTGTTGGAAAGGGTGCCGTCACCCGCATGGACGTAGATTTTCTTGTTGTAGGACGCAATGGCGAGGCGTCCGTCGTTAAGGATTTCAAAGGCGGAGATGCCCGATGAAATCGTCGTGCTGCTGACGCCCGTGAACCCGGACGCATCGAATTGTTCCGCCCTGCGCTTTCCTGCAAAGTACACCATCCACAGGTCTCCCTCCTGGTCGAGGACGGCATCGTCCACGGGGTCGGAAGACGTGAAGTTGCGGAAGATGGTTTGCGTGCTCATCTGAACAACGTAGGCCCCCCCGTCATGAGCGACGCTCACCAATTCTTGAGCGTCGTCCAATCGTGCGTTGTTGGCGTCGACGTTCAGAAACACCGTCCACTGGGTGGAAAGTACGCCGTTGCTGAAGGCGTTCACGCTGATGTTGCCGAAATGGTCAACGGTGAGGATTCGACCGTCGTTGAGCGGCGTCCAGAGCACGAGAGGGCGGTCCAGACTGTCGGTTTGACCGCCGTCGGTCAACAACGAAAGGTCGGCGGAAACGGGCCCGACCATGCTCGCTTGTGCGCTGAGCAGGAACACGATGAAAAACGCTAACCTCCGCTTCATGGATTTCGGAAGAATCCGTTAGATATGAACAGCGCGCTTGCTCGTGTAAACAGCGAGCGGCTCAATTTTCGTCGTGGTCGTCCTCAGGTTCTAGTCGCTTCACGGGACTCTTGGTGACCGGCGTGAGGGTTCCTCGAACGGGACGCAGGGAAGTAGTGGTTGGTTTTCCAACCGAAGAGGAGGGCGGTGGGCCGCGCTTCTTCTCTGGAATCAGCATGTGGCCGACGGGTGTGAGCGTGGCGGTTCGAACCTCTTCCTCTTCTTCCAGCGGACGGAGTGTTCCTCGAATGGGTTTCAACAGGGCCGCAGGGCGTTGCATGGTCGCCGTCTCTTCAACGGGAACCTCCACCACGTCCACCACGGCCTCGGTTTCAGCCTCTACCTCAACGGGCACGGGCGTTTCTTCCAGCATGGCCTCGCCCACATCCTCCATCGCCGCTTCTTCTTCAGGTACAAACGCCGGTTCTCGAGAAGCGATCGGCTGTCGAACGTTGCGAACGGGTTCGGGTTGAGCAATGGGTTGACGAACGGTTCTCACCGGTGGGACCTGACCTGCAAGAGGGCGGGCACTGGTCATGGGCGCACGCATGTTGCCCAAACCAAGCCGTGGCTCCTCCTGGGCTTGCTGTCCCATCAGGCCACGGAGCGGCCGACCAGCAGCGGCGCCAAGCCCGTCAGGCCGAGCACCGAGTGCGGAGGGGTCCATGGCGCCAGCACCAAAGGCAGCAGGGGCTTGTCCGGAGATGGACTGCATCCACTTCTGTCGCTTTTCTGCTCGGGTGTCCGTGGCTTGGAGGGAACTGAATTCCTGTTCTCTCGTTCGAAGCTCGCTCTCGTCGGCGTCGATTTCGCCTTGAATTTGTTGGGAAACGGCATCTCGCATTTTCTCCTCGGCCATTTCCTTGAAGGAATCCATTTTCTCGGCGAGACCTTTCAAGCGGTCCCGAATTTCGGCACGCTTGAGACCCAACTGGCCTTCGATTTCGGCTCGAATTTGAGCCTCTCGCTTCCGAACATCGATGAGCGCTTTGTTGCGCATGATCTCTTCTCGCTTGTCGAGTTGGCGTTCGAGCTGGGTGGCCACTTCTTCCTCTTTGCGGGTCTTGAAGTCTCGGAGGCGTTCCTCCATCTCCACTTCGAGTTCCAGAGCTGTTTCTTCCTTGAGCAGGTCGAGGTCGGTCTCGTGGGTCAGGCGCTCGTTGCGTAGATGAGCGTCGACTTCTGACATGATGGCCTTTCGAGCGGCGGCCTCTCGGGATTGGAACTCGAGGTCCAAACGCTCGGTCCAATCCTGCTTGTTGGCGGCGTACTGCACCTCCAATTGTTCGCGCAATTCGGCTTCTCGCTCGTATCGGTAGCGGGAGAGACGGTTCTGAATTTCTGCTTCTCGAGCGTGTCGGTAGGAACTGAACTCGTTTTCCATTCGATGCTCGAGTTCGGCTTCAATTTCTGTGTGCAAGGTTCTCGAGATGTCATCGATGGCCTTGCTGAAGGTGAGGTCGTACTTGGCCTTCAGACGAGCCTTTCGCTCGG
This sequence comes from Candidatus Poseidoniales archaeon, assembly GCA_038116375.1. GTDB lineage: Archaea > Thermoplasmatota > Poseidoniia > Poseidoniales > Poseidoniaceae > Poseidonia. The sequence continues at coordinate 79,400 of JAYNUQ010000004.1, read as the reverse complement.
CGAGTCGACCGGCTTGCTGCTCGTTGAGTTGCTCCTCGATTTGCCCTCGCAATTCATCCCGTCGCTTAGCAATGGCGAGTTCAACGTCTTCTCGCATGCGTTCTTCGAGGTCGTCGGTTTCTCGGCGCAGTTGCTGTTCAATGTCGGTCTGCAACTGTTGAGCAATGTCTTCTTCCAATCGCAGACTTCGGCGCTCGAACTCAACCTTCAGACGTGCTTCTCGCTGCTTGAGGCGCTGTCGAAGTTGTTGTTCCAATCGCGTTCGGATGCCACGGCGTAGTTGGTCTTCACGCTCAGCCAGCAGGGCTTCGTGGCCTTCTTCCAAGCGGCCGATTTCGAGGTTTTCCATCTCGATAAACCGCTCTTCCATTTCCTGTTCCAAATTGGCTTCAACGTCGCGAAGACGCGCCTGCAATTCTTGGTTGTAATCCAACTTCAGGCGCTCTTTTTGGATGGCCAGTCGACGTTCGTATTCCTCGTGCAACTGGCGTTCAATCGAGGTTTTCATCTCGGCTTTTCGCTCCTCCAGTCGCTGATGCTGTTCGACACCGTGCTGCTCGTGCATGGCCTGAATCTGACGCTCCAATCGGAGGTCCAACTCTTGGCGAACCCGTGCTTCTTCGGCAGCCAGAGCATCTCGCTCCAAGGTTTCGAGTTCTGCTTCCATGGTTGAACGCAAGTCGTTTTCCAGAGCGTCAAGCGTGAGTTCGTGTTGGGTTGCAAGATCTTTCGCAATGTTGGCTTTCATGGCGGTGACTCGCTCGGTGATGGCTTGTTGACGAAGACGGCGTTCCCGTCGTAGATCGGCTCTCAGGCGTTCTTCTTGGCGGAACCGAGCGCGCGTCCCCAGGGCCTCGTCCAGCGAAGGGTTTCCTGCCGATGTGAACTGGGAACGAAGCGACGCTAAGGTCACTCGTTCGGCCGTATCTTGGCCTGTGTGAGTCGCATCCCCTGCCTCACCATCATGGCTTTCGCTCATACCCATTGGAATCCCATCCACTTTTTCATGGGCTTCTCTTCATAGATAAGGAGCGCGACGCAGCGGCGCTTATTCCGTTCAATTTTGGCCCCTCTTTTTGGGGCCGTGGGCATCAAAATCGGACCGAGAATTCGGTTTCACAGGCAGGGCATTCAATGCTTCGAGTTCCGGGCCGGCGCTTCATTCTAAGATTTCGGTGGCAACCAGGGCACGAGATTTCAACGCGAGGCACCTGTTTCTCCAGTGTGAAATAAGCCTCACAGGTGCCGCATTTTAATTCTGCAGGACGGTGGTCAACACCCGCAACGAGCACTTTGGAACATGACGGGCAGGAGAGCTTCTCCTCCTTCCATTTCCGTCGGGTCAGCGGGTGATCCACACGAACTCGAGCGTCACAAAGGGTACAATTGAGTTCGCCAAGGCCCACGGGAAGCATCCCCTTGCACTTTGGGCAAGAGAGTGCAGGCGGCGATACCTTGGATTCCACGCGCAGTTCTTCGGACATGACATCACTTCTTCTTGGAGTACAGCACGAGTTGCTCCGGAATAAAGTTCCAAGGGACATCAAGGGCCAGTCCAAACTCCTCAGACAATCGAACGATGAGCTGCTTCGCGCTGACTTGGTCACGTGAACCTTGGAGGTCAAGGACGATGACATCCCTGCCTTCCTCGTCAACCGCCAGTGATGCGAGGGTCGTTGACGGGCGGGTGGGGGTGGCAACAGGGGCAGTGGAGGCTGCGGGTGCAGATGTTGCATTGAGCAGTTCAGGCAAGTCAACGTGGAGGTTCTTTCTCCACCAGCGTGCTCGCCCCTGATCACGGTGATTTTCAATGAGTTCAAGCGAGGCGAGTTTCTTCAAATGGTGGTACAGGTTGTACCGATCAACACCCAACCGTTCCTGGAGTTGAACGGTGCTCATTTCCTCTGATTGGGCCAGTGCGACGTAGGCGGCACGACGTGTCGGATGAGCCAAAGCAGTGGTGATGGGGTCTCCGCGCACTCGTCCCATTCTCCCACCTATCGGGAAGATGGACTCATAGGGTTTGAAGATGTCGTGTCAAACAGAAAGATTTCATTTATCCACGAGCGGGAATGTATCTCGCTTTGAACGAAGCAAACGCAACACGCGTGTCCTGCACCATCGATTTCATGGTTTCTTTAAGGAGTTTGAACGACTGTCCGTTTTGTGCCAAGCGAGCCCCGTTCAAGATGACCACGACCACGGATAATTCGTGGACGAGGACACCAACCCAGAGCTGGTTGTACCACTGCTGCACGACTGCAAAAACGAGTGTGACCGTGATAAAGACCGAGAAAAAGAGGTTCTGCATCAGCGTCCGTTGCGCTTGGCGGGCCAGGTCAATCATTTCGGTGATGGCCCTCGGATCGTCGCCGGGGACCAAGACATCGGCGGCTTCGAGGTTGACCGATTCTCCCGTTCCGATGGCGACGCCAACATCGGCAATCGCCAAAGCGGCTGCATCGTTGAATCCATCACCGACCATCATCGTGACGTGGGAACTTGAACGTGCCTCCACCCACTGGACCTTTGCCTCCGGACTGAGTCCCCCGTGCGCAGCGCTCTCCGGTAAGCCGACGGAACGGGCAAATTCGGAAACAGCATCTTGGTGATCGCCGGAGAGAATTTCGATGTTGATGTTCCGCTCCTTCAAGTTCGCAATCAGGGCATCGGTTCCGTCCCTCGTGTCGTCGTGGATGAAGGTGACCAGTGCAATGCCGACACCATCCTTCGCGAGCAGGCTTGCTCCGTGCCCTTGTTGCTTGGCTTCTTCAAAGGCTTCGAGCAGGCGTTGCTCAACTTCCACGCCCATCGCCGACGCTTTGTCGGGACGAATGAAGGCAACCTCGCTGGTTCCATGCGTTCCCGTCACGCCGGCATCGATGTCGTTGAGTTCCTTGATCGACGCCGCTTTTACACCCGCAACCGTACAGTGGTCGACCACGGCCAGTGCGTAAGGATGGGATGAGCGGGACTCGAGACCCATCATGATTTGAAGCGCAGAGGGTTTCCTCCGGCCTTTGCCCATGACAATTCCACCCACCTTGGGCCGACCCGATGTGAGGGTTCCTGTCTTGTCGAGAAGGATGTGGTTCACTTGCGCCATGCGTTCGAGGGCGTCACCTCCTCGCACGATCACACCGTTTTGTGCAGCGTTTGAGAGTGCAGCTGCATGGGGGACCGGTGTGGCCAATAACAGGGCACACGGACAGGAAACCACCCACAGCAGGAGGATGATTTTCCAATCGTCGGGGAAAGCAAAAAACCAGACGGCAAGGGCACCGAAGAGGACCGTCGGGACCCAAATCGCCGTGAATTTCTCAATGCTGTTGTGCAGCCGTGGCGGGACCTCTCGGAAGGTGTGAACGGCGTCGATAAGGCCGGAGAGTCGGGTTGCTTCACCCACGGCGACCACCTCACAGACCACGGGGCCTTTGGAAAGCACAAGACCTGCTTCGATAAGGTCGCCAACCCCCACATCGACGGGCACCGCTTCTCCGGTGAGCGGCGCTTTGTTGAGCGCACCCTTTCCTTCGACGATGCGACCGTCGGCGGGAATGAGTTCCCCGCTTCGGATTTCGATGGTATCTCCGGGCCGGATGAGGTCGATGGGGACCGTTTCGGTCTCAGGAATCGCCTCCTGTGGTGGGGCTAGAGAAGGCCCGTTTTGAGCCACGGGGAGCACAATGCCAATGGGGGCAGAGACGGCGATGGCGTGGGTCTTGTTGACCTTCCGTGCTGTTCGGGGGAGGCGGTCCAATCCACCCTGCATCGCTTCCCTTGCTTTGACCAGCGCATCACCTTCGAGATGAATGGTGAAGGCAACCAAGATCGTGACGATGAGCGCTTCTTCCCACATTCCGAGAATGCATGCACCAATGACGGCCAGACTGGTCAGAACTTGGAAGCCCATCTGCAGGTTTCTGAGCGATGCAAAGGCCTCTTTGAACATTTGAACGCCTCCAATGGCGACACCGGGGACGGCCAGAATTGGAATCAACACGCCGTGGTAGCCCAAGAATTCGGCCACCATCACGACGAGGAGGACAGGGAAGGCGATGCCACCGCCAATGAGTCGCCACTGGTCGGGTCGTAGGCGGTTGGAGGTGGCGACGGCGAACGTGGCTTTGACGCCGAGCACTTCCTCCAAGGCCCGTTCTCGGGCCTGCAGAAGTGCCTTGTCGTTGCTGACAACCAGTTGAACGAGAATGCGGTCGTCATCGGATATTTCAGCGTCCAATACGCCCGGCTGGCGGCGGATGACACGTTCGATTTTCTGAACGGGCACGTCGTTTCGTCGAGCGACCGCTTTGGCCCTGACGCCCACGATTTCATGGTGTTCGACATTGGGTGCATGACCCAGAGAACGCAACACCGAGGAAACTTCTGACATCGCTCCCTCCTCGAGGTTGATGCTGATTTTGACCTCACCTGAAGTGGCGGATACATTGGATTGAGTGACCTGCTTCATGTGGCCCAGAGCGCCCATGGCCTTGCTTGCGCAATCGGGACAATCCATTCCGAGCAGAGGCCAACTGACCGTGAAGGAACCGCTGGCGTCCTGGACAAAGGTGGTGTCGGCCAATTCGGGAATCAACACCTCTTCCTCAACAACGTCCTCCGGCTCGGGCTGTGCAGCCGTCGGCGGCTCGGGTCCACCGGGTGAAACAGGCTCGTCGTCCTCCAAGGAGAGGAAGACCTCGTTGTCCCCTTCTCCTCCCATGTTTTTCCTAATCTCCACGAATTCAAGAACCCTCTCCTGCCTTGCGAAGAAAATTCCAAGCGGTGGGAATGTTGATGCTTTTCTCCTTCTTGGGCCGACACATGGAATGGTTGCCTGACGGTTGGTGCCCTCGGGTGGTTGTCATCGACATCGACGGGACCATCACCGACGGCAAAAAGCGCCTTTCGACGGACGCCATTCTTGCCGTACGTCGGCTTGAGGACGCCGGCATTCCCGTGGTGATTGCTACGGGAAATGTACGCCCCATCACTTACGGGTTGTGGCGATTCCTGGGACTATCTGCGCCCATGTGCTGCGAAAACGGGGGCGTGTTGTGGCATCCTTCTTGGGAGGAACCCGTCCTGAGGGCTGAGGCGGATGAAGCCAAGGAGGCTGCTGCTTGGTTGGCAACGCAGATTGAGGGCGTTGACGCTCAAGGTATTGCGACCAATCGCTGGAGGGAAAGCGAGTGGTGCCTCTACCCCGATGACCCGCTCGAAGCCATCACCGGCGCCATCCAAAACAGTCCTTATTCGCATCTGAGTGTGGTTCGCACGGGTTTTGCTATTCACCTGATGGAACCCCACTTGAGCAAGGGTGAAGGTCTCCAACACCTGTTCGCCCGAATGGGGTGGTCTCCAGAGGACGCCTTGTGCGTCGGCGATGCACCCAACGATCTTTCCATGTTTGCCTATCTGAAGTGGTCGGTCGCTGTCGGCGGTGCTTTCCCGGTGGTTCGAGAAGCTGCCAGTGTCGTCTCCCCTCATCCACACGGAGCAACCTTTCCTCCTCTGGTTGATGCCATCTTGGCCCGACACGTGGAGGGCGTTGAATGAACGCGATGGGCATTGACCTGGGCGGGAGTGGTTTTCGATACGGTGTTTTTGACACCTCCTCCGGTCGCCTCATCGGGGACCTTCACCACGAACATCACGGTTCCTCAACCGCTCCCGGCGATGTGTTACGGGCCTTGAGAGCGGCCATCGAACAAGACGGTTGGGCCGGTCCCATCGGACTTGGTTTTCCTGGGGCGGTGGAGCATTCGAAAGCCATCACGGCCCCCAATCTGGGTCATGCCTGGACGGAGGTGGATGTTGCCGCTGAATTGCGGCCCCACCACGGGGGCCAGTTTGCCATGCTCAACGATGCTGACGCCGTGGCGATGGCCGAAAAGAGGCACGGTGTGGGTCATGGAGGCCATGCCTGTGTGCTCACCCTCACCGTAGGCACGGGACTGGGAACCACGGTTCATCGAAACGGTACGATGATTCCCAATCTCGAATACGGCCGGCTGCCTCATCCAACAGAGGAAGGTTGTTTGGAGGAGCATCTCTCTGGGGCCGCTCGCTCAAACCACGATTGGACCCTTGAGACGTGGGCCTCACACTTTCAAGAAGGCCTCGCCTTTCTCGAGACCAAGGTGAATCCAGGACGCATCATCCTCTACGGTGGCATCATGGAGCATTGGGATGTGATTCAACCGCTGCTTGAGACGAAGGCTGAATTGGTGAGAGCGGGGCTCGTCGAGACGGCAGGGCCCTTGGGCGCTGCGCTTGCGGCGGTTCACGCTCAGCCTTTGTGAGCGTCAGCCAGTGAAAACGATGTGACCATTTGCATGGCCTGGCCGTATTTGATCTTCCCAAGGTATTCTTTGGAACGTCCGTGGGTGACCACTCGAAGTCGGTAATGGCAGACACGCCTGGTTCGCCGCTTGCGATGATGTTTGTAGAAATGAACGCCCACTTTGTAGGTCCCGAGAGGGGCATCGCCCTTCCAAACGACGTTCTCTACGGGGGTATTGGAAACAGGTCGCACGTTCATGTCAACGTCGAGGAGGCCTCCACATTCGCTCTTTTTGTTGTTGAAGTAGATGCGTTCACCGGAAGGGCAGAAGAGATGAAGGTCAAGGTCGTTGAAATCGTCCCATGCAAGTGAAATTTGAACTTCTCCAGAGGCACCACCTTCTCGTTCAAGACGTTCATCGATGTTCACTTCAGGCTCCTCGTCCGCCTCGGTCGCCACCACAACACCGCTTCCGATGTGTTCCTCGGCCACGAGCGTGGCATGTTCTTGCATCGGTGGCTCGTGTTCGTCCATCCAGGTGGAACGTTCCCTCAACTCCATCTCTCGCTCTTCTTCGCTCGGCTCGTGCTCCGGTTCGTTTTCGGCCACGGGTTGAATCAGGTCGAGGTCCATGTAGTTGCGATTTCGCTGCTCGTCTCTGGAACGCCATGCTGCTTGTTCCTGTTCGGGAAGTTGTCCAACCTGAGGCATGCTCACGAGCAAGCGCATCCTGCCTTGATGAAGGGCGATTCTGGAACTCGTGCTGTATTTTTGCAGCAATGCTTGGTCGCGAAGTCGTTGCTGCCGTTGGTCCAAAAACCGCTTCAAGAGGTAGAGACCAAATCCACCAAGGGCTGCACTCGTGCCCAGCGTCAATGGGTCAACCATGGTCTTCTAGTTGTTCTTGGTCCTTTATAGGAGGCGCGATGGAATTCCCATCAGGAGAGGAATTCGGCATTGAGGGCGTCCAACGAGGCTTTGTCGGGACGCAGCACTTCATCGGGAACATCCAGCAGAGGCTCATCAACCAAACCGAGGTCTTCGGCGAGCGATGGTTTGCTGGCATCAAAGTACAGGAGTCCCGTCACGTGCTTCTTGCCGTTTTCTGCTTCGTGAAGCGCCGTCAAAGCGGCCATGGCATCAGCAGGGTCGTGCTCCGAAGAGATGGTTTCCAGCCGAATGGTGGAACCGTCGTGCAGCGTGATGTCTCGGTAGTGGCCTTCGGGGACTTCGATCTCCTCAACCGGATTGAAATGTGGGATGTAGTCGGCCATGTGCAGCGTAACCTCGTTCTCTTTCACGTAGCCGTAGGAGCGCATGGATTCGTCGTTGTTGTTGAAGGTGACACACGGCGAAATCACGTCGATGAGGGCGAAGCCTTTGTGCGACATGGCAGCCTTCAGTAGGGAGGTCAACTGCTTCTTTGAGCCAGAGAACGAACGGGCAACAAAGGTGCATCCGAGGTTGATGGCCAGGGCGCACAAATCGATGGGTTGTGTTTCGTTGATGGGTCCTTTCTTCTTCTTTGAACCGACATCTGCGGTCGCAGAATATTGGCCTTTGGTCAGGCCGTAGACGCCGTTGTTTTCGACGATGTACACCATGTCCATGTTTCGGCGAATGGCGTGAATCAATTGTCCAATACCGATGGAGGCGGAGTCACCATCGCCCGAAACACCGAGGTAAAGCAGGTCCTTGTTGATGGCGTAGGCGCCGGTCGTTACCGACGGCATCCGGCCGTGGACGGTGTTGAAACCGTGGGACTGGCCGAGGTAGTAAGCAGGGGTCTTGGAAGAGCAACCGATTCCCGACATCTTAGCGATGCGGTGTGGCTCGATGCCGTTCTCCCACGCCGCCGTGATGATGACGTTGGAAATTTGGTCGTGGCCACAACCAGGACAGAGGGAGGACGGGCCGCCCGTGTAGCTGTCCTTGGGTTCGTTCAAGACGTTGAGTTTGATGGCTCGTGCTGGCTTTTCGCTCATTGCTTCACCTCCTCAAGGGTTTCCAATATACGCTCGGCGTAGATGCGGGCACGGGGCGGCATGCCGTCGCTGTAGGCGACCGAATGCACCTTGGTGACCAAATCGTTGGGAAGTTCTCTGCGGAGGATGCCGTAGAGTTGCCCGTCTCGGTTGATCTCCAACACGATGACAACCTCGTGTCGGCGAACAAAGGCCTCGACTTCGGAATGGAACGGCAGGGCCCGAACGCGGCACTGACTGACCATCATGCCCGTTTCTTCGAGGATGTCGTCAATTTCCTGAATGGAGTTTTCCATGCTACCGAGGAAGACGATACCGACTTCGCATTCTTCTTCCTCGCGCAAAATGGGCGCAGGGAGGAGGTCACGAGCGTTGTCGATTTTCATGCGCAGTCGCTGCATGAGGTTGTAGTAGTCTTCGGGCTTTTCGGAATAGACGCCCATTGGATTGTGACCCGTGCCGCGGTAGAGAATGGGGTCCATGCCTGAGCCAGGAAGGGTTCGGTAGGGGATGCCGTCGCCGTCGACATCCAAATATCGGCCAAAGGTTTCGAAGGCATCGAAGACGTCTTGCTCACGAACCACCTTTCCTCGGTCCATCGGTTGGTCCGGGTAGGTGAAGCCTTCGCAGGCCCAGCGGTTCATGCCCAAATCAAGGTCGCTCATGCCGAAAACCGGTGTTTGGAAGCGTTCAGCGTAATCGAGGGCACGCCAACCGTATTCGAAACACTCCTCGACCGTGCCCGGGATGAGCACGATGTGTTGGGTGTCGCCATGGCTTCCTTCGTAGAGCATGGCGATATCGGATTGTTGGGTACGGGTGGGCAGGCCCGTCGAGGGACCAACACGTGTCACGTCCCAGAAGACCGAGGGGATTTCGGCGAAGTACGCCAGCCCGATGAACTCCTGCATCAACGAGATACCCGGTCCGGAAGTGGCGGTCATGCCACGTCCACCGGCCCAACCTGCGCCAAGCACCATGCCTGCAGCAGCCAGTTCGTCCTCGGCTTGGATGACCGCCATGTTGGCGTTTCCATCGTCGTCGGTTCGCAGACGCGGAATGTAGTTGATGATGCCCTCAGCGAGGGAAGACGACGGCGTGATGGGGTACCAAGCAAGCAATTGTACGCCGCCGTAGTGGGAGCCCAGTGCAGCGGCCTCGTTGCCTTCGATGAAGAACTGAGGTTTCTTGACCTCCCGGGCCTCAACGGCGTAGGCATCGCTCTTCGCCAGATGCTCCTTGCAGTAGTCTCGCCCCAAGCCCAGTGCGGTGATGTTGAGTTCGACAGCGGTGGCCTTGCCCTTGAACTGCTTGGCGACGGCGGACTCAAGGCAGGCTTGGTCAATGCCAAGAAGTTCGGCCAGCACGCCGACGTAGATGATGTTGGTAACGAGTTTGGCAATTTTGGGGTTGATCTTTCGTGCCAGCGAGCTCATCGGCACAGGGTAGGAGATGATGTCCTCACGCTCAACCGTTTTCTTCTTGGTGTCACTGTTCCAGATGACCACTGAACCCGGTTCAAGAGCGGCCAAGTCGTCTTCCCAGGTGGCGGGGTTCACCAGCACCTGGATGTGGGTACGGTCGCCGGGGGCCTGGTAGCCCTTGTCGGAGAGGCGGACGATGTACCAGGTTGGCAAGCCCGAAATGTTGGAGGGAAAGAGGTTCTTTCCGCTCACAGGCACGCCCATGTCAAAGAGGGATTGGAGGAGAATCAAGTTCGCGGATTGAGACCCGGTTCCGTTGGCGGTGGCGATGTTGATGGTGAAGTCGTTGATGATGCGGTCCATGAGTAAACATCCCTGCGGGCCGGCGGATGACCCGTCCTTAGCGAGCGGGGTCCGCGAGCACTCTTTCAACATGTTGCCATCACATTCACCGCAGAATCCGACGCCCTCCACATTGAACGTCCGTGAAGCGTGAGACTCAAAACCACATGTGGTTTGGGTGAGCCCATGGCGGACGATGCAACACGAGTGGGTTGGGAAAAAGCCGAGAAGGCCATCACCAAAGGAAAAGGCGATTCGGCTTTGAAGATTCTCCGAGACATCGACGCCGACGGAAAGGAGCCAACGACGCTCATGTTGGCCGGTCACGCAACGTGGCTTGAGGCAAAATCTGGCAACAACCGTGCGCAGTACAGAAGGGCAGCGTCACTGCTTCGGGAGTCCACAAAAAAGAATCCACGGGACAAGAAAGCCGACCGACTCTACAACGACCTCCTGAACGAAATGCAGGACAAAGGCATCAGCGAGACGTCCTTCCCCCGCCTGCTCAACGACGGCACGCCAACCCCAGCGGGCATCGTGGCCATTTTCCTGGCCGGTGTGTTGGTCTTGGCGATGATCAACGTCGCCAACAGGTCCGACACCACCACCGACATCGTTGACCTGCAGTTGACGTGGAACGGTGGTGCCAACAGCGGAACGGTGACCATTGAGCTCTACCCAGACGCTGCACCTGTTCACGTTGAGAACTTCAAACTCCTCGTGGAAAACGGCGACTATGACGGGACCATCTTCCACCGCGTCATTGACGACTTCATGATTCAAGGCGGCGATTTCACCAACGGTGACGGCACGGGTGGCCATGCGGCGAAGTGGTTCGGCTACTGTAACGGTGCAGAAACGCTTGAATCCGAGTGTGCTGGTGAAACCTCCTACACCATCCCTGACGAGGCAGATAACGGCTTGAATCACGAACCGTGCACCATTTCAATGGCCAAGACCAGCGCAGCCAACACCGGCGGAAGTCAGTTCTTTTTGATTCCAAACGACAGCACGCCCAACTGGTTGGACGGCCAACACACCGTGTTCGGTGAGGTCACCAGCGGCTGCGACCACGTCACGGCCATCTCAGGAGTTCAAACTGGAGAGAGCGACCGACCCGTTGAGAACGTTGAGTTGGTTTCGGCTACCTTTGTCGGCTCCGAAACCAAGCCTTGGTACGAATTCTGGTGAGTCTTAACAACGCGCTCGGCCTTCCTTGATGAGGCGGACAGGTGTAAGTGACGGAGGGTTGGCTTCATAGACGGCTGGGTTTTCCCACAAAACATGGCGACCTTGGACCCCTTTAACGCACGGCAGACCCTCAGCGTTGGCGGCGATTACTTCTCGCTGGATGCACTCGACGCCAACGGCGTCTCCACCGCTCATTTGCCCTACTCCATTCGCATTCTCTTGGAGGGTGCCCTCCGAGGCAACGACGGCTTCCTCATCACCGAGGATGACATTCGCAAGATCGCCGCATGGACGCCCGACGGCGAGCGCGGTGAGATTCCCTTCCGACCGTCCCGTGTCATCCTTCAAGACTTCACCGGTGTACCCGCCGTGGTGGATTTGGCTGCGCTGCGCGACGCCATGGTGGAGATGGGCGGAGACCCCGAGAAAGTGAACCCTCAGGTCCCCGTGGATTTGGTGATTGACCACTCCGTACAAGTTGACGTTTCCGGCGCTCACAGCGATGCGCTTGACATGAACCTCGACATCGAATACCACCGCAACATGGAGCGTTACACCTTCCTCAAATGGGGGCAGCAATCCCTTGCCAACTTTCAAGCCGTGCCGCCATCCCGCGGTATCGTTCACCAGGTCAACCTCGAATTCCTCGCCAGCGTCGCTCGTCAAGAAGACGGCGTGTGGCTGGCCGATACGCTGGTCGGGACCGATTCGCACACGACCATGGTCAACGGACTGGGTGTGCTCGGATGGGGCGTCGGCGGAATCGAAGCCGAAGCGGTCATGCTCGGACAACCCATCTACATGCTCGCACCCGATGTGGTTGGTGTCCGTTTGACGGGCAACCTCCAACCCGCCGTGACCGCTACGGACATGACGCTGCGCATCGTTGAAATGTTGCGTGAACACGGTGTTGTCGGGAAGTTCGTGGAATTCTTTGGGCCGGGCATGAAGGCGCTCTCTTTGGCGGACCGTGCCACCATCGCCAACATGGCGCCAGAATACGGTGCAACCTGCGGGTTCTTCCCCGTTGACGAGCGGACGCTCGAATACCTGCGCTTGACAGGGCGCGAAGAGGCTGCGGTGACGGGTGTTGAAGCCTACGCCAAGGCTCAGGGTCTTTGGTACGGTGAGGACGTCGCCGAGAAATCCTACACGGCCGTGCTCGAATTGAATTTGAACGACGTGGTTCCCGCTCTCGCTGGTCCAAAGCGCCCTCAAGACCGGGTTGACCTCGAGAAGATGAAATCGCATTTCATCGAAAGCCTCACCCATGAAGTGGGCCATCAAGGCCACGGCTTGACCGAGAGCGACCTGTCAAAGAGCGCCATCGTTGAGATGAACGGTGAAATGTTTGATTTGAACCACGGGGACGTTGTCATCGCCGCCATCACCTCGTGCACCAACACCTCCAACCCCGGCGTCATGATGGCCGCAGGCCTCGTGGCTCGCAAAGCCCGTCAACGTGGATTGAAGGTCAAGCCGTGGGTTCGCACATCGTTGGCTCCGGGCAGTCGCGTGGTCACCGAATACTACGAAGCAACCGGTTTGCAGGACGATTTGAACGCCATGGGCTTCCACACGGTTGGCTATGGCTGCACCACCTGCATCGGAAACTCTGGACCGTTGGACGACCCCATCGAAGCCGCCATTGATGAGGCCGGTCTCATCGTCGGCTCCGTCCTCTCAGGGAATCGGAATTTCGAGGGCCGCGTTCACGGCAAGGTCAAAGCCTCCTATTTGGCGAGTCCACCTCTCGTGGTGGCCTACGCCATAGCCGGAAATCTCGATGTGGATTTGACCACCGAACCCATCGGGTACGATTCGGAGGGACAGCCCGTCATGCTCTCCGAGATTTGGCCGAGCGAGGACGAGGTCAACGAGGCCATGAAGGTCATCACCCCTGAAATGTTCCGACAGCGCTACGCCGATGCCATGAACGAACCACGGTGGAACAGCATCCCTGCTGAACCGTCGCCCCTCTACCCCTGGGCTGACGCTTCAACCTACATCCGACTCCCCACCTTCTTCAGCGGACTTTCATCAACGCCCGACCCGATCGAGGCCATCGAGGGTGCAAAGGTGCTCCTCAAACTCGGAGATTCCATCACCACGGACCACATTTCGCCGGCAGGTTCCTTCCCCACGAGCGGACCTGCAGGTCAGTGGTTGGTTGAACGGGATGTCAAGCGAGGCGATTTCAATTCCTTCGGCAGCCGCCGAGGCAACCACGAAATCATGATGCGGGGTACCTTTGCTAACGTTCGCATTCGCAACCAAATGGCACCCGGAACCGAAGGTGGCTATGCTCTTAACCACGAAACGGGCGAGGTGATGTCGGTGTACGATGCCGCACAAATTGAGGCGCCAAAAGTCGTCCTTGCTGGCGGTCAATACGGCACCGGGTCGTCGCGAGATTGGGCTGCAAAAGGCACCTACTTGCTCGGGGTAAAAGCCGTCATTGCGACCTCCTTTGAGCGTATCCATCGTTCCAATCTCGTCGGGATGGGCGTGCTTCCGTTAACCTTCAAGGAAGGCGAATCACACGAGACCCTCGGCCTGACCGGGCACGAGAGTTTCACCATCCCGCTGAGCGACACGGTGGAACCCCTTCAGTGGATCACCGTCCACGTTGAGCACCCCGACGGGACGGCTTCTTCGTTTGAGGCTCAAGTGCGTCTTGACACCCCTGTTGAAGTGGAGTATTACCGAAACGGAGGCATTCTTCACACCGTTCTGCGCGAGATGGCCACGTCCGCCGCATGAATCCAGCAGATTGAAAATCAAACGACCCACAGGCTGGCTTGATGCGTCAACTCCGAGGCAACGTGAGGTACCGTTTCCGCTCGGACGACCACGACGTCAACATCGTCATTGAAGGCGAGGCGGGTTGGGTCCAACAGCACGTCGATGAACTCGGCCTGACCGGGGTGGGATGGACCATGCCAACGGGATCGGACGTCAAAGCGACCAACCTTTCCAGCGTGAGCGTTGAGCGCCAAAAATCGGGCATCAACATCGAAATGGAGGATGCTCCTGAGTCCACCCGCCCCGCTGACATGGGGCCGGAACCCGACCCGAGCCGAATCCCAGTGGTTCGTCGACCCATTGGAGAATTGGACCTGCAGGAAAAATTGAACAACGCTGGACTTGAGCCCGCCGAGCGACCTGACGTCATCGAGTTGATGGAAATCCTCGATGACATGGACCCTCCGCATCCTGTTCAGGGCGCCACGAGCGTCGACCCCATGGCCGAGGCGTGGTTGCGGGAATTGCTCCAGCTCGTGGTCCGTGATCACGGCAGCACCGGACTTCGCACCGAAGACATCGAAGAAATTGCCAGCAGTAAACTCGGAGGGCGGGAAGGAACAGCCCTCGAAGTTTGGCTTGATTCCCTGTTTTCTGCGGGTAAACTCGTCAAAATCCACGGCGGTGACGCGACCGGATGGGGGCCGTCGCCGAAGTGGTTGGCCGGTCGATTTTGAAGCCTGATGTCTTCGGTTCTCATGCGAGGGAGAAAAACCTCCTAATTTTGAACATAAACGGGGCCTTGCGCCTCTGCCGTTCACGAACTTCAGTGCAAAGGCATTATATTGAAACAGGACGTGGCTGAGTCAGTGACGTCCATGCTAACCCAAAATGACCTCTCTAAAGCCCGAATGCGCAGCATCTTCTTGACGCTGCTGATGGTGCTCAGCACCACCGCCGCCTTAGCCACAACGGCCAGCGCGTCGGTTGCACGAACGTACACCACGAATCGCGATCCAATGGATGTCGCCATCGGCGATTTCGACTGCGACGGCCACAACGACATGGCCGTTGCAACCGACGGTACACACTCCATGACCATCCTCTACAACGACGGATTCGGAAACTTCAACGAGCGCGAGGACATTTGGGTTGCAGGCAATCAGAGCCGCAACGCTGACTGGGATGAGTTCGCCAACGTCGAAATGGTCGAGGTGGGTGAATTTACTGGCGATTCGGCCATTGACATCGTCATCTACCAAAAGAACAACCCGTTCAAGACCAACGATCAGGGCGCCCCTGCCGGTGAGCCGGGCAACGTCACCATCATTGAAAACGGCGGATGTAACAACCGAGATTGGACCATCGGCGAGCGATTTTCCCACTTTTGGGTGTGGGACATGGCCGTCGGAGACGCCGACCAAGACGGCAACGATGACATTTACGTCCTCGACCTTTTGAGCGACATCACAACGCAACGGGTCATCACCTACCGAAGCCCCATCACCTCCGCAACCAACGGCATCCCCACCACGTTGGGTTCATCGCAATCCAACACCTACCGATCCATTGAAATCGGCGACTACGGCGAGTCCCAGAGCGGCCTTACCGGCGCCTGTACGGACGACGACATCTTCCTGTTGCGCAGCGAAGGCCTCGACTACTCCACGGGCCAGGTGACCAATCCCGGAAACGATGACAACATCACCGTCATTGAATACGACTGTCAACTCCAAAACTACCCTGCAACCTACTCCTACGGGACCAACCAAGCCAACACCCACGTCATCAACATGGGCGTTGTAACCACCGAAGATTTCTCCGTCGCCGACATTGGTGGGAACGGCTACGTCGACACCATTGCCGTCATGGACGGTAATCTCGAGAACGTGAGTTACAAGCAGGCTTCTGCCCAAGGAAACTTTGGCACGTCAAAGATGGCGTATTTCGGGCCCTACATTTCCTGGGTTATTCAGGTGGCTGACCTCAACGGTGATGGTGAACCCGACTTCATCAACCCAACCATCGCTTACCAACTCAACAGCTCCGATTCCTCTGGCGGTAGCACCTCCAGTTTCTTCCTTAACTTCCCAACCACCGTCCAAGTCACGCTATCCGACGGCAGCGGTGGACACGTGAGCCCCCTCTCCTACCCTGCTGGACGACGACCCTCGGCTGTCGCCGTTGGTGAACTCCAAGGCGGTACAGGTTCCGCTCCAGACCTCGTGGTCGGCCACACCAACTACAACTTTGGAGGTTGGCGAGACAACTTCGGTTGGGACGGTCAGTACGATACCCTCACCGTTGTTGAAATGGACAACAAAGACCTGGCCGTGACCGACCTTGACATCTCACCAACCGACCGATTCTTCGGCTTGGTTGGCGAAGGAACGCGAACGCTCAACGTCACCGTCACCAACACCGGTATGGACACTTTGAACGGTCAAACGGCTGACCTCGACGTTGAACTGAAGATTGTTGACGAAGCAAACTCAACGAACAACACGGTGTATTCCAACGACTGGGATTCTCCCGAAGTCAAGACGGGCTGCGGTAGTGGATGTTCTTGGTCGTTTGAAGAATACGTTGACGGTGCCACCAACTGGCACCTTGAAACCAACCACTCCACGGGTGCCACGGCATCGGGCGGAAACAACGACGAGAACGTTTCAGCAAACTACCTCAACCCGACCGACTTCATGTGGGCAGGAAACATGAAAACGAACGGCTCTGGAGATGAGTGGAGCGGTTATGGAAAGAACTGGGACGACGCCATGGTTCTCAACGATGTTGACTTGACCGGTGCCGACCGTGCCTTCATGAGCGTTGAACTCTTCCGCCACCTCGGCCTCGGTGCCCTCGGAAATTCCGACGGAACCGGCTTTATCGTCGGTGATGTTTGGGATGACTTGGCGATTGTTGAAGTCGGAAGCGATGAAACGGGATGGAACCTTATCGGTTGCCCACAGCAGGCCGCCGTCGAAGGCGCTTGTCCTTCAGGTGCGACCATTTGGGGCGGATTTGACAACGATCGTCTGTTCAAGCAGAACGCATGGGGCGCTGCTCCTGAGAACATCGTTTACTACGGTTTGTTCTCTTCGGGAACCTATTACGGATGGGACAACTTCACCGAAGAAGACCTCGGTGCCTTTGACCTGTCCTTCTGGGCTGGTGAGACGGTTGACGTTCGATTCCGCTTCCGCACCGGTTTCGAGGGTTCAACCGCTGACGACAACGAGAGCCGTTGGAGCGGTCGTGACGGATACGCCGTGGACAACCTGACCATCTGGAAGCAAAACACTGCATTTTTGCCCAACCCGCAAACGCAGTCGACCACCATCGGTCCATTCAGCAATTTGCAACCCGGACAGGAATACTCCACCTCCATCCAGGCCGATTTGCTCAACGATACCACGTATCGGATTTCTGCCGTTATTTCCAACAATGCATGGGATGAACAGGACATCAACGACGACGTCATCGGTTATGTGACGCCGTTCAACCTGTACGACCCGGCGGTTGAGAACATCGATTACTTCAATCCGGGCGGCCTTTACGCAGAGGGCACCTTTGACATCAGCGTGACGACCAACAACTACGGTAATACGCCGGTCGACTTTGGCATCGAAGCTACGGTCTACTCGGCCACACCATCGGACGTTTACTGCGGTACACCTTCTGCTGTTTGCGAAGAAACCTTCGAAGGCGGTACGCAAGGCTACCGCTACGAGGAAAACCAGCAACCCAAGGGCGCCATCTACAACGAGAACAGCTGTTCGACGAAGATTTTCAACAACAACGCCTACTGGTTCGGCCACCCGTGTGATACGGGCACGCTCGGCTACGACGATGCGTGGGCCAACGAAACGCTCACCATCCCCGACATTGATTTGACCAGCATGAGCGGCGACTTCGTCTCGCTCAACTTCGAGTACTACGCTGATACGTTCTACACCATCGACCAGAACGGCGATGTGGACCCAAGCGACTACGCCATCATGACGGTTGATTACGCTAAGGACGGCACCGACTACACCGGTTTGGTCTTTGCTCAATGGAACGACTACAACGAAGACGGCACCTGTCAGAACGACGACGACGGCAACGGCATCGTCAACGCCACGGAATCCATTGACCAAACGGAATTGTCGTTCATTGGCGACCCCGCCAACACCGACGGCAGCGGCAACTACAACGTCTTCTTCAACTCCGAAGAATTGGTCAAGACAACCAGCATTGACCTGACCCACCTTTACATCCAGAACCGTTCGTCCCCCGATTCCAGCCAGTGGCGCTCGGAATGCATGTCGCTACAGGGCTCCACGGTTGACGTCAACTTTGAGTTCCAATCGGACGACGACGGGCGCAACGGCATCAACGACGGGTTCAAGGGAATCGGTTTCAACAACATCTCGCTGCAGGAATACACCTTCGTTCAAGACGCCGTTTACACGGATTCTCGAACCAACGTAGACGCAGAGGAATCGGCGCAAACCACCATCGCAAGCCACGAATTCTTTGCCGGTGTGTATCGACTGGACGTCAAGACGGTGTTTGACAACACCACCTTGGGCAAGCCGTGGTACAACGACAACGAGTTGTCCGAGGCCAACAACATCGAGCGTGTGATTTTCAACGTTGAATCGGTTGACATCTCCATCGGAAAGCCCAACACTCTGGCCTGTCATGACGACCAAACACTGGAGTGCGTCCTACCGATTGACAGCGCATTGACCCACTCGTGGGACATACAAGCCACCAACGGTGTGCTTGCTGGCGACTACGTCTTCTACATGGAAGTCACCGACATGGCCGATGGAAGTCAGGCCCACTTGGTGGATTCGGGTCCAGCGGTCACCCTCCAGAGCCAACAGAAAACGTCGGTTTCCTTCACGCCTTGGAACGGTTGGATGGACGGAAAAACCTACAACATCAGTTTCTACGGTCGTTTGGCCGATGGAACCGAGACGGGTAACGTTCGCTATTTCCACGCCAGTTTCGCCGACCACGTCGATATCGCCATCCTTTCGGACACCTCGTCCCGAACCACCGCCATCAAGCAGGACCTTGCTCTGCTCGGCATGACCTACACGCAGTACGAGATCAACGACTGGAGCACGTACTTCGATGCAGGCTGGTTCACTCACTACGACAAGATCGTCCTGCCGTGGCAAGAGGTGTTGGTTGCCAAAGACACCCAATTTGGTGGCGACGGCTACTATCAGTACCTCGGTGAGCCCGCTCGCCGTACCGTTCTGGAGAACTTCATGTCCGCTGGCGGTACCGTTCAGGCTCACTTGGGTCCGCTTGGCAGCCAAATTTACGGTCTTGACCAGGGCTTGGCTGGACGTCTACCGTTTGGTTTGGACATCCAGAGCCGAGACACCACGGAGACCCAGGTCACCTACAGCACAATGGATCTCGCCGACCCGTACCATCCGGTCATGGACAACATCGACGTGAACGCCTTCCAGGGCTTTGACGCCAACTCCGGTGTTGCTCAAGCCGTCCTGAACACGAAGTCGGTCAGCACCAACAACGTGCCAGAAACCTGTGATGGCTACATGGAAGACGGTGGCTACTTCCAGCGGTTGATTCGTTCCACTGAAGACATCCAAGACACCGTTCTTGGGGTCTGCAGCTACTTCTCTGGCGGGCTCATCGTCTCGACCATCGATATCGCAACGCACTCAGAACGTGCTGACAGCACCACCTTCCCGCTGCTGGGCAACCTCTTGCAGTACCAAGTGAACCCGTATCCTGACGGCTTCGGCACCCTTGGAAACGGCCTTGATTTGACCATCAACGGCGAAGTGCCGAGCATTGACCCGAGCACGGGCAAATACGCTCTGCGCTACATGAAGAGCGATGCTACGCTCAACTTTGGCTACACCACCTCGACCACGGAAACGCTCCACACGGATTGGATCATCGACGGTCCGACCAACTGGGACGGCAGCAGCCTCGCCACCGGCACCGGCCACACGACCGATGCTTCACCAATCATGACCTTCTGTAAGGCCGATTTGGCCTCGCAAACAGGCTGTGCTCAAGGCGAGCAGTGGCACATCACACTGATGCTCCACGACGATAACGGCCACGCACGAACCATCGATGTAACCGTCGAAACCAACGACGTCTATGCTGACGAGTTCCGACCCGAAGCCGATGCGACCATTGACCTTCGGACCGACTACGAAGACAACGTTGAATTCGTTGGTACCAAGACCGTATCAAACGTTGAATGGGACGTTCACCGCATCATCCTCCAAGGCGAGGGTGACGACGCTGAACTGGTGATTCACTTCGATGCGAGCAACTCAAGCGACCAAGACGCCTTGGAAGGTAACGGAATTGAGACGTACGAGTGGAAGGTTCTGTTCGACGCTCCGTACGGCGACGACTCGTTTGATTTGGACGGACACACCTTCACCCAGAGCGCTGCAAGCGGAGGAGAATGGTCCTACAAATTCAAGAACGTCACCGTTGATTCAACGGGCACGACCGAGAACCAAATTCGTATCGAACTCATCGTTTACGACAGCGCGGGCAAATTCTCCGAGAAGCATCGAATGTACTTCGTCATCGTTCCAGAAGGCTTTGGCGACGAAGAGCCTGCGATTCAGTGGGACAACGTGCAGCTGAACTCTTCCAAGTTTGACGAGGATACGCTCACCATCTCCGGAAGCGTTCTTTCAGGCGCTGAGACCGGTGAAGTCTATGTCGAGGCCGCCTTCTTCCAGGAGAACTTCTCGGCGTCCTCGGTGATGAAGTACAACATGAGCGTTCAGAACCTATGGGGCAAGAGCGCCGCACTCGGCGATGGCGACCGCTTCGAAATCACCCTCGATGTGAGCAACTTCTACTCCAACGAATCCCGTTCGCAGCGTGTTTACATCAAGTATTACGAAGGCGACTATCCCAACGAGCGATGGGTCACCATCAAGTGGATTGAATTGAACCTACCTGCCTGTCAAGGCTTGGAGGCAGACCCGCAGGCCATTGAAGCCGGCGGCGAATTCATTCTCGACGCCAACGGTGATTGTCAGTGGAGCGGTGCGTGGTCGTACGACCCAACCACGGGTGAGTGGCAAGACAACACCCAATCCACCGATGACGGCGACGGTGTATCCAGCGGCCTTGACGCAATGACGCTCATCATTGGTGTTGTTGTTCTCTTGTTGATCGTCTTCGGTTCGATGATGTTCATACGCCGCGGCAGCGAGAAGGAAGACGCCTTTGGCGGCATGGAAGGGGCCTTCGGTGCCGATGCCTTGGACCCAACCGAGCAGTACGTCCAGCAACTGATTGCCCAGGGCTACCCCGAAGAAACGGCACGTGCCTTCGCTGCTCAGTATGTTGGTGGGGCCGCCGCACAGCCTGCCGCCGCAGCGCAGCCAGCAGCACAACCGGCCGCAGCTCAACCGGCCGCAGCCGCCTTTGACCAAGCGATCTACGAACAGTACTACCAGCAGTTCGTAGCGCAGGGTTACGATGCAGCGACCGCCGCCGCCTACGCACAGCAGTACGCCATCCAGTACGCTCAATCGCAGCAGTGAGGTTGAACACCGTACGGTGTCCACGCACCGGAAGGAGCCGACTGGCAGGGGTTCTGACCCTCGCCCTTGATGTGATGTGCCTTGAGGCTGTTCAATCCCTTCGGGGAGGGGGAACGAACGAGCAAGACGAGCGAACAGGCCAGACGAAAACGTGAGAAATGACGTTTGAGCGGAGCCTTGCTTCGGCCTCAACCCGTGGACCATCACTCTTCTTCGTAGGCCTCGAGTACGGTTCCCTCTTCAACGGGAATGAAGCCCTCAGCATCAACGTGGGATTCAAAATTGGGAAGGCGCAATCGCCAATTCTTGGGCAGTGATTTGCCGTTATCGATGATTTTGAGCATGCGTTCCTGCCACGAGGTGGGTTTTCGCTGCATGATGTACATGTAAAGGACCGATGTACGAATGTCTTCATCCAAGACGGTATACCCCGTTGCGGCCTCAAAATTCATGGCTCTTAGCAGGTTAAACGCTGGCCGATTGATGATTTGGAACCACCGTTTCGCATTGCGCATGCACACCATGATGACGATCAAAATGACCAAGGTGTTCAAACACAACGTAGCAATGGAAGGCTCCCCGATGCCCTGAAGCATCACGACCAAAATGAGGAGAATAGGAACGGCGGTGATGAGGAAAATGAAATTCTCGGACATGGGTGGTTTTCTCATCTTCTGACGGATGGCTTCCCAGCCGTTGTGGTGTTTTTCATACGGCTTGAAAATCTCTTCTTGCTGTTGTACAGCGGCGGCTCGCACCAGTTGGAGCAACCCGTTGATTTTTCGAAATTGCGTCATCCCGACGTCCATGTTGTCATCCAGAATGGATTGAAGTCGCACTTGCGCTTCGGTGTATTCTCCCATGTCGGCAAGGATGGACGCCATTTCAACAACAGGCGTGACTTCCTTTGGAGCGACTTCCCTGCAGGCCTGCCACCAGTGGAGGGCGTCGTGAAGCATGCCGAGGTCATCGGCCATCAATCGGCCTCCACGAACCCACATGTCCATTCGGGATGGGTCCACAGCGATGATGTTCTTCACAGCGGAAAGGGCTTGAGCAGCTTGTGCCATCGTGGGCGGCATACCTTGGGGTGGAAGGCATGCATCCACGTAGACCGTCCATGCTTCGAGATGTTCAGGGTCCAGCGAAGTTGCTTTCTTTGCTTCAGATTTTGCCAGGTCTCGGTCACCTTCGTCGAGGGCTTCAAGCGCATTGAGGTAATGCGATTCGGCACTCATGGGTTCACGTCCGTTCAATCGTCGTATCGTTCAAATTTACGAGGCGAATCTCTGAAATCCCGAGGTGGTTGGTTGTGCGCATGGCCGGAACGCTTCCCTTTCGATCTTCGGAAAGAGGAATCGGACGTTCGTCGGTTCTGCTGTCGAGGTCCTCCACGTCCACCCTGTGGTCGCCCCTGACCTCTTCGGTCATCACGCTGAGAATCTCGTTGACGATAACCGCCTCGCCCCCCGTCTCTTCGTTGTCCTCCGCCTCCACCGCCTGGTCGAGGTTCTTCACATCGGTTACAGACGTTTCGGAACGAGAAGTTTGAATTGTTGCATTTGGGACAAGTCCAATCGTTGTCGGCAAAGGTTCCCCGCTGACCGTCTCGACGCCCTCGGTTGTTGTCACGTCCACCTCGGTCGTTTCGGAATCCTCGGTTGTTGTCTC
>JAYNUQ010000004.1:0-56097 GCA_038116375.1 Candidatus Poseidoniales archaeon | reverse complement strand
CCTCGGTTGTTGTCACGTCCACCTCGGTCGTTTCGGAATCCTCGGTTGTTGTCTCGTCCGCCTCGGTCGTTTCGGAATCCTCGGTTGTTGTCACGTCCACCTCGGTCGTTTTGATAGCCACGGTTGGAGTCCCGGCCGCTGCGCTGGCCGCCGCCACCGCCGCCCGGACGAGGCGCTTGACAGCGATTGCAGGCGTTCCTGAAGGCAAAATTGGAGTTCTTACATTCGGGGCAGGTCCAATCGTTCTCGCCGATGTTCCCCCGGTTGTTGTCCCGTCCGCCTCGGTCGTTTCGGTAGCCCCGGTTGTTGTCCCGTCCGCCTCGGTCGTTTCGGTAGCCCCGGTCGTTGTCTCGTCCACCTCGGTCGTTTCGGAATCCTCGGTTGTTGTCGCGTCCACCTCGGTCGTTTCGGTAGCCTCGGTTGTTGTCCCGTTCGCCTCCACGGTGGTCCTGCCGGCGTGAATCCGTACGCTCTTCGCGCTTTTTCTTGGGCCGTACGGTGACGTCAACACCGATCAACGTGTCCATGTCAAGCGAGCGGTCGATGTGGGCGATGTGGGCCAGGGGATGGTCCGTGCTTCCAATCACTCCGTCCACTTTTCCGATGTAGGTGCCATCGTCCGAACGGACCATGATGGCGTTCAGCGCAGGGGATGAACCCTCAAAATGCACAAGCAAGCCACCTTCGTGACTGCGTGCTTCTACGGTACCAGTAAACATCCCAAGACCTAATTCGGCCTGCGACCATCGCTTTTTGGTGTTGTCGGTTTATTCATCCTCTTTCCGACGAAGTAGGACGGCGGCACCGAGCATGCAGACCGTGGAGACGAGGGAGATGGAAGGCAATGCCCCGTCTTCACCATCCGACGGAGTCGGAGCGATGGTGGTCACTTCCTCCACGACCGGCGCAGGAATGTCGACAACGAGTTGCGTGGTTGCTCCCGATTCGTCAACGGCGGTGATGACCACGTCGTAATCGGTAAGGCCATTGGCCATGCAGATGGCCGTTGAGACTTCGACCACCCAGTTGATGCCGTCGATGGTGAAGCCCTGATAGTCGGCACCGCAGATGGTGAGGCTCATCGTCACGGCTTCCAAATCGGGGTCTGATACCAAGCCGAACATCTCAAACTTCAGTTGGCTCTCGTCCCAGGTTGCGTTTTCTCCGTCAAAGTTCACCGCAACGGAGACAACGGGAGGGGAGTTCGGTTTGGTCAAGCCGAGGGAGATCTCCGCTGAATGGGCAAGCATGTTCGTGGCTTCAGCCATTACGCTGAATTCAAAGGAACCGGGGCGAATGCTGGTCAGACTTACAGCGGTGGTGACAGGGGAGGTGGCCACGGTGATCGTATCGCTGGTGCCGCCGAGCTGGCCGCTCTGCAGCGCCTTTGCCGAGAACAAAAATTCACTCACGAGGCCTGATGAGGTGATGGTGAGCCTTGCGTTTTTACCGTCTTCATCAACCGTGCCTGTGGCGGTGTAGAGCGTGCCAAAGGTCCACGTTCTGGAGTTGTTTTCGTCAACGGCCCCCAACGGGTCAACGGCGTGGCAGGTGGCTGAGGATTGTGTTGCCCCGTCGGGTTGGGTGACAAAGAAATCCCCGAGAACGTTGGTGGAAACACTCCATCCATCGTCGTCAAAAGCACACTGGAGGGACCAGCCATCGTTATCAAGGGCCCAAGCGTTCCCGGTTTCAGCCGTGGCAAAGCGCCATGTTCCTGAACCCGAGGTTGGAATCTTCGTGCCGTTTTGAGGTGCTTCCGCCGTCCATGCAGGTGCATCGTTGGTTTCAGGCTCTTGGGTCGTGAAATCCATGAACATGTTGCACTCCAGGTCCCACTGCGTTCGGTCAAACGAGACCAATTGCGTGACTTGCAAGGCCCCGTCAGGCAGGTAAACGAAGGACGGCTCGCCGATGTGGTCGCAGGTCTGGCCGCTTGCGGGTTGATTGTCAACCACCCTGAAATCATACATACGGAGGCCGGACAGAACAGGGAAGGTAACGACCAGGGCAGCATCACTCATGTTGCTGATGTTCATGGCGAGCGTGAAGTTGGAGACGCCGCTGTTGGGAAGTTGGTCCCACCGTACGTTGTTGGTTTCACCGTCGGCCACAAAGAGGCTGATTTCCATGTCATCGGTGGTGGAGGTGGGCACTTCCTTGCAGTCGGGGTCGGCGCCAAAGTTGGTGCAGGAGCGAGCATCTTGATGGCCTTCGGGAACCAAGTTAACCTCATCGAGAGCGATTCCATCCTCAACAAATTCGAAGTCGTTCCAGTCCACGCTTCCAGAGTGCGGAATACCTTCTCGCATGCCGAGTCGGGTTTCCATGTCGGCGATGCACTTTGGTCCAATGCTGCGGACAGCGTCTCGCTCGTCCGTGCTGATCCAATCGTTGTCGCCGCCCGGCAAACCTTCGAACAGCCCGTCGAGGTTGTCCCGTACAATGGCCGAGTTGGACCCGTTCACCCAGGCATTGGCGAACATGTCGCCCGTGGCCCAATCATCGAGAACATGGAGTTCAAACAGTGCAAAATCGTATTCAAACAGGTCTTCGAACGTGTAGCCGCTGCAATCAACGTCCAGCGTGTCTTGACGACCTTCCGTGGAGGACGCAAGCGGTGCGTCATTGAAAGCGGTGAGGACGGGGGTGGAGGTGATTCCCACCATCAAAAGCGCAAGCAGGACGGAGAGGAAAGGTGCAGACAGTCGGTGTGTCATGCACGGGCGGTTGACTTTCGCCTTCATGAAGAATTGGTTCAAACCGTCAAGGAACAAGCCGTTCCATGCGGCGATGAAGGGCCCACCAAGGGAGTACCGTCCACAGCAGGGCTGCACACCAGGACTGCCAGGCAGCAACGCCGCGGTCGACGGTTGGCAACTGCGTTTCAAGGAGGTGGTGATAGACGCCGTTGGGTGAGAGCAGGTCCAACATGCCCTCGAGCGTCACCCATGCCGGGTCGTTGGCCTCACCGACAGCCACGCCGGAGGCATAGGCGACCATGGTGGTCACCAGCGCCCAAAGGAAGGTGAAGAAGAACCACACGCCAATACCAAAGGCGATGGCCGTGCCTTGTTCTCTTGCCGATGTGGAAGCGAGAAGAGCGAACAGGGTGTACCAAAGCACCACCAGCCCAGTTGAGAGGGCGTAGACCAGCAATTCGGTGAGGCTCGGCCATTCTCCCAAACGGAGGCGCACGACCAACACCGAGGCTGCGAGGAGCACATACACGGGAATGAGAATGCTTTGCGCGTGGCCGAGAATCAGCGCTGAGGCTTGATGTCGGCGAGGCATGGGTTGGGCGAGTCGCACCTCAAGCATTCCACTTGCGCGGTCTTTGCTCACGCCGTCAAAAGCCATCAACACGGCACACATCGTGGCGCCAAACACCACGCCGAGCGAGGCGTAGAACAGCACCTCCATCGCCGTATCGGGTTGGTGGCCGCCCGGAAGAACGATGTTGGCATCTGAAAACCCCCACGCCATGCCGGGAAGAAAGAGGAGGAGGATCGGCAACATGATCTTCAACCGAATGCCGGTCAACCGCTCCTTTCGAATCCTTGCGGCCACGTTGAGGATACGCGTAAGGTCACTCATCTTCGCTCACCTCCACGGCTTGCATGGGCAGCAGAGCAGAGGAAGCCACTTCCAACGAAACATCATCGACGCTCATGCCCGTTGCAGCACACAACCACTCGACCAGATTTGGCCGCAAGGGGGCCCAAGATGTGATGTCCACACCTGCCTTCATGGCTGCGTCAAGCGTTGCTTTGGGATGGTTGTTGACCGTAAGCGACCACGCTCCGTCTCCCTGTTCAAAGGCCACGATGTCCTGCTGAGCCGCCAGTGCCGAGCCGTCCACCACGCCTGTTCCCGTGATGGCGTAACGGCCCTCGAGACCGAGCCGCTTTTCGACATCGCTTAGCGGCCCTTCATCGAGCAACTGGCCTCGGTGGAGCAAGGCGATTCGGTCGATGAGCCCTTCCAGTTGAGCGACCATGTGCGAGGAGATCACGATGCTTACGCCCTTGGATGCAAGGGTGCGAACCAGGGCAGCGAAGGCTTCTGCAGCAACGGGGTCGAGGCCATTAAACGGCTCATCAAGCAACAGGACCTTGGGTGAGCCCAGCAGCGCGGCCGCAATGGATAATCGCTGCCTCATGCCCTGACTGAGGTTGTCAAGCGCCTCGTCCCGACGGGTGCGCAGCCCGACCAGGGCCAGCAATCGCTCGACCTTCTTTTCGGAGGTCCCACGCATTTCGCCCAGCTGCTTGAGGGCT
Source organism: Candidatus Poseidoniales archaeon (assembly GCA_038116375.1). GTDB lineage: Archaea > Thermoplasmatota > Poseidoniia > Poseidoniales > Poseidoniaceae > Poseidonia. The sequence goes on along the minus strand of JAYNUQ010000004.1, from coordinate 51,817 downwards.
TCGTGCACCGTCGTACGGCCTTGCCAGCGAACCTGCTCGGGCATGTGTCCAACCCATTTCCGCAAGTCGCTTACGGGATGTGCTTCCTTGGACTCAAACCGTGCGTTAATCTGCCCTTTCTGTACGGGAAGAACCCCAGCCATCATCCTGAGCAAGGTGGTTTTTCCCGCCCCGTTCGGCCCGATAAGACCCAAGACAGCGCCTTCGTAGAGGTCAAGGGAGAGACCGACAATCCCCGGTCCTTCCCGTGTCGCCCACGGTTTGAGCAACCGAGGAGCAGGCATGGCGTGTCGGTGTTGGACCGACTGGAAGGAAAGAATTGCTTCCGCCATGCTTTGTGGCACGGGAAACACCAGCATCAACCTTGGTGAGAGGCGAACCTCTATGTCGGACATGTTTCGATTGGATGTTGGTATCGACGATGTGGCAGGGCGTGGTTCAGTCCTTGGCACCCCTTGTTGGGGGCGGGTTTGCGCTCTTCATCTACCACCGGCGAACCAACGAATCGGAGGAGCATCACTGGACAGGCGCCATTGGGAGCAACGGGGTGCGGATGGCCTTCGCCTTCGCTGCCCTCATCTGGATCGTCCCAGCGGGCGCGTTGTTGGCCCTCCCTTTGCTGCTGCTGCTCTCCGTTCTCAGTCCAGCAGGGCGTCAGGAATGGTCCGAAGAGCGAACGCCTCGCTTGGTGGCGCTGAGTGTTGCCGTTCTTTGCCTAGGTGCGACCGGTTTTCTTCCGGTCTCCCAACCCGTCGCACCCGATGACTGGGGCCAGCCCTTGTTCACCGAAAACCCGCATGCGCCGCTCTATCCTGCCAGCCAGCAATACACATGGGTCACCACGGACGTGATGGTGCTGCAGTCACTCAGCCTTCGCCTTCCGCACCAACCGGGCATCATGGGGTCTGAGACGGTCGCACTGACCTTGGCCTCGCTGATGAACATGGAAACGGGTCGGCTGCATCAAGCGATTGAGCTGATTGACGAAGAGGTGCCTTTCGTTCGCCTCAACCCCGAAGAGATCACCCTGCAACCCGTGCTGGCGCCGTCCACCTTGGACATCATCATCGGGAGTTGGGACTCAGGCGACGTTGAGACCGTTGTGTACAGGGCCTATGACATCAACACCACTGCATTTGGTTCCGACCCGCAAGGGACGAAGGTCGGTGAGGTCTCCTTGGTTGCCAAAGCCTCGTGGGGCGGCCAGTTGGACATGCTCGTTATCGTGCGACCGCTTCAGCCACCCAACGTTGACTACGATGCCATTGGCGAGCAGTGGATTCGGGATTGGCTCATCGCTCGGGGATGAGGCCTCGCCGTGATGTTCAGTAGCGAACCTTCTGACGGGTGAGGGTTCGCCAGATGCGCTGCAGTGGGTCGTAATACCGGTCAACCACACGTTCCTTGAGTTGGATGATGGCGTCGTCGGTGATTTCGATACCCGCAGGGCAGACCTCGGTGCAGCATCGGGTGATGTTGCAGTATTCCACACCGAATTCCTTCTTGATTTCAGGAACGCGGTCTTCGGTATCGAGCGGGTGCATCTCGTACTGAGCCAAGCGAACAAGGTTTCGCGGTCCAGCAAAGTCGTCAAAGAGGGCGTGGTCCCGCAGGACGTGACAGGTGTTGACGCACAGGAAGCATTCAATGCACTCACGGAAGTGTTGCACGCGGTCGGCTTCCATCTGATTAAATTCCCAATCCATGCTCTCGGGGCCGTTGATGGGGGCAATGCGCTGGGCCACATCGTAGTTCCAACTCACGTCGGTGACGAGGTCCTTCACGTGAGGGAAGGTCTTCATGGGGCGAATTTCAATGGGTTGGCCAGGAGGCGTTTCCGCAACGACGTCGCTCATTCGCGTCATGCACATCAGGCGTGGTCGTCCGTTGATTTCAGCAGAGCATGAGCCGCACTTGCCGGCTTTGCAGTTCCAGCGGACGGCCATGTCGGGCTCTTGGTCGTGTTGGATGCGATGGAGACAATCGAGCACCACCATGCCCTCGTCGAGTTCCAGTTCGTAGCCCTGAAGTTTGGCCTCGTCGCCTTCGCCTCGTAGAATGTTGAACGATTGTTTGGTACCTTTGAGGGACATCAGTTTCCGCCTCCTGCTTCTGCTGCGCGGTCAGCGATCATCGCCTTCACTTCCTTGAGGGCGTCCTTGAGGTCGTCGCGAATTTCCTCCACCGGCTCTTGTCGAACGTTCATCTCACCGTCCTTCATCCAGATGATGTTGATGGTTTTGCCCCAGTATTCGTCCTCGGGCGTGGGGAAATCGTCTCGGGTGTGGCCACCGCGGCTCTCCTCTCGTGTGATGGCGGCCAGGGTGGCCGCGTGGGAGACATCGGCCATGTTCAGAAGGTCGAGGGCTTGATGCCAACCGGAGTTGTACTTTCGAGATGTGCCGGATGAACACGCCATCGCTCGTTCTTTGAACGATTTGATGTCATCAAGGGCTTCTTCCAATTCCGCTTTGGTTCGGATGATGCCAACCTTGGCCTGCATCATGTCCCGCATCTCGTCGTAGATTCGGCCAGGGTTTTCGCCCCCTTCTCGCTGAAGAGGAGCGAGCATGTCGCCGATGGCTTGGTCGACTTGGGCGTCGTCGATCGATGGCTGAGCAAGGTCTTGTGCACGCTTGGCAGCGAATTCACCTGCACGCTTACCGAACACGATGAGGTCGGAGAGTGAGTTTCCTCCCAGACGGTTTGCGCCGTGCAGGCCGGAGGCGACCTCGCCGCAGGCGAACAATCCAGGGACCGTGGTCTCTTGGGATTCGGCATCGACGACAACACCGCCCATCACGTAGTGTGCAGTCGGGCCAACTTCCATCGGTTCCTTGCTGATATCGACACCTGCAAGTTCCTTGAATTGATGATGCATGGAGGGCAGTTTCTTCATGATGGCCTCTTCGCCGCGATGGGAAATGTCGAGGAAGGCACCGCCGTGTGGCGAACCTCGTCCTGCTTTGACCTCCTCGTTGATGGCCTTGGCCACCACGTCTCGGGTGAGCAATTCTGGAGGTCGGCGAACCGTAGCGAGCTTCCCGCTGACCACTTCTTCGACCCACTGGTCGGATTCTTCAATGGTATCGGCGTGGTCGCCGGCGAACATCTCAGGCACATAATCGAACATGAATCGACTGCCTTCGCTGTTGGTCAAGCGGCCTCCTTCACCACGGACACCTTCGGTGACGAGAATGCCCCGTACGGAGGGTGGCCACACCATGCCGGTGGGGTGGAATTGAACGAACTCCATGTCGCGAAGTTCCGCACCAGCCCAAAGAGCGAGCGCATGTCCGTCGCCTGTGTATTCCCACGAACCGGAACAGACCGACCAGCAACGGGTGATGCCGCCCGTGGCGAGGACCACGGATTTGGCGGAGAAGGCGTGGAATTCCCCGTCGACACGGGTGTAAGCGACGCAACCCGTGACACGGTCGCCTTCCTTCAGAAGGCTCCGGACGGTGTATTCCATGAAGATGTCAATGCCTTCGTGAATGCCACGTTCCTGCAAGGTGCGAATGATTTCGAGGCCCGTAGCGTCGCCGACGTGGGCGAGTCGGGGGAAGGTGTGACCCCCGAAATTCCGCTGGTTGATGAGGTTCTTTGGCGTGCGGTCAAACACAGCACCCCACTGTTCGAGTTCACGAACACGATCGGGTGCTTCTTTGGCGTGGTATTCGGCCATGCGCCAGTTTGCAAGCCACTTGCTTCCCTTCATGGTGTCGTGGAAGTGCACCTTCCAGCCGTCTCGAGGGTCGGCGTTTTGGAGCGCTGCCGCACATCCACCTTCGGCCATGACCGTGTGGGCCTTTCCAAGCAACGACTTGGTGATGATGGCCGTCTTGGCCCCGCTTCGAGCGGCTTCAATGGCTGCACGGAGGCCAGCGCCACCAGCGCCGATGACGATGACATCGTATTCGTGTTTCGTAATGTGTTCACCCATCGTCTCACCTCACACCACGAAGAGCACCATGTCGCTCAATCGGCCATCGGCCACAGCCAGGACCCAAAGGTCGCCAAGGAATACGAAAATCAAGGAGGTCCAGAACCAAAATCCGTGGGAACGGTTCAGGACGCTGATTTTGCCAAACAGGACGCCTCGGACTCGGCTGATGCCGGTGGTCCAACGGTCCAGCATGCCCCCGGCGAGGTGTCGCAGGGCGTGGCAGGAGGTGACGTACATCGTCAGCAAGAAGGCTTCAATCCCCATCACGAAGGTCCCGATGGAAACGCCGTATCCGTCGTAGCTTGCGGAGTGGAAATGCATGGTGTGGGTGACGTCCCACCACTTGATGACCAGAATGATCATGGCGGCGTAAAGGAAGTAGCGGTGGAGGTTGTTGAAGATGAACAGGCGCTTCTCGCCCTTGTAGCCAATCGCCTTGTTGATGTCGGGTTCGTCCACCCAGCAGGCGGTTGGGCTGGCGAAGAACGTGCGGTAGTAGACGCGTCGCATGTAGTAGCAGGTGCCACGGAAGCCAAAGGGAATCCAGAGGACGAGGATGGCGGCGTTGACCCATTCGGGATGGTTCCATTCGTTCAGGCCAAACAAACTCCATTCGAGGACGTTGGGCGAGAAAATAGGCGACATGACCGTGCTGCCGTGCAGCGCATAGGAGATGTCGGCGTCGTAGAGAAACAGACGCCAAAAGGTGTAGATGAGAGCAGCGGTCAACCCGACGCCCATCGCCAAGGGTTGGCTCCACCAATTGTCGATTCGATTGGTGCGTCCCAGTCCGTTCAGGACCGGGAGTTTGATGCCTTCACCCATTCAAAATCCCCCTGTTCCCTACGGGAACATTCTACCCGAGCAGCGCAGGGTCTTTGAGGTTCACCATTGAGCCGCATGCCGTTTTTGAAAGATTCTCAAGCCAATTCCGACCAATTGACCTCGGCCTCAACCATTTCGATTTCATCGACGTCCATTTGAGCGAGTTGGAGTTTGCCTGACAATTCGTCGTTGACGGCGTGCCAGTAGGAGTAGGCTTCGATGACCCAAATGCCGGATTCACGGGTTCCGTTTCCTGAACCCTTCACGCCACCAAACGGCAGGTGAGCCTCAGCGCCCGTGGTCGAATTGTTGATGCCCGTCATGCCGGCCTTGATGCCCGTCTTGTAGCGATAGGCTTCGAGACGGTCGTTGGTGTAAATCGCCGATGAAAGTCCGTAGGGGCTGGCGTTAGCGAGGTGGAGGGCGTGGTCGAAATCCTTGGCCTTGACCACGGTGACCACGGGTCCGAAGATTTCCTCGTGGAAGCATTCCATGTCCTCGGTGACATCGACAAAGACGTGGGGCCACATGAAGACACCTTCCGAGGCATCGCCCATGAAGTTCTCAGGGGCACTGTCAGCGGTGATGGGGCCTTCTCCCCAAATTTGGGTGGCGCCGCTGGACTTGGCCATTTCAAGCCCCGTGAGGAAATCCTTCGCGTACTTTTCCGAAAGCATGGGTCCGTAGAGCACATCGTTGTGAACCAGCGAGTTGCCGATGCGGGTCGACTTGACTTTGGCCATGAATTTCTCCATGAATTCGTCGTAGATGCTTTCGTGGACGATGAGGTTGCCGAGGCTGGTGCAGCGTTGTCCGGCCGTACCAAAAGCACCCCAATAGGCGCCTTCAACAGCGTTGTTGATGTCGGCTGAGGGCATGACGACCAGCGGGTTCTTTCCACCCAATTCAAGCGAACAGGAAACGAGGTTTCGCCCACACACTTCGCCGATCATCTTGCCAACACCTGTTGAACCCGTGAAGGAGATTTTGTTGACCAGACCTTCGTCAACGGCGTCCACGAGGTACTGCCCTGCTCCGCTCCCCTTGCCGTGGACGAGATTGATGACGCCGTTTGGTAGCCCAGCTTCGTGCATGATTCGAGCCAGGGCAAAGGACAGAAGAGGCGCATCCTGAGGACTCTTCCAAACGCAGGTGTTGCCGCACATGATGGCGGGGATCATCTTCCAAAACGGAACTGCGGAGGGAAAGTTGCAGGCGTTGATGATGCCGCAGACACCAAGCGGGCGACGGTACGTGAAGAGTTCCTTGTCCGGCAATTCGGAGTTCACGGTTTGCCCGTACAGACGGCGCCCCTCGGACTGGAAGAACAAGCAGGTGTCGATGGCTTCCTGAATTTCTCCTCCCGACTCCTTGAGCGTCTTGCCAATTTCCCGGGTTTCGAGGGCCACAAGGGCATCCTTGTGTTCCATCAAGAGACGGCCCATGTTGCCGATGATTTGACCTCGGGTTGGGGCAGGCGTGGCGGCCCAAGCCGGGAAAGCAGCGTGAGCGGCGTGCAGGGCATCGCGAACATCCTCTCTGGTCGAAAGAGGGAACTCACCCAAGCAATCTACGAGGTGAGCAGGGTTGGTGGAACGGAAGGTTCCCCCGTCGCTCGCTTCGGTCAATTGACCGTTGATGATGTTGTAGCCGCGCACGGCTGGTTTGTCCGTGGGGTTGTTGATTTCCATGTATTCCAAGCCCGTTTCAAGAACATGAGTCATGGAATTGGCGAATTGAAGCCGTCTCTTGAATGTGATGGAGGGCGAGATTGGCGCTTGTGACCGTCGTTCATGAATCTGCGGGCTGAGGTTTATATCGCCCCTGCTGTAAAAACCAGTGCGAGCAGGTCAAAGGCCCGGTTGAATTTCATTATATACCGTAAAATGTTCATTGCAGTTGAGAGGGAGCACCATGGCAGACAAAGACGACAGCATCGAACTCCGAGTATCCAAAGCCATCCCCTCCGACGTGGGTTTCGGCAGGGCGCGTATCTCCTCTGAGATGGGCCTTGACCTCAAACCAGGCGATTTCGTCGAAATCAGCGGCGAGGAACGTTCCACGGCCGCCATTTACTGGCGCAGCCGACCCGAAGACGCAAAGATGGACATCATCCGAATGGACGGCATCATCAGAAAAAATGCCGGTGTGAGCCTCGGAGACAGGGTCACGGTCAGCAAAGCAAAAGCCGAAGAGTGCAAGAAACTGACCATCTCGCCGGTCATGGCGAACAAGCAGAAGGTCAAGTTTGGACCTGGAATTGAAGGCTTCGCCAAGCGAGGCCTCGCCAAGCGCCCGGTAGTGGCTGGCGATCGTATTTTCATCCCGGGCATGACCCTCTTTGCCGAAGCATTGCCGTTTGCCGTCGTTCAAACCGTACCAAAAGGCATCGTGGTCGTCACCACCGATACCGAGATTGTCATCAAGGACGAGGCCGTTGCCGAGGAAGACGTTGGTCAATCCGAGGGCATCACCTACGAGGATGTGGGTGGCATCGGTCAGCAACTTCTGAAAGTGCGTGAGATGATCGAGTTGCCACTCAAGCACCCCGAATTGTTCCGTCGCCTCGGCATTGACCCTCCCAAAGGCGTTCTGCTCCACGGTCCTCCCGGTACGGGAAAAACGATGATCGCCAAGGCGGTGGCCACCGAGGTCAACGCCCACTTCAAGAGCATCAACGGGCCAGAAATCATCTCCAAGTATTACGGTGAATCCGAGAAGCAACTTCGAGAAATTTTTGATGAGGCAGCGGACAATGCGCCCGCCATCGTCTTCATCGATGAAATAGATTCCATTTGCCCCAAGCGTGAAGACGTTACGGGCGAGGTGGAACGCCGTGTTGTCGCCCAGATGCTCACGCTCATGGACGGCATGCAAGGCCGAGACAACGTCGTGGTCATTGGAGCCACCAATCGACGGGACGCCCTCGACCCTGCACTTCGCCGACCTGGCCGTTTCGACCGTGAAATCGAAATTGGCGTGCCCGACCGAGAAGGTCGCAGCGAAATCATGGATGTTCACACACGGCAAATGCCCATCGCCGACGATTTCGACATCGCTTGGGTGCTTGACAACACCTACGGCTTCGTGGGTGCCGACCTCGCCGCATTGGTGCGTGAAGCCGCCATGCGTGCGCTACGAAGGTACCTCCCTGAAATCGACCTTGATGAAGAGACCCTTCCTCCAGAGGTGCTGGAAAAAATGGAAGTCTGCATGGACGACTTCAAGGAAGCCATCCGAGACATTGAACCCTCAGCCCTTCGCGAAATTTACGTCGAAGTTCCCGAGGTTGGCTGGGACGAGGTCGGCGGCCTCCAAGAAGTCAAGGACCGACTCAAGGAATCGGTGGAGTGGCCGCTCACCAAGCCCGAACTCTTCGAGCACTTTGGCATCAAACCACCCCGCGGTATCGTGTTGTTCGGAGCCCCTGGAACTGGAAAAACACTGCTTGCAAAGGCGATTGCCAACGAAGCCCAGGCCAACTTCATCAGCATCAAAGGCCCCGAACTCATTTCGAAATGGGTCGGTGAATCCGAGCGAGCCATCCGTGAGATTTTCAAGAAGGCCAAGCAATCCGCCCCTTCCATCATCTTCCTTGACGAATTCGAATCCATTGCCTCAATGAGAAGCGGTGGCAGTGCCTCGGAGGGCAGCGATGTGGGCAACCGAGTCGTGAATCAGCTCTTGGCGAGCATGGACGGTGTTGAATCCCTTGACGGCGTCATCATCGTTGCGGCTACGAACCGTCCTGAAATGATTGACCCAGCCCTGCTCCGCAGCGGCCGCTTCGAGCGTGTCCTTCACGTTCCACCGCCCGACGCAGGTGCTCGCGAGTCCATCTTTGGCATCCACAGCGAAGGCATGCCGCTCAGCAAATTCTCCTTCAGAGATATCCTGACGGGCATGGACGGCTTTACCGGCGCAGACATTGAAGCGGTGTGTCGCGAAGCGGCGCTCATCTGTATGCGTGCTGGCAAGAAGAAGGTCACAAAGTCTCACTTTGAAGAGGCCATCTCTCGGGTCCGCCCCACGGTCACCCCCGACATGCTGGAATACTACCAGAAGATGGAGACCCGTCTGACTTCAGGGCTGACCAACATCAAGCGAAATCGGGACTTCAGCCGCGGCATGGAAACGATGTGAGGCTGCATCCATCACCGACGCATTGATGTGATTCCGCCCCTCCAAGCAGAGCAAGGAGTCGGACAGCATGGCGATTTTTGGTCGAGAACTACTCGGAAACGCCGTGGTCGATCGTGCCGGGGTCGTCATGGGTGTGCTGACCGACATGCACGTTGACCTCAACACCGGCCTCATCAGTGAGTTGTTGGTTGAGGTGGAGGCTGGGGTAAACGCCGACGCGCTGCCTTTTGACAACGTTGGAAACACCGTCAAAATACCCGGTCATGCCGTCGCTCGTATCGCTGAAAAAATCCATCTCAACACCTGATGGTTGGAGATGCGCCAATGAGCATTTTATCCACTTGAGTGGACAACCTTCTAAAGTCAGCGGGAGCCGTATTGTGCTGGGAATCCTCTCCCCGTGATTCGTATGCTGGGCCTTCCTTCCAATTTCAACGCACGGAGGCTGGCCCTCCAAGCGTCGTTCTGGGCGGTCATGCTGATTTTACTGATGACGATTCTTCTCAATTTCATCAACCTGAGTGCGACCAATCAACTCTCAGCCTATGACGATGACTGGAACGACATGTCGGCGTTCCGTGAGGACATCAAAAATATGGGGATTGAAACCCGTTCCCTCGTAAGCAGTCCACTTCTGCTCGCCGACATTGAAGACCCACGAAACACCACCTACGTTCTCGCGGGTGTGGAACGAGACACCCTTTCACTGCCTCAGTTTGACGATGATGGGTTCATCACCATCGCTTCAGGGGCAGGATACTCTCCTTCGGAAATCAACGCCATCGTCGAGTTTGTTGAAGCGGGCGGCACAGCCATGATCTTCGAGGATTACGGCTATGCCAACACCATCGCCGAAGCTTTTGGCATTCGCTATACGGGCGAGCAAGTGTTTGACACCACCTACGCAGCAGAATTGGATTTCAACTATGTTTGGATGTGCGTTCAAAACAACCCTTGCGGTATGAACGGCACCCAACTGGACCCGTCGACCCTTTCCACGCACGAGCGATGGGCACAGGTTGGAGGGCCCGGTGAGCATCCCTGCTCCAAACTCAACGAGCAAAATTTCGTGCCGGGTGAAGCACCGCTGTGTGAACAACACATGATCAACGGACGTGTTGATTACAACGGCACCTACCAACTCCTGCTCAACAACATCACGGGATTGGAAATCATTCCCGGCGTCCGTGGCCCTCTTTCTGAGGTCGCTGTCCGTGCACTGACCAGCAACGAGGCAACCGTTGACGTCAACGGTGACGGCGAGATTTGGGTTGGCAACGAAATCACGCCTGAGACCCCCGACCGATGGGGGCAATTCAACCTCAGCATCGAGGCCTGCGCCCGAGCCAGTTGCTCACCCACGGACGGCGGACGGGTTGTGTTCGTCGCTGACGGTTCTGCCCTCATCAACGCCATGTACGATTACGAGGGCTTCAACGAAGGAAAGTACGGGCCGACCGATACGATGATGCCCAGCAACGACAATCGCAAGTGGGCGCTCGACTTCATTGCTGAAGCCCTGATGAGCGAGCGTGTTGATGAAGCGGGTGAACCGGCCGAGAACGCCATGGTCATCTTTGACGAGTCCCGCCACCCACAGAGCGCACTGGCGGCCGACTCCTACAACACCGTCTACTTCCTGCTCGTCTACTTCACAGGAGAAGGATTGGCGATGCTGCTCCTTTTCCTCATTCTGTTCATCACTTTCGAAGCCGTGCTCATCAAGAAGCGAGACCCAGAGCCTTGGCGACACGTGTTCAGCATCATCTACTACGGCTTTGGTGATGCGAATCGCTACGCTTACTACTCCAAAGTGGAAAAAATCCGACAGGTCTTCCTTTCCAAGGTTCGCAACCAAAACGGATTGAACCGAGAAGAGTTCCAGGCGATGAAAGCCAACGAGCTGGTGTCGATGATCAACGACCCGGTTTTGGCAAAATTCGCCGTCGAATCCAGCAACAAATACACGCTTGAACAGACCGTTGCGCTTGTAAAACGCATCAAGGCGTGGGGACGTCAGTGAGGTGATACCGTGTGGACGCGTAAGGCAGCCTTCACCTTCACCGGCGGAATTGCGCTGGTCTTGATCGGGATGATGATTTCCAATCAACAAATGATGATTCTCGGCTTGAGCCTCATCGCCTTCATCGTCGTGAACTCATGGATTTCGGGCCACGGCGATGTTGAAGTTCAGCGTACCCTGTCTGCCGACAACCTCTACAAAGGCGACGACCTGTACGTTGAGTTGCTCGTTACCAATCGCAGCAATCGAAAAACCCAGATGCTCGACATCTACGATAACATCCCGCACGAAATGAAGTTGCGCAGTGGACTGAACCAAATGCAACTCAACCTCAGACCTGGTGAAAGCGCTCGAATACGCTACGTTTTGCGATGTCCACTGCGAGGACACTACTCCATCGGTCCTGTTTCGCTACGTGCCCGCAACACGTTCAACCTCGGTGTTGAGGAGATGTACGTTGACCACCACAGCGACATCGTCATCTTCCCTCAAATCAAAGACATCGAAGAGGCCTTCCTGCGGAGTCGCACACCCAAGATGTACACCGGAGCCACCACCCTCCGAACCCCCGGTCAAGGCTCTGAGTTCTACTCGCTACGAGAGTACGTGCCAGGAGACCCGTTCAAGAACATCAACTGGAAGGCCTTTGCCCGCACTGGAGACCTGATGGTCAACGAAAAGTGCCGAGACGCCGTAACCGACCTCTACCTCATCCTCGACAGCCGAGACCTCGCACGCATCGGAACGGTGCTGAAGAACCCCCTGGAAATGGGAACGGTTTCCGCTGCGAGCCTTGCGGCGTTTTTCCTCAAGCGCCGAGATTCTGTTGCGCTCGCCATCTACGACGAGAAGTTGTCCTACCTGCCCCCGGACACGGGCGACAAGCAGTATTTCAAAATCCTCAGCGCCCTTGCTGGCGTACGCCCCCAAGGTGCAATGCCCTTGCAAGCGGTGACCAACTCTCTGAGCGGACGGTTCAGTCGTGGAAGTCCCGTGTTCATCATCTCCTCGTGCGAGGGTGATGGAACGGTGCCAGCAGCGGTTCGGGACTTGGTTGGGCGTGGACACGAGGTCACCGTGCTTTCGCCGTCGAGCGTTGACTTTGAACGACTGGTGAGTCGAATTCCACGGATGTCCTATGAGGTGCTCAAGTTGGAGCGGCAAAACCGCTTGACGACGCTTGCAGGTTCCGGCGCGCAGGTCATTGATTGGATGCCCGACATGGATTTGTCGCAGGCCTTGATGCAGGTGAGGGGGTACTGAGATGGCAGGTGAAGTCGGCCTTCAATCGGACGTTTACCTCGACGGTGCAGCCAAGCCTCGGACGCTGCACCTGAAGAACCTGCGACGCCAGTGGCAGATTCTTGCGTTGCAAATCATTGCCACCGTGGCGCTGATTGGAATGTACCTCGAGGTCGTTTCCACCTACGTTGTGGGTTCAATCGACCACACCATCCTCTTCGATTCCATTGAATTGCTCATCTCCGACCAGTTGCCGCTCGGTGATTGGCTTACGGGTGAAGGCCGAACCGGCATGGCCCGCTTCTTCGTGCCGCTGGTCCTCGGTTTGGGCTTTGGCGGCGTCATGGCGTTCATCGCCTTCCAGTCTCCGAAGGTTCAGCAGCGAATCAAACTTGGATTCATTGTCGGCCTCATCGTGCTCCTCGTGGGGCGTCTTGTCCTCTCCTGGTTTGCCGGTATGCTCTTTTCGTTTGACCTGCGTTTGCCAACCAACGATGAATTGGAAACCTTGCAGTGGCCGTTGTTGATGATCATGTCGCTGATGATTCTCTTCATCTATCTCCTTCCTGTCATTATGGGAACACGAGGCATCTGGGGGCTTTCTCGGCGCTCCATTGCCTGGGCCATCGGATTCACGTTGCTGTTTTTGGGCATTCACGCCATCCTCACCTTCCCGCTCATCAAATCCCAATTGGGGGCCTACGGTGGTGCGCTTGCCACGCTGGAAAGTCAAACATCGGACCCGACCATCGGTTTGTTCGGATTGAAACTCGTCACGCAGGAACAGTTCAATCTCATCCTCATCGCCGTTCTCATCATGGTCTTCCAAGAGGCCAGTTATGGTGTCATTCGCAACCTCGAATACGCCTTCCGCCTTCCCGAATCCTGCAAGCGAGACCCAGAATATGTCCGCCAGATGGACAACGTCCTCAACACGCACTTGCGCCACACCTTCCTCTTCCTCGGGCTGACCGGCGTTGCCACGATGGTCGCTCTGGGTTTCCACAAGGTGTTGCTGACCATCGTATCCGACACGACCGGGAGTCAGTGGGCTGGACAGGTCTCAGAATCCATTGAACTCACGTTGACCTACGGGCTGGTCATCTCGGCGCTGCTTTTCCTGAGCATCATGGCGGTGCTCCGTTTCTTCATCCCATGGCAGCGCGTGATCGGCTTCATCCAATCAAGAACCAATCGACTCCCCGCTGAGCCGGAAAGTAAGGACTTCACGCAACTATGAGGTCAGGCTAGCTTGCAGCAAACGACCCGCCATCTCCACCACGGCCAAAAGAGCGAGGGGGAAGGCCACGAACGCCACGAGCGGACCGAGCAGGGCGTGGTCAACGGCCTTGGATATCTCGGGGCTGAAGAACACAAAAATCAGAGCAGCCGTCAGAAGAAACAGCCGTTCCAACCACAACGGATACACCTTCCCAGGGACCTCTTCACGGCCCATCAGCGTGGTGGCTTCTTCCGACATGTCCATCTTCAGAATTCAAGTTCGGAGAGCCGAGATTCAAGGTCAGCAAGCGCCGTATCCTTCGGTGTTGTAGGGGTGGGGTCGTGGCTGATTCGATGGCTTCGTTCAGCGTCCAGACGTGCAAGTTCGGCCTCGAGTTGAGCCCGTTCGTCATCCAGACCCATCGATGCTGCAGGTACACTAGCCCTCGATTCTTCGACGTTCTCGGCCGCCTCATCGGTCGGCGGGGGCAAAGGTGACCACCCTTCCTCGTCAACCGGTTCACTGGTCGTTTCCATCACCGAAACGTGTTCGGCATGGACGAGATGGGGTTCAAGGTCAGTCAACATGTCCTCGTTCACTGGAATGCGCTGTTCGGCCGGTATGGATTCTCGCTCAAACGGTAGCAAACCGTCCCGTTGGAAGTCCCACATCATGCCTCGTGGGCGGCCGTCGGTCAACCCAGAGGCGTCCAACTGGGTGATGAGTTCCTCAAGCACCCGTGCCGTTTCCTCCAAACCGATGGCTTCTCCAGCATCTCGCTGGTCGGCCTCCAAGTAGATGTCATCAAGAGCGACTTGGATGAGTTTCCTCGTGCCTTGCGCAAGGCTTGGAAGGGCTTCAGGCCGTTGACAATTGGCGAGAAGAGCGTGAACTTCGTGCGAAGGCGCACCGAGACGTTCCACCTGTTCCAGCACGTTTCGAATACGTCGCAGCATCGTGATGGACCGGTCAAAGTCTTCGAGAAGGTGTTCAAGGTCAACCACCACATGGTTCACCGTTTCGCCGAGTTGATGCTCCAAGCGTTGCTGAACCGACCAGCGAGCGAGACCTCGCACCGCCCCTGCCGTTTGCGGCACTTGCCGTTCAAGCAACGTCATGACCTCGGAGGAGAGCAAATGACGAGGTGTAGCAGCGACGTGGTCAACGGTGCCCTGAATCACCTGAAGCGCACGTTCTACAGCGCGATCGAGCATGGTGACCGAATAGCCCAGCTCACGGGCGTGTTCCAGCCGTTCAAGCACAGGACCAAGGCCTTGGAACGTGTTGTTGTCGTCCAACAGCGCCTGAGCAAGAGGTTCCTCAGCGAGTCGTGCACGAAGTCGTTCAGCCTCCTGAATGTCTGCGAGGGCCTCTTCATGAGCGTCGGCGAGTGAGGTTGCTTTGTCAACGAGCGAGGCGAGTTCTGCTTCTGCATGACCTCGGCGAGCGCCCAAATCACCGAGTTCTCGGAGTACTTGGCGTCGCTCGTCCATCAATTCCCGCAATTCGGCCTGGATGTTGGCTCGACGTGATTCTTCCTCTGCTCTACGCACACGGTCTTCTTCTGTGCGCTGCCGAGCATGCTTTTCCTCGGTGCGGGCAGCATCAAGTTCGAGATTGCTAACATGAACCTGCTCTTGGACGGCGATCAGGTCGGATTGAACGCGGGCGTGACGTTCACGGCTTGTGTTCACTTGTTCGCTGAGCACGCGAAGGCGTCGTTCCTCGTCTTCGCTTTGCTGACGAATGGTGTTGAGGCGCTCACTTCCCTCAGCGAGGTTGGCTTGCAGGGTGGCTTCCTTCAACGAGAGTTCTTCGATCATCGTTTTCAATTCAGCGCTGCTTCCCGCATCGCCGATGGCTTTGGCCAACTCGGCTGCTCGCTCGCTGACTTGGTGTTCGAGCTCGTTGACTCGGCGAACCAGGCGCTCAGCGCGAGATTCTGCTTCCTCGAATTGTCCCCGAGCTTGCGCAAGGTCCACCTGCATCGTGTTGAGTTGGGCATGAGCGCCTTCCAACGCCGTGCTGTTCTCCTGACGCGATTCGGTCGCTTCTCTTGCTACGATTTGTGCGGCCTCTTTCTTTTTCTCAAGAGCCTTGATTTGGCTATCGAGAACGGCCTTGCTCTTGTTGAGTTCATCGATGGTCTGTTCGGCTTTCTCCAATTTTCGCCGCAAGCCTGCATCAACTGCGCTGACTGCTTCGTCCCGCATGACGGGCAAAGGTTCGGCGATGTCGGCGCCATCCGACTTGAACGTCAACTTGGATCGTGCCTTTTGCAGGGCTTCCAATCCAGCATCAAAGCCAAGCAGGTCATCCAGCAGCGCCTTGAGGGAGGCCTGTCGTGCCTCCGATCGCGTTCGTACCGTTGCCAGCGAGTTGATGAACCCAGCCAGCGTAAAGTCGTCCACCGTTCCCGAGGTAGACGAGACGATGGTTCCGGCTGGGAATCGAATGAGTTTGACCTTACGTTTTGACTCCGTGAGGCCCAACATGGCCTCTTCTTCGGTCTCGAAGGAGGGCGCCCAGAGCGCTACAGGCACACCTCGGGACAGGACCAACGAGACGGCTTTGCTCGATGCACCGGATTGAATGTGGCCGGTCACCTCTTCCTCCATGGCAGCTTTCAGCATGGAAACAACAGCATCAGGGCCGCCTCGACCGTCCCTCAGCGTGAACCCTTCAGGCATTTTTGACCCGTGGGCGCCTGCTGCGACAATGTCGCCATCAAGGGCGATTGAAGCTGAAGAGAGGAGACGACCGTGGTTGGCGTCCTTTTCCGTCCAAACCGCCAGCGAAATTTCACCGCTTTGGGCGAGCAACAGGGCGCCAGTATCGGTGTGGAGGGTCCAGTGGCTCTGGCCCTTCATGCCCCATTCTCCGTGCATGTCCTGGCCCCCCATGGCGACCATCATTTGATGCAATTCGCTTGCCAAGCGTTCCTCTTCTCCCAGGCCCGGAAGGTCCCCGACGTGGTCGATGAGCATCCCGCTGTCGATGGCCATGGCTCCTCGAACCGTGGTGTTCGCCTCCAAATTGCGAATGACCGCTGACAAGTCTCGAGAGAGCAGACGTTCCACCGCATTGGTTGAGGATTTCAGACCCTGTCGGTCGGCTTGATGAATGAACGCCTCGGGCACAAGTTCTGCAAGGCCACCAAGTTCGGAAATGGTGTAGGCCGTTGCAAGAAGACGAGGCTTCTTTTCAGCCTCAAGAGATTCGAGCATCTGCTTGGCATCTGTTCCGCCGAGCATGACGTTTTTCTTCTCGCCCTCGGCGAGGTAGCCAACCACTCGGCCACCACGGACGAGGCGGTGCCCAACTGGAGTTTTTCGCCGACCGATGTAGGTTGAGATCGAACCGTGGGCAAAGGGCTGCAGTACTCCCTCTTCGAGATTGATGGGTTCGTTAACGGGTTTTCCTAATGGCAATTCAAACATGTTGTTCACCTAAATTTCTTGTGTTGTTGCAAGTTGGGGACGCAAGTGGTCCATGGAATGTCGCCAGCGGGCAATGTTTCCACCGGTCCCACGCAAGAACATGATTCTGTACGGCGTGATGATGTCGATGAGCGTCTGCTCTCCGCCTTCAATCCACACCTCATGCAAATCGCCTTTATCGTGATGCTGAACGGCATCAAGAGCAGCAACGGTAAGGCTGACGGCGTGCTCCACGGGTGGCATTTGTCCCTCCCTTCCGACACTTGCCAGCAACTTTCCACGGTCGTCCATCATCATGGCTTGTGCCACGCCACCTACCTTGAGAAATTCACTCAGGAGACGTTGCAGCATGGTTGCTCAACCTCTCCGACACCGCTGTAGCCTTCAAGAAGTTTTGCGCCTCGGCGAGCAAATATGCCTGTTTGGGCACCTTTTGTCATTTTCCAACTGAAAATTGGGTTTGAGGGCGTTGAAACGAGCCGCTGTGAATCCATATCAGTCCACTGAAATGACCGAGATTGGTGCGGTTGACACGGGAGGGTTTGACGAAAATAAAAAAACATTTTTCCAATTGAAAATTTGATTTTGCAATTGAATATATTTGCCTTGTTCTTGCGTGTTGTTCGGCCGCCTTTCCGCTCATTTGAAACCTAAAGCCCTGTGAGCCATGGTCATGGGGAGCAAGGAAGCGACAGCACTCTTCTCCGTTCCCACCTGTGACTCGTGCGAGAAGCCCGCTGTGGTTGAACAGGCTTACTCTGGTCGTATTCTGTGCGGCAAACACCTCGCCAAGTCCGTTCGTAAAAAAATCAGTCGCGAACTTCGACTTCAACTTCCACTGAAGAAAGGAGCGCATACCACGGTGCTGGTGGCGGTTTCAGGGGGGAAGGATTCTGCTGTGCTCCTGGACGCTTTGGTTGACCTTATTGGAAAGCGAAAAGACGTGACCATCGTCGCTGGAACCGTTGACGAAGGCATTGAAGGCTATCGCCCACCCTCCATTGAATGTGCAGCGTCCCTTTGCGAACGCTTGGGCATTGAGCATCACGTCGTAACCTATCCTGAATTGTCGTTCATTGAGATGGACGAAGTGGTGCAAAGGCTTCCCATGGTCATGGAAAAAGACAACGATGCACCTCGAATGGCCTGTTCGTATTGCGGAGTCTTCCGCCGTCAAGGCATCAATCATCTTGCTGCTCGTGTTGGCGCTGACGTGATCGCCCTTGGCCACAACCTCGACGATATGGCGCAAACCGTTCTGATGAACATGGCCAACGCCGACATTGAGCGAACCCTCCGTTTGGCGCCCCACACCGCCACGCCTGTTGACGGACTCTCCCCTCGCATCGTTCCGTTGCGCTGGGTGCCCGAACAAGAGGTGCATCTCTACGCCCTTCACCGAGACCTCCCTCTCCACCACGAGGAATGCCCAAACGCTCGTGGGGCTCTTCGCTGGCGGCATCGCGAAATGGTCGCTCAAATGGAAGCGGACGTCCCCGGAACGCGTCATGGTTTGGTGCGCATGGCTGACCAAATCAAGGGTTTACGAGACCAAATCGTTGACCTTGGAGGACAAGGACAACGCCCAGCTCCACCGACACCGTGTCCCCGCTGTGGGAGTCCAAGTTCAGGCACGCAATGCAAGGCTTGCGACATGCGAGATTTGCTCGGTGTGGAACAGGATTAGAGCACGTTGCCGACCAGTTCGTCAAGGTCTTGCGGTCGTCCACAATAGTGGCACCTCAATTCGAGCGGGACCCTTGATACGATTTTCAAACGGTGGGCAAGGGGCTCTCGAGGATTGGTCGTGATGCAGTTGGAAAACGTGCAACGCACCACGTTCTCAATCTCATCGCCAAGTTCGATGGTCAATTTCTCAGCAACACTGTATGCACGAATGATGGCCACGTGCGCATCCGGTGCGACCAAAGCGAGTCGATTCAATTCATCTTGATTCAGTTCACGGTCTTCAACTTTGATGATGTCCTTTGTTCCCATCTTTTTCGACGGGACGTTCATGACCATGGAAACCGGCACCGACGAGCTTCTGTTGATGCCAAGCATCTCCAAGACCCGCATGGCATGGCCGGCGGGAATGTGGTCGATGACGGTCCCGTTTTGAATGGCGGTCACACGGCGCATGTTGTGTTCTTGGGACATCAGACATCACCCCCAATCGTTGCTGGGACCTCAACATGCAGGAGTCTGCAGAGTAAGGCCATTCTGGCGACGACGCCGTTGAATGCTTGTTCGAAGTATCGGGCGTGGCGAGTCGTATCCACCGTGGGGTGAATCTCATCGACTCTGGGAAGGGGGTGCATGATGATCATGTTCTCTTTGGCCCCGTCGAGGTTTGAAGCATGGAGCTTGTAGGCACCTGCCACCTTGGCATATTCGTCTTCATCGGCGAACCGTTCTTTTTGGATTCGGGTCATGTACACCACGTCTGCAGATTCAATCGAACCGAGGAGATCTTCGGTTTCGGTCACGTTGCCTCCGTGCTTGTTCAAGTCAGCTACGATTTCTTGTGGCATTTTGAGCAAACTTGGACTTGCAAAGATGAGTTCACAGCCAAATCGAGTCAAAGCGTGGCTGAGCGAGTGCACGGTGCGCCCGTACCGCAAATCACCGGCGAGGACGACCTTAAGTCCGTCAAGCCGTCCGTGCGCTTGTTGAATGGTGAAGAGGTCCAGCATGGTCTGTGTTGGATGATGACCTGCACCGTCGCCACCGTTGAGGATGGGCACCCTGGCTGCATCTTGGGCGTATTGAGCCGCACCTTGGCGAGGATGGCGCATGGCGATGATGTCGGTGTAGCCGTCAACCATCTGGATGGTGTCGAACAAGGTCTCTCCTTTGACAACAGAGGAGGTTTTCACGTCCCCGAGGTTGACCACATCCCCTCCAAGTCGTTTCATGGCTGTTTCAAAGGACATGCGTGTTCTCGTGCTGGGTTCGAAGAAGAGGTTTCCCAGAATTTTTCCTTGGAGGAGAGGAAGGTAGACCTCACCTTTGGCAACGGGCAAAAGACGCTGAGCATCATCCAAGATACTCAAGATTTCTTCATTGGATAAGTCATCCATGGTGATGAGTCCGGACATGATGTTCCCTCGTAACGCTTTACACCCCGATACCACACATGAACATTGCCGCTGAATCGGTTCGCTCAGCAGCAGGCCTGGCCCAATTCATCGGAGTGATTATGGGCAACAGCGGTGAGGACGTTAGCATGGTCACCTGGGCGGATGCGGATGCAGCCGTTGAAGCGGAGCGTGCTCAACGGCTTCGACGGGTGGAAAACACGACCCTGCTGACCGCCCTTTCCCTCTTGGTGTGCGCCGTATGGCTCGCATGGCCCTCCATCAAGGGCCTGATGAGCGGTGACGGTGCAGCCCTCACCACGTTCGGAGCACCTCTGCTGCTGTTGATTTGGGGCATCTTCGTTCAAGACTTAACGCTTGACGATGCCGTTGCTCGCTCCCGCGTTGCAGCCGCCTCCACCGTGGCTTGGCCAATTCTCCTCTGTTTGGGGGCTTTGGGGCTTGACGACGGTGTTCTGCAGCAGGCGGGCAGCGTGATGATCATGGTGGCCGGCGCCATGTGCTATCGGTTCTCTCATCGCACCATGCGAGGTCATTTTGGCGTCCTCCGTTTCCGTGCCATCCTAACCGGCATTGGCTCGGCATCTGCCGTGGTGTTGACCCTGTCCCAAACTTCCGAATTTCTGACGGTCTCTGGCGGTGTTGCCGCCTTTGTCTCGGTGGCCGCCGTGGCTGATACGGTGTACACCTGGACGGTTGGTGATGACAAAAAGACGGAACGAAAGCGGTTCAAGAAGCGCCTTGACGCTCTCGAAACCCGCCTTCTCGTACTCAAATCTCAGGGTGCGGCCGTGGCCCAAGCCGCCAGTTTGCTGACGACGGCCAAGGAGGAGGGGCACCTCGACCCCGATTACGGTATGCGCTTACTCGACGAAAGCGAGGAGGATATGGAACGAGCCCTTTCCTTTGCCGACGATGTTGAAATCATTCGAAAAGACGCACTGCAAGCCGTTGAATCCGCTGAGGACATTGCTCCTATCGTC
The DNA here is from genome assembly GCA_038116375.1 of Candidatus Poseidoniales archaeon. Classification (GTDB taxonomy): domain Archaea; phylum Thermoplasmatota; class Poseidoniia; order Poseidoniales; family Poseidoniaceae; genus Poseidonia. Next base: position 30,889 of record JAYNUQ010000004.1, on the reverse strand, counting down.
AAGCGCCCGAGAAAGGCCTACGAGATGGGTGAGCGTGAGGTAAAATTGGGTTCTCTACGAGAGGGAGAGCAACTCTACCGCCAAGCAAAAAAGCGGGCCTCCGAGGTGATTTCATGGTGGTCAAAAGCCGAAAAGGTCATTCTCGAAGCCACGCGGGCACTTGACGGAAAGCAGGGCGCTGGCATCACACAGTTGCGTGAATTGCTGAGCGACGCCAAAGCAAAACTGAATCAAGAACTCCCCAAGGAAGCCTACGAATTTGCCACGGCAATTCTGCCCCAACTCGAAGCCGACGAGGGCGCTCTTGAGCGGGCTGCGACCGCTCTTGCCGAAGCAAAACGAACGGTGGACCAAAGCGACGGTTTGGACACCACCGAGGTTGAAGAACGGCTGAAGCAAGCCGCAGATGCGCTCCAGTCAGGAAACGCCAGTCAGGCCATCGGACTTGCAGACGGCGTGGTGCGCACGGTTGAGCGAGAGCGTGCGGCCATGGACGATGTTTTGCGTGCACTCAAACAGAAAAAGCAACTCAAAAAGCGATACGCTGAACGAGATGACCGAGCGAGATGGGACGCAATGCTCGAGGAAATCACGCAGGCCGCTGATGAACGTTCGTGGTCCCACGCGGGCATGCTGCTCGAGCGCATGACCTCGGCTTTGGACAAGGAAGGACATGCGAGCGACGAAGCGACGGAACTCTACGACTTTGTCGTCGACCAGTGGAAGGTGCTCAGAAATCAATGTGAAGCGGCCAGCATCAAGGTCACCGACGATGACCGTCGTGCATGCGAATCAGCCATTGCCGAGGCTGAAAGCATGCTGAAGGTTGGACGTATCGAGGAATCGCTTGATGCGCTTGGCCAGGCCGACGCTGCAATGGAACGCCTTCGCCGAAGGATATGATCACGTATCGAGCAGGCCGTTCTTTCGAGCGGCTTTCAGATTGATGTTGGCGGGAAGGCCGAGGTCAACGGGCATGCCACCGATGGTGATGGTGATGCCCTTCAGGTGCGTGAAGAGCCCGAGTGGAAGATCATCCACGAGCGAATTGTGCGCTCCTTTCTTGGCGTGGTTTGAAAGGTCGCTGCCCAGCATCATCACCCAAGCATTGGCGTTGAGTGCGTGTTGCTTGAGTTCTGTTGTGTCCATGACGGGTGGAACGGCGACATTATGAAGCGGCCAGGAACGTTTCCAATCGGTTTCTTCCTCCAGCATCCAGTGAATTTTCGTCGGCTCAGAAGAAGGTCGTTCAGCCTTACCAAGAGCAGCGAATTGATGCAGAACAGCTCGTACATGCGGATGGCGAGGGTGTTGCTTTGCGAGGGCCTTCACCTTGTTGACGGCCGTCAGGTGCCGTCCGTCGTCATGGTTGAGGAGGGCGGCCACCAGTTCTCCGTGAACCCAAGGTTCACCTTCCATGCCAGCGAGTGTGCCTTCGAGATGATTGAGCGCTCGTTCGCTTTCGCCGTTCATGCGCAGACGTGCCAGTTGGGAGAGGTACATGGTTCGTTGTGCAGGTTGGCGAGGAGGTGTGGTTCGGAGGTTCATTTCGCCGTTTTCAAATGCGGACAGCATGCGAATGTTGTCCTTGCGAAGCGGGTCGACACTCAGCATCGAAGAGGCTTGCCCGTCCAGTTTTTTCTGACCGCTGAGGACGCTGGCGGCCCATCGCAAACGCGCCGCTTCAACGTCTTGGTTGTCGAGCACCTCGAGGCGCGGAATGGCCTCTCGATAATCCCGTTGAGCCAGACTTGCTGCGCACAAGACAAGCCTTGCGATTTGTGAATCCCGTCCGCCCTGGAGGGCCAAGAGGTCCACCGCTAATTCCTCTGCCTCGTCCCAACGGCCGAGTCCGATGAAGAGCAACATCTTGGCTTGTGTGTGGCGAATCATGTCGAGACCCACCAGCGTGGCTTCTCTGTTCATGGTGGCGTCGTCAAAGCGCCCAATCGCCGTACTCCAGTCGTCTTTCCCGAGCAATTCGTTCACGGGTCGTTGTTTGAGATAGATCATGTCGCTCATGCCGCGAAGCCGTGTCCGGTCATCGTCCATCGTGGCATCAAACGTGATTTCGCTCAACTGTGTGGAACCTCTCCTCGAAAAGGCCCAGACCATCAAAAAGGCCACCTGACCTCCCGAGGCCAACATCCAAGTCAACTGTTCGAGCATGTCTTTCTCGAGCACGGCGCACACACTGGTCTCCCATGCGCCGCATGCATCGCCCTGTGGAAGAAAACTGGAATCCCAAAAGGTGACCATGGCCAAGGCCAGCAACAGCATGGATTGACCGGCAAAGCCCGTAAAACAAAAGTTCAGCACATTGGCTTGCTGGATGGGTTCTGCCCGTAGCAATCGACTGTCCGCCAAACGAATTCCACCCCAACCCGAGACGTCTTGAATGTCCAGAAACAGAATTCGGGCGACTTCATACACGAAGAGAAAGCCGATGGCAGCGACGTTCAGCAGCAAGAACAGCAGGAGGGTGGTCACGATGGGGACCCTGATGCCCGCTTGTGGGATGTGGGAAAAGAGTTCGATCAACCCAAAACCGAGCAAACCCCCTTCTTCCATGTACGTGGACTGAACACGGTATTCTGGAAGTTCCAGAACACGGTCTGAATGAACGAACATGTCTGGGTTGTAGGCCAGAACCATGAGCGAAAGGAGGGTGTTGACCGCAACGTACGGCATGGCGACCAAATTGAGATGAACGACTTGGGCAATGAATTGTTGACGTGCGTTTGGCAAGTGATTGTGAAACGGAGAAGCACCACCTTTGGCGATTTGTGAGGAGGATTGCTTGAGGGCGTTCCAGGACGAACCCAAAATGCGTCCATACGCCAACACCGCAGGGCTGAACGCCACCATCGCCACGGTACTGTAGCGGGTTGTTTTCGACATTCCCAGGCCGTTCAGGACCTCCCCGACCGCCAGAGCAAACAGCAACCATGCGAAGGTCAAGGCCACATAGGAGGCGTTGCGGGTGTTGGAATTGCTTTGCAACGTCGCTCGACTTACGCCAAGGGGTTTGATGACCTGGGCGCCCAGCGATGTGCCGCTGGAGACAACGGCTGGAATCACGATGAGAATCAGAGCAAAGGCCACCGATGGTGAGTGGTAACCCTCCGACCCGCCACTGCGGAAGTTGAAGAATTCAAACAACAGCACCAGACTTCCCATCAGCGCCATCAGGTAGGAGGTGACGCCCAGCCGTGTACCTCGACGTGCAAGCAGGCGACGGACATCATCCACGGTGGAGGTGACCATGTGAACCTCGTAGGTGTTCTGGCCGGTGGGAAAGGCCACTTGCAATCCTTTGAGTTGCCTGGGGACGACGTTTCGCCAGAAGAACCACGCCGTCAAAAAAGCAAACAAGAGGGGGGCGACCATGTCCAAAGAGAAGCCTTGGATGATGGACGGGGAACTCATTGTTGATCACTCGGTTGAAGGCGGAACCAGCGAGGGTTGAGGACGTTTCTCCTTGATCTCATTCACGAGGTCGGCAACGAACGCCGTGAGCGGAATGCCCGCAATTTGGTCGCCATTCCTTGCACGCAGACTTACGGTTTCGTTCTTCATTTCGTCATCTCCAAGGACCACGAGGTAAGCGGGCTGAAGCTTTCGATGGTTGCGAATTTTCTTCATGATGTTGTTGGATGAGTCGTCAACCTCAACCCGAACACCTTCGCTCCGCAGGGCTTCAGCCACACGACCTGCGTACGGCGTGTGCTCTTCCCTGATGGTGATGAGATGGCACTGTGTTGGCGTCAGCCAGGTGGGGAAGCGTCCAGCAAAATGCTCGATCAGCACGCCACAGAACCGCTCCATGGAACCGAACGGAGCGCGGTGAATCATCACCGGCCTGTGGAGTTCGCCGTCGCTCCCCTTGTAGTTCAAGTCAAAGCGCTCAGGCAGATTGTAGTCGACCTGTACGGTACCCAATTGCCACTCTCGTCCGATGACATCCTTGACCACGAAGTCAATTTTCGGTCCGTAAAAGGCCGCTTCGCCTTGCTCTTCAGACCACGGCACGCCAAGAGATTCGGCCGCTGCGCGGCAGGCCTCCTCTGCCTTGTCCCATCGCTTTGGGTCGCCGACGTATTTGGTTGAATCCGGGTCCCGCAGACCCACGCGAACTCGGTAGTCCTGCATCCCGAGTTTGTCAAAAATAATCTGGACGAGTTCGATGCAACCCAGCACCTCCTCGGCGAGTTGGTCCTCGGTCACGAAAAGATGCGCATCGTCTTGAGTAAATCCGCGCACTCGGGTCATGCCTGAGATTTCGCCAGATTGCTCCCAACGGTAGACCGTTCCGAATTCAGCCAATCGAAGCGGCAAGTCTCGGTACGAGCGCGGTTGACTGGCATAGATTTTGACGTGATGCGGACAGTTCATCGGCTTGAGCATGTACCCGTCGATTTCACCGGATTTCATCATGTTCGAAAGGTCGCCACACGTGCAGCCCTCGTCGGCTAGTTTTTTCATCAGTTCTCGTTCAACGAGCGGCGGATATTGCGACTCTTGGTAGTAGGGGAAATGCCCCGAGGTTCGGTACAAGTCCAATTTTCCGATGTGGGGGGTAAAGACCTGGGCGTAGCCCTGCCGTCGAAGATGATGGGAAATGAAATCTTGCAACTCCTGGCGAACCACGGCGCCTCGAGGCGTCCAGAGAATGAGGCCCTGACCCACCTCTTCGTCGATGTGGAACAGCTGCAGGTCTTTGCCCAATTTCCGGTGGTCTCGCTTTTTTGCCTCTTCCATACGCGTCAGCGTGGCTTTCAGAGCTTCTTTGCTCGGCTCAACCAAACCGTAAATCCGAACCAGTTGTTCTCGGTCTTGGTCACCTCGCCAGTAGGCCGTTGATACCGACGTCAGCCGAACGAACATCAGTTTTGACGTGCTGGGTACGTGCGGGCCGAGGCAGAGGTCGTACCATTCGCCCTGCTTGTAAATCGTGGAACCATCGCCCGCCTCGAGTTTGTCGTCAATGATTTCAAGTTTGTACGGGTTGCTTTCAAAGTGCTCTCGCAGACTGTTTTGGTCGAGTTCAACCCGCTCGACCGCGAGGTTGCGTCTGGCAAGTTCCTGCATTTTCTTTTCAATGCTCTTCAGGTCGCTTTGGGCGATGGGCTCCATCGCAAAGTCGTAGTAAAACCCACGATCAATGGCCGGGCCAATGGTGGGCAATGCACCAGGATAGAGTTCCATCACTGCCTGCGCCAGCAGGTGGGCTGCAGAATGGCGAAGGATGTGGATGCCCTCTTCGGAATCAGCCGCAATGCCCTCAACGGAGCAGTTCACGTTCAGAACGGTTGACAGGTCGCATTCGTGGCCGTCCACTCGCGCTGCGAGACAGCCGTGTTTTTTGCCCAAGGCATCCACGATGATCTCACCACAGGTGATGCCCGATGCGTATTCGTTGACGGTTCCGTCGGGCAAGGTGATGTGAATCATCGTCATGCTTCTCGCTGCTCCCTCAACCCCTACGGGGTTGAATCCTCGCTATGAATCCCGCGCTTGGATTTCAGCGCAATCTTGCGTTCTACCACTCAACATCAAACTCGTCGCCGGGCTGTGTTGTTGGTGCCTTCAGCACCGTAGGTTTGGCGGCCGCTTCCGTAGGTGGTTTGGTTTTCGCTGCCCCGGGTGGCTTCACCGCAAACACTTCTCGGTCTTCCACCGCGTTGATGCGCTGGTTGTACACCTTGGGAACCTGTGGTGTTTCTGCGGGTGTTTCAACCGCCTCAGAAGAAGGGTTGGTCTTAGCTATGTTTTGCTCGCCAACCTTGAGTTCTGCGAAATCTCGTTCAAGAATGTCATCGAGGTTCGGCGTGTCCGACGGCGCTCGTTTCATGATGCTCCATGTGCCGTCTTCCTCAAGAAGGCTCGGGTGTTCATCCCACGGGAGGATGAGAAACGACGGCAAGCGCGCCTATTTGAGGGAGCAGCGAGAGGGACCGTCATGCGCCTGGGCATTGTGGTCAATCCCGATGCAGGCCTGGGTGGAAAATTGGGGTTCAAAGGCAGCGATGGTCGGGCCGAAGAAGCTCGTGCTGCGGGAGCGGAAGACCGTGCAGGGCCACGAATGCATCAGTGTCTCAACCATCTCGTGAGCCTCGCCTCATCGTCCTTGAACAGAAGCGGCGTAACTCTGGAGTTCCTCGCATGGGAAGGGCGCATGGGGGGAACGTGGGTTCCCTCGTTGACGGATGCCGACCATGTGCGGGTTGAGTTGATGGGCGAAACACCTCCTCGCACCGCTCAGGTTGATACCGCCCGACTGGTCGAGGAACTTGTTGAGGCCGGAGCAGAGGCGTTGCTTTATGCTGGGGGAGACGGTACCACCAGGGACATCGTCAACGCTTTGGAATCCATGGGCAAAGAGGCTCAAAAAACGGCCCTCATCGGCGTGCCTGGTGGCGTGAAAATGCATTCGGGCTGTTTTGCAACCACGCCAAAAGCAGCAGCAGAAGTGGCGCTCTCCTTTGCCCTGGGCGACTTGCGAACCGCCATCACCGAGGTGATGGATTTGGACGAAACGGTTTACGCCAAAGGCGAATGGAAGGTACGCATGTACGGCGAAGCGTGGACACCTTCCTCGCCACGCTTCATGCAGGGAGCGAAAGAGCAGGTTGAGCGCGTGAGTGAAGAAGACACCATCGAGGGTCTGGCTCACCACATAACCGGTCTGCTCGAAGACGAACCCGATTTGATGGTGGTCTGGGGAAGCGGCGGCACCTTGCGTCGAACGGGAGAACATCTCCAGTTGGACCTGACCTTGTTGGGTATTGATGTTCAACACGGAACAACCCTCCACAGCGATCTCAACGAAGCATCGCTCATCGACATCATCGGGGCACATGTTGGTGAAGACGGACAACGGCCTCTTCTCCTGCTTCTCTCACCCATGGGCGGTCAAGGCTTCCTCATCGGGCGTGGGAACCTGCAACTCTCCCCCGACGTCCTCCGCCTCATTGGACACAGCAACATCCTTGGGGTTGCCACACCCTCAAAACTCATTGGACTTGAAGCCGTTCGCATCGACACGGGTGATGAATCACTCGATGCCGAATTCCAAGCGAAGCGTTTCATCAAAATCCTTCAAGGTTTCAGAACCACTCGGCTCATTCGTGTTGCCGAATTGTAGCCTCGAAACGACCGGTAGAGAACCGATTTTGTGAAAAAGTGCGAACAAGAAACCCTCATGTTGTGTTCATATAATCTCGAAACGTTGTGATGTTATGCAAAAACAACGGGTGGTGGTGTTAACCGGAGCTGGAATTTCGGCAGAGTCCGGTATTCGGACATTCAGAGATAACGATGGACTGTGGGAGAACAATCGCATCGAAGACGTGGCGACGCCAGAAGCGTGGAGGGCCAACCCCGAATTGGTGTGGGGGTTCTATCAGGCCCGACGACGTCAACTCTCCGAAGTCGAACCCAATCCCGCCCACACTGCGCTTGCGACCTTGGAAAACGGCCTTGAAGACATGGTCCTCATCACCCAAAATGTGGACGACTTGCATGAACGTGGTGGGAGCCACGATGTCATTCACATGCACGGACAACTTCAGACCCTCCGATGTGAACGCAGCGGCCGAAGCGAACCTCGTATGGAAGAAGCCGATCTGGTGGATGAATTTCTCACATGCTCGTGCTGTGTTGAGCAAGCACGGCTGCGGCCGGATATCGTATGGTTTGGCGAAATGCCCATGCACATGGAGAGCATTTACCGCGCCGTTGATGCGTGTGAGGTGTTCATTGTCGTTGGGAGTTCAGGGCACGTTTACCCTGCCGCAGATTTGGTTCACATCGCACGTGCCAACGGGGCGCGCACCGTACTCGTCAATGCAGAAGCACCGATGAACATGGAAGCCTTTGATGAAGTTCACCTCGGCAAAGCCGGGGAAATCCTTCCCGATTTGGTCACGGCGTGGCTTGCCTCAGAAGCGTGAAGTCTGTTTACTTCTTCTCAACGGGAAACATAGGCTTGCAGTCGGGGCATTGCACCTCGCCTCAAAGTTGGCCTGACGCAGCCTTGAGCAATCCGAGGAATGGAGGGCTTGGCCGGCCAGGGCGCGATTTGAATTCGGGATGGAACTGCACGCCAACGTAATATGGATGCCCATCGAGCTCAAAAATTTCGCATCGCTGTCCTGATTCGTCCTTCCCCACAAAGACCAGACCTGCGTTTTCGATGGTTTCAATCAAATCCGGGTTGACCTCATACCGATGACGGTGTCGCTCGTCAACGGCGTCACCTTTGCCGTACAGTGCCCGAATCGAGGAGCCGTCAGACTGCCAGAGCGTGGGTCGGCTTCCCAACCGCATCGTGCCTCCGAGATGAGTTTTGGAAATTTCAGGCATGAAAACAACTGCAGCGTGTTCCGGATTGTCCTCAAATTCCGTGGAATTGGCACCCGTCATCCCGAGCACATGGCGGCAGAATTCGATGGTGGCGATTTGGAGCCCGAGGCAGATGCCGAGGTAGGGCACGTTTTGGGTGCGGGCGTGATGGGCGGCGAGGATTTTCCCTTCAATACCACGATCGCCGAAGCCTCCTGGAACAAGAACACCGTCAGCCGCTCGGAGCAACGCCCACGCCGTGGCGTGTTCTTGTGCATCCCACTCCTCCTCGAGATGGCTGGCTTCGATCCAGTCGATGACGAGTTTTCTGTCAACCGCCATGGCTGCATGTTGGAGGCTCTTGATGACCGAGAGGTAAGCGTCCGACAGGTCGGTGTATTTGCCGACCATGGCGATGTGCACTTCTTCGGTGAGCGTGTCAAGGTGGTGCGCCATCGCTTTCCAGTCTTGAAGCAGCGACGTGGCTGAGCAATCAACGTTCAGAATGTCGCACAACCCCTGTTCTTGCAACATCAACGGAACGTGGTAGATGTTGGGAACATCGTGGGTTGACATCACGGCTTCCGGTCGAACATGGCAAAAGGCGGCCAACTTGTTCCTCGTTTCATCGTTGAGCGGAGCGGATGACCGGCACACCAAGATGTCTGGATTGATGCCAAGACCGCGAAGTTCCTTTACCGTGTGTTGCGTTGGTTTTGTTTTCTGCTCGCCTACCGGTCCGAGAACCGGGACCAGAGAGACGTGGACGAACGTGACGTTCTCTCGACCAACACGGAACTGGAATTGCCTGAGCGCCTCAACATAGGGGGCCGATTCGATATCGCCTACCGTGCCGCCAAGTTCGATGATGCACGCATCGGGCACGGCATCGGTACCGTCTGCGGGTCGTTGTGCAACGTCTTCTATCCAGTCTTGAATTGCATCTGTAATGTGGGGGATGACTTGAACGGTCTTCCCGAGGTAGTCTCCTCTTCGTTCTGCTTCAATCACCTTCGCGTAGATTTTTCCCGTGGTCAAATTGTTGTCTCTGGAGAGGTTGATGTCGAGGAACCGTTCGTAATTTCCGAGGTCGAGGTCCACTTCACCTCCATCGTCCAGAACGAAGACTTCCCCGTGTTCAAAGGGCGACATGGTTCCAGCATCGCTGTTGAGGTAGGGGTCAATTTTGATGGATGTGACCCGCAGTCCAGCGCTTTTGAGCAAAACGCCAATGCTACTTGCAGTGACACCTTTGCCGAGTCCAGATAGGACTCCTCCGCTGACCACGACGTACTTCATTGCAACATCAACGGGATTTGAGGCCGTCGCGCCTCCCTAATCAACATACCGAAGAACCGCAGGTCAACACCTCCAACTGCTCATGACCGAAGGATGAAAAGGTGCCCGAGCAAGACCAACCCGAGGGCGAAGCATGGGTGGGATACCAACGACCATGATGGCGTGGACAAAAACACGCTCAGAGGTCGGAGGCTTTAGCCTCGAGGAGCATTCCGTTCCCGAACCAGGGCCCGGCGAAGTGTTGGTCCAAACCCAATCAACCTCGGTGTGCGGCACGGATATTCATATCTGGAAATGGGACGATTGGAGTCGCCAGAACGTCCCCTTGGGCACCGTGACCGGCCACGAAACCAGCGGCAGCATCGTTGCGCTCGGCGAAGGCGTATCGAGTCATGCCGTTGGGGATGTGGTGGCGATTGAATGTCACCTTGCTTGCTGGGCGTGCCCTCGCTGCGACGAAGGCAACGCCCATGTTTGCGAAAACGGCTCAATATTTGGCGTCCATGGACACGGAGCTTTTGCCCCGTTTTTCGTCGTGCCCGCCATCAATGCGCGACATGTACCGGAGGGTCTTGACCCGGGACATGCTTCGATACAGGACCCGCTCGGCAACGCCATCCACACCTTAACCGGTGGTCCCGTTGAAGGAGCGACGGTGGCAGTGCACGGCCTGGGGCCAATCGGCCTGTTCGCCGTAAACGCTGCCAAGGCGATGGGTGCAACCACCGTGATTGCCGTGGACTGGGACAACACCTACCGGATGAACCTCGCAAGGGACCTGGGTGCCGATATTGTGCTTGGTAAAGACGACGATGTCGTTGCTTCCATCTTGGAGGCGACCGAGGGCCGAGGCGTTGACAACAGTTGCGAATTTTCTGGCGCAGCCTCTGCCTTGTCCAATGCGATTCACTCCACCCGCATGGGGGGTTATGTCAACATCCTCTCGGTGTACGGCCAATCCATGCCGGAAGTACCCATGAACGAGGTGGTGTTCCGTTATCTCCACCTCAAAGGCATCAACGGCAGAAAAATGTGGTCCACCTGGGACACCATGCATGCGCTGCTCGCCAAAGGCGCCATTGACGTGGACAAAGTGCTCACCCATCGGATGGGCATCGCCGACTTTGAATCGGCCATGCAGTTGGCCATGGAAGGCGAATGTGGGAAAGTCGTCTTGGATTTTTGAGCATCATGCCTTGATCCATCGGTAGCGTCGGGCGCCTTCGTCCACGCCCTCTTCACCGATGTCGACCAGAGCAAATTCGCCGCTTGGTTCAATGACGCTGTTGTCTTGGGTGCCCTTGTGCAGGTTCTCGTACGTTACGTGGTCGATGGCCATGCGGCCAGCGAGACGTTCAAACAACCTCCATGTGGCAACGACTTCTCGCCAGCGGGAGTTGACTTTGCCTTCGAAGACCTTTGCTTTCGCTCCAGAACCATAACCGCACATGCCGAACATGACGTTGTCGAGGTTGCTGTTGTCTTCAAGGTCGGATTCAAAGGTTGACATCAAGGCCAAGAAAATAGAACCCGTGTACTGATTACCGATCAGGCTGCTGGCGCGTTGCCCCTTTTCGATGCGACTGGCGTGGAATTCAGCATACTGGGGCGTTTTGGAAATTTGGCGCCGGTAGGCATCCTTCTCTTTTTCCCAAGCCTCCAGCACAGCCTTATCGCTGGAGTCGGGCTGTTCGGGCATGTGTCCGATGTTTGCGACCACCTCTTCCCACATGGCCGTATGCTGCCGGTCGTGTCGGAACACGTCGGGGAACATGCGTTTGGCCTGGTAGGCATACGGAAGGTGCATGATGATGCGGGACCATTGTTCGGTAAACGGCTCATCGGTTTCTGAGTTGATTCTTCCGTCTCGCTCAGCCTTTTGACTGAAGTCGTAGAAGGCCTGTCGGACGGCGTTTTGGTAGCAACGGTTGGAGAACTGGCCGTCAAACACGGGGTCGTCTCGGTGAACACTGACCTTTTCTTCACCATGAGCGAAGATGCCAAGTTTTCGAACCGTCGATTTTGGCAAGTGGCGAATCATGCGTTCGATGAGGCCTTTTTTGACGGTTTGGCCGGCCTCCTGGGCCAGTTGCATCACGTTGGAGATGACCGAACGAATCGAGACTTCTCGTCGAGGCTTGAAGAAATCGTGAACGGGGGTGGTGGATACACCGATGCAATCTGGTATTTCCAAAAGGCGTGGATTTCGACGGATGAGCAGGGCACCTCCGCCAGCACCTTGGGTGTATTCGCCCGAAGATTCCAGTGCGTACTTGGCGTTGTCTGAGAAAATCACGATGCCGAGTCGCTCGTCTTTCTCGCTGGAGCGTGCAACCCAGTCGAGGGTCGTGTGCAGAGCGTCCACCGCACCGATGCAGGCAAAGGTCATGTCAACAACATCGCAGGTTTGGAAACAATCCTCGCCGAATCGCTCGGCGTAGCGCTGCGTGAGCATGTCCACGATGTAGGTCGCTGTTGGTTTTGCGCCATCAAGAGCAGATTCTGTGCCGAGGTACATGCGGCCAATGGTCCGAGGGTCGAGGCCGTTTCGGTCGATAAGCTGCATCACGGCCATGGCCCCCATGGTCGCAGTGTCCTCGTGGACGTCGGGGATGGCCATGGCTTCGAGACCAAGGCCCTTGTTCAGTTTTCCATAATCGGCTCCGCGCAGGTCTGCAAAGTCCTTCATGTCCATGTAAAGACGAGGAAAATGAATGGCGATGTCGTCAATGCCAACGGGTGCTACGGTTGTCTCTGACACCCTTCTCCGTCGGCCGTCCGCTATTTATAGGGCTGGTTTCAACCAAGCCTTCCCGTTCAATCATCCTCGGGCAGTTCGGGAACCGTTGGGTCTTGTTTTGCCCAAAGGACATCGTCGATGCGCAACACCGAAAGTGCTGCTTCCGTGGCTCCAGCCAGCACTTGCCGAGTGATGCGAAGCGGTTCAACAACGCCGTCAGCAACCATGTCACTGGGTTGTTTGCTTTCGACGTTGAGGCCGATGAAGTGAGCATCAGAACCTTGGTGCGTTGTCTGCTTTGCAACCGTTTGAAGGAGGGTGTCGAGAGGGTCCAATCCTGCGTTTTGGGCGAGTGTTCTGGGAATGACTTCAAGGGCGTCAGCAAAGGCTTCAACCGCCAATTGTTCACGCCCAGCGAATCCCTCAGCGAAGCGTCGCAATTGGCGAGCGAGGGCGATTTGGGTTGCCCCTCCACCCGGGAGAAGGTAGGGTTCCTCAAGCAGTTGGCACGCCACGCCCAAGGCGTCGGCAAAACAGCGTTCAACCTCACCAACGACCTCGTTGGTGGAACCTTTGGCGATGAAGGTGGCACCGCCTTCCTCGGTTTCGACAATCCAGTGCATAACCCCGTTCCAGCGCTCGTTCTTGCTGCTGATGAACACACCTAGATCATCGGCCGTCAGTCCCTTCACATCGTTGTTGAGGGTGGCATTGGTGCCTCTGGCGAGGAGGTCCAAATCGGCCCGAGATACTCTGCGGTAGGCTTGGATTCCAGCCCGAGTAAGGGCAGCATGAACATCGTCATCGATGCCTTCTTTGCACGCCAAAAGGGTCACACCCAGTTTAACGAGATGTTCAATTTGTTGGAGGAGCATCGTTTTCTCCTGTTGGCGAAAACTTTCGAGGACGCCCGTGTTTGATACGTTGAGTTTGACATTACTCATCAGCTCTCTTCGTTCGAGACCACCGTCGACGAGAGCAATCTTTCCAGAGGGGAGGTGCTTTGGCATGCGGTCTGAAACCCGTTGCTTGGCCAACACCAGGCCCATAACCAACGACGAATCGGTCATGCTCCCTCCTGTTTGCGTGAGGATTTTGACTCGCGTAGGGTCGGCGAGCGTCCCCGACGGGCGCTCTTCCACCACCGCTTTGGCTGCTTGAACGGCCAGCGCCGCCAAATGTTGCTGCATTGATTTGTGGATTTTTCCTGAGAGCGACGTGGTCGCTGCTGCAATCATGTGTTCTTTGCTCGCCTTGATGATCAGATCGTCAAAATGCCCTCGGCACGCTTCCTCCGCCCGGCGATAACCTCGGGCAATCGCCGAGGGATGGACGCCTTGGAGGACGAGTTCCCATGCGTTCTGCAGCAATTCCGCTGAAAGCAGCACGGCGCTCGTGGTGCCGTCCCGTGCGATTCGGTCTTGCGTGGTCGAGGCGTTGATCAACATCTTGGCAACAGGGTGTTCCACCTTTGCGGACTCAAGCACGGTGACGCCGTCGTTGGTCACCATGGTGCGCCCTTCATCGTCGATGAGCAGTTTGTCCTGGCCAAGCGGTCCGAGGGTGCTGCGCACGGCACCAGCAAGTGCCATGGCGGCCGTGATGTTGTTTCGTAGGGCTTCACGACCCGTTGAGCGGGTGGTCTCCTTGAGAATAGGGACTTCGCTCATGCCTCGTCCACCGACCACTTCCCCATAAGCCAAGCGCTCGGCCTTGCTTCAGGTCGTCGTCAGTCCTCGTCTTCGACCACTTCGAAGTCGGCATCAACAACGCCATCATCCACGCTGATGTCGCCGTCTTCCCCGCTCTCCTGCTGTGCCATTTCGGCTGCAGCGGCTTCGTAGAGTTTGGTTGAGACCCCGTGCATGGCTTCCTCAATTTCCTTGACTTTCGCTTGAATGGCGGCGTCGTCCATGGCGTCGATGTCAACGGGCTTGCCGTCCTCATCCTGCACCATCTTTTCGAGTTCGTCCAGGTGCGCCTTGACCGGGTCAACGTCGCTGTCGTCCAACTTGTCAGCAGATTCTTCGAGCGTTCGACGGGTTTGGTAAACCACCTGGTCGGCCATGTTTCGGAGCTCAACCTTGGCCTTTCGGCGCTGGTCTTCCTCAGCGAACTTCTCTGCTTCTGCAATCTTGTCTTGAATCTCGTCTTCACTGAGCGAAGTTGCGGATTCGATCTTGATGGATTGTTCCTTACCCGTGCCCATGTCTTTGGCACTGACGTTCACGATGCCGTTGGCGTCAATGTCGAACGTGACTTCAATTTGAGGCACGCCACGGGGTGCAGGTGGAATGCCAACAAGTTGGAACTGGCCCAAAGTGACGTTGTCCTTGGCAAATTCGCGCTCACCTTGCAAGACGTGAATTTCAACCGCAGGTTGGTTGTCAGAGGCCGTGGAATAGATTTCAGACCGTCGAGCAGGAATGGTGGTGTTTCGTTCGATCATTGTCGTCATGACGCCACCAAGGGTTTCGATACCAAGCGTGAGGGGTGTCACGTCCAGGAGCAAGATGTCTGACACACCTTCGTCCCCGGCGATGATGCCCGCTTGAAGTGCGGCACCCATGGCAACGGCTTCGTCAGGGTTGATGCCCTTGTAGGGCGGCTTGCCCGCCTCTTTCTCAACGGCGTCTTGGACGGCAGGGACACGGGTCGAACCACCGACCAGAATCACCTTGTCAACGTCACCCTTCTTCAGGCCAGCGTCCTTCATGGCTTGGCGGGTCGGCACCATCGTCTTCTCGATGAGTTTGGCGATGAGGTCCTCGAACTTGGCTCGGGAGAGCGAGAGGTCCATGTGAACAGGTTGCCCGTCAGCCATGGAGATGAACGGTAGATTGATCTGCGTTTGTTGCGTTCCAGAGAGTTCGATTTTCGCCTTTTCTGCCGCTTCCTTGAGTCGGGACATGGCTTGCTTGTCCTTTGAGAGGTCAATGCCGGTCTCTTTCTTGAATTCGGCGACCATCCACTTGATGACCTTTTCATCGAAGTCGTCGCCACCGAGCTTGTTGTTGCCTGCCGTGGCTTTGACCTCAATCTGAGGTTGGCCGTCAACTTCGTAGATTTCCAACACCGAGACGTCAAAGGTGCCACCGCCCAAGTCGTACACGAGGATGGTTTGGTCCTGGGTCTTGTCCACACCGTAGGCCAGTGCAGCAGCCGTTGGTTCGTTGATGATTCGAAGAACATCAAGGCCGGCGATGCGGCCAGCGTCCTTGGTGGCTTTTCGCTGTGCGTCGGTAAAGTAGGCAGGGCAGGTGATGACCGCTTGTTTCACTTCTTGGCCGAGGTAGGCTTCGGCGTCGGCCTTCAATTTCTGAAGAATGAACGCCGAGACTTCCTGCGGGGTATAGGTGGTTTCGTCCACGTCGGTGGTCCACTTGGTTCCCATGTGCCGCTTCACGGAGATCATGGTCCGGTCGGCGTTGGTCACCGCTTGTCGCTTTGCGGTTACGCCGATGAGTCGCTCACCGCCGTCTTTGGCGAACGCCACCACCGAGGGGGTGGTTCGGGCGCCTTCTGCGTTCGGGATCACCACGGGTTCACCGTTTTCGATGGTGGCCACGCAGCTGTTTGTCGTTCCTAGGTCAATTCCAATCACTTTGCTCATTGTTTTCACGTCCTTCAAAAGATGGGGATGCCACCGTCGTCTTCGTCATCGTCGTCGTCGCCGAGGTCGATGCTCACCTCCCCCGGGGCAGGGAGGGTGTCGTCATCATCCGATTCCAACGCCTTTCCTTGGGGCGTCAGTTTCAGGGTGATGTCGAGAATGCCGTTGTTCAGGGTCCAATCCACCACGTCATCGCAGGGATGGGGGAGTTCCACCAAAGCCAGCGGCTTGGGTTGGGTGGTGCGCATGATTTCGATTTGCGAACCGTTCTTGATGAGTTCAATTTCGAGGTGGTCGGATTCAATATCGCCTTTGAGTGCAAAGTCAAGGGTGACCGACATGTTCCAACCGTCGAGGTACACATCCTCTGCAGGGAGTTTCATTGTCTCGTCATCGTTGTCTTCAAGGGCCGAGGGATCCATTTCGACCGGGGCAGCATCCACGCGAATGTCCATGCCCAAATTCTTGAACAGGTCCTCCATGGAGGTGCCAGCGTTGAACATCTTTGAGATGTCGGAGATGTCAAAATTGAAATTCACCTCGCCTTTGGCGATTTTTTCGGGGTTGATGCCGAGGGCATCGAATTGGTCTTTGAACTGGTTCATGAAGCCCTTGAGTTGTTCACGATTGATGGGCATGCCCATGTTTCGGAGCATCTCTTCGAGTTTATCCAACAAGTCGTCTTCCCAGTCGTCAGCCATCGCCTTACACCACTACTAAACCATCGGTTATGTAGTCGGGGCGACGCTGACCGATATAAACCCATTGAAACCGCGGCCTTCGTTCACACACGCACAACTAAACGATGCATGGCCCGCGTGAGCGATCTGCGCGCCGCTGTGTTGAATCACAGGCTTAAATGGGACTCGGTCTTCGCAGGTTCCATGGACCTCACGGAGATGTTCAACACCTGCGAAGCAGGGCTGCCCTTTTCCGTGGAGATTTTGCCTCCCAATCGCGGCCTCGGTCTCAGCAACATCCACGAGTTCTTCAGTGCCCTGGATGGTTGGAAACCAGCGTTTGTGAGCGTGACCTACCATCGGGCACACCGCGTCGAGATTCAAGGGGAGAACGGCCCGGAGTGGGTGTGGAATCGAAAGAATCCAGGGGCGTTGGGTGTGTGTGCCATGCTCAAATTTCAGTACGGGCTCAACGTCATGCCGCATGTTATTTGCGGCGGGTTTTCTAAGTTTGATTCCGAAGATTACCTCGTTGAACTCGATTACTTGGGGCTCAAGCACGTGCTTGCCCTTCGTGGCGACGCCGACAAAAACGACCCCCACTTCGTACCTCATCCTCAGGGGTACGCTCATGCCAACCAGCTTGTTGAGCACATCGTACGACTCAACCGTGGCGATTATCTGGAGGGCGTCAACGATGCTCGGCCCACCGATTTCTCCATTGGCGTTGCCGGTTATCCCGAAGTCCATGCTGAAGCCAGCGACCTGGCCAGCGATGTGGCGAACCTCAAACGCAAGGTGGACGCGGGTGCAACGTTCATCATCACGCAGATGTTTTTCGATAACGCCGCCTTCTTCCGCTTTGTTGACGCATGCCGTGAAGCGGGCATCGACGTCCCCATCGTTCCGGGCATCAAGGTGCTCACGTCCAAGCGTCAGCTCGAGGTCCTTCCCGCTATTTTCCATACGGTGATGCCACCTTCCTTGGTCGAAGCCGTCAAGTCGTGCTCGAGCGATGAAGAGGTGGTGGAGGTGGGGTTGAACCACGCTGAAGCGCAAACAAGAGAACTGCTGGCTTCCGGCGTGCCGGGCATCCACTTCTTCACCATGAACAACAGTCGGGTCTTCAACCAACTGATTCACCGCATGCGAGGATGAGGGCATGGATTCGGTCAACGAGTTGAGGTCGCTGGCGAACCAGCGCATCGTCATCATCGACGGGGCGATGGGCACCATGATTCAGCAGGTGGGGTTGGAGGAAGCGGACTTCCGAGATGCTGCCCTCACAGAACACCCCACGGACCTCAAGGGCAACAACGAGATGCTTTCCATTTCCCGCCCCGATGTCATTCGGGACATCCACGCGCAGTACCTCGCTGCGGGCGCCGATATCGTGGAAACCAACACCTTCGGGGCGACCGCCATTGCACAAGCCGAGTACGGGTTGAGCCACCGCGCTCGCGAGATGAATTTGGCTTCCGCTCGACTGGCCCGTGAAGCCGTGGACGCTCACCGTGAGGCCACCGGCCAACCGGCCTGGGTGGCAGGTGCCGTGGGGCCGACCAACGTCACCCTTTCTGCCTCATCCGACGTGGACGACCCCTCGTCGCGCGCCGCCTCATGGGATGACGTGTACGCCGCCTACCTCGAGCAGGTCATCGCCCTCATCGAGGGTGGTTGCGATATCGTGCTCATCGAGACCATTTTCGACGTGCTCAACGCCAAGGCTGCCATCAAGGCCGTGCTGGATGCCTTCGATCACACGGGCGTCACGCTGCCCATCATGATCTCCGTGACCTTCATCCAAGAAGAGGGCGACCGAACCGTGTTTGGTCAAAGCGTGGAGGCCTTTTGGGCCACCGTTCGGCACGCCAAGCCGTTCAGCGTTGGACTGAACTGCGGTCTGGGGGCCACAGGCTTGCGAAGCAAGTTGACCACGCTCGCTTCCATTTCGGACATCAACACGCACCTGTATCCGAACGCCGGATTGCCAAACCCTCTCTCACCCTCGGGATTTGACGAGACACCCGCCATCACCGCTGCTCACGTGGCAGCCCTCGTCAACGACGGCTTGTTGAACCTCGTCGGTGGATGTTGCGGCACCACGCCCGAGCACATCGCCGCCATCCGGGCAGCGGTGAAAGACATGAAGCCGCGAGTTCCCGAAGAGGTGCCGAGCGTGACCACGTACGCTGGGCTGGACGCTTTTGTGGTTCGCCCCTCATCGAACTTGGTCATGGTCGGGGAACGCACCAACATCACGGGCTCTGCGAAGTTTCGTCGTCTGATCACCGCCAACGACCTTGAGGCTGCGGTGGACGTTGCGCGAGAACAGGTGCGCAACGGTGCCAACCTCATCGACGTCAACATGGACGAGGGCCTCATTGACAGCGAGACGATGATGACCAAGTTCCTCAACATCATCGCCACAGAACCCGAGATTGCTTCCGTCCCCATCATGGTCGATTCGTCAAAATGGAGTGTCCTCGAAGCGGGGCTCAAGTGCATCCAAGGCAAACCCGTGGTCAATTCCATCTCCCTCAAGGAAGGTGAAGCGGTGTTCCTTGAGCAGGCCAAGGCCATTCATCGGTACGGCGCAGCCGTCATCGTGATGGGTTTCGATGAACAAGGCCAAGCGGAAACGGTGGAACGAAAGGTCGAGATCGCCCTTCGTGCTCAACAACTTCTCGTGGAGAAGGTGGGCTTTGACCCGTCCGATATCGTGCACGACCCCAACGTGCTCGCTGTTGCCACGGGAATGGAGGAGCACAACGCCTTCGCCATCAACTTCATCGAGGCGACTCGGCGTATCCGAGCGGCATGTCCGACCACCATGGTCAGTGGAGGCATCAGCAACCTGTCCTTCTCGTTCCGCGGCAACGACCCAGTCCGACAAGCCATGCACGCATCCTTCCTTCACCATGCCATCAAGGCCGGCCTGACCATGGGCATTGTGAATCCATCCCACTTGACGCTCTACCAGGACATTGATGCCTCTTTGCTGACCCTCGTTGAGGACGTGCTGTTTAATCGCCACGCCGAATCCACTGAACGTCTGGTGGCCAATGCTGCGAATTTTACCACCAGAACCACGACGGTGGTGGAATCGGAAGCATGGCGCGATCTCAACGTCCACGAACGCCTGAGCCATTCACTGGTTCATGGCATCACGGAGCACATCGAAGCCGACGTCGAGGAAGCCTACGCGCTGATGGGAGAGGCCCTTTCGGTGATCGAGGGCCCGTTGATGGATGGGATGAACGTGGTGGGTGATCTCTTTGGTTCGGGGAAGATGTTTCTTCCTCAGGTGGTGAAAAGCGCTCGCGTGATGAAGAAAGCGGTGGCTTGGCTCGAACCACACATGCATGACGGGGCCTCGGAGAAGAAAACTCGGGGTACGGTGGTGCTGGCCACCGTGAAGGGGGATGTTCACGACATCGGGAAAAACATCGTGAGCATCGTCCTTCAGTGCAACAATTACGCCGTTCACGACCTTGGGGTGATGGTGCCCATGTCAACCATTCTTGACAAGGCCGAAGCGGTCAACGCCGACGTGGTGGGTCTCTCGGGTTTGATCACGCCGTCGCTGGATGAAATGATTGGCGTGGCGAAGGAAATGGAGCGACGCAACATGACACTTCCCCTCCTCATTGGTGGTGCCACAACCTCTCGGCAACACACGGCGGTTCGTCTCGATCCGGCCTACTCCTCCGAAGTGGTCCACGTCAAGGACGCGTCCCTTGTCTCGGGGGTGCTCAACGACCTGCTGGACGAGGAGCGCCGTTCAGCCTTCAGGGCGACCTTGCAGGAAGAACACAAGCGGTTGACAGCGCTGTTTGAGCGAAAAATGGCCCAACCGTTGCTCACGTTGGAGAAAGCGAGAATGAAGCGCCCCCTCCTCACCTTTGACGCCACCACCTCTCCACCACCACCTTTCCTCGGCGTCCGTACGTTTGATCTCAAACTCGAAGACCTCGTGCCCTACATCGATTGGAATTTCTTCTTCACTGCGTGGGAAATGCGAGGCACCTACCCCCGCATCCTCGACCATCCTGAACGAGGTGAGGCTGCTCGCGAATTGTTTGAACACGGTCAACGGATGCTCAACGAGGTGATCGCTGAGAACAGCTTGCAGGTCAAAGCCATTGCAGGGTTTTGGCCGGCACGGTCCCGAGGCGAGGATCTCATCGTCACAGGTGAACGGGAACACACCTTCAGTTTCCTTCGGCAGCAGCGCGATGTTGGTGCCCACAATCGGTGTTTGGCGGATTTTATTGCCCCTGAGGGCCACGTCCACGCCGACCATGTTGGTACGTTCGCTGTGGCCATCCACGGGGCAACAGCCCTCGCACAACGCTACGAAGACGATCACGATGACTACAATGCCATCATGGTCAGGGCCATCGCCGATCGGCTCGCAGAAGCCTCGGCGGAAGCGTTGCATCAACGCATTCGTGCCGCGTGGGGCTTCCCCGATGACGCCTCAATGACGCATGAGCGCTTGATGAACGCCGATTACCGATCCATCCGTCCTGCCTTCGGTTATCCCGCTTGTCCGGACCACAGCGATAAGCGAGCGTTGTTTGACCTGCTCGGGGCAGAAGATCACGGGTTTGAGTTGACTGAATCCTGTGCAACTCGGCCTGCTGCCAGCGTATCAGGCATGTATTTTGCCCATCCCGAAGCGACCTATTTTGCCGTGAATCGCGTGGATGAAGGTCAGGTCATGGACCTTGCTAAGCGGCGTGGATGTGCCCGCCGAGAGGTGGAGTACTGGCTGGCGTCGGTCATCGATTACGACCCGAACTGATCCGTTCGGTGTGGTCCATGCAGGGGGGGTTTACTCCAAACCGTTGGAGCAACCCCAACGGAGATCGTTGCCAGCCAAGGACGCCGCGCTTCACTCGCCGGTGATCAGGCGGACCATGGTTCGCACGTGAATGCCCGTGGCACCGTGACCGACCATCTTGTTGGTCTTGGCGCCCCAGTAGGTTCCGGCGATGTCCATGTGAGCCCAGGTGATTTGCTCGGCGTCGTCGCCTTCGCCACGGTTGGGCACGAACTGCTTGAGGAAGGCAGCGGCGGTGTTGGCACCGCCCCAGCGACCCGCACCGAGGTTTCGAGTATCGGCGATCTTGGAATCGGTCATCTCTTTCTCGAAGGCAGGGAGGAGAGGCATGGGCCACGCGAGTTCGCCAACATCGTTTCCGGCTTCGTGAATGCGGGTTCGGAAGTCGTCGTCGTTGGACCACAATCCGGTGGCTTCGTGGCCGAGGGCAACCACGCAGGCACCCGTCAGGGTCGCAAAGTCCACGATGTACTCGGGGTCGTAATCGGTACCCGCCTTCCAAAGTCCATCGGAGAGCACCAGGCGGCCTTCAGCGTCGGTGTTGAGCACCTCGATGGTCTTGCCAGAGAGGGTGGTGATGACGTCGCCGGGTCGCTGAGCGTTGGCGGCAGGCATGTTCTCTGCCATGCACGTGATAGCGACCACCTTGCCCGGGTAGCCGCTGGAAGCAAGGGCTTCCATGGTCCCAAAGACGGTGGCGGAGCCGCCCATGTCGTACTTCATCTCGTCCATGTTCGCGCCGGGCTTGAGCGATATGCCACCGGTGTCGAAGGTGATGCCCTTTCCGACCAGCATGGGGTGTTGGCCCTTTTGGTCACCGTTGAGGGTGAAGATCACCATGCAGGGTTTGCGTGAGGAGCCCATGCCGACAGCAACGAGCCCGCCCATTCCGTGGCGCTTGGCCGCTTCATAGTCGATGACTTCGACCTTGACGTTGTCGTATTGCTTGGCCCAGAGTTCGGCTTTTTCAGCGAAGGCCATCGGGTACATGTCGTTGGGTGGGCAGTTGCCCAAATCTCGCGAGAGGTGAACACCGCTCACAATGGAAGCGGCACGGTCGATGGCTGCCGAGAGCGCCGTTGTTTCCCCTTCGTTGCAGTTGATACGAGCTGAGAGGTTGGTGTCTTCGTGGTCGTCGTCTTTCTTCTTGTAGAGGTCGTAGGAATAATCACGAAGCATCATACCTTCGGCAAAGGAGCTCATGCAGGCCATGTCAGCGCCGTGGAAGACCACGGTCAATTCGTCGCCGTGAACCTTCTTGCAGGAGGCGACCACCGTGGCACCGGCTTCGCGGTAAGCGTGGACGTCGGCCTTGTCTTCTTTGCCCAAACCGATGAGCATGGCTTTTCCACCTTCGGTACCCATCAGGGTCATGGTCGCGTTGGCTTTGGCCTTGAAATCGCCATCTGCCAGAACGCGGTTGATTTGGCCTTTCAATGTTGAAGGAATGCCTTCGACAATTTCTGGGAGGGCTTCTTCACCTTCGAAAAGGGGAAGAACGAGGGTTCCGTTGATGTTGTTTCCTGAACTGATGGTCACTTGCATGGGTTCACCGATTTACTCCAACGATTTCTTACACTTCAACCCTCGCAGTCTTCGGTCAGCCGAAAGACAGCGACGTTGGCCTCAAACGGCCTCTTCGTCTCGAGACAAGAGGTCGTTGCGCCTGAGCGTACTGATGCCGATGAACGCGAGCACGACCGAGACGGGATTGAACAACCCGTATCCGAGAAGGAAGCCTTCCTCATCATCCACCACCGCAAACGAAACGTTGCTGTCCACGGTTTCGTTGACCCAAACGGCTGCGTTGATGACGCGCTTTTGATAGTTCAAGTTCCAATATCCCTCTGAATCGAAGACATCATCGTTCACCTCAAAGGAAACCTGGGTTGCATTGCTGGCGTTGACGCCAAACAGCGGCGATGCCCAGAGAACTTCGCCTGCGAGGCCGTGGTACTCCAGACTGGCGTTGGCCGTTGATGCCAAGCCGTGGTTTGCGACGTCGAGCATCAGTTCGTCGTCTTCAAGAACGATGGATTGAACATCAAGGCGAGCGCGCCAGTACCAGACGTTGTCGATGAGAAAACGCATCACGTCCATCTCTTCGCCCAACCGGTCGTTGAGGTTCTCAAAACTGCCCGGAACAAATTGCTCGTCGTCGGTTTCAAAGGTGAACGTTGGGAAACCCATGTGGCCGTAGCCATAGTCTCGGCTGGTGCCGCAATTCGGGTAAAGGCCTTGATTGGCATTTTGAATGGGAATCTCTGATATGTTCGCTTGGACGTCTTCTCGAATACGCCAAAACAATTCCCAGTCGGGCGGTTGTTCGGGCCACTTGCCCCACGGATAGAGCATGATCCATACGCCCGTGTGCATGGTGACATAGAGGTCGGCATCGGTCACAAAGGCGTTCATGTAAGCAGAATTGGCGGCGGTTTCAGATTCGCTAAAGGCGGCACTGCCCGGTTGCGTGGTTGGACATGTGTTCCAGTAGTGGTCGTAGTTTCGATTCAAATCTACCTGATTGATGTTCCATCGGGTGTCGATGTCGTTGCCGTCCGGGTTGAGCATGATGAGGATGTGGAGTTCGGTGTTCTGCAAGACGGTGATGGCCTCTTGGTTGCCATCGGCCCAGCCGTTGATGTACCACTTTGCCGACAGCCAAGCGAGGGCGGTTCCGAGGTATTCGTTGCCGTGATGGCCGCCGTCGATGTAGATGATTTCCTTGGCTGAACCGTTCGGTTTGGTGTCCATGGACCAGTCGGACAGCCGAACCACCCACAGGGTCTTACCGAGTTCGGATTCTCCTGCGCTGGTCACGTCAACGATTTCGGGATAGTCATCGGCCCACTCGTTAACCTCGAGGGTCAGAGCCGCCCAGGTCATGTGAACGTGACTGTCAACAGGGTCGCCCGGCCAAGCGTAGAGGTGTTCCGGGTCAAATTGAGCCGAAGCGGCTGGAATGCATGCCATCAGCATGCAGAGGACCAGACCGACGGCAACTCGCATGGTTTCCCCTCACCGATGCGAATCAAAAACGCTTGCATTGGGCGTTCATCACCAGTCGGAGGTGAATGCATTGGGGTTGGCCACCTTTTCGCCCTCTCGGGTCCAAATGCTTGGTCCGTCCGTGGCGTAGATGTCGGCGAACGGATCGATTTCGTCCTCCTGCAAGTTTCGCTGCATGTAGGCCTCTACACGCTCCCGCAGGTCGGGCTTGAACTTCCAGTAGTGGATTCGCCATTCTCGTCCATCCCAAAGGGTGGTTTCCTCGGATTCAGTGGTGAGGAGGTCGTAATCCTGGAACATGTAGAACAAGTTGCGATCGGTTGGCTCAAGCGCATTGTCGATGATTCGGTTGTAGAATCCAAAGAACCCCAGTGCGTGTTCGGCCATACCTTGAGCGACTTCGGCGTCCATGTCCAAGTCGATGTGCTGCTGAATGGCTTTGGTAAGCTCGGCAAGTGTCATTCCCATCTGTTCCCCTCCGTGCAGGCGAAAACCGGCTGTTACCGGTTCCCGTTGCTATATTTTATTGGTCACCGACCCATATTAAGTGTTCCATGTATTTTCTTGAAACCAACACTTTGGTGCGCCAAATCGGGGGGCATTGCTCATCGGCAGGATGATGAAGGGGGCGACGACCCGCCACTTGCATGTCCGTGGACTTCGAGGAGGGCGCGTTTCTCGGTCTCCCAAGAGGCGATGGTCCCACCGACATTGCCGTTGTACCGCTCGCCTACGAACTGACGACATCCTACGGTACGGGCGCCTGTGATGGACCACAAGCCTGCATCGATGCCAGCGCACAGGTGGAACTCTTTGACGACCGTCTGGGTGCCGACCTTCCAGCAGGTCACCTCCTCGCCACCGAACCGGTCTGGGAAGGAACCGCCGCGACCCTGCGTGGGCAACTTGACGAGTTGGCCGCGTATGCTCGCACCTTCTACAGCGGGGACCTGTTTCCGGTGTTTTTGGGAGGTGAACACGGAATTCTTCCGCCGCTTGTTCATGCAGCCCGCCACCATCCCGCCGTGGCAGGAGATCTTTCGAGGTTGACCTTGGTCCAACTTGACGCTCACGCCGACCTGCGATCATCCCTTGACGGCGAGGTTTTCTCTCATGCCTGTGCTGCCTCAAGAAGCCTTGATGTGGGCGCAGGCCAGCTCATTCAAGCCGGCATTCGAGCCTACTGCAAAGAAGAGCAAGAACGCATTGAAGCGGACGACCGCATATCGACCTTCTTTGCGCGTGAGACGCAACACCCCCACTCAGGTCATGAGGCCTGGCAGCGATGGCTGAACGAGCTTCGCTCTCTCAGCGGCCCGGTGCATTTCACCCTGGACATCGATGGCCTCGACGGCTCCCTTGTTCCTGCCACGGGAACACCGGTTCCAGGAGGCCTGAGTTTCTGGCAGGCGGTTGAAACCATCGAAACGCTGTTTGCCAATCCCAGCGTCGTGGTGATCAGCGCAGACGTGAACGAAATCGTGGCCCAAGAAGACGGTGTGTTGACGCAGTTTACGGCCGCTATGCTGGCCACCAAAATCATCTCCAGTCATGTTCTTGCGCGCCAGGAAGGCCGTTGGACTCGGGGCGAGAAATCAACCGATTTCCCGTTCAATACAACGTTTTTCAGCGACTTCAAAAGTGAATGAATTTCGGCAGTTTGTAAAAGAGAACGGAAGGGCAGGCGGCAGGTGAATACATGAAAATCAACCCCAGTCAAGGCGCCCATGTTTTTTTGGACTACGTGAACGCCGATTTCGAGGACGAAGCAGCCTATCGCTGGCTGTTTTCCCAGATGAGGGAAGCCGTCCGCCAGAGCTCCGCAACTGAGGTTCACGCGCACCTCGCTCCCTTTGACGGAAGCACCTCGCCTCCTGGATTCGCCGCCGTCGTGTTGATTGACGAAAGCCACATTACGGCCCATTGCTACGCCGACAGAGGGTTGCTCGCCGTTGATTGCTTCACCTGTGGGGAGACCGACCCCGACGGTATCGCAACCTACCTTCACGAGCGTTTAGTCGAGCGAATGCCTGCCATTCAGTGTGTTCGCCGAGAGCGGGTTGATCGCTTCATAACGGAGGCTTGAGCAATGTCGGTCCGAACCTTCGTTGACGAGCATTATCGCCATTTCAACGCAGGTATGCTTCGCCGTGCTGCATCGTCGTTGGTTGACCATCTCGAAGAAGGCGGGAGCGTTTTTGTCACTCTTGCAGGGGCCATGAGCACGGCCGAGATAGGCCGCAGCCTTGCACAGATGATCCGTGCCGGTCACATCGCCGCAATCTCATGCACGGGCGCCAATCTCGAAGAGGATCTGTTCCATCTTGTTGCTCGGGATGCGTATGTTGACATCCCTTCTCCCGAAGACCTCACGGCTGAGGACGAGCAGGCTCTTCTCGAACGGAAATTGAACCGAGTGACCGATGTCTGTATTCCCGAGGAAGAAGCCATACGGAAGATTGAGCATGCGCTGATGCGCTTGTGGAACGAAGCACACTCCGCCGACGAAGCCCTCTTTCCCCACCGGTTTCTGTACCGCCTCCTTCGTTCAGGTGAACTCTCAGGCTCCTACCAGGGAGACCCTCAACATTCGTGGCTCTTGGCTGCGGCAGAATGTGACCTTCCGTTGTATGTTCCAGGTTGGGAAGATTCCACACTCGGGAACATTTTTGCTGCCCGCTGCTCGGAAGGAAAACTGCATCCAGATATCGTTTTGAGCGGCACGCACTACATGACGCATCTCATCGAGTTCTACCGTGCCCATCAACCTCCCTTGGCGTTTCTGCAGTCGGGGGGCGGCATCGCTGGTGATTTTCCGATATGTGTGGTTCCCCTCCTCCATCAGGACCTCAAAGAAACCGATGTTCCTCTCTGGTCTTGGTTTTGTCAAATCACCGATGCAAGTGCTTCCTACGGAGGGTACTCGGGTGCTCCACCCAACGAGAAAATCACGTGGGGGAAACTTGGGCTTGACACTCCACGGTTCAACATCCAAAGCGATGCGACCATCGTTCTTCCTCTGCTCTTTGGCTACGTTCTTGACCTCTAAGCGAGGCGTTTGACCCAAAGTCTTGAAGGGGAGCCGTCCCACATTCACCCCATGAACGCCCGCCGAAGGCTGGTTTCGCTGTGCATGGCGGTATTGCTGCTTGCCAGCGTCCTCCCTTTCCATGTTCAGGCCAACGAGAATCCCTCCGTTCGCATCACCACGCACTGGGTTGGACAGGGCAACAACGATGCCCCTCACGCCTACTTGCTGACGTTTTCAGACAACGGCTCGTACG
This sequence comes from Candidatus Poseidoniales archaeon, assembly GCA_038116375.1. Taxonomy (GTDB): domain Archaea; phylum Thermoplasmatota; class Poseidoniia; order Poseidoniales; family Poseidoniaceae; genus Poseidonia. The sequence goes on along the minus strand of JAYNUQ010000004.1, from coordinate 3,069 downwards.
GCATTGAGGTTGACATGGAGCATACGCACAACGGCAGTCTGCTCAACACCAGCCACGCCATGACTTGGGGGAGTGCAGAGGGTGTGCGCACAGCCTTGCTTACGTTCAACACCTCCCTTTCGTGGGGCGATGCCATACGGTTGAGCATCACCATCACCGACCACGATGATGTGACCGACCTCGATATTGAGACCGTTCGAAGCTTCGTCGTTGGTTTGTGGAACCAACCGATGGACGACCATGAGATTCTTCTTTCCACCACATGGTCACTCGACCAGAACTACGGGACCGATGCAGGCGATCAGAATTTTTCGCTGGCCTTCACCGGTCAAGGCTGGCAGGAGCGAGTAGGCGATACCCTCTCTTCTTGGGAATTGGGCAACGGAAGTTTTGCAACGGTTGAAAGCACCGACGATGGGGTGACCGAACTCGATTTGGTGTTGACACAATTGTGGAAAAACGAAACCATCGTGGCAGGCGTGCTCACCAGCCAAGTCTTCGACGCACAGGGATTTGGGGGCTTGAAAACCACCCTCGTCGACGGAGACACCACCACGGTCATTGACGCCGATGTTTCGCACGCCATGCTCAACCGTTCGGTCATCAACGGCGTGGTCGGAGAACGGTTGTCTCTGGAGGCCACGGGTTTGCTCAACGTCTCCGAGGACGACGGCGAGAACAACACCCTCAACATCGACGGCGAGTTGGCCGTGTTTTTCTTTGAATACGCCGATGTGGACGGTGAACGTGTCTTGCAGCACACCCAATTTGAAGCGATGGCCGATTTCGTTCTCATCGACGAAGAGACGCGCCTCGACGTGTCCTTGAACGGATTTTCTTCCGTTGAACGGTGGGAGAACGGTGTGCGAACCCAGCACCTCGAGGAACTCTACGGTGACGGGACGTTTGGCTTCGCCGACCAGGACGAAAACGCCTCGGTCCAGATCAACGGCACCATCCTCGACCTTCACACCAAACTGGAAAACGGAACGACCATGATCGACGATTTGCACGTTGACGGAACGTTGACGGGGGACGTTCAGGGCACCTTTGGTGTCGTTCGTGGTATCGAAACCACCGGCATGCAGGCGAACATCACCGGCGAGGAATTCCTCGTCAACGTCATCTTCCAAGAATCGTGGTTCAACATCACCGGCGTGAACGGGGGAAATTTCTTCGACGGTGCGGGTGTTGGAGCGACCCACAACCAAACGTGGGACTATCAGGCCGTGCAGTCTGATTGGGAAAACCGCACCGTGCGGTTGGTTTGGAGAGAGACTGGACCTGACGCCTCGGAAGGTGAAGAGTTCCCCGAACGAAGCCCGCAACAACGCAACGCCACCGCCCCCGTGGCCGAAGAAGGTCTCGGCGATTTGACGGTAGGTCGCGAAACGGGATGGATGCCCATCCCTCTGGCAACCGACGATTATCTTCGTCTGAACGGACAAGACGGCATCACCCTGACCGTGCGTGCTGGCGACACCCGCGTGGACACACGGGACGGCCACAACCTGACGGTCATCGACTGGACGGGCGTGTACGAAGGCGATGGCGAAGGCGGCGGTGCAACCGGCTCGGTTGTTTCAGCAGGTCCATTGAGCGGATTGTTGTCCACAATTGACCGGTCCTTGACCGTTCCTTTCGGTGAGGAAAACGAAAGCGTGGTGTTGCAAGAGACCCAAGTGCTCGAGCGCGTGCTTTCGCCTGAAATCGTCAGTGAAGACGACAACACCTCTCCCGTTGTTTCCGAAATCGAATGGCGAGAAGGTCTCGCTGTTGGCGAAGGCGGCAGCGTCGCCCACCTTCAGGCAACCGTCCAAGATTCGGAATGGAACGTGGTCAGCGTGGTTGCCGACCTCTCTTCGCTGGGACTCGGTACGGTTGAACTCAACGACCGAGGGCTTGACGGTGACCAAGCGGTTGGTGATGATGTTTACACGGCAGCCATCGTCGTCGTGGGCTTGGAGGTCGGGCTTGTCGATGTCGTTGTCTCCGCAACGGACAGCTTTGGAGCATCGACCCTCGAGCAGGGAAATCTGGAGGTGACCAACCAACCCCCGAGGCTTATCGACGTTGAAATCGTCCCCGACGCGCTGGAGCGAGGGCAGTCCGTGGTCGTCAACATCAAGGCCTACGACGGCCACGGCGTGGAATCGGTTTCCGTCGACCTCAGGGCTTACGGGGGTACGACGGTTAACCTCACTTCGGAAGGTGAAAACAGTCCTTGGGCCGCCATGATTCAAATGCCCTCCGGCATGACGCCGGGCGACCAATCGCTGCTTGTGATCGCCGAAGATGGCTTGGGGGCAATCAGCCAACAACGCGTCTTCACCCCGGCGCCAAACGGCGTTGGCGATGCTGTGTTTGGGCCGCATTATGTCAGCCAAGACGTTCGTCTACCGGTCGAGGTGAACATTCTCAACGACCGACCCAAGTTCATCACGGCGCCGACCACCGTCGAGAAGGACACGCAGAATCCGACAACCTACACCGTCGAGGTCACCGACCCGGACGGCATTGAACGGGTTCAAGTCGACCTTGGTGTGTTCACGCCCATTGGCGGTCAACCGTGGTCCTTCATGCACGATGACGGCGTGAACGGCGGGGACGAAGTGGCTGGAGACGGCGTCTACACCGTGGTCTTGTCCGTTCGAGATGGAACCCCGCTGGGCACCCACGAAGTTTCGCTGCGAGCGTTTGATACCTACGGGGAACTCAACACGGCATCCGTTGCCATCACGCTCATCGAAACCGATGAACCTCCCGTCGTATCCGGTGGTTTGAGCACGTTTGTTCTTGGAGGGCTTGGCATGGTGGTGCTCCTCGGAGCGTTGGCGGTCATCACGATGATGTGGCGCCGTGGTGAAGGCGGTGGCGGCGACCGCTTTGGCATGCAATGAAGCAGCAATTTCAGCCCCCAGCACACACCCGTCAATCACCGCCGACAACCGTTTAAACCCCTGCAAGATGCGAAGGGTACCAGCGAGCGTAGTGTAGTGGTTATCACCGGGCGTTGCCAACGCCTGAACCCGGGTTCGAGTCCCGGCGCTCGCACCACTGCGAGCCATT
>JAYNUQ010000003.1:22706-101600 GCA_038116375.1 Candidatus Poseidoniales archaeon | reverse complement strand
GACTGCTGTTCGTCATCAACGACGCCAACACGGCCATCGCCTTCTTCCTCGGTGCTGTGGCTTCCGTTCTTGCTGGCTTCTCCGGTATGCGGGCAGCCACATCGGCCAACGGCCGTACCGCCATGGCCGCCAAGTCCGAAGGACGAGCTGGCGCTTTGGCCGTCTCCTACAACGGGGGCGCCGTCATGGGATTGTCCGTGGGCGGCCTCGGTCTCCTCGGTATCTCTCTGGTCGCTCTTTGGCTCGATGCTGAAGGCGGTGCAGACCTTTCCGCAGCAGCCGGCTTCGGTATGGGTGCTTCTTCCATTGCCCTGTTCGCTCGTGTGGGTGGCGGCATCTACACCAAGGCTGCAGACGTGGGCGCCGACCTCGTCGGTAAGGTTGAAGCAGGTATTCCAGAAGACGACCCTCGAAACCCTGGCGTCATCGCTGACAACGTCGGTGATAACGTGGGCGACGTGGCTGGCATGGGTGCTGACATCTTCGAATCCTTCGTCGGCTCCATCATCGCTGCCATGATCATCGCCAGCACCTCAGAGGGTTGGAACGTTGACTACGTCATGATGCCCATTCTCCTCGGATTCATCGGCTACATCGCTTCCATCGTTGGCGTGTTCTCCATGGCCATCCTGAAGAACGGCGACGACCCTGCGGTCGCTCTGCGCAACACCACCTTCATTGGCGCCGGTCTGTTCTGGCTCGGTGGATACGCGGCCATCAGCCAAGGCCTCATCGATGTTGAAATGGGCATCATGCATTCCGTGGTGCTTGGCAGCCTCGTCGGCATTCTCATCGGACTTGTCACCGAATACTACACCGGCATCGAGCCCGTGTTCGGTATCAAGACCAAGGCCATCCCCCACATCGGCGAGATGTCCAAGACCGGCCCTGCCACCAACGCCATCGCCGGTCTTTCGGTCGGTATGATGTCGACCTTCGTTCCCGTCGTGCTCATCGCTCTGGGTATCCTCGGTGCCAACCAACTCGGTGGCGACACCTACGGCCTGTATTGCATTGCCATGGCCGCTATGGGCATGCTCGCAACGGTCGGTGTCACCATGACGGTGGACGCTTACGGTCCGGTGGCGGACAACGCCGGCGGTATCGCTGAGATGAGCGCACTGGGCGACGACGTCCGAGCCATCACCGACGAACTCGACTCGATTGGCAACACCACCGCTGCTGTGGGCAAAGGATTCGCCATCGGTTCCGCTGCATTGACCGCCCTTGCGCTCTTTGCCGCTTACACGTCGGCCATTGAATTCAACGGAGACACGCTTGACCTCGGTCTGACCAATCCCATGGTGGTCATCGGCCTGCTCATCGGTGGCGGCCTGCCCTTCGTTGTGGCTGCCATGACCATGACCTCGGTTGGGAAGGCTGCTGGCGACATGGTGGTTGAAATCCGCCGTCAGTTCAAGGAAATCCCCGGTCTTCTCGAAGGCAAGGAAGGCGTGAAGCCCGATTCTCAAACCTGTGTGGACATTTCCACCAAAGCCGCCCTTCGGGAGATGGTCGGCCCCGGTGTGGTCGCCGTTGTTGCACCTGTTCTCGTTGGCTACGGTCTTGGCTACGACGCCCTCGGTGGCCTCCTCGCAGGGTCCCTGGTAACCGGTGTTCTCATGGCCCTCTTCATGGCCAACGCTGGAGGCGCATGGGACAACGCCAAGAAAGCCATCGAACAAGACCACATCCCCGGTGCCAAGAAAGGCGACGAGGCTCACGATGCAGCCGTGATCGGCGACACCATCGGCGACCCGTTCAAGGACACCTCTGGTCCTTCGTTGAACATTCTCATCAAGCTGATGTCCATCGTCGCCGTCGTGCTCGCAGGAGCCGATGTCATGACGCAGAACGGCCTGCTCTGAGCCCAAAGGTTCACTCAAGCGTTCGCTTGCACCTGAGCGTTAGCCTTTCAAAGAGAGGGTGTGAGCGCCAATCATGCGAAGCATGGGTCTGATGGTTTGGCTCATGGTTTCGTTGAGTCTGGCCGGTTGCCTTGAGGGCCCCACCGTCTCTTCCCAAAACCGTGGCGATACCACCGAGGACGAACTTCGTCTGCCGATGTGGGAGGTGGGCGACCAGTGGCTCTACACCTTCGTGACACCGCAGTTTGGAGAAGACAGCGCTCGCCTTGTTGTGGCTGAATCCGACAACGAATCGGGCCTCTATCGACTGGGCATTTCCAACGAACGGGAAGCCCAACGCCACGCCGTCATCAACCACAATCCGTTCCTCGGTCGCATCACCATGGACGGTCTCTCCGTCTACGAGCAAGGTGAACCCCAACCCGTCTTCAATTTCCCATGGAACGAAGGAGATACGTGGCAATTCACGTTGCTCGGACAGGTCTGGAGTGCCACCACTGCGTCCATTTACAACGGCGTGGTTGACGTGGTGGCCCAATCCGACGAAGATCACAAGCTCATCTATTCCTTCAGCGGTCGGGACGGCTTTCTCGACTCCTTGGTGTGGACGGATGCTGACGGTATCGAACAACTTCGGATGGAACTCACACAGACGAAGAGCGGCTACGAAGGCGACGTTTACTTCTACCAAGCACGTGATTTGTTGGACAGCATGTACCAGGAAAACGAGAACGACATCTACGATTCCTTCCTCGACAGCGGCCATCCCGACGGAAACGAATGGGACGTCTTGGTTTGGTATCTCGATGTTGACATCGCCCAAGGCGGCTCCGGCACGTTGGCGATGAAAGACCACCAAGGGGCTTCGCCGTTGACTCGGGCCTGGGGTTCAAGCGCCTCGGAAAAGGGAGCGATTGGGACCATCCCTTCGCTCTCAGGTGATTACTCGCTGACCATCACCCTCCGTGGTCAATCCTCTGAACTTCATCTGAAGGTGGCGGGCGGTATCATCACACAGTGGACCTTGTGAGGCGTTGACGTGCCGACCCTCATCATGATGCACGGCATGACGGGCGACGCCTCCATGATGCGACCGTTTGCCGAGAAAATTCTGCCCGAAGGTTGGACGCTTCTCGTTCCACAGGCACGGTTTCGTCATCCAAACCGTGGATTCACGTGGTGGCGGTATGAGGATTTTGAAGCGGATGTGACTCGAAGACGTATGCTGTCTCGCAGAGAGCTGATGGACGTGGATGCAAGTCTTTCACAACTGGAGAAGTTGATTGCCGAAGAGGCACCGCTGGGCCCCTTGGTCGTGGGCGGTTTCTCTCAAGGCGGCGCCATGGCGCAGGAATTGCTTCAACTCCCCATCGCCGACCGCATTGTTGGCTTGGTCTGTATGGGAACGCGTCTTGTCCGTCCGATGGAACTTCGTCTTCGATTGAGCGAACTCGAACACAAGCGGATGTTTTGGATGCACGGTGAAAAGGACGTCAGGGTTCCGCTCGAAGACGGCTGGGCGGTGGCTCACACCTTTGAATCAGCCGGATGGGCGGTCGAACTCATTGAACACGGTAAAGGGCACATGATTCCCGTCGAGCACCATGATGCACTCAAGGAATGGCTCACGACCTTTTCTTGAGGTAGCGGTTGGTTTCGTCAAAACCACCGATGAACAGGGGTTGTTCATCCCGAAGGTCAAACACCACGGGGACCGTACGATGGCCAGTGGCCTGTACAACCGCTTTTCGTAGCCCGTCGTGATGGTCAAAATTGTATTCAACATAACTGAGATCCCGCCGCTCGAGGAGGTTCTTCAATGCACGGCAATAGCCACAAAAGTCCCCGGTGTAAATCAGAAAATCCGTATCTGTCAACGCAGCGTGTTCAAGAATCATGGCTTCTGACATGCTGTGAAACATGGCCACGTCCCCTTTAACGCCTTGTCCCGTTCACGGTGTCAAGGTGTGGTTTTCTGCTTGGATAAGTTCAAACATCGCCCCCATTGATGTGCGGGCATGCCTCAGATGGTCTGCATGGATTGCGGGGCCGTCTCCTTTGAGGCCGACTCGCTGCCGGCGATGCTGGTGAAGATGATGCCACACTATCTCGCCGAGCATCACGATGTGATTGCGGGAGAGGTCAAGCAACCGAGGCATACGTGGATGGCGCGATTCACGGCGGCTTACGAAGCTGCAGAGGTTGAGCAGGCACGGGCTTGAAGGTCCTCGCTGTGAAACTGGCAATCATAAAGCGGGGGGCCTCCTGCCATCACCATGGCAAGGCTTGTGTTCATCCAGGCTTCGGACGGCAACAATGCCGCACTGGCCAAGGAAGTCGAGGCCTACGCCGTTGAGATGGGTCATGAGGTGGAGCACGTCTCGCTGAACGCTTATGATTTCCCAGTTTACACGGTAGCACGAGAAAAAGCTACACCCGTTCTGGAGGGCCTTGAAGACTTGAAAACCGTGCTCGAGGACGGTGATGCATGGTTTGTTTTTGCGCCCGAGTACAACGGGTCCTATCCGCCCGTCTTGAACAACGCTATCGCTTGGTTAAGCCGAGACGGTGATGATTTCCGGCGCCTCTTCCGGGACCGCACGGTGGCGCTCGGTACCCACTCAGGAGGCGGCGGCCAACACGTCATCATGGCCATGCGGATGCAATTTTCCTTCCTTGGTTGCGTGGTGTTGGGGCGCTCGTTGGTGACCAACAAGAAAAAGCCCGCCAATCCCGATACCATACAAGCCATTTTGAATTCCATGACACGAAGGTGAAAACATGAAGCGAACACTGCATTCCATTGTACCCACTCACACCGTACTTGAGGGTGGAGGCTTCAAAGTTCGAAGGCCCGCTGCCATGGGGCGCTTGATGAGCCCGTTTTTGCTTCTTGACGAAATGGGTCCCGTCCACTATGCTCCTGGCGAAGCAGTGGGTGCTCCGGACCATCCGCATCGGGGATTTGAGACGGTGACGTATTTGCTCTCTGGCGGCATGAAGCACGCCGATTCAGCAGGCAACAGCGGCGATCTCAATCCGGGAGACGTTCAGTGGATGACGGCAGGGCGCGGTGTGATTCACTCCGAATTGCCGCAAGACCACATGATGGAACACGGCGGGCGCATGCATGGCTTCCAAATATGGGTCAACCTGCCTTCAAAGGACAAGATGATGCCTCCTCGGTATCAAGACATCCCTTCGTCCGACATTCCCGAAGCCAGCAGTGAGGATGGAGCGGTCTGGGCGAAGGTGATTGCAGGTGAAGCGCTGGGTGTACAAGCGGTGATTGACACGGTGATTCCCATCACCTACATTCACCTCAAGATGGAAGCAGGAGCCTCCTACACGCATGCGTGCGAACACGACCACAACGTCATGATTTACGCCTTTGGCGGTTCAATGGACATCGAGGGACGTTCGCTTCATGACGGTGGGCTGGGTTTGCTGTCGGAGGGCGATTCGGTCACCTTAACCGCAGAGGAAGACGGCGCAGAGCTGTTGATTCTCGGCGGCCCCGAACTTGGCGAGCCGATTGCCCGATACGGGCCCTTTGTGATGAACACGCGTCAAGAAATCTATCAGGCGATTGAGGATTACAACAACGGTACCTTGGCCTGATCATGACGTGGGGCCTGCGCACGAGCCGCTTCGGCTCAGAGGCCTGCAGCGGTTGAAACCACTTCGGCGTAGTCCGGTTCAACACCTGGGTTTTCAGCAACCCATCGATACTGAACGGTTCCGTTGCCGTCGATGATGATGACCGCTCGATTGGCAGAAACATAGCCTCCAATGCCGCCCAGACCCACAAAGGCCGCATCGTAAGCGTTGACCGCTTCCCTGTCAAGGTCAGAGAGCAACTCAAACTCAAGGTTGTATTTTCGTGCGAATTCGGCGTTGGCCCAAGGCGAATCCACGCTGATGCCGAGGACGACTGCATCCGCGTCGTTCAGGGCCGCCATGTTGTCTTGGAAAGCGCACATCTCCTTGTCGCACACGCCGGTAAAGGCGCCGGGGTAAAAGGCAAGGATGACGGTTTTGCCAGCGTATTCCGAGAGCGAGACCTCTCGCTTATCGGTGGCTCGAAGGGTAAAGGCAGGGGCGGTATCTCCAGTGTTGACCATGGGCTTCCCTTGAGAGGGAGGCCTCTAAAGTTTCTCGCAAACATGCCTGCTTGGCGTGTTGGATTTCAAGATAAAAAGAATGACAGCGTTCGTTATTAAATGAAGATAGGGCAGTAAATATGCTCGCGCCGGGATTCGAACCCGGGTCGACGGGATGAAAACCCGTAATGATGGACCTGGCTACACCACGCGAGCGGTATTTGCCCCACTTGCGTCCCGTTCATAACCGTTCCCGTGGCCGACGGTCGTGGAGCTTCAAGCGTTGTTGGCAGGCGGTCGGTCGCCCAGTTCGCTCCACCATCTCCAGCCCAACCATGCGCCCGCACCGATGAGGATCAAGAGAACGGCGAGAAGGATTTCGTTGTCCAGAAACCACATCATGGCGTCAAGTGCTTGGTTTCCGTACAACCCGATGAGGACCGCCTCAAGGCCAAAGCGCAAGCCGCGTCCGGCCAATCCCGCCACGATGAACGGCCGCTTGGCCATGTGGCCCATGCCTGCCATCCAGCCCAGGACTTTGTACGGGATGGGAGAAAAGGCGGCGATGAAGATACCAAAGGTCCCGTACGTTTCGGTCAGGTGCTCGAGTTTTGTCAGGTGCTTTTCCTGACCAAAGCGCTTCATCAGTGAAGTTCCCCATCGTTGACCGATCCAATAGCCAACCAGGGAACCGAGCACCGAAGCCACGGTGACCGTGAACCACAACCACACCACAAGCGGAACATCACCTGCGGCGTTGGCGAGCATGGGGATGTACATCACATCCGGTGGAATCGGTTGCACGATGGCCTCGGTGAACGAGAGCACGAACAGGCTGGCAGGCCCGAACACCTCAAAGGCGTCCAGAATGTTCGCCTTCCAACTCATGGTGTTCCCTGTCGGCTGCCTTTCATGAAGATAGGGGTGAGCGGTGGCTTCATGGGGGACATTCTGTTCATCTGTTCATGGTACGGGTGTTGGACACAGCAGCGTTGCTCCACTGGCCGCCGGCGCAATTGGCGGGTGGTGTGTGTGCTCATTCCCAACGGTCTGAACTTGAGCAGTTGAGCCATGCTCGTGCGCTTTTGGTGGATACGGCTGACCTTGAGTGGAGAGCAGTGTCCGTAGACGCTCGTGCTCAAGCAAAGGCCTGCGCAGAGGCCACAGGTGATTTTGCACGGCTTTCGGATGTTGACATCGACGTACTCGCTCTCGCTTTGGAGGCCGAGGCGGTCTTGGTCACGGATGATTACCGCCTCCAGAATTGCTACAAACATGCGGGAGGTTCGGTGGAATCCGTTGCGAACGCTCCTTCCAAGCACGTTTGGATTTGGCAGCAGCGCTGCAAGGGTTGCGGAGCCACTTCCTCCCTCGCTGATGAGGTGCACCGGTCGAAGAAAGGTGAGTTGGGCGATTGCTCAATCTGCGGTTCGCCTGTGGAAATCAAGCGCAAACGGGGCTGAATTCACTCGTTTTCGCCGTCGCCTTGCAGCGCCTCAAGCGCCTTGACTTTCGTTTCGATTTCTTCAAGCGGCATGCCCGCTGGCTCAAGGCCAACGGCCTTGGCCCTGTCCATGAGAACCTGGTCGGGGGTTCGGCCCCCTGCTTCCAAGTCAACCACCGTTTTTGCGGCATCACCGATGCTGGTGGCCTCGGAGAGTCCTTTCTGAAATTCACCTTTGGAGCGGCCGAGCGCATTGGCGAGTTCGGGAAGACGCTGTGCGCCGAACAACACGAAAAACAGCAAGAGCAGAATGCTCAATTCAAGCGGTCCAAGTCCACCCACCATGGTCCTTCCTCGGTTGTCCCTCGTGCTCCCCGTTGTTGAAGGCTTTCCTTTTTTCCGTCCTAATTGAAAGGGTTAGCCCCCGCTTACCGGTGGAAGAAGCGCGATTTCAACATCGTTCTGAATCACGGTGTCCACCGAACAGCGCTCACCGTTCACCGCCACGGAAAGGCCAAAGGAAATCCAATCGCTGAGATCCAATCCCTCAATCATGGCTCTGATGGTTGAGCCTGCAGCGACCACGCGCCGGTGTTGGCGCCCTCCAAGCCGTTCAGCAACGGGTCCAAAGGCGATAACGGTAATTTCAACGGTGGCGCCTTCAGTGGCCATGGGATGCCTTTCGGGCAGGGATTTATGAATGCAGTTCCCTTTCGTCAACTCATGACACCAGCGCTCCAAGCCACCCAGCTTTGGAAACTCTACCAGGCGGGAGAATCCACCGTTGAAGCCGTCCGAGGTGTTGACGTGGTCGTCACCTCGGGAGAGATGGTGGCGGTGATGGGTCCATCCGGGTGTGGAAAAACCACCTTGCTCAACATCTTGTCAGGAATTGACGAGCCCACATCCGGCTCGGTAACCGTAAACGGTCAACCGCTTTACGGTATTTCAGATGACCAGCGCACCGATCTTCGAGGCAAGCATTTTGGGTTCATTTTTCAGGATTTCAACCTCCTTCCCGTATTGTCCGCTGTTGAAAACGTTGAGTTGCCCTTGTTGTTGAACGGCTACGCCCCGCACGATGCGCGAACAGCAGCCATGGAGGCGCTCGGACGGGTCGGGTTGGGTGACCGTGGCGAACATCGGCCTGCGGAGTTGTCTGGAGGTCAACAGCAACGCGTTGCCGTCGCGCGAGCCATCGTTCATCGGCCATCCATCATTCTGTGTGACGAGCCAACGGGGAATTTGGACAACGCAACGTCCACGGAAGTGATGGGGTTGTTGTCGGAGATGAACCAACAGCAGGGCACCACGTTTCTCATCGTCACGCACGATTCGAACATCGCGTCGCAGTGTCAGCGCACCATCACCATGAGCGACGGAACGATTCAATCGGATGCACAACAACCTGCACGCGAGGAGGAGTGAACGTGCTGTTGTGGCTGGTGTTCGTTGGAATACTGGTCTTTGCGCTCAGCCTGTCCACCCTTCTCGTGGCCCGTCGTTGGAGCCAACTTCCGTGGAGCCATCGTGTTCTCCTGCTCATCGCAGGACCAATTGACGGTGTGCTCACTGGATTGCTGCTGAGTTGGCTGGGGGCATCAACGCTCACCATGGCCGTTGGGGGCCTGCTCGTCGGCATCATGTCCATGTTGTTTGTTCAGCCGATGCTTGTGCCGCAGCGCCTGCTCGTATGGCGTCTCGCCAAGGAAAACATCCGGCGTAGAAAGCGACAATCTGCGTTGATGATTGCTGGACTTGTCATCGCATCAGCGGTCATCACGTCGTCCTTGGTTGTGGGGGATTCTCTCGATGCAACGGTGGGGCAGGAGATTCAGGCGGCGTGGGGTGAAACCGATGTGTTGATGGCCGGTGTGGACCCAATGACGGGGCTGTCGGTGGAATTTGACGAGGATGTGGCGGTTGAGTTTTGGGACCGCCTCCAAAACCACGGCACGCTGAGTTCGCATTTGGATGGCCGCCAATACGGTGTGGTCAGCACGGTCGGTCTCGCTGCTGAGAACGGACGAGCAGAACCCTCTGTAACCCTCTTTGCCCGAAACGCAACCGTTGATGATGAAGGAATTTGGGCTCCACTCGACCCTCGAGAAGGTCTGCGTTTTTCCGAACTCCAAGCCATCAACACGCAGGACGCCATCGTCCACGTGGTGCTCAACGAGGTCGCTGCTGAAACGCTTGAGGTTGCCGTAGGTGAACGGTTGAACCTGAGCGTCTTCATCACCGAGGACGGTTCTCGAGTTCGAACTTCGGTTTCGGTGACGGTCCATGCCGTTGTTCCCAACGAAGGACAGGGCGCAATGGCAGGAACAAAATCTCCAGCCGTGTTCACCGATTTAGCCACGGCACAGTCGCTTCTCAACATGGAGGGTCGTCTCAATCGCCTTTCACTCGCTTACGGCTCCACCATCGACGATGCTGAACTGCGAGCGAACCTTGCAGGGCTGGAGGCGCTGATGAACGCCACGCTGACGGCAGAAGACGTTGGGTTGGTTTGGACGCTTGACGAGGCCACCGAATCGCTCACCATCTCGTCAAAGGCTGGGCTGCAGCGAATCCCTGGCGAAGATGTGGCCGCTCTACGTGATAACAGGACCTCGCTGTTTCCAAGTGCAGCACTCCTTGAGGTCCTGCAAGTCCCTCTCATCGATGTTCAGCACGAGGATGAAGCGCTGCTGACGCTGGCGGACAGCGACGTGAGCGCTCTCCGTCTGGCCAGCGATGCTTGGTGGCACCTCACGCCGTCAGGTCTGGGTTTCGAACCGTTGGATGGAGGCGATGCATGGCTCTGGCAAGCAGACGAAGACCAGCGTTTGGTGGACGCCGCTTGGACCGATGACGCCTTCGCAGCGGTGGTTCTCACCGATGATGACGTCCGTTTGGTTGACACAGAACTGGTAGATGAATCAAACCGAGCCTTGTACGAACCGTCCAGTACACCGGTTGCTGCGGCATGGGGCAACGGGTCGTGGTGGGTTCTCGGCACCAGCGACCAAGGGTTGAGTCTGTTGCGGTTTCATCCGAACCTTTCCCTTGCCACAGAGCATCAACTCAGCATCGACGTTCCGAACACGGTGCTCTCCTACGAGCTCCTTGCTGATGACGGCCTGTACCTCCGTGTTGAAGGTCTGCTCTCAACCTCATCGTACCGGTCGCTTACGTCCGATGAATTCTTTGAACAGATCGACGGTTCACAATGGCCTGAACAGACCACTGTGGGTGAACCTCCACTCGCTTCACCGTGTGACGGCACCGCCACGCTCACGCTTGAAGGCGAGCGGAGTTGGTGCACGTACGAGCACGGCCTGTTGCGATGGAATGCTTCGGGAGCCATCGTGGAGACGCTTCGATTACCGGTCCTTTCTGACGCACCTGGCTTTGGACGCCTGCCCCAGATGGTTTTGGCGTTCGGTGGTGAGGAAGCCACCCTTGAGGTCGAAGAAGGTCACGTCCTGACATCGGCACGTCTGCAACAACTGGCATTGACCAATACCTCGGTGCTGTCGATGAAGGGCGCGCTGCCGTATGCGTACGGCGACGATTCTGATGTGGTGTTGGTCAATGCGGGCGCCTACACCTCCGTTGAGGGCTTTGACCAACTCTCTGACCTTGATGCGGTTGTTCTTGGCTTGGTTTCCCTTCCTGATGCTGAATCACTGGCCATGGCTGAGACCGACGACCGATCCCTGTTGATGTTTTCAGGACCGGGGTTCAGCGCCCAAAACAACACCGCTCTGAAGGCGTTGGAGGTGTGGTTTGATGACCGAAGCGGTGTTGAAGACATTCATCTCAACGTCCAAGCTGTCCAATTGGACGCAACCGAACAGGCCGAAGCATCGTCGGGGGCACTTTCTGCGATGTTCCTCGTGTTTGGCACCTTTACGATGGCCGCTGGTGTGCTGCTTTCGCTCACCATCATCATGCTGCTTGCCGACGTGCGAAGAACCGAGTTGGCAGCCGTACGTGCTCTTGGCTTACGTCGCAGTGATGCCCGTTCGTTGTTTGTGTTTGAAGGAGCGGTGTTGGCGTTCATCTCTGGAGGGTTGGGTTCGGTTCTTGGCTTGGGCCTCGCTTGGGTGATTTCTGTGGGGTTCTCGAGCATCTTTTCTTCCGTTGGGGCTCAGCAGTTTGAATTCTCGTGGACGTTGGATTCGTTCCTTGCTGGCTGGATTTGGGGTGCGTTACTGGCGCTCGTTTTACTGTGGTCCAGTGCGTTTTACAATGCACAGTTGAACATCGTCAGGGCGCTACGGGGCGCACGTTCCGTGCTGAAACGAGGGGTTCCTTGGGGTGTGTTGCTCCTGCAGGTGGTGGCCTTTGGTTTGGTTGGTCTTTGCGGCGCTGGTTTGCTCGTGTTTGGAACATCCAGCGGTCTTTCCTACGCCACCTACGTGTTGTTGGGCGTGGGGTTGATTCTCTTGTTGACGCCCGTCATCACTTGGCAACTGCCTGTCTTGTTCTACCGACAACGACCCGTCAACCGTTGGACGCGGGACGCCCCACGCAACACGCTTGGAGCCATCGGGGTGTTGTTCCTCTTGTGGACGCTCGTTTTGGCTCCCGTGGACCCCGTCCGCCAAGGGATGGAGCCGAACGAATTGGCCTTCATCGTGCTCGGATTACTGCAGGTCTTTGCGGGGGTGTTGGTCCTTACGAGCATTGCGCCCCAGGTCGTGGGCTGGCTTGCCAAACGTACCTTCATCACCCGAAGAACAGGCCCTGTGGGCTCGGTTGCCTTGGCTCATCCACTGGCTCATCCAGTACGTACCGCTGTGGTGATGGGTATGTTCTCCATCACGATGTTTTCCGTGGTCGTCTTGGCGGGCTATACCGAACAATTTGATTCGTACTCATCCGATTTCGTAGAGGAAGCCGAGGGCGAATTTGAACTCCTTCTCACATCAACAAGGTCCCGACCCATCGACCTCGGGAGCGATCCGACGACCTGGGGAGTTGACCATGCCTCGCTTGCCAACATTGACGCCGTGGGTGGCGTCTATCGGGCGCCTGTGCATTTGGAGGACGATGCCGGTGAGAGAATGCCTTACATTTTACGAGGTGTTGATGACGGCTTCAAACTCCACGGAGGTCTCCCGCTTCACGCTTGGGATGAGAGCCTTGGCAGCACGTCCCAAGAAGCGTGGATGGCTTTGGCCACCTTCGAGAACATCGTCTTCCTCGATGCGTCGTTTGGGCTAGAATCGACGGCAGATGGAACCACCCTTGTGCCTCTGCAATTCTCAATTGGAGATTCGATTTCACTAATTGATTTTTCCAATCCGAAAAACACCCGAACGGTGGTGGTTGGAGGCTTCCTCAAACAGTCGTCTTACATCTTCTCGCCCGGTGTTTGGATGAGCGGTGAAATCGTGGAAACACAGTTTGATGGGAAAATGACCAGAATGTACGTGAGCGTTGCTCCCGAGGCCACCCCTGTTGAGGGTGTTCGTGGCGAACAACCCGCTGCACAAGGCAAATCAACGGAAGTGCGGCAAGCGGCCAATGAACTCGAGGACGTTCTCGATGTTGAATTGGCTTCCCGCAACATCAACGTTCAAACGGTGGCCGACGAAATCATGGTGATTCAATCCCTGGTCCTCGCCATCTTGTCCCTCTTTGAAGGGTATCTCGCTCTTGGATTGCTGGTTGGCGTTGCGGGAATTGGGGTGGTCACCGTGCGCAACGTAAGCGAGCGACGCACCACCATCGGCATGCTTCGGGCCATTGGATTCCGCCAACGGCACGTCCTTCGCCTGTTTTCAGTCGAGGTTTCCTGGGTGGCGTTGCTCGGCATGCTCAACGGCTTCGTCATCGGGTACGGGTTTCATGTGATTCTATACAAGGCCCTTTGGGAACAGGAGGGTGCAGCGTTTTCGTTCCCTTGGTTGAGCACCACGCTGTTATTTTTCCTCGGCTGGGTTATCGTTTTGCTGACCACGTATGCTCCCGTCCGCCAAGCCTCGAAGATCCCTCCTTCTGCAGCCCTTCGAAATTTGTAAAAATTATCGTAAAGTTTAGCGGGTATTTTTTCACAAAAAAAATGCACCATTTGGGATGTATAACGGCGTACGAGAACCTGAAAAACGCCAAATGCGCTTGTTTTGAGCGGTTTTCCCTGCTGATTCACCCTGCCCATAGTATAAATACGACGCATGGCGTGGGGAGGGATACCGAACCTTCGGGGGTATTGACATGAAGAATATGACACCTGTAATCCTCGTAATGTTGTTGCTGACGAGTTTCCTCGCCGGCATGGACATGCACGAGCTAGAAGAACAAGTGGTAATCGAAGACACGGGTGCACGCTCCGGCGCTGACCCGTCCGTGGTTGCCATCACCACACCAAAAGAAAGCACGTGCAACGACTTGGGTTGCCGCAACACCTTGCAGGTGGGCGAAGAGACGACCTTCTCTGCGTTCATCAAGAACGAGGGCACTGCGGACATCACCGAACTGTCGTACACGGTTACCATCTACCTCACCGACTCAAGCGGTGCGGTCGGTGGCGTTGCCAAGGACGCATCCGGCAACGACCTCATTTGGGAAAATGGCGACGTGATGTGCGACGATGCCTCCGTCTGTGATTTTGACGGCACCACCAATCCACTCGCCTCTGGCGCCTTCCTCGGTGGCGGAAAGTTGACGCTCCAGCGACTCGGGGCCGACATCATATGGACCCCAACCCAAGGAGAATACCTCATCGAAGTGGCTGTTGACAGCCCAACCGACACCGACACGGCCAACAACGCCGAGCTGGTGTACGTTATTGTCGAAGACTGGTACGACGTCGAAGTTGACCTGGTCTGGCTCGACGGACAGGGTGAGGCCATGGAAACCTCCAGCCTTGACGCCAGTTCGATCACGGGCGACCTTCCGTTCAAGTTGATGGTCAAGGCCGATGGTTCGGACACCTTCAGTCCCCGCAACGTCGAAGTCACCCTTTCACTCTCAGGACAGGCTACGGCTCAAACCGCTGCCGGTCAAACCATCGACGTAACCACGTTCACCGCAGGAACGGACGCTACGGTCGACACCTTCGCCAACGAAACCGACCCGAACGCAACGCAGAGCGCTACCCGTGCTGTGCTTGACTACCAGACCACCTGGGAACTCTCCGGTGTGGTTTCTCCCGGTACACAATCCGACGCTTCCTGGGAACTGACGGCTGAGGTCATTGGCTACACCATGTACGGTCAGTACGAGGAGTGTGTGGAATCCACCGAAGCCTCTGAAGGAAACGAGAACGTCACCACGTGGAACAACTTCTGTGAAGTTGACGAAACCGGTGATGACCGACCCAAGACTGACGTTGATGAACTCACGGGTACCAAGAGCACCTACGACGACATCCGCATCTCTCGCATGGGCATCTACCAAGGCTACAACTCGGACTGTACGGGAGCAGCTTCCACCTTCACGCAAGAAGGCGAAGACGGCGACCTCAACGTCGGTTGTTCCCTCATCTACGCCGATGTGGAGCACCGCGGCAGCGACATGAACAAGGAATACGGATGGAATGTCTCCTACACCGTGTCCCTTGATGGCGCTCAAGTGGACAACGGTGTCCTAACCGAGTGTCTCGAGGGTGTTGACCAACCCTCTGCCTGGGCCCCCCTCGGCATCATGGGCGGTGCAGTTTGTACCAACGCCATCATGGAGCCCGGTGAGTACACCATTGAGATGGAACTTCACATGAACGAAAAGGCTTCGACCGATACCGACCCCATGCCTTGGTCTGGCGGTACCGACCTGCGACCCAGCAACAACCGAGTCACCATGATCATCGACGTCGTCAACAACCTCCCCGTCATCACCTCCTTCGAGTTGACCACGGAAGGCGACATCGTCGTCGGTCAAGAGGACCCGCTGGTCTTTGCCGTGTCTGCCTTTGACGTGGACGACCCCTCGGGAGAGGGCATGAACTTCGCTTACTCCTACCCTGGTGGCGAAATTGGTGGATGTACGGGCAGCCAAGCCGAAGGTGCAACCGTCTGTACATCTCCGGTCCTTCCTGACTTCATCGGAAACTCACCCGTTACCGTGGTCGTCACCGACGCTCACAACGGCGAAGTCTCCCAAGAAATTGATCTCTTTGTCTGGAACAGCGCTGTGGCCACCGCTACCACCGACTCCGGTGTAGAGGTGCAATACAGCCTCGACTACAACGGACAGTCCGAGTTTACCATCACCAACCTCGCTGACAAGGATGCATCCTCCTACGACGCCGTTCAACTTGAAGGCTTCACCGGCACCTACGCTGCCGTGGCTGCAATGGACTACGCTCCAAGCACCACCTACACCGCAAGCGATGTTCTTGACCAGTCGATCTCCGTGATCGTCAGCAAGGATGTCGAGGCCACCTCGCTGTGGTACATCGACGGCTCCGGCAAGTGGGTCTTGCTCTCAGACGCTGCCACCGATGTGGACGCCACCACCGAGATGTTCACCTACGACGTGCCCGACAACACCCCTGTTGTCCCTGCCGGCGTGATGGTCTTGATGGGCGGTGAACTCGCTCAGGCCAGCATCCCTGACGCTTCCGTGAGCGGCTTCAGTGCCGAGGCCACCCGTGGTGGAGCCATCGCCATGAACTGGGACATCACCGGAACACTGCTCAACTCCGACAGCATCGTCGTGAGCATCTGTGCTGCTGAAGCCGACTGTGATGACGCTTTCGAAGCCACCGTGGCTGACGAAGAGCGTTCCTACACCTACAGCGGTTCCCAAACCACGCACGGCGAAACCTACCACCTCGAGGTTGCTGTCTGCAACGAACAAGGCTGTTCCACCCCTGGAATCGCCAGCATTGTTGCCGACAAGCAGGTTGACGGAGACGTCGCCGCTACCAACCTTGCTGTTGGAGCACAAGACGGCCAGTGGGTCATCACCTGGGAAATCACCGGAGACGCAAGCGACGTTGCCATGTGGCACGTTTGCTGGTCCACCGATGATTTCAGCATCGGTGAAATGCCTACGCCATGTCCCGACGCTGCCATGGGTGCTGACGCTACCACGGTGAGCATCGACATGCCAAGCATCCGCACCGGTCAAGAGTACTTCTTCACCGCTGTGCCCATGGACGCCTTGGGCAACATGGATGCTGCTGCTTCAATGAACAGCATCATCGATACCCGTGTGTCCGACAGCAGCAACACCGACGACGGCAACGGCACGATTGGTGACACTGGCGACGACACGTCCTCCAGCGTCCCAACGTGGACCTGGGGCCTCATCGGTGGCGTTGTCATCGTGGCGTTCATCGCTGGTGCATTCATCCTCTCCCGCGGAGACGGTGAAGGCGGCGAAGGCAAGGACTGGGATTACTGATCCCTGACCCGTGCTAAAGCACATCCACCTCTCCGAGGTGTACAACGCTGGAAGGGGCGCTAAGGCGCCCCTTCTGGCCTTTTCTTCTTCTCCACAACAACCTGATGTGTCGTTGCAGATACAAGGTTTACACACGGCTCATTGGTGTTGGGCAACGTTTTTGTCAGTCGTTTTCCAACGTCCACCATGGGCAAGAAGCCAACGCTCATCGTCTGTTCGATTGGGATGTTGCTCCTTCTGAGCATGGCTCCAATCGTCGCTGGCCAAAGCGATGATGCCTCAGCCTCAGCGACCCTGACGCGAATGATGATGATGCCCCCTGAGGCAGAGGTCACGGGCATGCATGTTGACGCCAACGGGCATTTTTTTGTCAACGCCATGCATCCAGACCGCGACGACTACAAGGCCACCGTTGGCGTTGTCCATGGAGTTGACTGGAATCATCTCCCAGAGACGGTTCCCGAGTTGGATGCGTCCAGCAGCCCACACGACGTCTGGCACGGCATTCGTACGTCCTACGGAGACTACCAGGTACTCGTGCAGACCGGTGATGCACTGACCGAGGGGGGTGTCGCCGGAGGGATTTACGCTGCCGACGATGGAGCGCAAGTGTATTTGAGTCACAAGCCCGATTACAATGCATTCGTCCCTGCAACCACGGACGGCCTTCACGGCTACCTCTACACCGCTTGGGAAGACCGACCCGCAGGCATCAGTCAACTGGACATCAAATGGAATGCATCAACGGTGCAGTGGGACGTCTTGAACAGCAAAATGCTCGACCTGAGCAGCATCAACGGGGGCTGGGTACTCTGCTTCGGCAGCATCAGTCCGTGGGGCACACCGTTGTTTTCAGAAGAACTCTATTTTGACGATACGGAACGGTGGAACGATGAGAGCTTCCGATACCACACCGACCAAACCCGGCTCGCAGATTACTTGGGACACTACCCGAATCCTTACGATTACGGCTACATCATCGAAATCGAAAACGCCGCTTCGGCTCAGCCAAATCTGAATCGACACCTCGCCATGGGTCGATTTTCTCATGAGAATGCAGAAGTGATGCCCGATGAGAAAACCGTCTACCTGACCGATGACGGCTACGAGACCGTTCTCTACAAGTTCGTCGCAGATACGGCCGGTGATTTGAGTTCGGGAACACTTTACGCAGCGCAGGTCTCACAGGATGAAGGGAGAGACGCCGCCATCACCGGGTTTGATGTTGACTGGATTGAACTGGGTTCGTCCTCTTCGCAGGAGGTCCAAGGGTGGATTGACGAATACGACGGCATCACCACAGCGAATTTCGTTGATGGCGAGAGCTCCTACATCTCCGATGCTGAAATCAACGATTGGGCAGAAGCTCGATTGAACGACGACCTCAACGGTGACGGTGTCATCGGTACGGCTGAAGACGACAGGGTTGCGTTCCTTGAATCCCGGAAGGCTGCTGCTGCTCTTGGCGCAACCGACGAATGGAACAAGATGGAGGGCGTAGCGTTCAACCCCAAGGTTCCCGATACGCTCTACCTGGCGATGTCAAGCGTCGCAAACGGTATGACGGACGGACAGGATGACATTGATCTCACACCGAACGAGTGCGGCATCGTCTATCGGATGACGATGGAATCGAACTGGAACGTCAACCGCATTGAGCCCGTGATCATCGGGGGTCCCTACACTGCATCGGACGCTTATGAATGCGACATCAACAACCTCGCTGGACCCGACAACCTGCTGGTTCTCGACGACGGTCGTGTGCTCGTTGGTGAAGACACAGGGAAACACGAGAGCAACATGGTGTGGCTCTGGCAACCGCCCGACTTCACTCCTTTGAGCAAGGAAACCATCACCGTCAACGAAATCCTCGCGACCGACACTCCTCAAGACCAGAACGCTCCTTGGACGTATGTGTACCAAGCAGAAGTGAATGACCTTCAGCCCGGGTTGACGTACACAGCGATCATCCTCGTGAACACCATGGAAACCGAGGAGATGAGAGGTGTATGGTGGTGGAACGATATTGCAGCAAATGGAGAACAGTTCAATCGAACCTTTTCTCTCGAGCCTGGGTGCTACGTCATTGAGACATCGTTGTATGAACGAGACGATTTCAACACGGACATCAACAACGCCACGGTTCGTTCTCACTCACAGTCCGAGGTGGTTTCTGGTGCGGGTACATGTTTGGACGGTCGGTTTGTCGAAGACGATGCGACCGTGAACGAAACCGGTCAAGTCAAGGTCAACGAAGATCAGGACGCTGAAGATACCCTTCCAGGGTTTGGGCTCGATTTGGCCGTGATTGCCGGTGGCGGGGCGCTCGCAGCGATGCAAAAAAGGCGACGATGACACATCGACGGATCTTCGACCGTTCAGACACATAAATTTGGATGTTCTTTTCAGCAGAACGGCCTGATATTTTTTCCTACAATTTCTCGTTTCTGGTAGATTTTTTGGTTGAATGTGCTCACAGAAGACTGAGCAGTTCTGTGATTCTTGGACATTTTTTCAAAGATTCTGTACCCCAACTAATATAAATGGTGTAAGTTGTGGGATGCACTGCATACAGTCCGTATAGGGTGAATGACATATGTTGGGAAATAAGAAAAACCAGAAAAAGACCGTCTTCGGCGGTATCGGGGTTGCACTGTTGTTGTGCGCATTGATGGTGCTCATGCCAATGAGCGGCTACGTTGACAACAACGAAACAGCAGCAACCGTGGAGTCTGTGGAAGCAGACTCGACTGGAGCAGAAGATTACTTCGCGCTCCCCGAAAAAATCGCTGAAGCAGATTACGAATACGACCCATCGCTTGAACTGCAAGGGATGCGAGACGCCAAGACCAAGTCCTTCCTCAACGAGGATGGCACCATTACCCAGATGGTGGCGAGCGAACCTCTCCACTACATGTCGGGTGAGGGCACTTGGGAAGACATTGACCTGAACATTCAGGCCTACCCAGAGGGCTATGGGGTCACGGAGAACACCTTCATGACCTACTTCGCCCCTGAAGTCGCAAACGGCATCTCGGTACAGGCAAACGAGTTCGTTGACCCGATCATCTCGGGAATCAACCCCGTGCTCGTGACCCTCGATGCGTCCGGTTCTGCTCCAGAACCGTTCTTTACCGCTCCAAGCCCGAACGGTGTAGAAGTTGGCGGCAACGTCATCCGCTACCCGCTCGCAGAAGGCTTCGACCTGGATTACGCAGTCGAGAGCATCCAAATCAAGCAGAACCTCATCGTTCGTGAGGTCCCTGTTCTTCCTGAGGCAGCCGAGTACTTCGGTCTCAGCGAAGGCATGCGCATGCCTGTTGGCTACGCTCTCTACTCCGGCGAAACGATGCTCGGTGAAGAACTCTTCAAGACGCAAGAAGACCTTCAAATCCGCAACATCGAAACCGGGGAACTCCTTGCTGAAATCCCTGCTCCAATGATCATGGAAGCTGGCGCTGAGGAACCCTACATGGGTACCTTCTTCGTGCAAGTGTACGGCCCAGAGGTTCTCCTCATCACCGTGGTTGAATCCGAATGGCTTCTCCACGAGGACCGAGTCTACCCGGTCGCCATTGACCCGTCCATCAAGGTGAACTCCGCCAGCGGTGGATACTGCTACATCTACTACGCCTACTGTTACACCAGCACCTATCGGTTCCACTACCGATACTACGGTTCCTACTATTACATCCCATGGCACAAGTACACCTTCACCTCTTCTCAGGCCCTCCCAAGCGGAGCAACGGTCGACAAGATCGAGTGGAAGAAATACATGAACTACGCTTACGGTTCCACCCGAACCTTCCAGGTCAAGGTCTTGGAAGGCTGTGGTACGGCCCCACGCTATTCCTACAGCATGGGCAGCGGTTCGTGTAACGGCAACAGCATCAGCAATTCCTACATGGTCCGCAACTACGGTGGTACCGCCGCTCGAAGCCTGAAGGCGTCGATCGGTCTCTCGCCGTCAGCAGCCACCGTGAGCAGCAGCGGAACCGGTTGGAAGACCGTGAATCTCTGTAACTCCGCTACGGCATGTGGCGCCACCTCTGGTGGCGTGTCCATCATCACCAACGCTCTGGCCAACACGGGCAACGTCGGTGTTGGTGAGTATTACACCGGCGGTAACACCTACTTCTACACCTACGGTATTGCTTCAGGAAGCCGCAACTCTCACCTCCTCATCACCTACTCGGGTGGTACGGATTCCGATGCCCCAACCTCGGACTTCGTCCCCTACACTGGAATTGATTCCTACATTGAAGGTGAGCGAACGCTCTTCATCAAGCTGACCGACATGTCCGGTATTGACACCACCTCCTCCGGTGCACCCGTGCTCTACTACTCCACCAACGGTGGAACCTCGTGGAGCACCACCACCTACGGATTGGGCTCCAACAACCAATTCGACGCAGGTGAGCTTGTCTCCATCGGATCCTGTTCAAGCACGGCCACCGACTGTAAGTTCAAGGCCCGTGTGGACGACCTGTCCTACGGAGACGACTTCCAGTACTATTGGAAGTTCCAAGACCTGAACCAAGGCAGCAACGGCGCCAACGTCGGCTACGAGCCTGCCTTGACCGGAACGCAAACCACGCCTACCCCTTACCAGGTTGACATCGTCGACCCGGCCAACGCACCAACTTCCCACAAGAAGATGACCGTGTTGACCACCGACGTGCATGCTGGAAGTTACTATAACCCGCAAGGCTTCATGGACCGACAGCTGACCTACTACAGCAACTCTCACGAATACTTCTTTGAGTTCGACACGTCAAGCTGTGGCACCGGTTCTCAGTCCTGTTTCTATACGGGAACCAGCACCTTCTACGGTAACTGGCTCGCACGAGGAAACACTGCGCCCGCCTACGGTTATTACGGCATGAACAGCGGCACGAACAAGTTCAACCAGAACCTCTGGAACAACAACGGCGATGGCTACCTCCAAGTCGGGGCTAAAGACGGACCCGGAATGAACATCATCTTCGTGTACAACAGCCAACTGAACAAGTGGGCCACCGTTGGTGTTGACACCGAAACGGGCATCGATGTGCCTCTCACCGGTGGAAACAGCGCTACGTCCAGCGTTTCCTACGGATACTCCCAAGCGTACAAGTTTGCGATTCCTGGCGACATCACCGGTAGCTTCGGTACGTTCTCGTTCAACGCTACGCAGACCACCACGACCGCCAACCGACTGTGTGTCACCACCAACGGATGGTACTACTTCTACCGCTCCATCAGCACCGACCGATGTACGTCTGCTTACTACATGATCTACGGTTCCACTTCCTCCTACCGATGGAGTGGATTCGCCCTCGGCTCCGGCTTCTACGGCCGTCAAGCCAACACCGGCGACATCACCTACAAGGTCGGAAACGTGGCACCTACGCCTGACACCTTCAAGCCTGAGATGACGCACAGCGCCATGCAGGACTCGCACGCAAAGAAGCGCACCGTTTCGGTGACCATCATCGATGGCGGCGACCCAGCGGCTGGTCTGAACGTGAGCAGCACAGCAGGTGTCGGTCCAACACTCTACTACCGAGTCACCCCTGACGGTGGCTCTGCTGGTAGTTGGACCTCCGCTGCCATGTCTCAGGAATCCGGCAAGACCCGAGCACAGTGTGCTCTGGCTGCTTGTTCCTGGAGCGCTGACGTCGAAGATTTGGAAGTCAACGACACCGTTGAGTACTACTTCAAGGCTCAAGACGTCTCGACCGTCTCTCAAGGCATCAACACCAACACATCGCAGACGTACTCCTTCGAGCGAGGCGACCCGAACAAGGTGTTTGTCGTTGAATGGCGAGACCTATCCTACTACACCTACGGACAACTCTGTACGGTACAGGCTCTGTTCTATGACGTCACCAACGAGATTGAATTCAAGTACGACAGCAACTGCCGCACCACATACAACTCCTGGTCGATCGGCTACATGGACCAAACCCGTCAGAAGGGTGACAGCATTGCGCACTCTTCCTCGACGAGTTTCAACACCAACCCCGGTCACGTGCCAACCACGTCCAACTTCCGCATCTCGACGAGTTCCACCTCGCATGCATGGGAAGCCTTCGACAAAGGATTGGTTGAGGTCACCAACGCCGACACGGCGCTGACGGGCACCTCCAACGGCCGACCGTACCTCTACTACTGTATCTCGTCCTACTACTGGAACACGTACAAGGCTCGCTGCAACGCGAACATTGACATCCCAGCAGGGTTCGAGTTCGACTACTTCGGTACGACCTACGACGGCGATGATTCCAACGACCGTATCCAACTCAGCCGACAAGGCTCGATGTACTTCATCAGCAACGGCAACACGAACGTTGAGCGCAGCCTTTGGACCTACCACCAGCCTGCTCTGCCATACTCTGGCAGCAGCTTGGCTCGCCCAGGTACCATCGCTCCGTTCTGGACTGGCTACAACAACTACTACTGCTTCGTCACCACGAGCCAAGACTGTTCGACCTACTACCGTGTGATGCCCTACGAAGGCAAGGGTACCGATGTCACGGCTGACATCACGTCCGACCCAGTGTGGGACTTGACCGACAGCCCAATCC
Source organism: Candidatus Poseidoniales archaeon (assembly GCA_038116375.1). Lineage (GTDB taxonomy): Archaea > Thermoplasmatota > Poseidoniia > Poseidoniales > Poseidoniaceae > Poseidonia. The sequence goes on along the minus strand of JAYNUQ010000003.1, from coordinate 78,271 downwards.
GCATCAACCCAACCAACGACTACCTCGTTGTCTCCTCTGACCTGACCATCAAGCCTGGTGTTCAGATTTACGTCGCAGCAGGCAAGGGTATCTCCTTTGACGGTTCATGCACCAAGATGACGGCCCTCGCTAACGAGACCCACCCAATCAACATCACCGGTATGAACGGTGGAGAATGGGTCGGTATGGCCTTCACCGACGACTGTACGACAACGGGCGGTACCGATGACCGACACCAGTTCAGCCATGTGAACTTCCTCAACACCTCCGACGCCGTGTTCCGCTCCGGTAGCCGACACGACAACACCGGACCATCCTGTGGAAGTTCAACAGCCGACTGTAACACGGGTAACTACACCATGAGCGATGTCACCTTCACCAACGTCGGTGCCGTGTTCACGCACGGTAGCGGCCAAGGTACGGTCCTCACCATGGAAGACTTCGAAATCGACGGCGTTGACGAGGCGTGTTTCAACTTCCCCGAAAACACCGTCGCTACCCTGAAGGAAGGGACCATCAAGAACTGCAACACCGACGGTAAGTCGTGGGGCGGTACGATCGTCAACTACCCAGGTTCAACCGCTGGTGCTTTGCACGCTGAGAACCTGACGGTGGAGAACTCCTACGTGAACTTCATCGATGTTGACCTTCAAGATGTCACCCTCTCAAACATCTCGGTCACCAACCCGTCGGCTCAGACCGGTGTGGCCGTTGATGCCATGTACGGCACCAACTCCAACGTCGTTCTGAACAACGTTGACGTCGACAGCTACGCCAACTCAGGCATCAACGCCATGGGAAGCGTCATCATGACCGACGTTGACTTTGGCAGTGCTGACCTGTGGCTCATCCCCGGTGGATGGTCACAAACGGGCAACGGTGCTTCGAGCTCGAACGCCGTCCTCGATACGGTCACGGCTGGCGACATCACGATGCAACGCATGCACCCAGGAACCTTCACGGACATCACCGCTGAAGATGTATCCATCAGCGGGTCCGCCATCACGACGGAATCCATGAAGATGAACAACTGGGATGTCGATGCCATTACGGTGTCGGGTTGTGGCTGGTCCATCTTGATGGACAGCCCCTCGTTGGAATCGTTCAAGAGCAGCTGTTCCAGTTCCTCTGCGAAGAACACCGTCTCGATTGACAGCGCTGACTTTGGCCACGGCTCAAGCTCCGCTCACGTCATCGACGGTCGAAACTCCCACATCACCGTGGGTGAATCGAGCATCACGAGCACCGGAGTGAGCAGCGGTACGACGGAAGTCGCCAAGGCCCGTTCCGGAACCAACGTGGTGTTGGTGGACGTTGACATCAACGGCAACGATTGTTCGGACTCCTCTGGAGACACCGGAAACTGTGCCTACGATGTGTCCTCGTCGAGTTCCAACCCGTCCATGGTCTACTTCGGTGGCTTGGCCAACGTGTCCGTTTACCGACAGACGCCAACGGCTCGTGTCTACAAGGCAGACCACATCGTGTCTGCTTCACTGCTTGACAGCAGCTTGAACGAGTTGTTCGAGGTCGGCAGCCACATTACGGACGCTGATGGAAACACCAGTGTTTGGGTTGTCGTTGAAGACAGCGACGGTACGACCTACGAAGACCACATCGTACGTGCTTTCGGTACGGCGGGTCAAAACGAGACCTACCCCGACAACTACCCCGACGCTACGTTGGCGAGCAGCTGGTACCCCAGCAGTGGATACACTTGGGGCACCCACCTCGACTTGCTCTTGGAACCTGCTCCGATCCTCTTTAACGACCCAACTCTGGATTGTTACAAGTTGATCAACGATGCCTTCTACACCGGTCAGACCACCAACGGCTATGACCTGCGTGGAAACTACGACAGCGCTACGAACACCTTCACCTTTGACGACACGTCGATCACGGTGTCGGATGACTTGATGCTCGACACCTGCGGGTTTGAGTTGCAAGGCGGTTCGCTCCGAGTTCAAAGCACGGCCACGAAGTCCCCTGTCATCACCATCAAGGACACCGGTTTCTTGACGGCGAACAACGACGGTACTTCCGGAAGCCCTGCGGCCATCCGAGCGATTTCATCGACCTACGGTTTGCACATTGACATCCAGAACGGCGGTACGCTGACGCTGGACCACGCAAACCTGCGAGACGTCGCTTGGGATGCTACCACCGAATCGGCCCTCTACATTGGCAACGGTGCTACGCTGAACATGATGGACTCTGCGACCATCTTCGGCTCGTCTGCATCGGCTGACGAAATGGCTACGGTGAAGATTCAAGGCGGCTCTGCCAACATTGATTCTTCCAGCATCATCAACACCGGACAAACCGGCACAGCGATTTGGGTCGAGAACTCTGGCGCAACGCTCACCGACATCATCGTCAAGAACGCAGCTGTCGGTATCCAGGCGTACAACGGTGCTCCTCAAGTTGACGGCTTTACCTCAACGGGCAACACCGTTGGTATCAACGCCTACGGCGGTATGTCACTTCCAACCATCTACCGCAGTACGTCCTTGTCGGGCGCTGCTGCTGGTTGGACGACTTACAAGATTGACCTGTCCACCTATTTGGGCACGGGCAACTACCTGCAGGTCGGCGCCAATTCCATCTACGCTGGTGGAAACGCTCACCCAAGCTACAACTATGCTACGAGCAAGTACTACTTCATCACCGACCGAATGAACGTCATGTTCGAGGACGATGCTGGAAACGCATGGAACATCACCGACAGCGGGCAAGAGGGTTACTACCCCTACGGTAGCAACGATCCAGCCGTCACTGCTGGCACCCACTCCTACAACGGTGGTTCCGGCGGTGCTCCATCGTGGCACTGTAACTACTACGCTGTTGAATCTCCCGGAGAAAACTACGGCAGCTACGACGGATGGTTCTACTACATGCACCGATTTTGGCTTGGAAACTCCGTGGGCTGGCCCGACTATTACGAGGCTCCCGATGAGTTCGGTTTCGATTGGGAAACGACGGAGTTCTCCCCAACGGGCACGTGGCAGTCTCGCTACCCGTACAAGTACTGGGGCTACTACTCCCCGTCCTTCTACTTCAACGGTGTCTACTCGCCTCCTGAAGGAAGCAACGGACAGCCCTCAACCGGCCCAGGTCAACCTGGAAACGTTGGAAACCCACCAAGCTACGCTTCCGGTGGCTACCCCAACAACTACGGTGTCTGCCTTGATTACGCCTACACCTACTACATGAACTCAGGTCAAGGTGCTCGTATGACTTTCCCGGTCGTCGACATTTCCGCAGCAACCGCTAACGGCGGCAACATTTCCAAGGTTTACCTTTGGATGGATGTGCTTCACCGTGGCTCGGACAACTACCAAGATCGCTACGACTTCGTGGCCCGTTCAGGCAACGACCCAAGCACGCTTGGCGACTATGTCCGTGAATCCGGAACAGCGTTGTTCAAGGAAGGAACCATCACGGGAGCCACCACCGGTATTGAAATCGGTGGAGCCTTCGCTGCTGGACACTTCGAAGACATCGATGTTGTCGGCCCAAGTTCCTCGGGTATCGAGGTTGTCGGACAAACGTCCGCTTCTGCCGACCGTGTGAATGTTTCAAGCGGAAACTACGGTGTGCTCGTGGCCAACACGGCCTCAGGTCAAATGGACCTTGAGAACATCGACTTCGAGAACCAAGCCGTCGCTGGTATCTACTACCAGTCCGACCTTGGTGGCGACCTTTCGGGTACCATCATGGGATCCACCGGTGCAGCTTTCAAGTACGGTTCTCGAACTGGTTCCGATGTTGAGTTCAACAACATGAACATCGAAAACAACGCTGTGGGAATCGAGTCCGACGGTGATGGGGACTTCCTCCTCACCGACGTGGTCATGTCCAACACCAAGGACGTGTTGCTGACCGGCTCGGCCAACATGGAGTTCGTTGAAGGGTCCATTGACAGCACGACCGTAGAAGTCACCGGAACCGGTGAGTTCAGTCGTCTTCGACAGGTTGACATCACGCTGCAGGCCAACGTCTCGGGAACCGCCGAAGACGTGGACGGCACCATGGTGATTCTGAAGGACGCTGATGGTACGGTGACCGGCATGGCCGAATCCGACACCAACGGTGTTGCGAACGACATCACCTATGTGACTCAGACCGTTGACGCTGGAACCTGTGCTTCGGTGTGTACCAAGAACCTCAACGGCTACGAGGCGGTTGCTTCGGCAACCATCGCCTATTCGTGGACGAACAGCGGCTCAAACGAGGCTGACTTCCGATATGTCTTCCACGACATGACCCTCACGGATGCACCTGGAAACACGGACACCGTTTACCTTGAAGACACGTTCACGGCCCGTATCTGCTACACCTCCACGGCTTACATCAAGCAAGAGCGCTGTGCAAGCGGCCTCGGCTCAACCGGTACTCGCACCTACTCGAACGGCCTGGTTGAATACGGCTACTTGCGAACCTACGACGGCAACGACTTCGAGGGTGAAACCGTCATGATGGATTCGCCGTTCATGTATCTGGCCTCTGGAAAGCACAACTGGAACGGCAGTACGTGGATCTCCACTGCTTCTTACGACTTTGAAGGCAACAACCGAATGTATCCGTATTACAGCGGTGAAACGACCCTCTACATGCACGATGCTTCGGTGACCGCCATCGCAGTCTCCAACAGCGGCACACCGCAAGGATTCTCGATTGGCTACCGCTACTATTCGCTGAACATTGACATGAACAACACCACCATCTCAGGTCTTGCTTCCGTGAACGGTGCAATGGGCTACGGATACTACAACAGCTATGAATTGGACTTCTTCAAGTTGACCAACAACACCTTCGTGCACTACAAGGGCTACACTGCACTCAACAACGCCATCAACTACGGTGATATCTGTATCATCATGAACGGTGGCGACGGCAACATCGTCGACAGCAACAACTTCGTTGACTGTGGCGTTGGCGTCATGTCCGAGCGGTCCCCGTACTACTACAGCCACAGCACCAGTGAAATCGGTACCGACAACCTGACGGTGAGCAACAACGTGTTCACCAACGGCGGTGAAATCGCTGATGTCTGGCTCTACACCACAAACGAGGCTCAGGGCGTGACCATCACCGACAACGAGTTCAACCCAGAAATGGGACATGCGGTGGCCATCTACCCCGGTTCAACCGATGACGTCTTGATTGCTGACAACACGGTCGAGGGTGGCGACGACGCCTTCTACCTCAACCGTGTGTCGGACTTCACCATTGACGGAAACGACATTGGCGGCATCAGCGATGCAACCTCCACGGGTATCTACATCTTCCGTGGCGATGGAAACATCACGGACAACACGCTGACCGACGCTGACGGTGGTATCTACCTCGACGGTATGGAAGCGCCTCCAAGCCCAACAAACTCGCTTTGTTCGATTGGAAGCAGCGACTACCGTCGAAGCACCAGTTGTACCTGGAACCTCGGCTCGGGTAAGACCGCAGACGTGAACCTGGGGACCGACAGCTGGGGCTACGAAATCAGCATCGAGATCACCAAGCCTGACGGCACGAAGGACAGCTGGCCTACCTACTCGTTTGGTAGCAACACGAACTACAACCCGCTCCGCTCCTACTCGGACGCTGGAAACTACACCCTGGTCGTGAGCGACTCCTGGGGCGACGGTGGTGCAACCATCAGCGTCACTGAGTCCTCGGGCGGCAGTGGAGGCTACTCTGGCCCAACCGTAAGTGGCAACACCATCGGTCTGTCCACCGGCCGAACCTCACCGAACGCTGTGGGTATCACCGCAACCGACTGTGACTCCGTGGCTATTCAGTCCGCTACGAACACCATCAACATCGGCGACAACGCCATCGTGATCGAAGACTGCGACTACAGCGACGTGGACTCTGTCCTCTCCGGAGACAGCCTCGCATCGACCGTCGGTATTCTCGGCGACGACGCCAACTCGGTCCTGACCCTCAACGGTACGGACATCAGCGGCTATGCCACCGGTGTCAGTAAGGAAAACGGCGACCTCTTCTTGATTGGCGATGCATCCATCGCCGGTACGGACTACGGTGTGTACGCTGAAGACACCTACGTGGTGGCCATTGACGCACACGTTGACGGTGGTTCCACCGGTACGGGTCTCCACGTTGTGAGCAGCCCCGATGTTTGGGTCTACCCAATGGACGCCTCCGGTGCCATCGGTATGTACGTCGAAGACACACCGTTCCGCTGGGACGGTGGTGTGTCCGACGCAACCACCGCTCTGTCTGTGGTTGACGCTACCGGAACCGTTGAGAACATGACGTGGTCCGCCTCGGATGTTCAAGTCAACGCTGGCAACAACGCCCATGTGACCTCGATCGGCAACACGCTGGACCCCAGCAAGATTGTCGTCGCCAGTTCGGCCGTCATTGACGAAGCCAACCTCATGAGCATTGAGTCCACCCACTTGGGTGCCGACCCAACCAGTGAAGTTGCCCTTCTCTTGATGTCCACCGACGACGAGCGTGCCTCCTACGTCTCCACATCGTTCCAACCTGATGCCATGAGCATCGACGGTTCTGACGAAGACTGGAACGGCGGCAACGCCCTCAACCCATCTGGCTTTGCTATGCCCGGTGTAATGAGCGGCGACGGCACGGACGACTTCCTGGTGACCTACATCGAGGGCGACGGTATCTTCTTCGGTATGACCAACAGCGACCTGTCCAACTCGGACGTGTTGATTTACCTCAACACCGGCAGCGGCGGTTCTGACGTCGGATACAACGGCCTCGGCGGTGCACACGACTTGCCGTTCAGCGCCAACTACGTGTTGTGGGCTGACAGCGAAGGTTCCTACGACCTCTACAGCTACGGCTTCCTCGGATGGAGCCCGTCCTCTCTGAGCACGGCCAACATCGACGTGGACTTCTCGACCTCACTCGCTGAGTTCGGCGTCCCATGGAGCCGCATCGGTGGAATGCCAGACGAGATCGACATCGTCGCAATCGTCCAAGAGGAAACCACGGCTGACATCAGCATCGCTCACCCAAGTCAAACCTTGGACAGCGCTGCTACCCTGCAGGACCTCTCCAAGTTCATGACCGTCGAGTTGACCCACGGCGACCTTGCTGACGGAACCTTGACCTCTGAGGTTTTGGTTTACCAGTCTTACAAGGGCAGCACCACGGCCACCGGACAGAAGAACTACGACCTGATGATCAAGACGCCAGCATCCTGTGCCTACGATTGGGCAACCGTGGAGGACATCTCCATGGCCACCAACGTTGTCTTCGACGACACGTACGTTGCAGGAACAGGCGACACGACCAACGTTCAGAGCACAATTGACATCAAGCGTGCCTGTCCAGTCATCGACACCGAAGGCACGGACACGGACGACGGATTGGTTGACTTCAGCCGAGATGAAGACACGGGTGCGTTCACCTTCAGCCTCACCAACTTGGCTGATGACGTGCAAGACGAGGAGGCCTCCTTGTCCTGGACCATGGCAGAAGGAACGCAAGTCGCCTTCAACAACGACGACTTGCTTCACAGCGTGCTCAACGGACAGGACGTGACCCTCACGCCTCACGTTGACCAATTCGGTACGCAAGTGTTCTCCTTCGAGGTCACGGACAGCAACGGTCTGAGCGACACCCACAACATCACCTTCACGGTGAACAACATCAACGACGCTCCGACAATCTGCAACCAAGAGCGTGTCGACATCGACTGTATGCCTATCTTCTCAGAGGATGACGGAAACTACAACATCCTTCCAGAAGGATTCGGTACGCACACCAAGTTCTTGGGTGATGTGTCGAACGCAACCCGTTCCTACATCCGAGACATGGCCAACGAGCAGGCTCCAACCCGCCAAGTCTACACCTGGTCCGCCAGCGCTGTCGACATCGGTACCACGGACGCCTGTTCTGCCTTTGACGTCGCTATTGTGAACAACGAACTGACCATCACTGAAAACACCAACAACGAGTTGGGTGGCAAGTGTACGGTCACGCTCGGACTCGCTGACGACGGTGCAGAGAACCAGAACGCCGACACGTTTGATGTGGTCTTCTCGGTTGCTCCAGTCAACGACGCTCCGGTCATCATGGACTGGAACCGCACGACGGACACCGTGATGGTGGCAGACAACGGCTCAATCCCCGCTCTCCCATGGTCCATCTCCTTGATGGAAGATGACGAGAACGTGGCGAACTTGACCTACGACCTGTCCGCTATCAAGGCCGACGTTGACCACGACCTCGACGACCTGACCTGGACGGTTGAGTCCACGGACCAGTGTGTCTACACGAACTACTTCACCACGACCATCGTCGGTGATGACCTCGTGTTCGACCTCATCGAGGACGCTACGACCAACGCCAACGACTGGGAAATTGACTACCTGAACAACAACGGTATCCACCAGATTGGTCCGTCCGGTTCCGAGTACTGTCAGATCCGCTTGGTCCTCCGAGACACACCAACAGCCCCAATCACGCAAGGCGAGTACAACACGTACGTGCCCAACTACGACGACAGCGTGATGGCCATCGCTGACTACCAGCAAGGTGTGGCTACGAAGGAAATCGGTGTTCGAGTTGAGAACGTCCGTGAGCAGGTCCCAGACTACTACTTCGACGACGATGCTGGCTTCAGCTTCAACGGTGTCACCAACGTCATGACCGGTACCTACGTGCCGGTCACCATCGCCGTCAACGGCGGTGGCGACGAAGGCCCATACCGCTACGACCACATGCTGGCCATCACCTACCACACGGACGGCCATGATGATGCTGAGTTGACTCGCTACTACGCTGTGCCCGACTACGGTGCCAGCGTCAAGTACACCGAGGACGTCTACATCACCAAGGACACCACCCATGTGTGGGTCGAGATGGACGTTGTGACCTGTTTGGCCAACCCCTGCGACATGTCGGTGACCGCTGCAGACCGCTTCCAGGCTGATGAGCCCGGATCGCACTACGCTATCATCAACAACGTGCAGAGCGACGACCCATGGTCCAAGCCCGGTCAATACGGTAAGAACGCCACCAAGACGTCGGAACGCCGACCACTGCTCGAAGACAGCAACTGGTGTAACAACATCATGACCTCCTTGGCTACGGCTGACGTGTGTAACCACGCCAACCAGCCTGCCAGCAACTTCCTGGCCACGGACCAGTTCCTGCCAGACGTTGTGGAGACCATCGGTGCCAGCGCTGTTCCATCGTTCGCCCCAAGCATTGTCGCTGTGGCCCTCACCGGTCTCTTCGTCAGTGCCCTCTCCTTCGCCAGCCGCCGTGCTGACGACGAAGAGGACGTCGAAACGATGGCCGAAGACGATGCTGCAGTCAGCCCTGTGATCGCTACCATCCTGATGGTCGCCATCACCGTGGTTCTCTCCGGTGTCATCTACGTGTGGGCTTCCAGCCTTGCAGAAACCGACGTGAAGGGTGTGCCTCGTGTGACCTTTGACATCGAAGACATCAACGGCTTCGATGCAGACCAAGGCCACTGGCGCATCACCGTTGAGCAATCCCAAACCCCGCTTGCAACCCAAGCAGTGGAAGTGAAGGTGTTCTACACCAACGCTACGGGTGCCCTCAACACTTACTCGGTGAATCTGGCTGACAGTGCCGGCGTATACGGTTTCAACCCTGCCAACAGCGATGCCTTCGTGACCTTTGTGGACTCGGTCACCAAAGAACAAATCTCGGAAACGGAGACCCGGTCGGTTTCGACCTTCAACTCCGGAGATACGATCTTTATCCGAACCCACGCACCCGACGGCACGCCTCTTGAAGACGCTACGATCACCCTGAGTTATGCTCCAATCAACGGAGACGGTGCTTTGCTCCGAACTTGGGATGACCTGAGCTACGACAAGAAGGCTTGAGGCCTGACGTCCAACCAGCGAATTCGTTCTTCGAACGAACGCCTCGGAGAGCGAGGCCCTCTGGGGCCTCCTCTCCTTGGTGTGCTTGTTGCCCTGTGCGAAGCCTTTCAAGGAAGGCGGAGCAGGTGATGGTATGGCAGAGTCTACGGCACGACCTCACGTGGTGGTTTTCGATTGCGACGGTGTCCTCGTGGATGCCGTAAGCTCGTGGAGGACCCTTCACGATGCTTTTGGGACAGACAATGCGCTGAACTTAAACCGGTTTATCCGGGGTGAGATCAGCGATGTTGAGTTCATGCGGTCGGACATTCAAATGTGGAAAGCCGTTCAGGACCCCATCCACCAGGACGAGTTGTTTCGAGCCTACGCCGGTGTCAAACTGATGCCAGGTGCACGGGAGACGGTGCAGCGACTTCAGGAGGAAGGCGTCTTTGTCGCCATCGTGAGCGCAGGCGTTGACCTGTTTGTGAGTTCGATTGCCAGCATGCTCAACGTGGACGATTGGATTGCCAACGGTTTTGTCTTTGACGACGAAGGCTATCTGACCGACGAAGGCGTTTGCAGGCTTCATGCCACTGGAAAAGGTGAGGTCATCACCCGTCTGCTTGAGATGAACGACCTCGAGGCCACGGCCTGCGTTTCCGTTGGGGATTCAGAAATGGATCTCTCCATGCACGTTGACGGTAGTCGCTTCATCGGGTTCAATCCCAGCAGGGCATCTTCCGAGGAGGCGTTCAGCAATGCGGGCGTTCCTGTTGTGCGTACCAAGGACCTTCGGGAAATTCTTCCCTTGATGGGTTTTGAGTAAGTGCTCTGATGTCCTCCTCAAGAGGTTTAATTCGCCACTCATGCTGGGCATATCATGTCCGTTGGCGTTGACCAGCCCGGGTTCAGGCGCTTCAGTCTGGCTGCGTTGGTCGTGACAACCCTGTTGTTGACGGGTTGCCTGGGCGGAGGCCAGAACGATTCAGGCGGCGTTGAGGACGGACCTGTTTCACTGACCGTGTGGCATACTTTTGCCGCTGAAAGCAAAGAGGAGAACGTGTTCCTTCAGACCATCAAGGCCTTCCAAGCCGAGCACCCAGACGTTGAGGTCGACGTTGCACTTGTACCGTTTGGGGACGCAGACAATCTGTTCATGACCGCAGCGCAAGGGGGCGAGGCCCCTGATATCATGCGATTATCGAGCGACCAGTTGGGGGCCATTGGGGAGGTCCGCGTTGACGGCTTCCCCCTCCTTGAGGACCTCCGTCCGCATCTCACCCCGTCGGAGCGTGGCCAGTACGACGCACGTGCGCTTCATGCGATGCGCTACGGTGAAGCCCTCTACGGGGTTCCCGCCAGTCAAGATGCGCTCTCCTTGGTCTACAACAAAGCGCTCTTTGATGCACGTGGCGTAGAGTATCCCGATGCCACATGGACGCAATACGACCTTCTCGAAGCGGCCCAGCAACTCACCTATCAGGACGTGCAGGGATTGGCCCTTCCCGTCAAATCCGCCTACTGGTGGTTTGGATTCCAGGCGGGCTACAACGGTTCCCTGTTCAACGAATCCGGGAGCCCAACGCTCGATTCAAACGGTTCGGCTGAGGCCCTCGCGTGGCTCTTGGATTTGGAACTTGAGCACGGCGTTGTGGCCACCGGCACCCAAACGGAGGGCATGAAAAACCAGTTTATTGGCTCCAAAGCCGCCATGATCGTTGACGGGCCGTGGAACTGGGCCACCTACGAAGCAAGTCGGCTTGATGTCGGTCAAGCCATGCTTCCTCTGGTTGAGGAGACCGGTGAGCGCGTGGCCCCCCTCGTCACCTACAAGGGGTGGACCGTGAGCAAGCAAAGCACGGAGAAACTTGCTGCTGTGGAACTGGCTCTTTTCCTTTCAAGCAGCGAGGTGCAGAAGACGTTCGCCTTGGAAACCTACACCCTCCCCACGCATGCTGCACTTTCCAACGACACCGAGTTGGCCGAAGACCCTGTACTTTCGGGATTCATGAACCAACTGGATGTTGGCACACCAGCCCCCACCACTCGGGCGATGGCCATGGTCTACGGGCCTCTGGTGACGGCGTTTGAGCAGGTGTACACCGGCACGGCGACGGCCGACGAGGCACTTGCCGGAGCCAATGCCGAGCTCATTTCCATCGTGGACGGCCTGCAGCGAGGGGACGCCCCACCCTCCAACGAAGGCTACCGAACGGTGTCGGTGAACTTCACGACCGACGGTTCAGCGACCTACACGGTCACGGTTGACGGTGAGCATCACAGCACGTTCGCTCAAAACCTCCTCGACACCGATTCCTTTGCTCCCTATGATTCCTGCACGGCCGACGGTGAGGAGATGGCTTCGGTCAACGGCGTTCGTTCCTTGCCGGTTTCTGCTGGACTTATCGAGTGCGACCTCACAGGTATGGTGCCAAATGAGGTTCACAGCATCGTCGTGATGGGTGAATCTGGCCCCGTATTCGAGGCGAGCCTCAGCACCAGCGTGGGTGATGTGCTGCCCCGTGCTGGAGACACCTCCCCGGTTTTGTTTGCTCTTGGCGCTATTTTCCTTTCGCTCGTGGTGCTGTTGGGTTATGGACGGGCGATGGATGTACGCGCCGGGCGCCTCCACGCAAAATCTGCTCATTTCTACATCGCACCGGCCATGTTCGCCCTGGCCATGCTCACCTTCTATCCGGTGCTTTACGGTATTTGGCTCGCCTTCACCGATGCGGATGCAACCCACCTTGGCGAACAAGCCTTTGTGGGTCTGGCCAATTTTATCGAGGTCTTCACCGCCTCTGGCTTCCTGCGCGTGACCCTCTTCACCTTGGTATGGACGGTGGTCAACGTCACCGCTCACATCGGTCTGGGTTTGTTTTTAGCAATGGTATTACAGTACGCCAATATTCGTGGAAAAACGGCCTACAGAACGGTGCTGCTTCTCCCGTGGGCCATCCCGTCTTACATCTCGGTCTTGGTTTGGAAGGGCATGTTCCAGCCTGAAGGACTGGTGAACGACGTGCTGGGGACCGACCTGCACTTCCTTGCAGACCCAACGGGGGCTCAAATCGTGGTCATTTTTGTCAACATTTGGCTGGGTGTACCGTTCATGATGATGTCACTCAGCGGGGCACTCCAAGCCCTTCCTCGAGAGATGTACGAGGCGGCCACGCTGGACGGTGTTGGAACATGGGACACCTTCAGGCACCTCACGCTTCCCAACCTCAAAAGCGCCCTTGTGCCCCTCTCGTTGCTCGGTTTCATCTGGACCTTCAACATGTTCAACGTGATTTATCTGCTCACCGACGGGGGCCCCGACCTTTACTTTGGTGAACCAGGACAAACGGATATCCTCATCACGTACGTGTACGACGTGGCCTTCCGAGACGGGGCCTACGGTGTCGCTGCGGCTTGGTCCGTTGTGATTTTCATGATGCTCGTGGCCTTTTCTTGGACTTACATGAAGCGAACGCAAGCAACGGAGGCCGCAGCATGATCTCCGAATCTTCCGTGCGTCGGTGGTACACACCCGTCGAGGTTTCAACGCTCCAGCGCTGGCTCGTCGTCAGCGTTGTGGTCAACATCGTTCTCCTGGCGGTGGACCTGTTGCGCGGGAGCGATTCCAACGCCTTGCTGGGGGTTGCGGGTGTGGTTGTGATGGGTGTGCTCGTCAACTCACTGCCTCAAGAAGCCAAACCCTCGACTCGAAACAACGCCTTGGCGTTGGGGGGGCTGTTGCTCCTTATCGGCCTTGTTCGCCTTCTCTCCACACCGGTCACCGGGTTTGACCTTTGGATGCAGGGGTGGATGATTGGCCCAGGCGCTCTGACGTTGGTTTGGGTTTCCAGTCGCCCCGTTTCGGCTTGGTCAACTCGAACCATGTCCCTGCAAGCCATCGAATACGGTTTGGCACGAAATCAGCGACGGGACCACAAACTTCGGTCCGTGGGCGCTCATCTCGTGTTGCTGCATTTTGTTGTGCTCACCCTGTTGCCGCTGGTGTGGATTCTCGACATTGCCCTTTCTCCTGGCAACGCCCTGGGCGGTTCGCTTGGGGGTCCTTACACCGGTGAGCATTTTTCCAACATGTTCGGTAGCGAGGCGTTTTGGACGTGGATGCGAAATTCCCTCATCGTGAGTGTGGGGACCACGCTCATGGGCCTGGCGGTGGCCATTCCTGCGGGATACGCCTTCAGTCGATACAAGTTTACGGGCCGTGATGTCTCCATGTTTGCCTTCTTGCTGGTTCAAATGTTCCCTGGCATCATCATCCTCGTTCCGTACTTCTTGGTGATGAAGACGCTCGGTTTGCTCAATTCTCATCTCGGATTGATTCTGGCCTACTGCGTGACGGCGTTGCCGCTGTGCGTATGGATGCTCAAGGGCTTCTTTGACACCGTGCCACGAGAACTTGAAGAAGCAGCCTTGCTCGATGGGTGCACCCAGTTCCAAGTGTTCACGAAGGTCGTCCTTCCGCTTTCTCTTCCTGCCGTCGCCGTCACAGCGCTCTTCAGTTTCCTCGCCGCTTGGAACGAGTTCCTCCTCGCCTTGACGTTCAACACTTCCAACGACATGTACACGCTTCCGGTCGGTCTGGCTTCCATGATTTCCAGTACCGGTCAGGCGTGGGGAGATTTTGCCGCTGCCAGCCTGCTGGTGAGTTTACCCGTTGCGTTGCTGTTCCTCTTTTTCCAGAAGTTCCTCATCGAGGGGCTTTCCGCTGGAGGAGTGAAAGGGTGATACCATGGTGAGTGTGAATTTTGGAAACGTATCAAAGCGCTATGAAGATGGATTCGAGGCGGTAAAGGGGCTGAATCTTGAGGTCAACGACGGTGAATTCCTCGTGCTTCTCGGCCCCTCTGGATGCGGAAAATCAACCACGCTTCGCATGTTGGCGGGACTCGAGGAGGTCACCGACGGCGAGATCAGCATCGACGGTGTGACCGTGAATCATCTCCCTGCTGGTGCCCGTGGTTTGGGAATGGTGTTCCAGTCCTATGCACTCTACCCTCACATGACGGTGCGAGACAACCTCACGTTCGGCCTTCGAATGGTCAAAGGGAACGACCGGCTGACCGAGAACGAAATGGCCAGCAGGGTCAAGGAAGCGGCGACCATGTTGGAGTTGGAGGACCATCTTGACAAGAAGCCCAAGGAGTTGAGCGGTGGTCAGCGGCAGCGGGTGGCCTTGGGGCGTGCGCTTATTCGACGACCGAAGGTTCTGCTCATGGACGAACCGCTTTCCAACCTTGACGCTGAGTTGCGCCATCAGATGCGCCATGAGATTCGTCGACTTCATGACGAACTCGGCACCACCACCATCTACGTCACGCACGACCAAATCGAGGCCATGACCCTTGCCGACCGTGTGGCGATTCTCGACGGGGGCGTGTTGCAACAGCATGCCCCGCCGTTGGAAGCGTACCAACATCCAGCAAACGAATTTGTTCAGTCCTTTTTGTGCCGCCACCTCGATGATTTGGTCGACACGGCGAACACGCTCCTTCGTCCTTCATCGTCTGCAGAAAAGGAGGCCTGAACCATGCGAGCCACCTCCTTGTTCATCGTGTTCATTTTCGTAGCCGTTGTCGCCACGCCCCTTCTCTCAAACGAAGCTCAAGCCGCCGAGGGCAGGTCGTCCACTGCGATGACGCTCACGTACACCGGTTCTGCAACCGCCGTCCAGTTGGTCGGTGAATGGGACTGGGATACCCCTTTGGAGATGAACTTCTCCAACGGGGTTTGGACGGTAGACCTCGATGCACCTGAAGGTCTGTACTGCTACAAGTTCGTCGTCGATGGAACGTACATCTTCGACCCAGCAAATCCCGAACGGGTCTACTGCGACGATATTGAGAACTCGTTGCTTCGTGTTGACGATCACCTTCGACCGCAGTACAGTGCAAACATCGTCGGGGACGAACTTCATGTCGTCTACCATGCGGGCTCATCAGGTGCATCCCACGACGGCACACCTTCCGCTCTTTCGGGTGCAACATGGGACGGAGCATCGTCCACCTGGACCCTGGATTTGACCCAGCTCGAGGATGGAAAACACAGCCTGCTGGTTGAAGGATTTGACGTCGAAGGCAACCCTGCCTACGATTTACTGGTGCCGTTTTGGAGAGGGCCACATGCCTCCTTTGTTTGGGAAGACGCCCTGATTTACATGGTCATGACCGACCGTTTCGTGAACGCAAACATGAGCAACGACGGCGTTGCAACTGGAGCAGCACAGGGTGCTGACTGGCAAGGCGGTGATTTTGCAGGCGTGACGGAGAAGATTGAATCGGGCTACTTTGCTGACCTCGGCGTCAATGCACTTTGGTTAACGCCTTTCAATACCGCAGCCAACGGCACGGGCAAGGCCGCGGACGGCGTGCATGACGTCGCTGCCTTCCACGGGTACTGGCCGGTCGAAGCACGGGGCGTCGAACCACGCCTGGGCACGCCCGAAGAATTGCATGCGATGGTGGATGCGGCCCACGATGCGGGGATCCGCGTGATGATGGATTTCGTCGTAAATCACGTTCATGAGGACCACGAATATTTCGAGGCTCATCCTGAATGGTTCAACGCCGGCTGCATATGCGGCCAAGCCAACTGCGACTGGACCGAACATCGGCTCGACTGTCAGTTTACGGCTTACATGCCCGATGTGAACTGGAAAAACAGAAATGCTTCGGAGCAATTCATCGCCGACGCTCTCTGGTGGATGGAAACCTACGACCTTGACGGTGCCCGCATTGACGCCGTGAAGCACGTAGAAAATTTGGCCGTCTCCAACCTTGTCGCTCAAATCAACGAACGCTTTGAGACGGTCGGTACCGATGTTTATCTCAAAGGCGAGACCGCCATGGGTTGGTCGGGCCATTCATTGGAAGCCAACCAAGCCCAATACGATGCAATCAACGCCTACATGGGTCCTGAGGGACTTGACGGTCAGGCGGATTTCGTGCTCTACCATGCGGTGGTCGACAACGTCTTCGTCTCAGGCAACGAAAATTACCAGCATTTGGATTACTGGACCAACCGCAGTCAAGACCAGTATACGGCAGGTTCACTGATGGTTCCTTACGTCGGGAGCCATGATGTGTCCCGCTTGACCAGTCGGGCCGATTCCGGAACAGGCGATGCCTACAACCAGTGGGCTGAAGACGGGCTGCCTGGACAACCAGGCGATGTGTCGGCCTATCATGCAGCCCTCCAAGCCTACGGTTGGTTGTTGACCACACCGGGCGCACCGTTGCTGTATTACGGAGACGAATACGGTGAGTACGGTGGGGCCGACCCTGACAATCGACACATGTATCGCAACGAATCGGAATGGAGCGGCAACGAAGCCTCCCTCTACGAAAACATCTCACAACTTGGCCAACTTCGGTTGGATTCCATCGCCTTGCGACAGGGGGCGTATTCCACACGCCTCTCCATGGCCAACCTCCTCGTGTACAACATGACCCATGACGACCAAACCATGTCCGTTGTCTTGAACCGAGGCGGCCCTACACAGGTAGGGGGCTTTGGTGCCAACGATACGGTCCGCTTCGGTTCAGGTTTGATGGACAACGGGACCTTCACGATTCCAGCCCACTCCGTCTCGGTGGTTGAACTCAATGCTCATCACGACCCACCTGGAACCAACGGAACGGGTGAGAACACCACCGTTCAGGGGTGCACGGACCCGGCCGCCGAGAACTACGATCCATCGGCGACGGAGGATGACGGCAGTTGCACGTACACGCCTGCTCCTGTCTTGGGGTGCACCGATGAGGCTGCGACCAATTACAACCCAGCGGCCACCGAAGATGACGGCACGTGCCAGTACGACACCGACCCTCAAGACCCGTGCGCTGACGTCTTCTGTGACGCATGCCCTGAGGGTTGGGTCATGCTGCCTGCAGAGGAAGGCGAGTGTTGCCCGAGTTGTCATGCACCCAGCGAGAACAATTCATCGGAAAACGGTTCAAACAACACGACAACCAACCCAACCAACGGGACTTCGAACAACGAGACCTCCAACGGGGGCAACGGTGAAAGCACGAACGAAACGAACAACGAAAGCAGCACACAACTCTGCGAACTGTGCTGCGGTGAGACCTACGAACACCCCGCTGACGAACCTTGTCCTGTTGCCATGTGTGAACCATGCGAAGGAGATGACGCCGCCACCACCGCCTCGTCGGCTGACACCGTTCGCAACGTCCTCGTCGCCGTGGTTGTTGTGTTGGTTCTCCTGCTGGCGCTCTCGGGCCGAAGTCCCCCAAAGGAGGATTTCGAAGCGGTTGTGGAGCACGAAACCACTCACGAAAACCTGTCGTAGAAGTGCACGTAGTCTGCGATCATTCGGGCCCCGGTGAATCGGGCCGAGGTGGCAATGCTGGCTCGCATCAATTTCGCCCATCGCTCAGGGCCTTCATCCCAGAGTGGAAGCACCTCATGTTCGAGGACGTTGTAGATGTTCTCGGCGTCCCGGGCATCGTCTCGGTCGTCCTCGGCTCCACCGATGGCCCATCCGTTCACGCCGTGTTCGCAACCTTCGGGCCACCAACCGTCGAGGATGGAGCAGTTGGGCACGCCGTTCATGGCCGCTTTCATTCCGGAAGTTCCCGATGCTTCAAGGGGTCGAATGGGGTTGTTGAGCCAGATGTCGACGCCGCTGGTCATCGCCAGACCGGTGTCCATGTCGTAGTTTTCAATGAAGGCCACGGGGATGTCGCTGGCGACTTCACCTGCGGAGGCGAAGATGTCTCGGATCAACTGTTTCCCACCCTCGTCCTTTGGATGGGCTTTGCCGCTGAAGACGAATTGGATGCGGTCGGCGCCGATGGCGCGCAGGCGCTCGAGGTCGCTGAAAACCAGGTTCGCTCGTTTGTAGGTGGCAAAACGCCGAGCAAATCCGATGGTGAGTCGATGTTCCTCGAGTTCCACACCGGTGGAGGCGCGGACAAGTTCTCTGAGCATTCGTCGGTTGGCGTGCCGTGAAGCAAGCAGTGCGTCGTCGGGTAAACTACCGGCGTAGCCGAGTTGACTTGGG
This sequence comes from Candidatus Poseidoniales archaeon, assembly GCA_038116375.1. Classification (GTDB taxonomy): domain Archaea; phylum Thermoplasmatota; class Poseidoniia; order Poseidoniales; family Poseidoniaceae; genus Poseidonia. The sequence continues at coordinate 59,389 of JAYNUQ010000003.1, read as the reverse complement.
TCTTCTCGCCAACCTGCGAGGTGTGCGTCAAACAGGTCGCTCATCTGCGGCGACGTCCACGTGATGTGGTGAACCCCGTTGGTGATGGGTGCAATGTGGCTGCTGCCAAACATGCCCGACGCCACCTGCGCGTTGAGGTTGGAAACCGCATTGACGGCGGTGGAGAGCGCCACGGCAAGATGCGACATGGAACAGCGCCGTCCTTCTTCGGAATCACCGGCTTGACGAACAAGGTCCTGAGCATCATCGGGAAGCAAATCGCCAATGACGCGCTCGACCAGGTCCCATTCAAAGCGATCGTGTCCTGCTGGGACGGGGGTGTGGGTGGTGAACAGGGTCCGTTGGGCCAACTCATCTCGGGTCCAACCTTGACGAAGCATCTCGAGCATCGCAAAAGTGCAGTGCCCCTCGTTCAGGTGCATCCCCTCGACGTCGTGGCCGAGGGCTTGCAGGGCATGCACGCCACCCACGCCCAGGAGGTATTCCTGTCGAACACGGGTGTCGTCGTCGCCTCCATAGAGTCGGGCTCCGAGGCCAACAAATTCTGCCGAGTTGTTGGGATGAAACGTGTCGAGGAAATACACGGGAACGCCGTGCCCCGAGACACCGACCACGTCGGTGCGCCAGACGCTGGCGTAGAGGGTCGTGCCGTCAAGCGGCAGTTGGATGGTTTTCCCCGTATTCGTCAGGTGCTCGGCCGGGTCTATGGGTGCGTAGGATTCGGACTGTATGCCGTCGTTGTCGAGGTGCTGACGCCCATACCCTTCTCGGTAAAGAAGACTCATGGCCACCAAGGGGAGTTTTGCGTCGGCTGCCGATTTAACATGGTCCCCTGCGAGAACACCCAAACCGCCGGAGTAGGTGTGCAACTCCGACCACAACCCAATTTCGGCGGTGAAATAGGCGATGGTCGGCATCATGATTCCCAATGAAAATACGGTTATATTGTTCACGGTCCATGTTTCTTGACGCCCTCAAGGTCGGACCACTCAAAGGACCATGCCCAGTTGTTTTCAGATGTACCAGGCGTGTTCATTCTCGACCTACCGTCCAACCGGAGAAGGTCCTGGAGCGGGAACATGGCAAGCGGTGCTGCGCTTTGCAGAGCGAGGCGCATCATGCCTTCAACGGGAGCCTCATCGGGTTTGAGCAGGATCCGCACCTTTCTTCTCGTTCCTTCGTCGAGTTCAGCCCACCAACCCACCGTGGTGTTGTTGTCGTGCGTTCCCGTGTAAACCACTTGGTCGTCGTGAATCGTTGAAGGGTGGTGCGGATTCTCCTCACTTCCCCCGTCAAAACCAAACTGCATCACGGCCATTCCGGGCAGACCGTGCCGTCGACGAAGTTCGATGACCTCGTCTGGAATGATGCCCAAATCTTCGGCGAGAATGTGCCCTGGTGAGGGCGCAAGCGGGACCAGAGCACGAAGCAATGCGTCCTTGGGCCCGTCTTGCCAAAAACCTCGTCGTGCGTCGTCATCATCCGCTGGCACCGCCCAGTTTGAGTGAAAGCCGCGAAAGTGGTCAATTCTGACCACGTCAAACAGTCGGTACATTCGTTTCATTCGGGCGATCCACCATCTCCAACCCTGACGCTCGTGGGCGTTCCAATCGTAGAGCACCGTCCCCCATTTCTGTCCATCTTCGCTGAAGTAATCTGGAGGCACGCCGGCCACGTACAGAGGCATGCCGGCGGCGTCAAGTTGGAACAATTCCCGATGCGCCCACACATCTGCAGAATCGTGGGCGATGAAGATGGGGACGTCTCCAATCAGCGTGATGTTTCGCGCGGTGGCTTCTTCGGTCAGAACCGACCAGGCAGCATCGAAACACTGCTGCTGCTCTCGGTGGGTTTGGGCTGCATCCTCGTAGTTCTCAAGAGCCAGAGGATGCCGGTCTCGAAGCGGTGTTGGCCATTCAAACCAGGGTCGTCCGTCATGGTCGTCCTTGATGGCGGCGTACAACGCCCAGTCGTCAAGCCATTCCTCAGCGTCGGGTATTGGCTTGAACGAGGCTTTCTGCATCAGTTTGGGCCATGCAGCGAAGGCGGAGGGGGAGGCGTAGGGTGAGCCGTGTTTGTCAGGCGGCGTGAGTGGGAGCATTTGCCACGCGTCAAATCCGTTGGCCTTGAGCCAATCAAGAAATTGCAGTGCCCCGTCAAGGGAGACTTCGGGCAAGGAAGTGAGGTGGCACAGCACGCCTTTCCCTTGCATGGTCTGAAAGGAGCGACAAAGCCTTTCAATCTATCATGCAACCCAGCACCAATGCGAGCGAAGGCAGCGTTCCTTGTCTTGATATTTTTTTCATCCCTTTTCTCTGGTCTGGTCCACGGAGAGACGCCAGATGACATCATCATCGATGGGGATTACACCGAGTGGCCAGCCGATTCACTGATGGGTTCTGACGCAAACGATGTTGACGTCCGGCTCACATGGAACGCAACGCACCTCTTCCTGGGATGGGACGGTACGGATTGGAAATCAACCACGGAAGGCGCCGATCTCTTCGTTTACCTCAACACCTCAGAAGGCGGTTCGGTCCTCGCACGAGATTGGGGTTTTGCTCACACGCTTCCCTTTGCTGCAGACCACGGTTTCGTCATTGAAGACGATACCTACTATCAGCATATTTCGTACGACGGTAGTTCGTGGACCGACCAGACAACCGAGGTTGGATTGTATGCTGGATGGGCCGACAACCAAGCCACGGAAATAGCGTTGCCCTGGACGGCGCTGGGTTCACCCACCTCGTTCGATATCATGGTCTATGCTCAATGGCAAGATGCCGGAAACGTATGGGCCTCCTTCCCAACCCAAAATCCAGCGAGCAACAACGGTGCAGAAACGTTCACGCACGCTTGGCATGCAGAGAACATCTCCAACGCCACCTCTCCGCAGAACCTTCCCATCGTCGAAACTGGAAACGTAGACAAGGTCGACGATGCGCTGAACCTCGCCATTATTTTTCACCAACACCAACCGTACTACAAGAACAAACTCACCGGCATGTACGAGATGCCTTGGGTGCGCGTCCACGCCATGACCGAATACGTGGATTCACCGGGAATTTTGGGCGATACCGATACCAAGGTGACCTACAACCTCGTACCGTCGTTCATTGAACAGCTCGTCGATTACAACCTCAACGAAACGTTGGATGTTCACACCGATATCGCCAAGCGTTCGTGGAGTGAGGGCGGCTATCCCAACGCAACGGCCCTTGAACTTCACACCATGCAGTTTCAGTCGTTTTGGAACAGCGGCTGGATTTACAACGTCTCCCAAAGCGATGAGAAATTGGGTTGGCTTTACCCGTCAAGCGCACGGTACAAGGAACTCTACGACATGACACTGCACAACCTCAAACCCGATACCATCATGGACGATGAATTGCTTGCACCGCAGGATTTCCTTGACCTTCAGGTCTTGTGGTACCTCTACCAGTTCTCTCCGGACTACGTCCAAGGCGATTACAACATCAGTCACCGAGACGACGGCCTGATGACGTTGTTCATGCAAGACGGTGACTACACGCTCGCCGACCTGGCCTATGTTCTGGATGCTCAGCACCAACACATGGGCAACGTGCTGCCCATGTACAGTGAACTGGCCGCCAACGGGCAGGTTGAATTGACGACCACGCCCTACTATCACCCCATCATGCCGTTGTTGATGATGGACGGTTGGACCATGGAAGACGGCATTCGAGTGAACAAAGAAGCGTGGCCAGAGGACGTTCAGAACCATCTCGTAACGGGCATGGATTTGTTCGAAGCCCAACTTGGATTCCGCCCAACCGGGATGTGGCCCAGCGAAGAAGCCGTTTCCCCAGAAATGGTTGAACCGGTCACGGATGTTGGCATCCAATGGATGGTGACCGACGAGGAGATTTTGAAGCAATCCACCGACGCCAACGGACAGTTCGTTGACGTTGAGGATGCGGCGAACCTGGCAACGCCTTGGACGGTAACAGGCGCCGAGGGCGGCGAAGTGGCCGTCGTCTTCCGAGACCGTGTCATTTCCGACCGCATCGCCTTCCAGTACGGAACGATGACGCCTGAAGCAGCGGTGTCGGACTTCATCGCCTATCTGGACAACATCCGCCAGCAACTGCTTGATGCGGGTGAAGACCCCTCCGAGCACCTCCTGACCGTGGCTCTTGACGGTGAAAATTGGATGTTCATGTCGGAGTTCCAGCACCACGACAACGCTCGACCGTTTATGGAAGAATGGTACGGCCGTTTGGCAGACCACCCAACCATCGTGACCACCACGCCTTCTGAATTCTTAACGAAAGGAACCGACCTTCCTGAGATAGAAACCATCGGAACGGGTTCGTGGATTGACGGTACGCTACGAACATGGGCGGGCGAAGAAGAGGAAAGTTTGGCGTGGCAGCGCTTGGTGGAGGCTCGACAAGCCTTGGTCGAATTCGAGGAAAGTCACCCCAACGACCCCGGACTTCCAGCGGCTTGGGAATCGTTGTACATCGCTGAAGGCAGCGATTGGTATTGGTGGTACGGGCTTGACCAAGACAGCGGCTACGACGAGAACTGGGACGTCCTGTTCAAGGTCCACCTCTCCAACATCTACCGGGCCATCAACCTCGACCTGCCGCCCTACTTGCAGGACCTCTGGACCAACCCCGCTGTTGCTGACCCCGCAGCGACGAGCATCGTTGAACCGATGATCGACGGTGTGGCGCTGCCGGGCGAATGGGACGGCGCAGCGCGCTACGATGCTCCCGTCTCGGGCGGAGAATTTGATATCGAATCCTTCTACTTCGGCTACGACGCTTCGAACGTGTTCTTCCGAGTTGATGCCACCACGGCTGACGAACTGGAGAGTGCGGAGGGTGATGGCGAGTACGGATCTCCTGATTTGGCCATCTACTTCATGCAACCCAACGCCGTCAACTTCAACGAGGCCGAGACGAATTTCCGTACCTATTACGGCAATCAGATTCTCGGTTTCCCGTCCAAGTACATGGTGGCGTTTGACTTTGATACGGTCCGTGAAGACGGACGAGCGAAGTGGAACCTGTTCAGCGCCCAAGGAAAGGTTGGCGACCAGGAACGCTGGGTGCTCTCGGGCAGTTCCAATCTTGGAGGATGTGCTGTGGACGACGTTTACGAATTCGCGATACCGTGGGCGGACATCGGCCTCGCACCTCGCTATTCGACCCGCGTCAAAGTCGTCACCTCGTGGCGAGACTCGCTCTCGTACGGCGATGGCGTCGATGCTGAAATGGCCCCTCCGGCCCCCGCCGAAATGGTGCTGCCCGACCTTGAGGAATGGGTGACCTTACTCGAACTCGAGGACGCCGTGGGCGATGAAACCGGTGATGGCGATTACGTCTATCCGCTCGCAACCGACTTCAACACCCCCAACGGTGGAGGGCTCTGGGACGCCACGCACCTCACGGTGCGTCAGAGCGCATGGAACGCTCAATTCGTTCTCACCATGAGTGAAATGACGGACATATGGGGGCTCGCAAACGGGTTCAGCCATCAAATCGTCCAAATCTACGTCGACCAAGGGGAGACGAGTTATGGGCGTACATCCATGCTCACAGGCGCCAACGCAGAGGTTCATCCCGATTGGGCATGGGAGGTTGCCATCAGCGGAACAGGGGAGCCAGGAGCGGTCCAAGCGGTTCAGGCTGAAACGGGCAGCGCCTCCGCTCGAGGCATCGACGTCAGCGGAGACGTTGAGGCGAAAACCATCACGTTTACCGTAAGCAAAGACGTGATCGGCTCAGACATCCCGAACTACCGCTACATCATCGTCATCGGCAGTCAAGACGGCTTTGGCACTGGAAAGTGGCGAGACGTGATGGAAGAGCCTGCAACCTGGACGCTTGGGGGCGGGGCAAATCCTGCACCTGACGACGGGATTGATTACGACCCCAACATCATCGACGTCATCCTCGATGGCGAGGGCCAAACCACGATGCTGTCCAGTTATGACGTCGCAGGCCACACCTACGCACAATTGACGGGCTTTGAGATGCCGGAGGTGCCCCAACAAATCTTCGGAGCATCGGTGGACACCGTCACCGCGTCGTCTGCTGTGCTCACGTGGTCAACGACCGTGGCAGAGACCACATCGGTTGAAGTGGTGTTGGCTGGTGAGCAACCGACGGGTACTGACGCAGCACGCACCACCACCGCAGCGTCGACCGACCATGCTGTAACCCTGACGGGACTGATGGCCAACACCAGCTACATGGCGTACATTTCAGCCAATGAAACCGATGATGTCGTGCTCTCGTTCACCACCAGCGGTACCGTCGACCAAACGCCGCCTGACGTTCTCAATTTGGCTGCAGAAGTCCTTGAGGACGGGCGCGTCACCATCACGTGGTACACCTCAGAGCGTGCCACTGAAGCGGTGGTGATCAGCGGCACCACGGTTCACGAGGACGCCTTTGCTACCAAGAAAAACCATGCCTTCACCACCGAGGTCCTTCCGGACGGCACCTATTCGCTCGAGGTCATCAGCACGGATGCCTCTGGGAACAGTAACTCCAGCGAACTGACCTTCGAAGTCCAAGCGGGTGCGGAGGTTGACGGCCCGGTACCGGGCGGAGACGATGCTTCGCAGGACGACAACGCCGAAACGGGTGGAGAAATTTCCAACTCGACGCTCCAACTGGTCGCCTTGGTCGTGCTGGTGTTGGTGCTTCTTGCCTTCCTTCGGGTGCGTGGGCACGAACCCACGGAAGACGACCCGTGGAATTGATTGAATCAAGCAAACGGAATGGAAATCGACTTGTGGCTCTTGAGGTTGATGATGGTCAACATACAGGGCTTTGGTTGGAATCCGAGCATTCGCTGGTAGGACGTTTGGTCCTGCCATGTGCTCGAACACACCAACGTCGTCCCGCGGAAATCAAGGCATTCGTGGCCGTGAACGTGGCCGGTGACGAAAATGTCGGGCACCTCTCGAATCACCAATCCGTCCTCTGGTTCGGGAGAAAGCGGCGTTTTGCCACCCCACTGCGGCGCAAGGTGACGACGGCGTAGCATTTCTCGCATGGCTTCCACGGGGTCAGCGTAGGTGACCGTTCGCAGGCCTGCCACGAAATCGTCGATCGATTTTCCGTGATAGGAGAGTAACCGCACACCGTGGAGCGAGAAATCGCAAGGGTTGCCCACAAAGGTGGTCGTGTTGTAATCCTGCTGGATGTCTTTCTCAAAGGTGGGTTGAGGTTCTGCCGGCCGAACGGCGTCGTGGTTTCCTGGCAACATCAGGCATTCCACCCACTCAGGGAGTAACTCCAACAAACGGGCAAATTCACTGTATTGTGCGAAAAGATCCGGAATGGCCAATTCTTTATCCTGGCCTGGATAAATTCCAACGCCGTCTACACAATCGCCTGAGAGAATGAGGTACTTGATGGTCTTCGCCAGCGGGTCGGTATGGAACCATCGAACCATCTTGTGCCATTGAGCCTCGAGGAAGGTTTTCGAGCCAACGTGGATATCGGAAAGGAACGCAACGCTCACGCCTGCCTCCGAACCGACTTTCCTGTGTTGGGTCTCCAAGGGGAAGTGCAAATCGTCCACGTAAAACACATCCCCCGTTTGACTGAAGGTTCCCGAGACGCCCATCACGTCGTCGGGCATCAGACCCGCTTCGAGAATTTGCTCGTGGGCGCGGTCCCTGTCCTCTCCGCTTCGCTTGGTGAGCAGACACGTCATTTCTCCCGTTTCATCCTCAAGACCCCACATCAAATGGCCGTTTTTGGTGTAGCGGGGCTCGTTGACCAACCCGATGGCCACGGCTTTGTTATCGTAGCCTTGGTAGCGGCCGTATTCCGCCAACAGGCGTGAGATTTCCTGATGTTTTCGTGGGAGGTTTGAGTTTTGGACGATGAGTTTCCGAATGCTTTGCAGGCGGTCGTTGAAACATGCCGTGATGTCGGTCATCTTCCCCTCGGTGGTTGAATTCCCCGTGATGTCGTAGTGGACGGTGATGTCCGAATTCGTATCGCTTGCATGCATTGAGAAATCAGCCTCGTTCCAATCGGGCAAGTTGTTTCGCAGCAGGATATCTACCGGCTCAGGCTCGGTGAGAGGGGCAATGGTTCTGGCTAAATCCTCAGCAGGTTGGTTGACCACCTCGATGGGTGGCGGGGTTCGTACGTCGCCCTGGGTGTGTGCGATCATCTCATCGAGCATGGAAGCGGTGAGCATGCCACCTGAGAGGTTCAGTGCAGCGGCGGCTTCGATGACGGATTTGGGGTCGGCGAGGTTGAGCAGCCGTTCTTGGAGGGATTGCGGAGCAAGCAGCCGCTGGCTGCGTAAATGGGCGACGATGTCGGTCCACGGCTCACCCATAATCCGAAAAAAGGACGACGATTCAAAAGGTATGTGCCTTGGAGGGAAGAAACCTCACTTCACTCCTCTTGGTCTTCGGACCACTCAACTTCAAGCCCAATTTCCTCGCCATCGTTTTCCTCAGACCACGCCTCATCCTGCCACGGTGCCTTTTCGCGGGCTTCCATGTCCCGTCGCTCACGTTCGGCCTCTTGTTCTGCTTTGAGGCGCAGGGCTTCCTCGATGGCCACCTGTTCTTCGCGCTTGAGTTCTTCCTTTCGGACCATCGCATCTTCCCAACACTGCATGGCGGTGAGGAGAGCGAAATAGACGAAGCCCGCTTTGTTTTCTGCTCGGGTACCACCGATTTGGGTTTGGATGGCGTTGGCCCATCCATACTTGGAGGCGATGCCCACGTAGACGGTTCCGACCGGTTTCTTGCTGCCTTCGTTGGTCGGGCCAGCAATACCTGTGACGGAGATGGCAAAATCGGCGTCGGCCTTGGTAAGGGCCCCTTGGGCCATCATGATGGCCACTTGCGCAGAGACAGCTCCCTTGGAGGCGAGTTCTTCGGGGTCAACATCGAGTTCCTTGATTTTGGCTTCATTGGCGTAGGTCACCCATGATTTTCGAAACCACGCACTTGCCCCAGCGATATCGGTGAGCGTGCTGGCGAGTAATCCCCCCGTGCAGGATTCTGCCACGGTCAGCGTGTGGCCGCCTCCCTTGAGTTGGCGAACCAGTTTTGCGGCCGCAGCCTGGATGGTGGTATCCATTGGAGGGTGCTCGTCGGTGTCTGTTTTGAGCGTTCCGTTGGGGGCGCACTTTTGAAAAAGGGTTTGATGCAGGGCGAGATGGGTCTGTGGTCTAGCGGCTATGACACCTCCCTTACACGGAGTTGATCGAGGGTTCGAGTCCCTCCAGACCCACTACCACAACAGGGATTCCATCGGCTGGTCCGTGGCGAACACCTTGGTGATGCCGCTTGAGTCTTGCAGTGCTCTTGCTTCATCGACATCGGAAACCAACAGGAGGTGCGTTGCCCGCATCCACAAACCTTCGACCACCTCAACACCTCGGTGGTCAACCGCCACCAAAACGTCCTCCAGCTCGCTGAAGGCGAGGGCTGCGGTGGCGCGTGGAAGTTCACTTGCTCTCAACAGCAACCAGCGGTGGCCCTGCAGGGACGCCCGAACATCATCGCCAAGTTGTGGGAATGCGATGGATTTCATGGTTTCACCTCGTGTACCTGAGCAGAGCAACGGCGCCCCCGTAGCCCATCAGTTGTTCACCTGCATCGTGGTCAACCGAACACTGAACCACCGACCCTGAAAACTTCTCCACGGCTTCTGCAATGGCGGTCCACGATGAACCTCCGTCGGCCTCCCTCAGCACATCCGCTCCGATGAGGAGGGTGTCAACGGCTCCCTCTTGAGTCGCTTGCTCGATGTCGTCACGTCCGTACGCTACGGCGCCGTTGGTGGAAATACGCTGCCATGCCTCTTCCAGAAGGCTGATTTCTTGCACCATGCGATGCTCGGCAAGCAGGGCTCCAGCCAAACCCTCGCGCATGACCTCGTTGGCTGCGCCCCGACCACCCATGCTGGTTCCTACCGACATCATCGGTCGGCTGTGACCGGCTGCCTTGAGGTCGGCCAGCATGCGGTCTCGGTTTCGTCCGGGTCCGCAAAGGACCAGAGGCATGGATTCGGTGAGTTGCTGTGTGAGCCCGTCAACGATGGTCTTTCGAAATTGATTGGCAACACCGTCTGTGAGCCGTAAATCGCCCCGCTTCCCTCCTCCTCGCATCGTCCATGTGGCGCTTTCCCTGAGTCCACGAGCGGTGACGAAGTAGAGGATCATTTCATCTCCTTCCACGACCAACAACGCGACTTGGCCCTGGTTTGCCGCTCGTATGCTTTCGTTAAGCAGATCGCTGTCAAGTTTGGAGAACCCCCTGTTGGAGGCCACCTTCAGTTCGTCTCGCAGTTCGACCGTGTGCGTGTGGTGGAGGCCGACGTCAAACGGTGCTTCTTCGATGATGCCGTGAATTCGCAGAACATCGGCAAAGGTTCGGTGTTCCGTGTGTTCAACCGCAAGACGAATCCACATTTTTTTCCGTTCTGCTTGCTTTGACCGACCGCCCTCATCGCCCCCGGTTGTCTGGTCGCGACGTTCACCGAGCATCCCTACCGACATGCCCTTCCGAATCAGTCGCTGGAGCACCCACAAATCGTCTACGGTTTGGACCCGCAGTCGCCATTCATGGTGGTCTCGATAGAGGACGTCCATTCCTTCACCCAAACACGCCGAGCAGGTTCCCGTCTTCATCCATGTCCATGTCCAAGGCTGCAGGCCGCTTGGGCAACCCGGGCATGGTCATCATGTTACCCAACACCGCTACCACGAACCCTGCTCCCGCATTGAGCCGAAACTCTCGCACGGGGACGGTGAAGCCCGAAGGAGCGCCCAGAAGGGAAGCATCGTGGGAGAAAGAGTACTGTGTTTTGGCCATGCACACCGGGAGATGCCCGTAGCCCCACGACCGGATTCGGTCGAGTTCACGTTGGGCTTTGGCTGTGAGTTCAATGCCGTTGGCTTTGTACATGCGTGTGGCCACGGACGTTGCTTTGTCGAGGACATCGGTTTCAGGAGTGAACAAGGGAATGAATGGACGACCGGCAGCCACGTGATTCTGCACGGCTTTCACAACAGATTCGGCGAGGTCTTTTCCACCAGCGCCACCGTTGGCATGCACTTCCGTGATGCAGACCGATTGAGCCCCGCTCTCATGGGCGGCCTGCGTGATGGCAGCCAACTCTGCATCGGTGTCTGAGGTGAAGCGATTGATGGAGACCACAACAGGAACACCAAAAGCAGCCATGTTTCGAATGTGGCGGTCAAGATTGGTCTTTGCGCCAAGAGCGGTGGCTTCTACGTTTTCAGCTTCAAGCGTTGCTTTGTCTGGACGGATTCCACCTCGGTCTCCGAAAGCACCGCCGTGGAGTTTCATGGAGCGGACGGTTACGTTCATGACCACGCAGTCCGGTGCTTTTCCAGAGGTTGCCGCCTTGATGTGCATGAATTTCTCAGCGCCCATGTCAGAACCAAACCCTGCCTCGGTGACAACAATGTCCGCCGACGCCAAGGCGATTCGGTCGGCGATGATGCTTGAATTGCCGTGGGCAATGTTCGCAAACGGGCCACCGTGGATGAATGCAGGATCGCCCTCAAGCGTCTGGGTGACGTTGGGTAAGAAGGCTTGGCGCAACAAAAGGGCCATCGCGCCGGCTCCACCGATGTCGCTGGCCTTGACGGGATGTCCTTCGGTTGAGGTGCCGACCACAATTTCGCCGAGACGACGACGAAGGTCGGCGTAGTCGGTTGCGAGCACGAGAATGGCCATCACCTCACTGGCCGCTGTGATGTCAAACCGGTCTTCACGCACGTGACCGTTCGCAGGACCGCCCATGCCGATGGCCATGGAGCGCAGGGCGCGGTCGTTCATGTCGATGACTCGAGGCCAAGAGATGCGCGTGGGGTCGAGTTTTGCCTCGTTGCCGTGCTTGATGTGGTTGTCAATGAGTGCTGAGAGCAGGTTATGAGCCGAGGTGACGGCATGCAAGTCGCCCGTCAAATGGAGGTTGATGTCTTCCATTGGCAAGACCTGAGCATGACCGCCGCCTGCAGCCCCACCCTTGATACCAAACACCGGGCCCATGGAGGGTTCTCGAATGACGCAGGTGGCCGATTGTCCAATTCGGTTCAGTGCCTGTGTGAGTCCGATGGTGGTGACGGTTTTCCCTTCGCCAAACGGGGTTGGATTCACCGAGGTCACCAGCACGAGGCTTCCCTGCGGCTTTGAGAAGCGTTCCTTGAGCGCGTTCCAGGTGACCTTAGCGACGCCGTTACCCATGAGCATGAGTTCGTGAGATGAGATTCCCAACTTCCACGCAACCGCTTCGATGGGCTCCATTTTGGCAGCACGTGCGATTTCAAGGTCGGAGGTCATGAGACCGTTCCGGTTCAATGGGTCTTTGAAACCCTCGCTTGGGCCGTCGGTCAAAAGGCCGGTTTTCCGACCTCAAACGACCAACGGGAGGCTCACTCTTCCTTCATGCTGCCCAGATAGTCGGGCAGGTCGACGCCGGCCATCTTGGCAACGTCATGAACGGGCGGCAGACTCTGGATGAGTGAAGAGACAAAGTTGGAGGTGGCTCCACCGTCTCCGCCGTTGTTGCCAGAATCCCAAACGGTGATCTTGTCAATCTTCAGGTTGGCAATGGCTTCGGTCTGGCGAGCAACAAGTTCCTCGATCTTCTCAACCATCAAGAGCGTAGCAGCGGCCTTGGCATCGCCGCCAGCGCTGGCGACCAATCGAGCATAACCTTCGGCTTTTGCTTCGAGAACGGCACGCTGACCTTCTGCTTCAGCGTTGTAGGCGGCCAAGGTAGCGTCAGCCTGACCTTTAGCGATACGGCGTTGGCGCTCGGCTTCTGCCTCAGCAGCGATTTCAATCTGCTGCTTCGAGACTTCCTCACGAGCGATTTCCTCAGCACGCAGGCGCTGACCTTCGAATTCATACTGAGCCTTCTCAATCTCAACCTGAGCATTACGCTTGGCGACTTCAGAACGCTTGTGAGCCTCGGCTTCTTTCTCGGCGAGGTCTGCGTTGTAGCTTGCGATTTCAGCACGGGAAAGGTTCTCACCCTCGACGGCTTTGGATTCCTGCTGTTGAACGTAGACACGTCGGTCGGCCTCGGCCTCTTTCTGACCTTTGTCCGACTCGGCTTGGTTGCGAGCCACTTCGATTTCCCGGGTACGGTCGGCTTGCGCCTGTCCCACGGCACCTTGGCGGGTGGCGTTGGCTCGGTCGACGTCGGCCTTGGCAATGGCTTCGGCAGCCGCTTTGGCACCGATGGACTTGATGTAGTCGGCTTCGTCGGTGATGTCCGTGATGTTGACGTTGATGAGGTAGAGGCCAATCTTGTGAAGTTCGGTGTCGACGTTGTTGACCACTTGGCTCAAGAACGCTTCACGGTCCCCGTTGATTTCCTCAATGGTCAGCGAAGCGACGGTCAGACGGAGTTGACCAAAGATGATTTCTTTGGCCATGTCCTCAATTTGTGCAGGTGGCAGACCCAGCAATCGCTCGGCAGCGTTCTGCATGATGGAAGGTTTGGTGTCGATACCGATGGTAAAGGTCGACGGCACGTTGATGCGGATGTTTTGCATCGAGAGGGCGTGCTCAAGATTGATGTTGATGGTCATGGGCTTGAGGTCCAAGAAACCGTAGTTTTGAATCAACGGCCAGACGATTTTTCCGCCACCGTGGTAACACTGTGCGGCGCCTGCGCCTTTGGTATTACCGTAAACAACCAGGATTTGGTTGGAAGGTGCAAGTTTGTATCTGCGGGTTGCAAGGTACACGGTTCCAACGAGGACCAGGACAAAGAGCCCGAGACCAATTACGACAATAGCACTTGAATCTGCCATGGTAAGAGGACTGCTTTCCCCTTTAAGAGATTTGAGTCGGCAGCCCCGTCACTCTTCTTCGGCGACGCCACTGGAAACGCTGAGAGGTCGCACGATGAGCATCTCAGCAATATTTCCAACCACCGACACGAATTTTCCGGTTTCGATGGTGAGTGTTTCGTCTTCTGCTACGGCCTCACATGTTCGCAATGCATCCTGGAATTCAACCTGAACTTGGCCTGACTTGCCGGCGCGAATCGTGCGGTAAACGGTGCCTTTTGCACCGATGGCTTCGTTGTGGCGGACGGTCCCGTCGCTTTCGAGGGACATCATCACCTGGAAGACTTTTCCAACGAGCCACATTGATGTCACGCCAGCGATGCCGCCCACACCCACGGCGACGATGTTGTGCTGCTCAGCCTGCGCAGTAGCGAGGCCGAAAATCCCAAACATCATCACGAAACTCAGAATACCTTGTACCGTGAGCATCTGAAACGAACCTTCGGCAGAATCCATGCCGAAGTCAACATCAATCCCAACCGCATCGAGCGCACCATCAGCAACACCGCCGATGAGAACCAAACCAAAGTAGATCACAAACAAGAGCGTCCCGACGATGGCCATGCCAGCAAAGACGATGTCCAATCCATCAATACCTCCAAGGCCCAACAAATCCAATAAATCGTAAAACAAAGACATCTTCACTCACCGTCACGCTTGTGTTTCCCCTCTCGCAAATCAATGTTCTGCCGCTTCCTTGGTCGTCGTATGTAATTAATGTAGTAATGTCCGTAAACGACAGGACCCAATGAACCGCCTACGATGAGGCCCACCGCCCATCCGGGGAAGTCGAGCGCTATCGTGGTCATGAGAATCAAGAACAGAACAAGAAGCATTGAGGCTTTCTCAAACATGAGGAGGTAGGCGCGCTCTCCTTCATTTTCTACGTCTTTGGCTCCAGATTTGAGGAAGAGCAAGTCCAGCATGCCGGGCATTCTCTTCCCACACTCAGACAGCACCCAAAATCACTTCAAACACGAAGATGATGAAGATGTAGAGGCCGACAATGAATCCGAGCGGTTGGTCGTCGGTGGTGATGTTGTTCAAGAGACCCTCACTGTTTTCGGCCATGGTGGATTCACGAGCGGCTTTATCGTTCTTCTCGACGGAATACACCATGTAGGCGATGGTTGCGATGATGACGCCCCACGATGCACCGAACACCGTTCCCAACGCCTCGTTAAATTCGGCCCACATTTTGAGCGTCATGTAGGTGCCGAGACCGGCGGTCAGGAGTCCCACGGCTTTTCCCATGGTTTCCGCATCACGCACTCCCTCTTGAAGGTTAACACGGTATTCGTCGCCTTTTTGTGTTGTGAACCCTTGGTGGGTTCATGGCAGCAATTCGATACGGAATTGCGGGCCAACCCGTGGCGCACAGCCTCTCGCCTTTGTTGGTCGCTCTTGTCGTGCGCCACCTCAATCTCCCCGTGAGCGAGAAAGAGTTGACCATGGAACTGGTTGAGGTTGCAACGGTTCCCGATGCGTTCGCTTGGGGATACGCCGGCGCCTTGCCCGACCCGATTCCGTGGGCGTACACCAATTCGGTGTTCAATAAATTTCGAACCAAAGCCCTGCTGAAAAAGGCGGTTGATGCCGCTCTGCAAATCGATGCGTGCCATCCTGAATTGGTCAGTGCATTCCCGGCCAGAAACCACCGTGCCTCTTCGACGAGGAGCCTTCCTTCACGCATGTTCGATCAGGAGGTCTGGATCAACCTCACAGCACCTCTGAAGCATCAGTTGGACTCAGGTGCCGTGGTAGCGGTGGATGACTCCATGCGTAACAAGTACGTCAACGCGCTGCGTTGGGACGGGCGAGGCTGGTGGTGCGCAGGGCTCGATGGCGAAGGCGTTCTGGACGTCCTCTGGCATCACGGCTTTGAGCCCGAGCACCATGTTCTCGGTCTGATTGGCGGCGGCGGGGCTGCCCGTTCAACCGCTGCAGCTTGGGCAGCGGCCGGCGGTCGGTTGCACCCCCTTACGAGCCGCCGCCCGTTGGAAGATGGACCGTGGTCAGAGAGCATCACGACCGATGAACCCACCATAGCGGTTGACTTTGACGGAACCGGCGGCGCAGACGCCTCTCTGCTCAAATCAACCTATGCACCCATGGAGGGGTCAACCGAACAGCGGGTCAACGCCATGGCAAGCAGGCCGTTGGATGGACGATGGCTCTTGGTGGCGCAGCATCTGGCCTGCTGGCGGACGTTGTGGGCGCCCGAGCGAGCAGATGAACTGCCGAGCCTCGGACACCTCTTGACCCAACTGCTCGAGGCCGAGTCTGTGCTTGCTTCCTATGCATAGAAGGGAAGATTCTATGATTCAACCAACCACCGCGTGATGAACATGAACGGTCTTCGGTCTCTTCTCGTTTGTTTGGTCGTTTTGTCCTTCACCTCACCTTCGGTTCTTGCCTTGTTGGAGGAGGACACCGAGTTTGAAGAACGCCATGACGGTGTTGATTTTCCCGTAGGCTGGACGGAATTTCGTCTCGACGGTACGTTCTCGCCTCAGGTTCGTATGGTCTATCCAGCCATGTTTGCGGGTGAGAACAAGGACATGGCGGGCAACGGGCCGTTTTCATGGCTCGTGTTTATCGGCGATTCGGGTGAATCCATCGACAGCTACACGCTGTTCACGGATGAACTTGCGAAACGGGGCTACATCGTCGTGGTCACCCAACCCGTCTCGGACGAAACGGACGTTGAGGAGACGCTTGGTTTGCTCACCGATATCGATGAAGTGATGACACAGCAAAATCAAACCAACCTCCACGTGATGGGGTCGGCAAGCAACATCGACGTGGAGCATTGGGGCGTTTCGGGACATGGCAAAGGCGCTGCTGCTGCCTACCTTGCCTATCCGTTCTGGAACTTGAGCGAGCGCTCTTCCACAGCACAACCTCCGAGAGGGTTGTTCGGCCTCGGGTTGGACCTTGAAGACCTGGACGAGGATTTCGCTTGGGAGGATGTCGCACCCCCGCTTTTCCCTCGACCAAACAGTGCTTTGTTCATCACCGGAACCGTTGATGAGGTTGCACCCTCGCAAGAGACGATGGATCGCGTCGAGGCGCATGCTGGCGTCGCTTGGCAGTGGATGCATCTGCTGGGCGCCAATCACTACCAATTCCAAGACAGTCAGTCCTTTTTCGAAAGCGATGGTGACGCCACGATGAGTCAAACGGCTCAAATCGACCTCTCCGCACAGCACGTCATCGCCTATCTTGATACGATTCTTCATGGCGACCATGAGCGCTTCCGCGAGGCGTTTAATCGAGCCGAAGGGCCGCGAACCGTGAGCGATTCGAATGCATATGTTTCGGAGGACCTGAGCCGTGCATCGTTTCTCAGGTGGACGTCCGAATCGGTGAGCCACAACGCATCAGAAACCGTAAACGCCACGCAAACGCTTCGGATTGAGCTCAATTGGACGCTGCGCGATGGCACACCCTTCAGCGGCCTTCCTCCCGGTTGGGATGTGAACGTCACCTGCGGATGGTACAACGGGCCTTGGGAGGTTCATCCCTCCTTATCCGCCAACGGTTCCGCTGTTTGTGACTATCCGATGTCTCCTGTGGCTCCAGGTCTTCAGAAAGCATGGCTCAAAGTCGAAGTGGAAGGCGCACCCAGTGTCTTCACCACCACGGTGTTCCGCGAAAACACCCCCATAGAACCCGTCTCGCCCAAACCCGTCATCTACCTGCCTCAGCACGGTTCAACCAGCATCAACGCTTCCGCAATTGCCGTTGACCCTGACGGGCAAGATGTTCGTTTCGTCAACGCCACGCTCTCCTGCGTGGATTCGGAACACTTCGGTGTCGCGCTCTCTGAAGATGACCATGCCCTAGAGGTGGTCCACGCCATCAATGAAGAGTGGCTGGGTGAATGTCAGGTGAACCTCGTGCTTCGAAGCGAAGGACAAACCGTTGACGAACTGACAACCCAACTTCGGATTGTGCTCACGCCTGTCGACGACCCTCCCGTCAAGGAGGGCATCGTTCCCATTCAGGAAATGGATGAGGACGCAGCGAGTGTGGTTTACAACATCCTCGATGTGGTTTCTGACCCCGAGGGCGAGGAATTGGATGCAAGGGTTGCGGGGCAAAAAACCGGTGAACAATCTCCGATACGCTACAGCATCCAGGGGGAGTACATCACGCTCACGCCCCTCCCAAACCAGAACGGCGCGACCGTGCTCCAGGTGTTGGTTTCCGACGGCGTCAATCCCTCGTTGATGCTCGAGGTTCCCATCGTGGTGAATGCGATGGACGACCCCGTCATCATCAATACCTCTGCGTGGACCAACCTTTCCATGGACGAAGACACGTCCCTCACGTTGGATTTGGGCCCGCTGGCCTACGATGTTGATGGCGATGTGCTCTCGTGGACGCTCGAAGGACTTGGTAGCGATGTGGCGGTGAGTCGCATCAACAACAGCATGCAAATCACGCCGACAAAGGATTACTTTGGGACGAAGGAAGGAGGGTGGCTGAACGTGTCCGACGGGACCACAACCTACAGCCATTCATTCTCGTTGACGGTTGAACCGGTGGGCGACCTGCCGTTCGTGAACATTGAATCGGTCCAGTCACTCGGTGGCACCACCGCCAACATGTACTGGTCGGTCGTCGATGTTGACGGTGTGGTCAACACCGAAGCGAACGTATCGGTTGACAACGTTCCCGTCGTCGTCAACCATTCCTGTCTGAGCAGTTCCAGCGGCATGTACCAGTGCGTGACCATGTTGCCCGTGAGCGAAACATCCTCCACGTCATTTTACATTCAACTTGAGATTTACGATGCAGAATTGGGTCGTTCCATCATCGCAACGATGGTGTTTGATCCCACCGCCAATGCCTCCAACGCTACGGGTTCGGAAGACGAGGTTCAAGGCGACGACGAGGGTCTCAGCACGTTTATTTTGGTCGGCACAGGTGTCGGCCTTCTCTTCTTGGTGGCCGGTGTGGTTTTGATGCTTCGAGGTCGCGATGACGGTGCGATGGTCGTGCCCTCCACCTCTTCCAAGGAGCCTGAACCAGCAGAGCAAACGGGTGGTACGGGATTGCTGGCGCGAGCCGAGCGGTTGAAGTGATCACAACGGGATGTTGCCGTGCTTTTTCGGCGGGGACCACTCGCGCTTTGACTTGAGAATGTTGAGCGCTCGGCAGAGGCGAAGTCGGCTCTCCTGTGGTTCGATGACATCGTCGAGCCATCCGTTGCGAGCCGCTACGTAAGGGTCGCCAAACTTGGCCTTGTACTCATCGACGAGGCGCAGTCGGACGCTTTCTTTTTCTTCGTCGGGGACGGCACCGATTTCTCTGCGATGGATGATGTTGACGGCACCTTCTGCCCCCATCACCGCGAGTTCGGCGGTGGGCCATGCAACGTTGTAGTCGCTCTGGAGGTGCTTGCACGACATGGCCAAGTAGGCTCCGCCGTAGGCTTTCCGCGTGACGAGCGTGAGTTTGGGGACGGTGGCTTCAGCATAGGCGAAGAGGAGTTTCGCACCGTGTCGGATGATTCCGCCCCATTCCTGGACCACGCCCGGAAGGAACCCTGGAACATCTTCGAAGGTCAGGAGTGGAATGTTGAACGCATCGCAGGTTCGAATAAAGCGTGCTGCTTTGATGGACGCATCAATATCAAGACAACCAGCAAGCACCTTGGGTTGGTTTCCGACCACGCCCACGGTGGACCCGTTCATACGTGCAAAACCGATGATGATGTTGTCGGCATAGGACGGGAAGAGTTCCATAAAGACGCCATCGTCAACGACCTCCTCAACGACCTTCACCATGTCGTAGGGCTTGTTCGGGTTGTCCGGGACCATGTCTTGGAGCGTGTCGTTGAGTCGGGTGATGGGGTCGCCGGTAGCCACGGTTGGCGGGTCGGCCATGTTGTGGTCTGGCATGTAGGACAGCAACGTTGCCGCAAGTTCGCAAGCATCCTCCTCGTCGTCGGCAATCAACGAGGCGATACCCGAGCGAGAAGCGTGCAAATTCGCCCCGCCGAGGCCCGCAGCATCCACTTCACCGTTGAGCACTTCCGGCGTTTCAAGAGGCGAAGAGAGGAAGAGCTGCCCGTGTTCTTCGCCGAGGATGGTGAAATCCGAGAGTGAGGCGGCCAAAGCGGATACGCCAACCACCGGGCCGAGGACCACGCTGATCATTGGAATGCGTCCGCTGCACTGCACCAGCCTGTCAAGCATTTCTCCTGTGCCAGCCAGTGCATTTACACCGTCTTGAGCACGTTGACCTCCACCGTCCCACATGGCGATGAGCGGGGCTTTGGCGCGTTCCGCCATTTCAACGATTTTGGCGATTTTCAGGGCGTGCATTTCACCCATGCTTCCGCCGTGGACGCTGAAATCTTGAGCGAAGCAGTAGACGCGTCGCCCTTCAACGGTACCCTGTCCCGCAACGACGCCGTCACCAAGTGTTTGATGCAAGAACATGTTGTGGTCGTCGGTGCGGTGGGTGACGAAGGAATCGATTTCCAAGAAGGAGCCTTCGTCGAGCAACAAGCCAATGCGGTCTCTTGCCGTACCCCGCCCGCTGGAGCGAATGGCTTCTTGACGCTTCAAGCCCCCTCCCAACCGAGCGTGTTCCCGCTTGGCACGAAGTTCTTCCAAAGCGTCGTTGGCTTGACCTTGCACGATTCTTCCACTCCTACACGGTTTTTCATTCAAACGCTCATTCCCACAGGGTTTCTCGATGTTCACCGCAGAGATTGGATGTGAGCGCCTTTTGGAGGTCCATGTTCTGGGAGAGCACCCAGTGCAACTTGGCCGTCATGGCCTCGGGCGTAGAACTGATGCCGTGGCCGAGCAGACCCATCTCCTGTTGCTTTCGTCCTTTGGAGTAGACGTTCATGTCGACGGGGCCATGGATGCACTGATTCACGATGACCACGGGGAGTTCTCGGTTCATGCACCGCGTCAAAACTCGCCAAAGAAGGGTGTTTTCCGGAGCGTCGTTTTGCGTATCGTCAATGGGGAGGTGCCCGAGGCCCGTTCCGTGAATAATGACGCCTTGGACGCCCGTGTTGACGACGGCTTCAATCTGTTCAGCATGCAGCCAAGGTCCAGCAACAAACTGAGCGATTCGCTGCCCTGGTTCGTAGGTTGTGGGTTGTTGGGCGATCGGTCGTTCCTCAGCCTCATCCCGGGCGGCGGCGTACCATGGCAACAAGGTCGACTCGAAGCCCTCGGGCACGACCGTCAACTTTGCCATGGGTTGGCCGTTAACCGACTGGAAGGCATCTCTGCGCGTCGAGTGCAATTTGCGAACCGCCAATCCAGAGTGTACGGCCATCACACCGTCGCTCTGCGTGTCGTGCATCACGACAGAAACAGCGTCGCCGGCGTCGCCGATGGGAAGTGGCCCGTTGGCCGCCCAGTGCACGGCAGCCAGCAGGTTCTCCGTGGCGTCAGATGAGCCTCGGTCGCTCGACCGTTGGGAGCCGACCATCACGATGGGTCCCGCAGGGCGCGTTCCCTTGCCGGCAAAAGCGAAATTGAGCGCGGAGGAGGTGATGTGGAGCGTGTCCGTTCCGTGAGCGATGACCACGCCGCGGCATCCGTCTGCGAACGCCTTGGCACAAGCCTCGGCCATGATGTTCCAGTGCTGGGGGCGAATGTCGTCGCTGAACATGTTTCCAATCTTCACGGCGTCCAACCGAGCGACTTGCGCCAGTTCTGGAACAGCATCGAGCATTTCTTCCGGTTCAAATTTGGCGGTTACGGCCCCCGTGGCGTAATCGACTTTGGACGCAATGGTTCCGCCGGTGTGGATAAGGCGAACACGGGGGAGTTCTTTGTTTTCCTCGGGAAGTTGGAGTTCATCGGTTGAAACATGTGCAGTCGTTTCCAATTCCTCCCATTCGAGAAGGTCGGTTGCGGGATAGGAGACGTTGTACCCGTTGTCCAGTTTAATGGAGAGATGTTTTGGAGCGGCGGGCGGCAACACCAATCCAACATGCTCTGCGGTATCGTTGTGGGTGGAAACCCTTGCCTTGACGCGAAGCCCGGGCTCTGGCAGGTCCACCATGCACGCAAGGAGCCCAAGTCGCCCCATGAATGAATCGCTTCACTGAGACAGGTCTTTCACTTTCTCGACCAAATCCATTCGACGCAGGCGCCAGATGCCAATCGGGGTCATGGCCACAGCGATGATGACCACACTCGCCATGAGTTGGTAGGCGACACTGGGTACGATGACGATGGCGACGTAGAACTGCCACGAGGAGAAGGATGCCGCCAGTCCAACAGCGCCACCGTAGGCAAAAGCAACACCGACCAGGCCGCCGATGATGCCGATGAGCAGGCTTTCAAACAGCAACATGAAACCGAGACTTCGTGTTGAGGCGCCCAGCACGCGCAGGGTTGCGAGTTCGAAATCTCGTTCTGCAATGTTCATGATCATGGTGTTGAACATGACGGCAATCGTGAACATGAGGCCCAAGTACATCATGGCTTGGAAAATCTGCGTTTGCTGGTCAATCAGGCTGTTCATGCCGTTGATGAGGGTTTGGCGCTCAACCACGCCCATCGAGATTTCAGCGAGCGAAGCGTCGACGTCAACACCTTCGGGCAGAGCGAGGTACATCGAGGTCGCGTTCACGCCCAGGGCTTCACCAAGGTCGGCACGAAGGAAGTACATCGTGCGAGCCAATTCCCCTCGGGTTACGCCGACAACGCTGACCTCGTGTTCAGCGCCGTTTACAAGAACGGTGTGTTGCTCGCCGACGCTCCATCCCAAGAAGACCATGGCGCCTTCGTCCAGCATGACGTGGCTGGGCCCGTCGTTGGGTTGAGGCTGCTCTCCTTGGATGACATTCACGCTCCGCATTCCCTCCTCGTAGGAATCAAGGCCGACCAAGGTGAACACGCGCTCCAAGCCATCCGCATCTTCCACAGACCCCAGGGGCATTTCAATCAGAGGCTCATAGGTCGCTCCGCGTTCCTCAGCCCACTGGACAACTTCGGCCTCTCCGCCTTGGCTGATGTAGACTTGGGCATCCCACGATTGCTGGTCTTCGAGCCCACCGACGATGCTTTCTTGAATACCGGCTGACATCATTTGTACCGAGCCAAAGAGCATCAGGGAAATGCCCACGGCGAGGAACGTCATGAACAACCTCACCGGCTTGCGAACGCTCGAGCGAATGGAGAGGCCCAAGGTGGTGGGCATCCATGAGGTCAGGCGACGCAAGAGGTTGGAGCCAACTCGAACTTGGTTCTGGCCGCTCAAGACTTCAAGGGGGTCGAGTCGGCTGGATTTCCATGCTGGAAAGGCCCCGGAGAGGAACACGACGAACATGGTGGGGACCACGATGCTGGCGTAGAGGGAAAACGGGACCTCGCGTTCGGTGATGGGGAGGCCGACGATGCCTTCGTAGAAATCCAGCATGCCGTTGACGCCCCAAGGACCCACCAGGGCGCCAAGGCCGCAACCTACGGCACCGATGACGAGCGGAGCGGTGAGATAGCCCGTCATCAAGGAGGTTCGATTCACACCAAGCGTTCGTAGAACGGCGATTTCCTTGGCCTGACTTTGGACGAGACGCTGGAGACTGAGCACGATGGTGATGGAGGCGATGGCCGCAATCATCACGGTGAAGGGAACGCTGGAACGCTTCGCACTTTCGAGGTCTTGGCGCATGATTTCAACCGGTTCGTTTTGACCTCTGTCTCGTATGCGCCCCTCAAGTTCAGCCTCAACAAGCGCGTCCGTGACCAAAGATTTCACCGCATCGATTTCATCGCCTTCGTAGGACTCTGTGTCGGGCAGGTCAAACGAAGGCGTTCCGTCAACATCCAAGAGAAGGGTGTTGCTGCTTCCAAGCGAAGTGTTGGTCAAACGGGCCATGCCGCTGTCTGAGAGGTAGCCAACAACATACTGGCCTGCTTCCGGCGGGAAGAGTGAGCCTTCCGGTGCCATGAACACGTGGAGCGGGTGATATCCGATGCCCACGATGGTGAATTCAGCCGATGCGCTGCCTGCTCCGATGACCACGGTGTCATCGAGGCTGAGGCCAAGAGCCTCAACGACGTGAGCGTCGATGACGATTTCGTCGGCACTTGAGGCAACACGACCTTCAGTGTGGTCCTCTGGCATCCAAATTTTGTCGGCGTTGGCATCGTCAGGAATGCCGTGCCAAAGCGAATTGATGATGTGGGTGCCTGTTTGGTTGGTATGGAACATGGTGCCCTGAACGATGCTTCGTCCTTCACAGGAATCGAGGGCTGCGATGCCTGAGGGCCACGATGTTTCCAATGTGTCACAGAAAGCTTCTACTTTTTCCGCTGACCATGAAGCACTTCGGTTGTCGACCCACA
Organism: Candidatus Poseidoniales archaeon; assembly: GCA_038116375.1. Taxonomy (GTDB): domain Archaea; phylum Thermoplasmatota; class Poseidoniia; order Poseidoniales; family Poseidoniaceae; genus Poseidonia. The sequence goes on along the minus strand of JAYNUQ010000003.1, from coordinate 35,192 downwards.
GGTCGGCAAGGTTTGCACCTTCTTCGTCGTCGCCCTGAAGGGTCTCGTACATCCCCTCGACGTTGTGAGAGTAGCCGCCGAACGTGATGCCTGCAAAGACGCCAACAGAGACCATGAGGACGACAGCCAGCAAACGAAGTTTCGTTCGCCACAGGCTGCGTGCCAAGCGTTTGTTGAGCAGTGCCGACATGATTTCACCTCACGCTTCTTCGTCGTTCGTAAGGTGTTCGTCGGAGACAATTTTCCCACTGTCGATGCGAATCACTCGAGTGGCGTAGCGGACGAGTCCTTCGTCGTGCGTGACGAACACCGAGGTGATGTTTTCCTGCTGGCAAGCACTGACCAAGGCTTCCATGACTTTGTTGGAAGTTTCCGTGTCGAGATTACCCGTTAATTCATCTCCTAACAATAAGGTGGGCCGCTTAGCGATGCTTCGAGCAATGGCCACGCGTTGCTGCTGACCTCCGCTGATCTCGCCAGGAAATCGGTTCACTTCAGCATCCAGCCCAACCAGTCCGAGCAATTCTTTGGCTCGTGCAGGGTCCTTTTTGCCTGCCAGTTCTTGGATGAGAAGGATGTTTTCCAATACCGTCAGGTCTTGGAGGAGGTTGAAGAATTGGAACACATAACCGATGTTGTCCCTGCGGAACGAGGTCATTTTCTCCGAATGAATGCGAGGGACCTCTTCACCAAGGAAGGTGTAGGAACCTCCCGTGGGGCTGTCCAAAGCCGAGAGACAGTTGAGTAAGGTGGTCTTTCCGGAGCCCGACGGCCCGAGCAGAATAACTCGCTCCCCTTCGTGAATGTCGAAACTCACGCCGTCCAAGGCCCTGACAACGCCCGCAGGCGTTTCGTAATGTCGCTGAATGTTTTCCATCCGAAGCAATGCATCTGACATGTCGCTCATGCTACCCCACCCGCAATGACATTTTGACTTTGTCAGTACGTGAACGGGTACTGGAGTTCAGCGAATGGTGCCGGGAGCGGGGCTCGAACCCGCGACCTTCGGATGTCTCAGACACCACAAGGGGCTTTGCACGTCATACGATCGCCTTGAAGGCTGCCCTATGAGTCCGACGCGCTACCAACTACGCCACCCCGGCCTGTCCCGTGGGTGAGCCCTTCCCTCTTTGAACAAATCGGAAGAAAAACCCGCAAGCAACCCGCTCGGCTCGGACAAAAACCGACCGTAGTGTTCTAACACTTGCTCGGTTCCGCTTTGGGCATGGTGGACCTCAAAACGGCCATGGCGGCGGCGCAAGCCGAGCGCATGAAACGTGATGGGGCCAAGAACGCCGAGAAGAAAAAGCGCCGCTCGGGAGCCGATTTGGGCATTGAGCCGTTCGACCCCGTGAAGTACCACGGAAAGGAGCGAGCCGACACGGCTTCCATGTGGCTGGTCATAGCGTACGCTCTTCTGGTCACCGTGATGATGCGCTACATCTTGATGCCCTCAACAACCCTTGACAAGTCAGACGTGCTCTACATTCTTCCCCTGACGATGCTCATTTTGATTCCTCAACTTCACCGGATGGTCATGCCTGAACGGTTCAAAGAGCACTACACGAAGGGCACGTGGTTTCGGGCCTTCTTCCTCTACACCTTCACCTTCCTCTCCCTTTCGTTCCTGGTGGTCAACCCTCCGTTCGGCGATATCGTGGCCCCTCAACTCGCTGATGAGTGGGGTGTGGTCATTGAACACGAAGGTACCTACACCTTTGCCGACAAGGTGAGCGGCGTTGAGAATCAATGGACGCTTGAGAGCGGTGAATACGTTCAAGGCGGCGCATGGTTGCTGTTCGGATTGGCCGACAACGTGGACGACACGGGAGCGAACGTGACGGTGACCCACCAGTTCCAAAATACCGAATCGGTCATCGACTCCGATGATTCCTTCTGGGAGCTTCACGGGACCGATGTTCGCACATGGAGAACGGCCGACAACAAGTCCGCACCCATCCTCCTTCCGCACGCCGACCTCGACATGCCCTTTGCCATCTTCCTCGGCGATGACCTTGCAGTTGGTACGCACACGGTGGTGGTTGACATCCTTGAACAAGGCGATCCTTGGGAGAACGCTCGAACCTACACCTGGACGTTTTCGGTCAATCCACCTGATGTCTCAGCAGAGTAAATCAGCGTGATGCATCACGATGTCATTGAGAACACGGTCGATGCGTTCTTTGTCGTGCAATTCTTGGGTGATTCGCCGTTCCATTCGGCCTCTTCGGGCGCGGACGAGCGGTGCGAAAACGGTCCAGCAGAGTGCGCTTTCAAGCGTGGCATACAGGTAATTCATGATACGCCCAGCGGCGTTGGATACTGGTGGGTTTGGCTCACCCCTCCGGCGAAACTGAAAGTGAATCAGGGTCGAAGATGTTGAACAATTTGCGCCGTAAGGGCGTCGAGTTGAATTTGTTCACCGCCCCCTTCAACGAGTCGGTAATCGATTTCAGCCATCCATTCGGTCAAGGCCAATTTCGAACGCTCTTCCAAAAAGTCAGCACTGTAAAGTTCCCGATGGAGTTGATTGACGAAATCGGTACCGGCTAAACCGAACTGGTCGAGAAGCTCTCGCAAACGGCGTCGAGCGACATGAAAACCGTCGTCCCTGCACGCCATGAGGTATTGATGCAACGCTTCGGGCGGGGCGGTGGCTGAGGTTTCGTAAACGAGTTCTCGACTGACGGTTGTGTTCAGCGCTGCCGCGACCTGGAGCGCCGTCAGGGCTTTTCTGAGGTCGCCTTGGGATATACGCGTCAGCGCTTCCACCGCACCGTCCTCCAACGTGAGGTCCTCAAGACCGCCCACATGGGATACTTGGGCGGCTACATCAGCGTCGGAAAGCGGGCGGAAACGGAACACAGCACATCGCGATTGAATCGGTTCTATGATCTTCGAAGAGTAATTGCACGACAGAATAAATCGACAGGTTTCAGCATACTGCTCCATGATTCGACGGAGGGCGCCTTGGGCGTCGTTGGTTAATGCGTCGGCCTCATCGAGAAAGATGATTTTGAACGCTGCACCGCCGTAGGGTTGGGTTCTGGCGAATTGTTTGACTTTGGTGCGGATGCTTTCCAATTTTCGCTCGTCAGAGGCGTTCATTTCGAGCAAGTTTTGCCGAAAGTCATCTCCAAAGATGTCTTTGGTCAACGCCATGGCTGCCGTGGTCTTGCCCGTGCCCGGGGGTCCAGCAAAGAGCAGGTGGGGGAAGTTCTTGTTCCCCGCATAGGTTCCCAGGCGCTGAACCACGGCCGCTTGACCTTTGATTTGAGCCACCGATTGTGGGCGGTGTTTCTCAACCCAAAGTTCGCTCATGCTATCGCCTCTCATTGACGAGCCTCCTTCAACATTCGCATGCACCATCACCGCGGATTGAGAGCGGCACCAACGCTTCCGAAGCGGTCATATCAACCTCTGAGAGGGAAAAGTCCCTATAATGGGGTGTGGTGTAAGGGTTGAGTCCCATGCGTAGCGTACGAATCCTTCGTCCCAAAGCCACGGCGCTTTTGCTTGTCTTGATGTTCATCTTTGCGGATTTGTCGCTCCCGCAAACCATGGAGGGTTGGTCCGAACTTGATGATGAACGGAACGTAAGCCGAGCCGTTTCCTACCACAGCGTTCATGCAGATACGTACATCACCGCAGGCGCCCCGACGTCCACCTACAACACGTCAGCCACGGGAACGCTGGCCGATGGACCCGCTCAGGAATCCAGGTTGCTGCTCCGATTCCCGATGAATTTCACCTCCGGCGACACCGTACACGAGGCCAGTGTTGACTTGCAGTGCACCACCGAGGCCTTGGGTCCCACTGAAATGACCGCTTATGTGGCCTCAGTTGACCGATTTTGGAACGGCTCCTATGCCTCGTGGGTGGCTCATGAAAACAACCAATTGTGGACCACGGCTGGTGCAGAAGGTTCGGGCGACCGCGGGGATTGGGAGCCCCCCACCACGCTCACCAGCAACGGAACGCTCACGCTCAACGTCACCTCGCTTGCCCAGCATGCTGCCCGCTCCAATTCGTCCTACCTTTCGTTGGTCGTTTCGTCCTTCGGCACGAGTTATGACTGCGCCATGTCCGAAGCGGTCAACGCTTCTTCACGGCCTCAACTGACCCTTGACACCACAAACGGCACGGCCGCAACCAGCGGAGCAACCGTCGCCCCCGACCTCCCCGTCGATGACGGCGCCCCGTGGATGGAATCTGATTTCCTCCTCAAACCGGTCACCACCCCAACCCTGTCCTACGACCTCAACACGGGAACGGATGTTGAAATCCAATTGAGTAACGATGATGATTGGCGTTCCGAAACCGATGAGGCCTGGCATTTCTCGACCCTGTGGTCCAGTTTTGCCTCAACGGGAACATCAGGCGCCTACAACCTCCCGTCGTCCTTGGCTTTGGAAAACGGGACGACCATCCACATGCGTGTTCGTGCCGTTGACAGCAACGATCAGTGGGGGCCGTGGGACAGCACCAGTTTCTTGCTTCCCACCCTCAACGTCGTTGACAACGGCGATGGCACGGCCACCGTATCGTTCGGTCCGACCGACACTGGATTGGAACTCGATTTCCTGCAGGACGCCACCGTCAGTGAAACCAGCAAGACCATCACCTACGGGGACGGGTCGACACTGGAAGCCAGCATGACCTCCAACAAGGAGCGTTTGGTCCACATCAGGGCATCGCTCAATCAACTTGGTCTGCACGACAACTTAACCATCGTGGATGCTCAATTGAAACTGACCCGCTCCTCATACACCGGCGACCCCGTTGTGTCGATCCATGGCATGGAGGAATCTGGCCTTTGGAACGAAGAAGAAATCACGTGGAATCGCATGTCCAATACGGGCTTCCAATGGTATGACGGTGGTCGTTCAAACGGCACCGCCACCGTAGCGTTAGCAGACGGCAACCAAAGCAGTTCCAGTTTCACCTTTGACCTCGACCACGCCGTACAGAACTACCTTGACGAAGGCGACGAGGACCCGCTTGATATGCTGGTGGCCGTCCGAGGCAAGTACGAGGCTTACACCAACGGTGAGGGCATCCTCTTCCATTCCGCAGAAGCTTCCAACCCTGCTGACGCTCCCTCGTTCTCACTCACCTACGAGTGGGGAAGCGGAACGCCTCCTGTTTCCGTCAACCTCACAGCGCCTGCAGACGGTTTGGCCGTGTGGAATCAAACGGGCCACAATCTGTCTGGAAATACCCAACCGACACTCAACTGGACGGCGCCTACATCGGGCGACGACATCATCTTTGAACTTGCTACTGATGAGGATTTCCGCTTGCGAGAACTGCGTGTTGACACCCGTGTCGACACCGATTTCAGCCCCTCCGACGGCACGCTGGACATGACCGGGGACAAAACCCTCGAGGTCGGCAACATGTACTTCTGGCGCATGGCAACGGTTGACAGCGATGACCACTACGGAGCATGGATTTCTTCGAGTTTCCTCATCTCATCCGCCGAGAGCACTTGGCTGGGCGGCGATCGCTACGAGTTCCGTCTCAAGCACGGAAACGGCTCGCAGGACAACCAGTATCCGGAATGCATGGACACCTACATTGACAGCGCAGCCTCCAACGACAATTTTGACGGCGATTCGGAGATGACCATCGATTACAACCCGACAGGTGGCGAAATCACGGGTCTGCTCGGTTGCAATCTCGTCTCCAACCTCCTCCCCGACGGCTATGCCGTTGAATCCGCTCACCTGTCGATGGTCCTGACCTCCTCGACCTTTGGCAGCCCAACCATCGCTGTTTGGGAGAGCAACCAGAACGACTGGAACGCTGAGGACGCTACGTGGGCGAGTTATGACGGAACAAACTCTTGGGACACGGCCGGAGCCAAGGGCCTTGACCGCGGCTCCCTGTTGGACAGCGTTGCCGTTGGTACGTCCTATTCGGAAGGCGATGATGTGGAATGGAACGTCACCCTTGCGGTTCAAAACGCCATGCGAGAAGACCGTCGTGTTGACTTCATGGCCGGCATGCTCGGCGCAGGCTCTGGCGGTGCTCGAACGGCCTACTTCAGCACGGCTGAAGATTCAACGACAAACCGCCCCGAACTGTCCTTTGTCTATGTCCCTGGTTCGGATGCTTTGCCGTCCGACCCCGCACCTTCTCTGCCGCTCAACGGTTCGTGGTCGATCGGTTCTGGGGTGGATTTGACGCCGATCACCCAACCTGACCTTGTTTGGAACTTTGCAGGAACGATGGCGCTTGCTGGCTATATCGTGCAACTCGACACCCAAAGTGACTTCGCCTCCGTGAACGCCTTGACCTACACCTCGTGGAACGACGCTGGGTTTGACGTGACGAACAAAACCTTCAGTCCACAATCGGACCTCGACGATGGGAAAACCTGGTTCTGGCGCGTACGTGCCGTTTCAGCGACGAACCAAATCGGAAACTGGTCCTCTGCTTATCACTTCCAACTCCCCGACCTCAACACCGTGGTCTACAACGCCACCAAGGCTTCGGTTGAACTGCGACATCACGGTGCACTGCCTCATCTCAGTACGCCTCATTTGGTGGACACCTACGTCATTGAGAACGGTACGGGTTCGGACGATACGCATGAAAACGCCACCTCGCTGAGCGTGGGTGAAGTTTCAACGGGCTACCAATCTGCTGCCCTCATTCGTATTCCGCTTGCTGAAGTCCCTCAACCCTCGGGTGCTCGAGTCACGGGCGCTGAATTGAGCCTGTTTGCAGAATACGGTTCGGTGGAGGACGAACCGGTGGCCATCCGTCCGGTGCTCCAACCTTGGACAACCTCCGCTAACGCAACGACCTACGACGGCACCAACATGTGGTCCGAGCGAGGCGGCCGAGACATCGGTGTTGACATTGGAGGGTACGTCGACCTCGTGGACAGCGTGGCTGATGACTGGATGGACTTTGACGTGACCGAAGCGGTCCAGGCGGCCTTGGCCAACAGCCAAAATCACCTTTCGTTGATGGTCTACACCTCTTCACAAACCACGGACGAAATCACCTTCACGTCAACGGAAGGAAGCGCTACTGAGCGCCCGTACCTCACCCTGATCTGGGAAGACGGCACGGTTGCCACGCCAACATCAAGCGGCGTAAACGCTGGTCCGTCCAACGCCACCATTGTTTGGGATACAAATTCGCATGCCCTCAAGGCAGACCGTTCACCCACCTTCACTTGGACGTACAGCGGGACGACGACGGCCACCGATTGGCGCTTGTTCATTCAAGCAGACGCCAACGACGACATGGCGGGCTTGTACACCTACGATTCTCGTACTTCACCTGCTGACTTTGACACGACCAACCTGACCTTCACGCCTTCTTCTGACCTGACGTTTGCCCAAGAAATTCGTTGGATGGTTCAACCCATCAACAACGGCATGCTTGGCCCTCGAAGCGCATCGAGCATCTTTTACCTTCCCAACGATGTGGGTGAAGAGGTCAATTCAACGCACGCCACCCTTTCCATTCAGGAAGGGAATATCGTACCGTCACTTTCCTACCCCAGCGTGACACAGGATACCTACCTCGACACGGGAACCATCTACACCGACCGAGGTTCATCCTCCGGCCTCTTTGTTGGGCTTAGCCAAATTTCGACGAGCAACCCGAACCTTCGGTCCATGACCCTCATGAACATGAACTTCAGTGCATTGCCGATGCCGGGAACATACGAAGTTGTGAATGCTAGCTTGGAGTTCAACGTCTTGAACACCCATCAATCCACGCTCATCGCCGTTTCAGAAATGGACTCGGCGTGGACCGAATCCTCCGTCTACGCTTACCCTGCTGGGAATACGTCATCATGGATACAAAGCGGTGGATTTTCCTTGCGAGACGCCGATGTTCCGTTCAACGCACCGCAATGGGTCAACGACACGGGCAGCGTGGCGTTCAACGTGACGGCACTCGTACAACATGCGTTGAACAACAACATGGCAGAGTTGGATGTCTTGCTCTTTGCCGTCGAGTTGGAGAGCGGTGTTGATGGACGCGTTCAATTCGCATCCAGTGAAGCATCCAACGTTGAAGTTCGACCACGCCTCAACATGACCTACCGGACCACTACCGCCTGGACGCCGTCGTCCCCAACCGGTCTCTTACCTGCGGATGGAAGCACCTTGTGGAACACTTCACAACCCCGTCCATCCGGTTTGAACGACAGTGATTTCTCTTGGACAACCTCGTACTCGAACGAAACTCAATTCCTCGCTTGTGCCAGCAATGACCCCCTCTTCCTGGACGAAGAGGAGACAACCTGCTACAATTCAAACGATATTCTCGCAGGTCTTTACGACAACATAACGATTGACCTTGCCAACAATACGGTGAACAGTGGCGAATTGGGGAAGGGTGATTATTGGCAGTATTGGCGTCTTCGTGCCGATCAGGGCGAACGAATCGGTGAATGGTCGGCCGTCCATAAGTATCGCAACCCGACCGATCAGGGCAGCGACGACGGCAACGGCAACCACACGCTCAACATCTCCAGAGGTTCCATTTTCGAACAAACCGGCCTTTTGCCGTCGGTACCTGATGTGGAAATTGACTCGAATGCAACCGTGAACCGTGGCAGTTCGAACTCCATGGTGCTGGGCGTGAACAGCCTCGGCACTGGAGAAAGCCGAATTCTCATGGAATTTGATCTCACCAACATCCCATGGCCTTCGGCCATGACGCCCACGCAAATGATGCTGCGCATGTATCAAACCAATGTCTATGGCTCGGCCTCCACAACGATTGCTGCCTACCCGTGCAGTGGATTTAACGAATCCACCGTGGTGTGGCTGACGGCGCCTTCATGTTCCACAAGCGAAATCACACGGTCAACCCTGACCCTCGCTTCACCGATTGGATGGATGGAATGGGACCTGACCAGCCTGGCTCAAACCAACATTGCCAACGGAAACACGACGATGACGTTCATGCTCAAGATGGTGGGGACCTCCGGTTCATCCCACAATTTCTACTCATCGGAATACCCCAACGCTTCCTTCCATCCGCACTTGGTGTTGGACTATGTCGATAACGTCAACGGTATTGTACCACCGGCACAACCAATGCTGACCGGTCCGTTGGACGGAGCGGTTCTCTATGCAGAGAACGATGGCCTGCTTTCGGCTTCCACCCAACCTGCCCTCACGTGGACACCCGTTTCAGGAGCGACGGGCTACATTGTTACCGTGGCCAATCAAACCGGCGTCTACAAGTTCAAGTCGTGGGAGGATTCTGAAATCACCAACACCACGTTCAGGTTCTCCGACAACTTGTCCGAAGGCCAGTTGTTCTCATGGTGGGTGCAAGGCGTGAACCAATCCATTCCCGGCCCCTCTTCCTCTCGATGGAGCTTTGCCGTTGGCGACCCCGACCATACGTACAACAACGATTACACCTACACCTACACCTTCCAGACCGGAAACGAAATTGCAGCCTTTGGACACACCAACATCCAAGATACCGTCCTCTACAGTGAATACCCCGATACCAACTTCGCAGGTGAGACCACCATCAGCGCGGGCGACTTCTGTGGAACACTTTGGGCTGACGAATGCCGAATCAACATCGGTCTTGACGCTGCTCAGATTCCGTTTGCATCCTACCAGCAAGTGCACTCTGCATCGCTGGGCATGTACGTCGAATCTTGGACCGCCGTGCAAGGTGCCACTTCTGTTTCCTTCGCCGTTCATCCCATCACCAACACCAACTGGGGTCAAGCCTCTGCCACGTGGAACGGGACCACAAGCGGTCTGACATGGGGTGCTCCAGGTATGGCTTCCGGTACGGATTACGGTGATGCGGTCTCGACAACCGTCGTCAACGTGGACACGACCGGCTGGCTCTGGTTTGACATCAGCACGCTCGGCATGACCACCACCAACCACCAAGCATGGATCATCATCGCCACGCCCAACCAAGGTCATGCTCACGCTTCGTTCTACTCTGGCTCGGCCGTGAACGTGGACTACCGACCGAAGATTTTGTTCAACACAACGAACATCACCAGCGTGGCCATCAGCCCTTCAGGAACGCTCACCACGGATGCTGACACGGCTGTGAACTTCAATTCCGTCGCCTACGACCACCAATCCATGGTTCAAGCCCCGCCGATGACATGGTCGGCTTCATCCGGAAGCATCGGAAGCAACGGCTTGTTCACACCGAATCTTGTCGGAACGGTGAGCATCAACTCGTGTTTCGGTTTGGTCTGTGGCACGCAAATGATCAACGTGACCGCAGGAGCACCCACGGACCTCATCGTCACACCGTTGAGCGCTACGATTTCGGCGGACGATACGCTGACCATCACGGCTCACATGGTCGACCAACACGGAAACACAGTGCCGGGTGAATCCATCACCTACACGCCCACCAACGGGAGCATGAGCGCCGTTATGCCGAACATCTTCCAGCCCTACGCCGTTGGTTCTCACGTTGTACGCGTGGCCCACGACGTGCCATCGGGAGAGTTTGTTGACGTTGCCGTCACGGTCGAAGCCGGAGCTCCATCGTACTTTGAGTTGAGTGGATGCGAAGGCACGGTGCCAGCCGGTGTGCTGTGTGATATCAACATCAACCTGTACGACCAGTTCGGCAATGCACTCGACATCGGTGATGCCGGCAACTTGACATGGTCCACCACCAACGGAAATTATTCCGAAATCAACCAGCAATACTTCCCAGACCATGTCGGTGTATGGTGGTTGAACCTCACCTCCGTCTCGGGAGCCAAGGACGAACTCCAGATTACCGTCGGTCATGGTGCCATCGATTATCTGGAGTTGAGCACGTCCTCAACCTCCATCACCGCTGACGACCGCATCTACATCAACACCACCCGTGTTGACGTACGAGGGAACCGACTGCCCGTGGTGCTTCCCGCAGACAACTGGACCAAAACCTCAGACGGTCAATTGACGCCCGGTGCGCCTGCGATTTGGGACCCTGTGAAAACGGGTTCAAAGATTCTCGAGGCTCGATATGAAACGGAATTGACTCAAGTTGTCATCGATGTTTCAAAGGGTAAAACCCAAGCCTTGCGCATCACGGTGGACGACGAAATTTCAACATGGATGCACTTTGACATCACGGCCGATGAGACCCTCGAAGCGAAGATCTTCGCCATCGACGGGAAAGGTAACCAGTGGGCGGTCCCAGAGTCGAATTGGTCCCTTGACCACCCAACGATAGAGAATCCGTCCAACTTCCTCGAAGTGCTGACGGGCGACTCGACAACCTTCACGCCGTACTACGCATCGGACTTACCGTACATGCTGACAGCGACGTATGTGGATGCAGACACCGATCTGAGCGTGTCCATCAACATCACGGTTGACCATGGCATGCTCAACACCGTCACGGTTGAAGGCGTTGCCAACGACCCTCTGCGGTCAACCGGAGCCGTTATTGAAATGACGTCAGATTACGCCATTGATTTCAGCTCCGAATTGTTTGACACGGACAACAACCGAATTTCCTCAGATACCTTGACCTGGCTTGAGGTGAACGTTGACAGCGGAGATGTTCGTGACATCACGACTCAACTCTTGCTCGATGAAATGCGTTGGGAAGCGACGACGGTGGGCGAATGGCGCATTGAAGCCTTCAGCATCAGCGGTACTGGATTCAACATCACGGACAGCATCGCCGTCACCGTCTTGCACGGTGAAGCCGTCACCGTAGCGGCCGACCTCTCCACCACGTCGCCAACGGCTGGCGACCGAGTGGACATCCAGGTGACCGGTACCGACGCCGACGGCAATCAGTTTGCCCAGAACGTCGTGTGGACCGAAGACGGCGAGAGCGTGTCAACCCTGAGCATCATCACCACGTCGGATGGAACCTACACCTACGACGCAGAGGTGGCGGGCGTCCACACCCTCGAATACAGCGTGGGCGGTGCTGTATCCACTGCGGAGATCACGGTCTCGGCTCAAAGCATCGTCGCTCGGTTGGAGGTGAACCTCTCCACCGACCGGGTCGAGCAACTCGAGAGCCTTGACATCAGCATTCGAGCCTTTGACGCCTTTGACAACGAAATTCCCGTACCGGGCAGCGTCCAAGTTGAATCAACCGGTCGTGGTACAAGCCTGATGACGTCCTCCGATTTGTGGACCGTGACCACGCTCGACGACGGAACTCAAACCATCACGGTCAGCGTTGGTGCAGTACGCGTGAACAACGAATTCACCGTTGACGGCAACCTCCAAGGCTTCTTCGAGGCCGGCGGAACGCTGTACTATGTCGGAGCTGGCCTGCTCGGTTTGGTTGGTGTTGTGCTCCTCGGATTGGCCGTTTCGTTCTTGCGAAACAACCGAATGAACGACGATTGGGACGATGACGATTACGACGACGATGACGAACGACCTTCCGGTCCAACCGGTCCCGCACCCGGCCCAACCGGGCCTGCACCGGGTCCAACCGGGCCTGCACCGGGTCCAACCGGGCCTGCACCGGGTCCAACCGGTCCAC
>JAYNUQ010000003.1:4618-22606 GCA_038116375.1 Candidatus Poseidoniales archaeon | reverse complement strand
CCAACCGGGCCTGCACCGGGTCCAACCGGGCCTGCACCGGGTCCAACCGGTCCACCCGCTGAAGAAGCGCCTCCCGAGGAAGAAGAGGGGGAACTCGAAACCACCGTTGACGAGGACGGCACAGAGTGGTGGGAAGACGAGGACGGCACCTGGTGGTACCGTAATCCCGGAGAGGAAGACTGGCAAGAGTACTCTGAATGAGAGCGTGATTTTGTGAACCTTCTGAAGACCAGCGCCTTTCTTATTGCGCTGTTCATGGTGGGGTCGTGGTCGGCAACAGCTCCGCTTCTGTTGGCGGAGAGCCCAGAGATTTCTCGGTCCAGTACAGCCGATCGGGTGGTCATCAACAATCCGCCTGCTTCCATGTCAGCCGACGAAGTTTACGCCTTTGAGGGGATCATTTACGACGCTGTCAACAACATTGTCTCTGGCGACATCTCGTGGTCGGCCAGCAACGGGAGCATGTCCGATGACGGTTTGTTCTACCCGTGGTCTGCCGGCGTGATTGAAATCGTCGCAGAGCACAACGGCTTGCGTGGGCATCACAACATCACGGTCGAAGCCGGTGTGCCCACCTCCATCGACATCACACGCCTCTCGGTGGGTGTTCTTGAGCCGACCACGATGACGGCCGACTTGTTGGACAGTCGTGGAAACCGCATGGCGGGGTTGCCCACCATGGTGTGGGACGTTGACGGGGCCTACATCGGCCATGGTGAGCCGACCTGGACCGCAGATGCACTGGGCGAATATCATGTTCGGGTTCGCTACAATCAATTGGAGGCTCGTGCGACCATCACGGCCACAGCCGGTGCGCCACATGCCTTTGTTTTCGACGACCCCCTCGTCATCCGCGCGGGTACACTTCAGAAAATCACTCCACATTTGGTTGATGCCAACGGTTTTGAGATGTCGCTTTCAACGGTAGGTTCCCTTGCATGGTTCGCCGAGAACGGTTCCTTCAATGCACAAGGAGAATACCTTGCGACCAATACGGGACGATGGCTCATTACCGTCTCTGCTGGAAACATCACCGGGAGCACCACGCTTCACGTGATACCGGGAGACGCCGTCGCTTCGGAGTTGATGGTGGTCGATTCGCCGGATGGATTTATGGCGGGAGAATCCTACGAATTGGTGTTTGAACGGCGCGATGCGAACGGCTACATCGGCATGGTCTCGCCCACCATTCACTCGGTGAGCGCTACGTCTGGAGGTCTCTCGGTCGACGATGACAATCGTGTGTTTTGGAACCCTTCGGCCACCGGGCCCGCAACCATCACCGCCCTCGACGGCACCGTAAGTACATCCTTGGAACTGAACGTAGTTCACGGTCGTGCCATCGATATCGATTTCCGCCTTACGCCAAGGACCCCTTCAGCAGGCGATCAGGTCGTCATCGAACTTGTCGCTGAAGACATCAAAGGAAACCGATGGACGGTGGAGGGTGACATCACGATGACCATGGGCGAGGAAGATGAACTCACCTCCGAACCCAATTTCGTCCTTCTGCAAGCGGAAGCCGCTCAGTCGTGGCGCTTTGACGGCAGTTGGTTTGACAACACCAGCGGGGCCATGTTTACGGCCGATTCCGCTTTTGATGTTGGACCCGGTCGTTTGGCCTTTATCACGCTCGACGGAGAGGGGAGTCGGGTGCCAGCCGACGGTGAATTGAACCTCAATCCTGGGTTCTTTGATGCATACGGCAACCAGTTGGATGACCTTGCACTCAACTGGACGTTGGACGGTGAAGACATCACGTTGGAAATGCTCCTCAACGACGGGCGTTGGACCGCCACCAGCGTTGGTGGACATGAACTCCGTGTCAACGCCGACGGCGTGTTTGCTACCGTTCGTTTGACCGTTGTCGCAGGGGCCGCTCATGCACTCATCACCGATGCTGACGCTGGCCTTGTGGTCAAAGCGGGTGAGCCCAGCGACCTCTTCATCCAAGTGGTGGATGTTCACGGGAACATTGCTGAATCCACATCGGTGACGACCTCTCTTAACGCATCCCTCGGGGAGTTGACGGTTTCACAAACCGGCCTTGGCTATTGGGAATTTACCGGGAAGAAAGTAGGCTCGTACGAATTGATGTTGGAAGACGAGGGGGCAACGCATGTCATTCCGCTGACGGTTGAAGCCGGCGCACCCATCCGCATACAAGCAACGTTGAGCCGAACCAACATCGCAGAGGGCGATGTTGTCTTGATGAACGCGTTTGCCACCGACGCCTACGGGAACACCTTGAGCATTCCAAAGGCCAACACCAGCGTGTCATGCACGGCAGGGCCCGCTTCCTTTGTGACCAACGGAACGTGGGAAATCGACGTTCAAAACGGCGGCACGGACCGTTCCTGCACCATCCGTTGGAGCGGGCTGCTTGCTCAAACCTTCTACGACGTTGACGAAGTGTTGCTCGGCGGTGCTGTGGGCTCTACCAACACGGCGATGACCATGGCAGCGGTTCTTCTCTTCCTTCTCCTGGCCGTGTTGGTCACCCTCTCGAGGAAGGCGGCTGAAGCGACGGAAGAGTGGGTCGAGGACGCCTTTGATGAGCATGAAGAGGACGCGGAAGAGGCGGTTGAATCACCAGGGAGCCAAACGGTTGTGGACGATACGCCGTTGCATGAACGCCACGGATTAACGCTTGAATCGATGACGGCGCTTGCACAAGAAGCAGGAAAGGTCGGTGTCATGCAGGCCACACCTTCAACGGTTCAGGGCCAAACGGGCTGGTATGTTGACGTCTCTGAAGAACTGCAATACTGGGAAGTCACGCCAGCAGGTGAATGGATTCGACACGAATGAGGCTCATGACGTCGCAGACGGGGGTTCATATCCGATGACCCACTCCTGCATTATGATAGCATGGAGATTCAAGTTCTCATCGACCGTCTCAACGAAGCACTGGGCTGGGAATTGAGAGCCCTCAACATGTATGCCCACTACGCAGCCAACATTCAGGGCATTCATCGTCTCCAACTTGACCCGATGTTCAACGAAGAAGCCTCCGAATCACTCGCTCATGCCGACGTTGTTCGAAGGGCCGTTGTGAAACTCGGCGGGGTGCCCGTGACAGAGCGCAACACTCACCCCATCGTGCACACGACCGACTACAAGGCCATGCTCGAGCGTTCCCTGGAGACCGAGACCAAGGCCGCCGAGGTGTATGCTGGCATCATCGAGTTGCTCGAGAAGGTCGGCGACCAGGAAATGTACGATGCCATTGAACAAATCTACTTTGCAGAACTTCGGAGTTTGGAGAATCTTCGGTTGATTCTCGCTTGAGCGTTCTCCGCTTAAAGTCGAATTCGAAGCGCCTCAGTTGCCTTTTTTGGCATCACTGCTGTCTCGACCCAAGAAGTCATTCAGGGGTGTTGGGCCATCTCGTGGCTTGACATTCTTCCGCCCGTAAGCGTACCATGCAATGAGGCCGAGCAGGATGGCTCCACCGCCGCCGAACAGGGCTTTCTTCCCCATCAACACCAGCATGAAGATGCCCGCCACCGTGCCGTAAATTTGTGGCAGCGGGTACAACGGAGATCGGTAGGTGGGGTTCCATTCGTGTTTGGGACCTGCACCGCGAAGGACGACCACCGTCAGATTGAGCACGATGAACACCATAAGGATGAATCCAGAAGCAAGTTCTGCGATGACATGGACGTCGAACGAATAGATGGAGATGGCCATCAGCAGGCCGGTGAGCAAAATGGGCCAGTGGGGGGTCTTGTACCGCTCGTTGAGTTCACCGAGTGAGGCTGGGAGCACGCCGTCCTTGGCCATGGCGTAAAGGAACCGTGAGGATGAGAGGACGCCAGCGAGGGCCATGGAGGCCATGGCGATGATGGCGACCAACGAGGCGATCAGCACCACGGCCGTACCCGCCACCGAGTCGGCAAAGACCGAGATGGGGTTTTCAACGGCATGCGGGTCAGCTCCAGTCATGAAGGCCCCAGGGTCCATCACGGCGGCCATGATGTAGGCCACGATGGCGTAGAGAAGCGTGGCAATGAAGAGCGATTGAATCATGCCCCGAGGAAGGTTCGTTTCCGGATCGATGACTTCCCCGCCGATGGCTCCGACTTTGATGGCCCCCGAAAAGGCAACGAACACGAGGGCGGCTGCCGTTCCCATGCTCAGGCTGACGGGTTGAAAGTTTTCGACGGGCCGTCCGAGGTCCAAGTCGGGTGAGAACAAGGCCATGATGCACAACACAACGACCGTGGCCATGGCACCCGTGACGATGGGGATTTGGACCTTCTTGATGGCCTTCACTCCGGTCAGATTTACGAGAAGAATGAACGCAAGCAGCACCATCGCAATGGCATTCGAGTTGACGTTTTCGATGCCGTAATGGTCGGTGATGACCTTCATGTAGGCTGCAAAACCGACAAGAGCGAAGGCTGACTTCAGCATGAACGACGCAAACAAACCCAACCCGCTGATGGTGCCAACAAGGTAGCCGTAGGTGCGTTCTGCGTAGACGTAAAATCCTCCGGACTGCGGCATGGCACTGGCCAATTCGGCTTTGGAATAGGCACTGGAAATCACGACGCTGCCGGCCAAAACGAAGGCGAACCACATGCCGGGACCCACCACTTCGTGGGCAAAGGCGGGGAGGAGGAAAATTCCCGAACCAAGCATCGATGATAACGAAAGAATCACGAGGGTCTTCAAACCGATGGTGCGGGCCATTTCAACCGTTTTTTCAACGCCCATACAGATTCCCCGAATTCCGACAAGTGTTTGCCTTGTATTACCTCGTAAGTGGAGCCTGTCCTTGAACTCTTGTCCGATTAGGGGCGTCAATCGCCGAAATCCGGAACTTACTCGCCGAGGTGGACGATGACCTTCATTTCCACTGCAATGGGTGTTGGAAGGGCATCGATGGCGAGGGTTGTGCGCGTGGGTCCAACCTTGCCGAGGGTCTCGGCCCACACTTCGTTATAACCTGCGAAATCACGCTTCATGTCCACCAGGAAGGTGGTGACGTCAACCACCTGGTCCATGGAGGCCCCTGCTTCTTCCACAATTCGCTTTACGTTGTTGACGACCGCATGGGTTTGGGCCCGAATGTCATACTCCAACGGCTCTCCGTTTTCATCGTGAATCGGTCCCCCTGGAATGGCGTTGGTGCCGGGTTGCCTCGGACCTACGCCGGA
This sequence comes from Candidatus Poseidoniales archaeon, assembly GCA_038116375.1. Classification (GTDB taxonomy): domain Archaea; phylum Thermoplasmatota; class Poseidoniia; order Poseidoniales; family Poseidoniaceae; genus Poseidonia. The sequence continues at coordinate 17,441 of JAYNUQ010000003.1, read as the reverse complement.
GAGGAAGAGCATGTTCCCGACCTTTCGAGCATGAGGGTAGGCGCCAACCGGTTTTGGAGCCGCCTCAGTGTTTACCGATCCCTTCGCTTCCGTTGGGTCCCAGAGTTTCGGACCGCTGGCTTCTGAAGAGGGGGTGGACCCGACTCCTGGTTCTGAATCCTCGTCATCGGCGGCATCGAGAACACCGCGCTCGCCGTGGAAATACTCCACGTCGTCTTCGTCGTATTCCTTGTCACCAATCCCCGTTGAGGTTGGGTCGATATGAACCACGGCACCGCCCGCACCGTGAATGGCCTCGTAGGCCATCACACGCCCGGTCAGGTCGTTGCGATTACCGTTCATGGCAGAGAGCCACCACATCGGCTTGAACGCCACCACTTTTTGCACGCGAATTTGTTGATGAATGGTTCTCGAAAGTTGACCGACATCCTCGAGGCGACCTTGTTCCAAGAATTCGAGAATCTTCCGATTCCACTCGTCGTCCTTGAGTGAGTGTATCTTGTCATCCTTGGCCGCGATGAAATCGGTGAACATGCGATTTGAGAGGGACATGGCCGTGACGGCAACGGCTTTTCGGCCCTGAGCCTGTATCACATCAAGGCACGATTTGGCGAGCACCGTGGTTTCGGTTCGGTTGGCGTACATGTTCGACGAAACGATCACCGCAGGAATTCGATTGTCGGGGTTGAGCAAGGTCAACGCCACCACGGAACCCACGTCAATGGGGAATCCTTTGTAGTTCACACAACGGCTCTGAAGGCCTCTGTTTCGGTTGGCATCGTCCCACGCATGAGCGAAGTCAGCATCGATGTTGAACGAATAGGGAATGGAGCCCAAATCGTGGAAGTCATGGTCGACCATCACCCATTCAGGGTTGGGGTCCGACTGTATTTGGTGGCCGATGATGGAGGGCCATGTGGTTGAGTAGATGATGAGCAGGTCCGCTTCAAGGTCTCGAATCGTCTGAGCCGCCTCGTCGAAGGCATCGCGGAGCTTTCGCCATCCTGGGTTTTGGTCAGGTGCCAACACCGTATGCGGGTGAACGGGGACCACGAAGGAGGCCACGACTTCCCCCTGCGTCATCCTTCGCTCACCTCATGGGCATAGCACGGCCATTCAACGACGGCGTTGCCCGTGCCGATGATGGTTCCGTAGCCGTGAAGGATGGCAGGATAGTTCGGGACGTCGAGGGTTGAAAGCAACCATGAGAGTCCCCCGCCGTCGCTTTCCGCAATGGCTTGTTCGGTAAACTCGGGCATCTCATCGAGGATGCGTTGGGCTTGGCCGCTTCGCATGTAATCGATCATTCGCATGTCCCACAGGTGCATGGCGTGGCTGGTGATGTGCTCCTTGCTCATGTCTTCAGGGACCTCGGACTCGGTGGTGAAATGACGGTGAGAGAGCGAATTGCTGGCCAGCACCACGACCTTCTTTCCACTTGCTTCAATCGCCTTTCGGGTGACTTTACCGAGTTCAATCATGATTTCCTGCATCACTTCAACGGAATAATACGCTGTGGAGCGGTTGCTTGAGATGACGACGAGGGGCTTGTCCCAATCGGGATTGAACAGGTGGCCTGTGGTGATGGTGCCGTAATCCACTCTGAAGTCGGGGTTTTCCATCATTTTCACCGGAAGACCGGCTGCGGCGGCTTCGTCGTGAATGGCGGTTGCGAGTTCAACGTCCACGTTCATGTCGTAGTGATATCGAAAGAGATTGGGGAAAATGGGGTCCACGGAAAGGCCCTCGAAATGCGGCAATCCGAGGAAATGCGTGCCAACATAGGTCTGCCAGTGCGGGGAGAGCAGCACAATAGCGTCGTATTCGTGGTCGGCAAGGGAGGCTCGGAGGCGTTCATAGCCCCAGCGCAACTGTTCCCAACCGCCCTCGGCCACCGGTTCGTTTTGGGGCGGGTTTTCCGCATAGACCAGATGAGGGGGGTGAGGTGCGAGGCAGCCCGCAACAATTTGTCCCTTGCCCATGCTCAACCCACAGCGATGAGGTTTAATTCATCATCGGCTTTCTCCACGGCCTTGTGCAAACGCGAAGCCATAAACGACCGGCCGACATGGAACGGGCATGGGGGAAGAGGCGGTGGAGGCTGAAGGCCCCGTTGAAGTCCTCGTTCAACAACCCGTTTCAGCGACTTGGAAAGAGACGTGGGACAACGTCATCTTCCCGACGCTCTTTGGATTGGCGGTTGGTGCAGCATGGCAAGCATTGCTTTCTCCGCATTTGACCTACGGGCTGCCCAACCCGCCACAAGGGGCCCTCATCGTGATGATGCTCTGCTCACCTTTGCTGCACAAGATGCTCACGCCTCACTCACAGTCCATGTGGTTGGACTATCTCGGTGGAATCGCCGTGCTTGCTCTGCCCCTGATGTTCGTGTGGTCCACCGGCCTGGGCGGTTTCGTGTGCGGCGGCTATCTTGCCGTCGTTGTTTGGATTTGGTTGAGCACTTCGTGGTGGCGCTTTCATCTCCCGCCGTTCCGCTTGGCCATGTGGCACACTTTGGGTGTGAACATTGGAGCCCTCGGAGGGTCGCTGCTCTACTTCAGCCTGCTGGGTTGACTCAGGACGTGTAGGATTCGTCTTCGTTCGGGAAATCACCCGACCGCACATCCGCGCAATAGCCCTTGATGGCGCCGTCAATTTCCTCAGCGAGGTTGAGATAGCGACGCAAGAAACGGGGTGAGAAATCCATCGTGATGCCCAGCAGGTCGTGAAGTACGAGCACTTGACCGTCCACGTCGGGACCAGCCCCAATTCCAATGGTGGGAATGTTCAGTTCGGCGGAGACGCGCTTGGCGAGTTCTCGTGGAATTTTTTCCAGTACGATGGCGAAGCAGCCAGCGGCTTCCAAGACTTTGGCGTCGGCGATGAGTTTCTCCGCTTCCTCGTCTTCTTTGGCTCGAACGGAGTAGGTGCCAAACTTGTAGATGGATTGCGGCGTCAGCCCGAGATGACCCATCACGGGAATCCCAGCGGTCAAGATGCGTTCCACCGACTCAACGATTTCTGCCCCGCCCTCCAACTTGACGGCATGGCCACTGGATTCTTTCATGATACGAATGGCGGAATCGAGGGCTTGGCGTGAGTTGCCTTGGTAGGTGCCAAACGGCATGTCAACCACCAGCAGGGCGCGGTCGACCGCTCGCTCAACGCACTGGGCGTGGTAGATCATGTGGTCGAGGGTCATGGGGACGGTGGTCACCTGCCCCGCCATGACGTTGGACGCTGAATCGCCGACCAGGATCACGTCAACACCAGCTTGGTCGACCAGTCGTGCAAGCGAATAATCGTAAGCGGTGAGCATCGTGATTTTCTCACCTGCACGCTTCATTTCCTGAAGCGTGTGGGTTGTCACCTTCCGTGCTTCAGAGTAGACGGACATGGTTGTTCCAGCCGCCACCGTGTTTTCAACTCGTCGCCTGCGTTTATTCTGCTTCTTCACCGAAGCCGAAAACCTGATTCTGGAATTCATGCAGAGCCTCGGCGGCGTCGGCGCAAGCCAGCAGTTGTTGCCTTGCCTCGAGGTCGTTAAGGCAGAGTGCTGCGATGTTGTAAATGGATTCTTTTCGCTCGCTGATCTGTTCCTCACAGATGGAATTCACCCACCCGTCGATCACGTCAACATCCACGTTCATGCCTCGTCCTGCTCGATGAACGATGGTGTTGGTGAGGGTTCGGAGGAAGTCCTGGTCGTCTTCACTCAGTTCGCCAACCTCGTCGAGATAACTGACGTTGGCGGAAATGTACAGGTTGCTGTGGGTCGCATCCTCGGGGAGGTGTTGCAACAGCGTGTCGACATCGGGAGCCATTCCTTCTTCGACGAGGCCCGCCATCGACGGGTCGGAAAATGGAGGAAGGGCGGGCTCAATCACGTTGTCAATCAAGAAACGTCGCCCACCCGTGATGGTGATGAAGTGATTCACGCCCTTCGTCTCGTGGTTGACGATGATGGCTTCACAACCGTGGCGGCGTGGTCCATCCCATCCGTTGGTTGGTTCGAACGGGTCGTTCATGACCAGGCCGAAGGGGCGCTCGTCGAGGATGCAGGTGTCGAGCATCTGTCGGTACCTTGGCTCAAAGACCCGGAGTTCCTGAAGTTCTCCTGGAAACAACACCATGGGCAGGACAAAGAGCGGAAGGGCATCCTCGTCCATGTTTTCACCTCACGGCGGAGGCATTTGAACATGTGTTCTCAGGGGTCTTGCACGCAGATATTGGTGAGTTCGGAAAAAAAGTTGAGTGACCACGAACCGCCCTCGCGTCCCACGCCCGATTTCTTGACACCACCAAAGGGTGTGCGAAGGTCTCGGTTGAGCCACGTGTTGACCCAAACAATGCCGGTATCGAGACGCTTGGCAAAGGCATGGCCGCGGTCAGCATTGGCGGTCCACACCGAGCCAGCGAGGCCGTAGTCGGTGCAGTTGGCCATCTCGACCGCTTCATCTTCCGTGGAGAAGGGGTGAAGCGTGACGACGGGCCCGAAAATTTCCTCGGTCGCCGTACGAGAGGTGTGGCTAAGTCCCTCAATGACCGTTGGGCGTAGGAAGGCGCCTTCGTGTGGCACACCCTCGACCGGATGTTCGCTCGATGTACCGCCGGTCAAGACAACGCCCCCCTCATCGCGCCCGAGTTTGATGTATTCCTCCACTTTGCTTTGGTGATCTTTTGAGATAACAGAACCCATGGCCGTCGCTTCCAAAACCGGGTTACCCACGTTGATTTCGCTCACCGCCTGGACAAATTTGGCCTTGAACTCGTCGTAAATTGAAGCATCAATCAGGACGCGTGACCCGCACAAACAAACCTGTCCAGAGTTGGTGAACGAGGCTCGGACCAAACCGTCCATGACCTCGTCAAGAGGTGCATCGTCCAGCACGATGGTGGCGTTTTTCCCTCCCAATTCCAACGAGAGTTTCTTGAACATCGGGGCAGCAGTCGCTGCGACAATTTTCCCGGTCGCCGTACCTCCGGTGAATGAAATTCCCCGAATGTCCGGGTGTTCCACGATGGCCTGCCCAACTTCGGGGCCGAGGCCGTGAACCACGTTGAGGACGCCCTTTGGAAATCCAATAGCGTCCAGCGTTTTGGCGAGATGGTTGGCGGTCATGGGTGTGAGTTCGGAAGGTTTGGCCACGATGGTGTTGCCCATCAACAGAGCAGGGGCAACCTTCCACGTCAGCAAATAGAGCGGAAGATTCCACGGGGTGATGAGCCCAACGCAACCGACGGGAGAACGGTGGACGTGGTTCACCGCACCGTGGTCCACGAAGGTTGGTTCGCTGTGCTCACGGCCAAACTCTGCAAAGAACCGAAAATTGGATACCGACCGACTGGCGTCAACCCGTCGGGCAAGAGCGATGGGTTTCCCGGTGTCCATGCTCTCAAGTTGGGCTACGGTTTCGGCTTCGACCTCGAGCGCATCAGCGATTCGATGAAGCCAAGTTATGCGTTCCTCCATCGTTGTCGCAGACCAGGATGGAAGCGCCTCAAGTGCTGCTCGTGTCGCCCTGTCCACATCGTCCGACGACGAACGTGGAAGCGTGGTGATCACTTGACCCGTAGCGGGGTTGACGGTGTTCAGCGTGGCGTTGGATGCGGAGGGTTGGAAGGTTCCGTTGATGTAGTTCAAAATCGGGTCCATCACACCACCTCCGGGTCGTAATGCCATCGGTCTTGGTCAGGGTCCCATTCGTCCCAGGTGGGGACGGTCTCCAGCACCTCAACGTAGCGTTCCGGGACGATTCCAGGGACGATGAAGGCCTTCTGTCGATGCAGCGGGTAGGGGTTTCGCAGATTGATACCGAGCACGCCCAGCAGCGCCCGAGCAACGTACCAGGTGGCTTGAGAGTTCCACCCATGGGCAATTTTCACCACGATGCCGAGTCCCTTGGGGTAGTCGGGGTGCTCAATGGCCAGCCCCAACAATCCATCTGCGCCTTCTTTGGCGATGACACGTCCTTCTCCTGCTTTCAAAACGGTTGAATCAAGGCGGTTGAACCCTCCGACCAGGTCTGGATGGCGGACCATCGCTTCCCAAATCCAATCATCGTCTTTGTCTCTGACCAGACCGGCGTAAATCTGAGCCAATTCTGAAACGGTGTTGGAGACGGTGGGCAGGCCACACCCGTCCTTTGCAATGCGAAGCGGCGTCCACTCCTGGCCGAGGTAGGTGCGCAATTGCTCCATGTACGCATGGAACACTTCGTGGGTTGGAAGCGTATACCCTGCACGGTTCCATCCCTTCATGCGGCATCCACGCAGGATGGCTGCGTGCTCACCCGAGCAGGTGTGGAACCAGCGCCGTGGGCGACGGACTTGTCGGCCGAATTGAATCAAAGGCACATCAAGAGGTGTGAGCATCAACGGCCATTCGGATTGGCTCAGAAGGGATTGCGCCGTTGCGACGTGTTCGGTGTCGCCGTTGTGAGAGGCCACGGCAATGGCCTTTTGCTCCCATGAACACTCTTCCAGTTCCTTGGTGAAGGCCTTGAGCATGAAGGGTTTCATCATTGAGCGACCATAGCACAGCACGTTGCCTCCAAAGGAATGGATGACTTCGTCGCCGTGCGCCCAAGCCACGGCTCCGTGGATGGTCGTTTCAGAAACGCCGTTTCGTCGGTAATCCACCAGCGGCTCCCAAGCCACGTCTCGGCCGGTCGGAATGCCTTCCACCTTCTCGCCCAGCGGCGATTCTGGGTACATGCCCGACCCCGGTTTACCGGGCTGGACGGCCGAATAGGTGTCGTGGTGGATGCCCATCCTCATGCCTCCTTCAACATGGATTCGACGAGCGGAACGACCTGTTCCATGTAGGCCGTCATGTTTCGACACACCCGCTTCGAATCGTGATTGAAGAAGTCAAACCACGCCATGATGCGGTCGTCACGATGGAACCGTTCCACCATTTGCTGCGCCACTTCCTCGACGTTGCCAATCAGGGCGTTGTTGGCCGCTTTCGAGACCTTATCGGGGTCGATGGTGCCTTCGAGCGCGTTCCAGTAGGCGCCCAAGGCTTGGTCGGCCTCGGCGTGGGCAGCCTTGCTTTGTTCCTCTGCGGAAAGCCCTTCCTCGGCGTTCAAGAAAACAAAACTGGTTCGAGGCATGTCGCTTCGCTTCCATGCGCCTCCTTCGGGATGGTACACCTCACGCATGCGTTCATGGGTGGCGTCAATCACCTCCGGTGAGGTGATGGAGAGGTTGAACACCTTCACGGGAAGGATGGTGTTGACGAAGGTCTGCGCTCGAGGGTCGTGCGTGCCTGCGACCAACTTGAGGAGGGACCGACGAAACGATGTCGGGATGATTTTGAGGTCTTCAAACACGTATCTCGAAGGGATGAGAATCTCTTCGGGAGGTTGTTCAAGCGCTTCAAATTCAACCGCTGCCTCTTGCACCGCTTGCCAGTCCTCGTCGCTTCTGAAATTCGCCCGTGTGAGCACGGTGGGTCGAATCAGGGTGGAGTTGATGACATCGCCCCGCAACAAGCGGAGGAAAATTTCGGCGGCTTCCATGAAGATCTGGCCTCGAAGTGCGGGCCAAGCCGCTTCCTCCACCGAGGTTCGTGGCACGATGCCGTAGGGGCGCGCCATGAACTCAAAGCGACCGGCGGAAAATCCGACGTGAAGACAACGATGTTCGTTTTCATCCAACCCGTGCAGGCTCAACAGGTTGGCCATGCGTTCAGCCTGAGCGATGGGTCCCCCCGAGGCGAGGATGGAGACCACGGCGCTGCCAATTTCGATGTTGGTCGTGCGTCGAAACGACTCCAGAGCCAACTGCGGGAAATCGGTGCACAGGCCGACCTCGCCTTTCCAGTGGGGCACGACGGGGCGCTGGTTTGACTTCTGTGTCTCGGTCGAAAGGTGGGCTTGAGCAATCCATCCAACACCAAAACCAAGGCGGTCAGCGCATTCAAGCTGCTCAAAATAATTCCTCATCATCGTGGCTTCGGTGGGAAGATGCCCCTCTTCATCGGGCGTTTGGGAGATGGAGAAGAAGATATCATGCTCCATGCTTACTCACCGTTTGCTCCATATCGCCATGGCACATAATGGGTGTGGCGAACTAGGCTTCATCTTCAGAGGGTTGCGGCTGATTTTTGAGGTCGGTCAAATCGCTGATACGTTGCCTCAATTGTGCAGGTGCAGCGGCGTCGACCGCAATGAAGTCGTGAAGGCTGTCTGAAAGGACGAGCATTGCCGTTTCGTAATCTTCACGAATCTCAGCCAGGTCCGCAAGCCCCCATCTGGCGACCAACTGGCCCGTCAGGCTCCCGAGTTGCTGGGCCCGCTCAAGGGATTGCGTGAACAGGTCTTGTGCGGTGGAAAATTCACCGATGGTGGCTTGGCAATGAGCCAAATCAGCGAGGGCTTCCATTTGGCCCACCTCGTCTTTCAGGACCGTGAGCAATTCCAAACGTTCGGTACCAACGGCGATGGCCGTTGCTTCGTCATGCTGCCGTTTGGCGATGGTCATGAGCAACGCCATGCCGTAGGAGCGCCCCTCATCATCGTCAAGGGTTTGACGCAGGCGGAGCGCGTGCTGGGCCGTTGCTCGGGCTTCGTCGAGTTGATCTTCTGCGAGGTAGAGCAGAGCAATGTAGTGATTGACGGCGGCCGTGAGGGCTTGAGCGCCCTCCAGTTCTTCAGCGTTCTCGGCCAGTCGGAGGTAGCTTTCCACGTTGGCACCCACCACCTTGAGCGCCTCAAATTTGGCCCATCCTCGCTCTTCATCGTTGGCAGCAGTTTTGCTGGCGTGTTCAAGCAACTGTTCCACCAGTTCTTGATCTCCAACTTCTTGAGCGAGCGGGATCAATCGGAGCGCAAGTGAGGTGTTGATGTTGTCCATTGACCCGCCTTCGGTCAACATGCCGAGCACTTGCATCGCCATCTCGGGAGACATGTCCGTATCCATGATATCGCCTCAAATGGAGCGCAAACGACCGCCGTCCACGGCCAAACTCACGCCTCGGATACCTCCCGATGCGGGAAGACAGAGGTAGGTGATGGCGCTCGCTGTTTCAAGCGGATCGATGAGACGACCGATGGGGACTTGATTGAGCCATCCTTCTCGAACGGATTCAGCGGATTTTCCCGTTCGTTCTTGGATGGATGCCGAGAGGTTACCCAGTCGTTCGGTGTCGGTAAAACCTGGAAGGACGTTGTTGATGGTGATGCAGGGTGCCAATTCGTTGGACATGGATTTCGCCCACGAGGCCATGGCTCCACGAAGCGTGTTGGACAACCCGATGTTCGGGATGGGCTCCTTGACGGAGGTGGAGATGATCTGAATGATGCGACCAAATCCTTCGTTCTCCATGCTGGGGGCAGCGGCTTTCACAAGGGTGTGTGCAGCGTGAAGATGCCGTCGAAACGGAGCCTCAAAATCACCAACTTCGTTGTTGAGCAACGGTCCGCCTGGCGGTCCACCTGCGTTGTTGATGAGGATGTGAACAGGACCCAAGGTTTCCACAGCCGAAGCAAATGCAGATGCGATGCTCTCGGTTTCTTCAAGGTCCAATGCCAAGGCTTGATGGCGGCCCGTTCCGAGTCGACCAAGGTCTTCACACAGAGCGGTCAGGGCCGCCCCGTTTCGAGCACAAACGGTGATGTTGGCCCCGGCTTTAGCGAGCATTTTTGCGGTCGCCTCACCGATGCCTTTGCTCGCACCACAGACAAAGGCATGCTTGCCTTCAAGCGCCGTTGAAACGAACGGGTAGTCGCTACCGAGGAGGTCCATGCCGTGTGGAACCCGCCATAGGTCATAGGCCTTGGGATGCGTCCGAGAACCTACGGAATTCGTCCGTCCACACCCCATCACAACCAGTCAAGGATGGTGTTGAGTTGGACCAACCAGTCGTCTGAAGCAACGTCGATGATGTCGTAATGGTCTCCGGGCAACCAGACTTTCTGAACATCTCCGCCTTTTGCTTTCATCACCCGAGCGTAGGTTTCCGACTGCTCAAGCGGTACATCGTCGTCGTCTTCACCGTGAAACAGCAAGACGCTGGTCCGTGGTGGGTGGTCAACGGGATTGAGTTGACCCCACACCGTCTCGTTTTCTTCTGGGCCGCATCCAATCCAGCGCCGAACGGCGTCGCCGTCATCCGAAAGGCGGGCGTGGTCGGCACCGATGAGGTCGGTCAGCGGGGCCTGCGCAATGGCCAACCAAGGACGCCGCTCTGCCTTGGCGCTCATCAGCAGGGCCAATTGGCCACCGGCGGAATGGCCCATCACCATGGAGCGGGTGATGTCGATTCCAGGCAACAACGCAAGTTGGCCCCAGGCCCTCAACACGTCAGAAAGGGTGTCCATCCAAACCCCTTCATCACCGGGTGACCATCGCTTGAATTCGATGTTCCACGCAGCCACTCCTGCCTCAGCAAGGTCTTCAGCGATGGGTTGCATAAGGTCCAGCGTGTACGCTTCTTTCCAGAAGCCACCGTGGATGAGCATGATGCACGGGATGCCCTCGTCTTTCTGGAACGGCGAGGGGTCATCAGGCATGTAGAGGTCAGCGTACTGCCACGCTTCAGCCCCCCACTGCATTCGGTCAACGGCCATGGTTCAAACAAAGGGGGTTGGGCTTTCATGCTTGTGCCGCCTCATGGCGACCGCTTGTAAGACGAGCCTCAAGGGCAGTATCGGCGCAGGTCTCGGGGGAACAGGACCGTTTCTCTGACGTTTTTTGCCCCGGTCAACTTCATCAAAATGCGCTCAACACCCAATCCCCATCCTGCGTGAGGGGGGACGCCGTGTCGGAAACCAGCAACGTAGAATTCGAATTCTTCGGGGTCCAGATCCATGTTACGAAGGTTCTCAACCAGGACATCAATGCGATGTTCTCGCTGACCGCCCGAGGTCATTTCGTCCCGACCGAAGTTGAGATCAAAACCTCGTGAAAGTTGCTCGCCGGTGCTGCCGATTTCTCCCTCGATTTGATGGATGTAAAACGGCTTGAGTGACATGGGCCAGCGTGGGAGGAAGTAGAACTGGGGGAGGTCTTCAGCCAGCAGGTCCGAATTTTCTGCGTCGATATCGTCGCCCCATTCAACGCTGCCGCCCTTTTCTTTGATGATGCGAATGGCGTCGTCGTATTCCACACGGGGGAACGGCAACTCCGGGACGATCACCTCGACCAGTTCCTCGCCCTGTTCTGCTCGGAAGGCGTTGATGGTGGCGATGAGACCTTGGGATTCTTCATCTTCGGCAACGGACTTCCAGATGTGATGAAGCATGCGTTCGAGAACGCCCATGACGTCGTCATCGTTGGCCCAAGAGCACTCGATATCAAAGGAGATGAATTCGGCCAAGTGGCGGTAGGTGTCGCTCTTCTCTGCTCGGAAGGCGGGCCCGATTTCGAAGACGCGCTCCAACCCCCCGCTCATGCACAACTGCTTGAACAATTGAGGAGACTGGTTGAGGAAGGCCGGTCGGTCAAAGTACTGCATGGGAAACAAATCCGCTCCCCCTTCGGTGGCCGTGGCGACGATCTTTGGCGTGTGGGTTTCAACAAAACCCTCGGTGATGAGGTGTTCCCGACCGTACTGCAGAACTTTGCCCCTGAGTCGGAACATGGCGTTGACGTGGGCTCTTCGGAGGTCGAGGAACCGGTTGTCGAGGCGGGTGTCAAGTTCGACCTTCACGTTGTCCGTGACACCCAACGGAAGCGGCGCTTCAGCGCGTGCAATGACGTTGACCGATGTGGCCAAGACTTCGTATGCTGGTGGAGGGGTGGGCGCTCCGTCTTTCACTTTGGGTGGGCGCTTGAGGGCCACGGTGCCCGTGAACTGGAGCGTGGACTCTCGCGTCATCCGCTGAACCATGTCCAAAGCTTCCTCGCCGATGTTGTCGGATTTCAAGAAGATTTGAGTCTTGCCGGTCCCGTCTCTGAGGTCAACAAAACAAATGGCTCCTTTTCCACGGTTGGCTTCCATGAAACCGATGACGGTGACTTCGTTTCCGATGAGGTCGCCGCCCTGAGATTGCAATTCACCGAGGGTGTGCGTACGGTAAGCGGTTGGTACCCATGTGGTCATGGCGGTGGGGTTGAGGCACACAACATGAACCATTCGCTTCGCAAGGCAGACATTCCTCCGACCGAATGTTCAACTGAATGAAAGCGTGATGCATGAGGCTCTGCCTTGCCCGAAGTCTCTTGAACAGCGTCGCTTTCGTTGGGCCATGTCCAGCCGAGCAGGCCGTGCCGTGTTCTGTGTTCTCGCTTTGATGGCCATGAGCCTCACGCCCCTCGTGATGCCCGTCTCGGCTGACGATTCCATCCTTCTTTCGGTGGATGTCCAGCACGCCGTCCTCGAGCCCGGCCAAAGCACCAACATCACGCTCAACATCGAGAACAACGGCTCGTCCATTGAGTCCTACAACATCACCGTTGACGAGAGCAGTTTGGCTGCCCCATGGACCGTTCACCCTGTTGATTCAACGGTGTCAAATGTCTTTCCAACCTGGACCAAGAACACAACCCTGGTCGTCCGTCTTGCTGAGGGTGCGACCGTGGCCGACAGCAGTTCGTTCACCGTGAACGTGACCGAGCCCGATGCAGGCGTGTTCTCTCACATCACGGTCTTGGTGTCCGTTGCTCCCGCCTACCATCCCTCTTTGTCCGTCGACGGGTCACCCCTCGCTCACATGGCGGCGGGCGAGAGCACGAATCTGAGTTTCACAGCCCATAACCTCGGAACGGTTACCGACACCTTCCTCCTCGACGTGGAGGTCCAACCAGATCTCGCCGCATGGTGGGCCAATCACACCAACAGCACGTCGGGGAATTCCTCCGATAACTCCAGCGA
>JAYNUQ010000003.1:0-4518 GCA_038116375.1 Candidatus Poseidoniales archaeon | reverse complement strand
AACGGCACGGGTAACGGCTCGGGCAACAGCACCACCGCTTCAATTTCCGTGATGATGATGGGCAACAGTTACACCAGCGCCAACAGCCTTGCGTCGCTTGTCGAAGGAGTGATGGATGCGGAAGGCTACAACGCCACCGTACAATCGGTGACCTCCGGTGGCATGAAACTCCCCGCTCACTGGCAAAACGTCAACACTTCAGGCGATCAGTGGAACACCACGCTTCGGGGTGCATCCTGGGATTATGTCGTTCTGCAAGACCAAAGTCAGGTGCCATCATTCCCCACCACGGATGTCGCGTGGCAACAAAGCAAAGACGCCGCTGTGAACCTGAGTGACGCCATCGAAGACGAGGGGGCTGAAACCATGCTGTTCATGACCTGGGGCTACCGAGACGGCGACAGCCTGAACAGTTTCAACAACAACTTCACCACCATGCAATCCCGCCTCACCGAAGGCTACACGCGGTACGCCGAGAACATCTCAAACGCTGGAAACAGCGTGTGGATTGCTCCCGTGGGACTGGCTTACAAAACCGTCCACGACGCCGTTGTTGCTGACGGGGACGACCCCACGGTTTCGGGCAACCTCTTCTACGACCTCTACGCCTCCGATGGAAGCCACCCTTCGCTCTCTGGCTCTTATCTGGCTGCGTGCGTGTTCCATTCCAGCACCACTGGAGAAACCTGCGTTGGAAGCAACGCCACGGTGAACTTGAACGCCAGTGTGAAACTGGCACTTCAGCAGGCTGCTGACGACACGGTGTTCAACCAAACCAGCGGCATGTCCTACTACCCGTGGGAACTCTCGGGGACGGCTGCTTTCGGCCTTGGCTCTTCCATCCCACAAGGCTGGTACATCCAGTGGCAGGAAGATGAATTGTCCAACATCGCCGCAGGAGGCAGTGAATCGGCCACCCTTTCCATCTCCGTTCCATCCGATGCAGCCCCCGATTTCTACGGCTTCCGCCTCACCATCGGCTCGACCAACGGCAACATGACCTCGTCGACCATCATCGTGGTCGAAGTTGAAACAGAACCCGGAGCAAGCCTTGCGTTCCTTCGTCAGAGCGATGTGTTCTTGCCCGGTTCAAGCACCATCACGGGCGTGCAGATTATTAACACAGGAAATGCCCCTCTCTCCGTTGATTGGACGCTCGCTGTTCCACCCTCTGCTGGAACCATTCCGTGCACGGTCTCCCTGGTCACTCCCCAAACACTCGACCTTCAACCCGATGGTGTCGGGGAAGTTGAATTGATGGTCGATGTTGATGAGAACGCCGACAGCACCGCTCAGTGTCCACTGCGCTTGACCGCAAGCCATGCCGTTGATGAGACCGCTTCGGTTTTGGAGGAACTTGACTTCACGGTGGAGATTGACGAGAACGTGAACTTCACACTCACTGGACCGATGACCATCGTTGACATCGTTCCCGATGATGGCAGCAATTACGAGTTGAGATTAACCAATCATGGAAGTGACACCGCTGTTTTCTTCCTCGACATTACCGAATCAACCGGCCTTGACACCGTTCTTGTCACCGCATCCGGTGTTTCAATTGCAGCCGGAGAAACAGGGACCTGGACGGTGAACACCAAAGGAGATCCGCTGCAGTCGGGTATTCTCCAGCAGGCGTTTTCGGTCACCTACAACGGACTGACCAGCACCCTGCACGTCCCCATCAATTTGCTAGAAGTTGACGGGTTGGACATCCTCCCGCCCAGCGAAGACCGTGTTCTCGTCGCCCCCGGCGCCAGCAGCAATTTCACCATCACGTTGCGAAACACCGGGACCTCAAACTACACAGCGTCGCCTTCGCTCTCCGGTCTGCCCGCTGACGTTGACGTGAGTTTTGACGGAGAAGACACCGAGCTTGACCGTGGTTCAGAACAAGCGGTGACCCTGACCTTTTCGGCCACCACCGGCGCAACACCAAGTTCCTCGACCGTTTCGCTCACCTATCTTGCGGCCTCTTTGAGCGTTTCATACACCTTTGACGTGGTGATCGTCGACCGAGAAGATGTCGCCGTCAATACGGTCCAAACCCGATTGTTGGCCAGTCCCTCGGCGCAAACCAGCACCACCGTGGATGTGACCAACCTTGGCACCGCTGCAGATGTCTATCTGGTTGAATGGGAAACGGAAAGTCAGGGGAACTGGTTTGAATTTACCATTTCACCCACCACGTTCCAGCTCAGTTCAGGTGCTTCTCAACAGGTTTCCATCTCCGTCCGAGAGGTCGCATCCGGTTCGCCTGAGGTCGGCGTGGTCTACACGCTGCGTGTGGTTTCGTCCACCAACGCAGACGTCCATGACGAGGTCTTCATGACCGTGCAACCGGTTGCAGCCGGAGCGAACCTAACCGTGCTGACCGATGTAGGCTCTGCCGCTCCAGGTGGGTCGGTTTACGGGAGTCTTTTCCTCACCAACACGGGTAACGTCGAGGACACCTTCTCCATCACGACCGTTGGGGTTGACTGCGGCCTCGACATCGCTGTTACCGTCGCACCTGGCCTCGCATCGGATTCTTTTGGATGGTCGTGTGTGGTGCCCAACGATGCGGTCGCCGGTCAGCGCGCCATCACGTTCAGAGCCATCAGCACCGTGCGCAGTAACATCGTGGTCGAACAGAGCACGCTCTACGAAGTCGAGGCCTCGTGGCCGGGCGATTCGTTGGTGGCGCTTTCGTTCTCCGATGGACGACTCACGCTCGGTGCCGACAGTTCAACCACCACGCTGCTCACCGTTCAGAACCTCGGCAACGCCGAAGTCTCAGGCACCCTTGACGCATACGGCCAAGACACCGGTTTGGTCGTTTTGGAATGGACACGGATGAGCGACGATGCATCCACCACGGATTACCTGCTTTCCCCCGGGTCCAGCGTTGATTTCCAACTCACCATCACCTCGAACACCGCACGAGCTGCTGCATCAGAAGTCATCGTTCGGGCCACTTCCACGGGCGGAGGCGTGCTCACTTCGGACGAAGCCGTGCCACTTCCCATCACCATCGAGGGCCCTGCTCTCCCGCCAAACGGTCTGTCGCTTCCCTTGGGGATTCAAGTGAGCCAAAGTGCGGCCCTCGGCGTTATGGGCGCCGGCTGGTTGCTCGCCATCGTTGCTGTGCAACTTCTTCGGCGCACGCCACGAAGTGAGAGCGAGGAGACGGTCGAGGAAGAGGACGAGTCCGAGGACGAGGAAAAAGAGGTTCCTGACCTTGGATACAACGAGTGCCGGATGGACGGTGAATCCAAAGTCAACTGTCCTTCATGCGATGCTCGCTTGGGCGTTCCAAGAGGAAGTACACCACCGTTCCGATTCACGTGCCCTCAGTGTGATAATAAAATTCGTGTGGTCGAGTGATCACAACCGTTGGGCCACCAGCAAAAACGCCGTGTGGCCAAACGGTCCGTTGACCGGGCGCATTCCCCCTTTGGAGGCTCGGCCCCATTCTCGTCCCATCAGCTCGCCTGCCCACTCCACGGTCAAACCCGCTGCCTCGCAGGCTTCCCAAGACCGCTCCATCTGGGAGGTTACGGGGCAATAGCACGCCAGTCGCCCGCCTGGGACAAGAAGGTCCGCCGTGGCTTCAATCGCTGAAGGGTGGTCGGGCAAATCCAGCAAAATGGCATGAAATCCATCGACGAGGGCGCTGATGGCTTCAATGGACTCCTCAATGCGACCTTCGATGTGGTGATGGGTCGGTACGCTGGTCCATGTTGCCGAGGCACGTCGGAGGTTTTCCAACGCCGCCTTGCTGTGTTCCGCACGAGGTTCAACGGTGATATGCGTGCCCGTTGTTCCCAAGACACGCTGCACATGAAGCGAAAGGCCAGCGCTGCCAATGCCTGCCTCAAGAACGACATCTGAGGGGCCAAGGCCGAGTTTTGCGACGAGAAAACCCGCATCTTTGCTTCCGATTGTTTGGGCTCTACGCACCATGCCTTTGGTCAGTTCGGGTAAACGCGGTGGCCCACGAACGACTTCTTTTTGCCCGATGGCGACGCGACCACCAACGGGTACTTCCTTCAAGACTTGGAACGGATTAAACACGCCAAGGCCCTTGATTTTCTGCTGTTTGTCCTGCAGTTCAACGATGTAGGTTTTACCGCTGTCTTCAACCAGCACGGCCCAATCAGAAGAAGTCACAGAAAGCCCCACAAGGTGCTGTGTGTTAAGGTTCGCCTTGAGAAATTGAGCGGTCGACTGCATCCGCTTTCCAGACATGGGGAAACTGACATTGGAGCGTGTGTTTCATATACCTACCAATGTGTGCTATTAACATGAATACCGCCACGCGTAGCCTCGCCCTTGTCATCGTTGCCGTTTTCCTCGGTAGCCTTGCTTCTGGAATGATGGCTGAACTCTATCAGCCCGCCGTAGAACTCGAAGAAGAAGCCGTGGTGATGGAGAACTCTCAGGCCACCAGTCCCGGCCACGTCGTGTTTGGGCAGTACATCTCGTCTGACAACTGCGGCCACTGCTCGAAGACGGGCGGTGGTTCAGATGCTCACCACT
>JAYNUQ010000002.1:0-104275 GCA_038116375.1 Candidatus Poseidoniales archaeon | reverse complement strand
TGGGCTCGGAGAGAATCGAACTCTCGATCTTTGCCATGTCAAGGCAACGTCATAAACCCCTAGACCACGAGCCCTAGGTAGACTGAGCCAACGACCATTTCTATTAAACCAATTCGGTTTCGTTGGGTGATGCAGTCACGCGATGATCTTGGAGATCTTTCCCGTGCAGCCTTCCTGGGAACAAAATCCAGCCATACGCGTTCGACCGTTGGCCATGGCAATCTTTTGGCCATCTTTGATGGGTCCGTAGGTTTTGCACTTCATACAGTAGCCTTCGATAGCTGACATGATTCTCAAACGCTGCGAGTGCAAGGGGATATTGAACACTTTCCATCCGTATTTGCAAAATCCAGAGGATTTCGGCCTCTGAGGGGGGGCTTGGCGGCTAAAATTCACAAAACTTGGGAAGGAGATTCGGTTCGCTCCCTCACAAACGAGGTACTGCGCTCCAATCACCCATTAAATTTCATCAATCATGCAAAGGGCTTCTCAAGCCCTTGTCGCATAACTCACATTATGCGTCATTACGTGCGTTGGAAAATTAGCCGTTCCAAGTGAATCGCAGTTGATTGAGTTCATCGTCCGGGATTTCGAACAGACCCACGAGCGGTGGCCCCAGCATCATGCCCTCGATTCCGCCATCTTCAGCATCGAGCGTGGTTTGAATTTGTTCGGATATACGTTTCCAATCTTCTGCCGTAGCGTATGCAGATTGAACCAGCATCATGCTGGCGGATTCTGCACCCATGCCAAGCCAAGCGCCAATGCATCCGTCCTGCCTACGTTTGTACTCTTGTCGCGCCTTGAGCATGCGCCGTAATCGAGCGTCAGATCCTTTCTTCCCAGAACATACGATTGTTTCTACCCAAGCCATGAAGTACACCTAATCCTAATATGAAAATTGATTATTGAAAATGAGTACGGAGGCATGATTAATTGTATGTCAATGTGCGATGAATCCACCGTTCAGCACCGTCGCACAGAAGGGTGACGCTGAGGGTCGTAGGGCGAGGGATTCCCAGTGAGGGCCATCGACAATATTGAAATTTGCAACGGCTCCTTGTTCCAAGACACCATGAACACGTCCAGTTGGATGAGGCGTCGTTTTTGCGGCATGTACTGTTACCGAAGCCAACGCATTGAGTGGATGCATCCCACAACGCTGCACCATCAGAGAGCACATGAATGGAAGACTCAATGTTCGACAATTTGGGTTGAAGTCCGTTGCGAGCGTATACGGTATACCCAACTCCACCATTTGTTCCATATCGGGCCAAGGGTCACCCATGGCGTAGGGCGTGCCTGGTAGAAAGCCTGTATTGATGTCCAACTCTTTCATCTTATGGCGGACATTCAACGGTGTATGGTAAGCGTGATCTGCTGTATCCACGTTGAGTTCACAAGCCAACGCCCCGCCTCCACCGTCGATGAATTCATCCACATGCATCCGAAGTGATAAGCCGTGTTTGCGGGATTCACGCAAAATGTCCTCGCTTTGCTCAACCGAGAACCATCCAGGTTCACAGAACACATCGGATGAACGCGCCAATCCCTGCGATACAACGGCCGGCAATTGTTCCGAAAGGAGGTGGTCGACATATTCAGGTGCAGACGTACCTTTTGGGACATCATGTGCTCCCATCCACGTCAAGTCAAGCGTGGGAGTATGAGTCACATCATTCAATTTTGAAGCAATATCCAGCAACCGCAGCTCTGTTGCGGTGTCAAGTCCGTATCCACTCTTTGCCTCGAGATGGGTTGTGCCTGTGTGAAGGGCTTCCCGCAGGCGTTGATATCCAAGTGAGAACAGTTCGTCATCTTCTGCCTGGCGGGTGGCGTGGACCGTGTGTTGGATGCCACCTCCCTTGGACGCGATGTCGGCATAACTCAGGCCTTCTCGTCGCCAACCGACTTCTTGCGACCGATCACCTGCCCAAAGCAGATGCGTATGCGCATCGATCAGGCCAGGAACGACCGCATTGCCTCGGACGTTGTGCACCTGAGTTTCGTTTTGCACACCATGTCCATCGGGTGAGATGGAGTACTCATGAACAAGGTCGGATGAATCTTGGATGCTCTCAATTGCACCATCATTTACAACAATTCCCTTATCATGCATAATTAATGACTCATCATGAATGTGATTTTGATTGGATTGAAACGCCACGAGCGTGCCGATGTTGTAGTAGACGGCTCGCATGATTTACCTGATGAGAAGAGGGTTGAAGAACAATAGGTCTGTCGCCAAATCATGTCAGGATGGACCTTGGGTATCGAAACCACGGCTCACACCTTATCGTTTGGACTTGTTGATGCCAACGGCATCCCCTATCCTGCTGCCAGCGACACGCTGCGTCCTGACCAAGGCGGCATTCATCCGAGGGAGGCAGCTGACCACCACAAGGACGTGGCTGCAGGCTTGTTTACGGATGTTCTCGAAAAGCACGGAATCGAGATTGAAGACATCGGCGCAGTGGCCTATTCACAAGGACCTGGACTGGGGCCCTGTCTTCGAGTGGGTGCCGCTATCGCTCGAGGCCTTGCCACTCGAATGGAGGTCCCTTTGATTGGCGTCAATCACTGCGTCGCCCATATTGAAATTGGACGCCAGCAGTGCGGCTGTGACGATCCTGTATTGCTCTATGTCTCCGGTGGAAACACTCAGGTCATTGCTCGATTGAACGGTCGATACAGGGTGTTGGGTGAAACACTTGACATCGGCATTGGAAACATGCTGGACAAATTTGCGCGCAATCAGGGCATTCCCTTTCCGGGCGGGCCGAAAATTGAACAATTAGCAATGGAATACCTTGCAGAAAACCCTGAACCGGACATGGAGGGGCTCCAGCTACCGTATGCTGTCCGCGGAATGGACCTTGCGTTTTCTGGTCTTCTGACCGCGGCCCAACGATTGATTGACAACGGTATGCCACTCAACGCCGTCTGTTGGTCTCTGCAAGAACATGCCTTTGCCTCGTGCGTCGAGGTTGCTGAACGGGCCATGGCCCACACAGGAAAATCAGAGTTGCTTCTCGGAGGTGGTGTGGCATGCAATCAGCGCATTCGAACAATGTGTCAAGAAATGTCAAACGACAGAGAGGGAGAATCGTTCGCCCCCCCTCGCATGTACTGCATCGACAACGGTACGATGATCGCACTCCTCGGATGGTTGGAATTGAAGAAGAGAACCACCGGACTCGAACAAAGCGCTATCGACCAGTATCTACGAACGGACCAAACACCGATTGTCTGGTCCTGAACGATTTCAATGAATACGGTTTTTAACGGGTGGCGTTCAGATTCCTTTGGGGGCCTTACGAATCAACGGACGTCGGGGAAGAAAAGAGGAGTTCAATCCTTTCGCAAAGGATGCTTCTCAGCAACACCGGCGAAGGCGTGAGGACCGCGACCGACAGCAAGCACGCAGGCCTGCAGCACCTGCAGAAGCACCCGTCAATCAACCTCGCGACATCAAGGCGGATTTCCAGCGTAAGCAACGAGAAGCCATTGAAAAGCTCGAGCAGAAAGGCGATGTTTCAGCTCCTGCTGTCGTTCCAGCACCGGTGCCTGTTGAGCAACCAAAGGAGCAGCAGGAAAAACCGATTGTTCAGACACATGAGGACCGACTGGCAGAATTGCGAAGAAAATCCGAGGAAACCAAGAAGAGTGCCTCTCGGATTGAAGCGACACCAGAACTCAATCAAACCGAAGCCACCGTTCTTGCAGCCAGCGATGAGAACGCAGACTTGGAACCTGATTTGGAATCGCTTGTTGCTGATGATGTTTCGCGCACTCCAAAAAGTGCCAAGAACGTGTTTGCAACAATCGAAACCAAGGTCGAAAAGAAGCAAGATCGTCGGCGAGGACGTCGACGCTTTGACAAAAAAGGCGGCGGAAAGCAAAAACCAGAAAAGAAGCTCAATCGTCAGAAATAT
Organism: Candidatus Poseidoniales archaeon; assembly: GCA_038116375.1. Taxonomy (GTDB): domain Archaea; phylum Thermoplasmatota; class Poseidoniia; order Poseidoniales; family Poseidoniaceae; genus Poseidonia. Next base: position 100,340 of record JAYNUQ010000002.1, on the reverse strand, counting down.
CTGGAATACAAGTATGCTGCGAAGGATATTCTTGACAATCCAAACGTTCCAGAAGAACACCGCTCCAACGTCTTGGGCCAAATTTGGGCCAAAGGAGAACGCCAGGGAATTGACGACTGTCTGGCGTTCATTGAACAGAAGGAGGCAGAACTCATCCTACCTGAAAGCGTAGCTGGTGAACTGAGAGAACTCGTCAAGCGTATGACAACAAAGAGATGATGAACATGACAGATTTGAAACTAACAGAAAACATGGTGGCAAGCGTCCACTACACGGGCACACTTCCAGAGAACGGCGAGGTCTTTGACAGCAGTGAGGGACGAGATCCACTGACCTTCCTCGTTGGGCACAGGCAAATGATTCCAGGCTTCGAGGAAGAGATGATGGGAGCGTCCAAAGGCGAGCGCCGAGAATTCACGCTTGAGCCTGAACGCGCTTATGGAGGCCGCGATGACGACGCTGTTTTGGAAATACCAAGGAGTAATTTCGCCCAACTCGAAGAGATGAGCGGGACGCCACTTGAAGTTGGAATGCAACTTGTTGCTCAAATGCCCCACGGCCCTGCTCCGTTCTTGGTGGTTGAACTCAGCGAAGAGACCGTCAAGGCAGATTTCAATCATGCACTCGCGGGGAAGTCTCTGACATTCTCAGTTGAAGTGGTTGATTTGCGAGAAGCCTCTGAAGAAGAGTTGGCTCACGGTCACGCACACGGCCCCGGTGGCCATGAGCACTGAAATCAGGCGAGTCTTGATGAAGTGCCGTTTCCTGTGAGTGTCATGGGCAGTGAGCGGAAACCTGAGTGGCGAACCCTTAGCGGCTTGCCTCTTGGCCCATTTTCACAACCGGCTATTGGGGAGGAACAACTCGCTCCTGCGGGACAACCGCCTTACACGCGAGGCATTCACGAGACCATGTATCGGTCTCGTTTGTGGACCATGCGTCAATACGCTGGATTTTCGAGTGCTGAGGCTACAAATGAGCGATTCAAATTGCTCCTTGAACGTGGTCAGATGGGGCTTTCGGTCGCCTTTGACCTACCAACCCAACTCGGTTTGGATGCAGATGATGAATTGTCTTACGGCGAGGTTGGTAAGGTCGGCGTCTCCATCTCATCGGTTGAAGACATGAAATTGCTTTTTGATGGGATTCCGCTCAGCGAAGTGAGCACCTCGATGACGATCAACGCTCCTGCAATGGTCCTCCTCGCCATGTACATCGTTGCTGCAGAGGAACAAGGGGCCACCATGGACGATCTTAAGGGGACGATTCAGAACGATATACTCAAAGAATACATCGCTCGGGGGACGTATGTTTTTCCACCAAAGGAGAGCATGCGACTCATCACCGATATCTTCGACTTCTGTGCGGAACACGTTCCGAAGTGGAATACGATATCGATCTCGGGCTACCACATTCGAGAAGCAGGTTCGACGGCCGTACAGGAACTTGCGTTCACACTTGCAAACGCTCTTGCTTATGTCGAAGCGGCCGTCGAAAAAGGAATGGACATCGACACCTTTGCGCCACGATTGTCATTTTTCTTCAATTGCCATAACGACTTCTTTGAAGAAATTGCAAAATTCAGAGCTGCACGTACGCTGTGGCACGACTTGATCTCTGAGCGATACGCCCCCTCTAATCCCAAATCAACCATGCTACGATTTCACACTCAGGTCGCAGGTGTGAGCCTTACCGCCCAGCAACCTCTCAACAACGTTGCCAGGGTGACCATTCAGGCTCTTGCTGCCGTTCTCGGAGGCACCCAGAGCCTCCATACAAATTCCTACGACGAAGCCCTCGGTCTGCCAACCGAGTCCTCGGCTACAGTTGCGCTGAGAACACAACAAATCATTGCAGAAGAATCAGGTGTTGCAGATGCAGTGGACCCAATGGCTGGTTCATGGCATGTCGAAGGACTCACAAAAGCCATCTACAACGAAGCACATGAACTCATCAAACTCATTGAGTCCAAAGGTGGCGCCTTGGCTGCCATTGAAGATGGGTGGCAACAGCAAGAAATCCACCTCTCGGCCTACAAATACCTCAATGAAATTGAGCAACACGAACGAAACATCGTTGGCGTGAATTTCGGCTTGATGGATGAAAAAGAATCCATCCCCATCATGAAAACCGATGCTACATTAGGAGAGCGTCAAACTCAACGCCTTGCTGAATTGCGTAAGAGCCGCGATGGTAAATCCGTGAGCCATGCCCTGGATGCAATCAGGAATGCGACGAAAGGTGGGTCAAACCTTTTTCCGGTTGTCATTGATGCCGTTCGTCATCGAGCAACGCTTGGTGAAATCATGAATGCCATGAAGGATGAATTTGGCACCTACGTGGCACCAAGTGGATTTTGAGGGATGAACATGAAATTTGGACCTGTTTACATCGACCACATTGGCATCGCTTCACATCATCTTGACGATAACAGTCAATTTTGGTCCCTGATTGGACTCGTTCAGGGTGAAGAGGATGAAATCGTGGAAGACCAGGGGGTCAAAACTCGATTTTTCTCTACATCAACTCACAGCGAATCGATGCCTGTTGCCAAGGTTGAGTTGTTGGAACCAACAGCCGAGGAGACGCCGATAGGAAGGTTTCTCGCCAAACGCGGAGCAGGTGTGCAACAGGTATGCTTCTCCGTGGGCGACCTGCAAGGACTGCTGACCCATTTGTCAGAAAACGGTGTTCGACTCATTGATGAAAAGCCACGGCTGGGAGCTGGTGGGAAGATGATCGCTTTCGTCCACCCAAGTTCAACCGGTGGTGTTCTCGTTGAGTTGGCTCAGCGGCGTGAATAATCCAAATGCCAACACCTATAATCGGCCTTGGACTTCTGAAGGTTGATGAGGACCTGCATTGACCAATTGCTCGCCCTGCCCCACATTGACGCACCCAGTTTGAAGGGAGAAGTGAATTATCTTGCAGGACGATTGGAAGAATTGCGAATGCAACGGACCATCAGCAACGAAGCCTATCTTGATGCGGGCGCCATCCAAGGCGCCATCGAACTGGTTGCGAACATGATCGACATGGGCGTACCGCAGTCGGAAATCCAGGAGCATCTGCGCTCGACGCTTCATCGAGCCAACAGAATTGAAACAAAGCATCCTGGTATAAACTGGGCTGTTGAATCAGGCCGTGCGAGTTGATTGGGGCATGAGCCCAACATTGCTCTCCGTCCGGGGTGCTTCGAAACGATTTGGAGAAGTAACGGCGCTTGAGAAGATTGATCTTGATATCCAACAAGGAGAAATCATCGGTTTGGTTGGCTCAAATGGAGCAGGAAAAACGACGCTGCTTCGATTGCTTTCAGGCGTGTATCGTCCAACGGATGGCAGCGTCGTCCTGGCAGACGGATCCAACGTTGAACAGGCTCGTAGCCAATTGGGTGTCGTTCCTGAGAACACCGGTCTCTATGCCAGATTGACGGCTTGGGAGAACATTCGTTATCACGCACGCATTCACGGCGTGAGTGATGGGGATGCGTGGAAACGGACCATGTACTTCGCACACCATCTAGGGATGGTGGAAGCCCTCGGCCGGCACACCAAGGGGTTTTCTCGTGGCATGCGCCAAAAAACTGCCTTGTTGAGAGCACTTGTTCATGCGCCGAGCATTCTCCTGCTTGACGAACCAACTGCAGGCCTTGATGTGACGAGTGCGCGTACGGTCCGGGAACTTGTCCGACAACTCGGCGAGGAGGGGGGCACCGTGATCTATTCCACGCACCAGTTGTCGGAAGCTCAACGCGTTTGCAATCGAATCGTCATCATCCATAACGGCGAGGTACGAGCGGACGGGACGCCTCAAGAATTACTTGAAGCCACCCATACTGAGCATTTGGAGGAAGCCTATGTCTCGCTGACAAAAGATGTCGCTCGCCCCCGTCAAGAGGATGACAAACCGCTTTCCAAATGGTCCTCGTGGTGGCGAGGCTTGTTCACACCCAAAACACCTGAGGAGGTGAATGAGGATGAGTAAGGCTGGCGTTCGAATCCGTGCCATCGCAAAGAAAGAATTGGTTGAGTTTGTTCGAGATTGGCGCACCATCCTTGCAATTCTGGTCATTCCACTCCTGATGTTCCCTCTTCTCTTCATCTTGTTTCCCTTGCTCCTCGCATCCGAAGCAGCAGAACTTGATGCCATGCGGGTAGATGTACTCGTCCAAGCCGATGACGTTCCTGCAGAGCTTGGTTCAATGTTGAACAACTCAACACTGACCATCACCTACGAACCCCTACCTCTTCTTGACCAGTTGTCGTCTCCTTCGGGCGTCGAAACATCGCTTCGAAACGGGACGTATGACATCGTTGTACGCCTACAACTAAACGAAACCATCGTTGAATATGCTGTCCTGTACCTCTCCACTTCTGAACAAAGTCTTGAGGCGAGAAGTCGCACGTTCGACGTCTTGTCTGCTTGGGAAGAAAACGAGACGGTTCGGCGGATCGATGCTGCAGGATTGGATGCAAGTGAAACGCTTGACCCGCTGCGTTGGGACGGCGATGTATCGCAGAGTGACGTGGCCACTCAAGGAGAACAAGCAGGTATGGCTCTGTCGTTGTTCATACCACTTGTATTGGCGGTCTGGACCTTTTCTTCTGCAATTCAACCTTCGATTGACATGACGGCAGGTGAGCGTGAACGTGGGACACTCGAGGCCCTCTTAGGGCTACCATGCACACGAATGGAGTTGCTGTTCGGCAAATGGCTGGCCGTTGCGACCATCACGGGGGCAGGCGTGCTCCTCCAAGTGGCAGGCCTTTTGTTTGCCATCGGATATCTGGCGACTTCAGATGTGATTTCGGCACCGAGTGTTTCGCTGACTGCGCTCCTGTTCCTTTGCTTGGCAGTGCTGCTTTTTGCCATCATGGTCGTGGCCTTCGAACTCGCCCTCGCCATGCGATCACACAGTGTGAAGGAAGCCGGTTCAATCCTTGGCCCTGCTGTCCTCATCATACTCTTCCCTGCGTTGTTCACACAAGTCATCAACTTAGACGGAATCGAGACCTTCTGGTTTGCCATCCCCGTAGTGAATGTCCTCCTGGCATTGAGGGAATTGCTCATGAACAGAATCGTGTACTCGCATGTTGCGGTGTGGTTGGTCTCATCAACCGTCTACGCATTGGCAGCTGCATATTACGCCGCCCGCCAATTCAAGCGAGAAGACATCGTAACGAGTCTGTCTTAGGCGCCAAAGGCAACGAGTGCCTCACGGACAATGTCGACGATGAGGTCAATTTCGTCGGAAGTGATGCGGAAATGTGGCGTAAACCGTAAGGCGTTTTGGCCCCCGTGAATGACGCCCAATCCACGCCTGCGGCACCATGGCTCAACGGCGTCCACGCCGACGACAGGGAATTGCGTTGGCTCCAACTCTGCGCTGCACAAAAGGCCTGTCCCCTGAACCTTGGTGATGACGTGAGGGAATTCCTTCTGCAGTGCAGTGAATTTTTGAACAAATTCGTCTCCGCGGTCTCGGATGTTTTGGCGCAATTCTGGTGTGATGCCGTCCAATACAGCCACGGCTGTCTCAAGCGCTCGTGGGTTGGTGGTCATCGTATTTCCATAGATGCCAGTGACGTACATCTCTGATGCACGTGTGTTCATGCCAAGTACTGAAAGCGGATATTGTCCCGCATTCATGGCTTTTGACCACGTTTCTAGATCGGGTGCCTCACAGTCTTGGAATCCAGCATAATCGACCACAGACAAGGTCCCTTGGCCGCGAATGCCGGCCTGTATTGAGTCAACGAGCAACATGCTGTCATGTTCGAGCGTGAGTCGGCGCGCTGCGTCGTAAAACTCTCGTGAAACGCATTGTCCTGGATTGCCTTCGCCCTGTACCGGTTCGATGGCAAGCAATTCAATGAACACGTTATCGGCTTCAGCGTCGGCGAAGGCCTGTTCTAAAGCCTCAACATCATTGGCGGGCACAAGTATCAGGTTGTCGCGGTTTTGAAAACTGGCCAAATGCTTGTCATACTTGCCTTTGCAGGAATGGGACATTTGAGCCGGCCGGTCGGTCCGCCCGTGAAATCCTTGTTCAACGGCCATGATTTTGATGAGTTTACCCTCGTGTTTCCCCCCTGGTTGTGTCATCAAATTTGCGTTGACGTCGGCAATTCTCAAACTCACGGTGACTGATTCCGAACCGCTGTTCATGCAGATGAATTTAGCAAATGGACAAGATCCGCGGGTGTGGCCAAGTTCAGCCCGTAGGCGTTCTTCGAGACGTTTCTGCGAGAACGAGGCGGTCATGACGTTGGCCATGACCCAGTTTCCCGACATGGATTGTATGACATCATCAGGCCCGTGTCCTGCTCCGAGCATGCCGTAACCTCCGTTGTCATGGATGACAGCTCCGTGGGAGGATACAACCCACGGACCACGTGCGGCCAACGCAACGTACGGATTGACGGTTGCAGGATTGTAGAAGTTGACAAATCCTTCCTGCAAGGTGTGAATCAGATCGGTTTCGTTTGAGTCCAAATAGAGTTCGGGGTATTCTTGCGCCATGGCTTGGAAGCGTATGGCAGCTTCTTCAATGGCCATGCCCAGTGCTGGGTCCATGGTTAAGAAGCGGCTGATTTCTTCATCGGAGAGCCCAGGCGTGTGGATGGTTCCGACGCTCGTGCGGATTTCTTGAAGGAGCTTGAGAGGTTCCGACGAGAGACCTGTCTGCATGGTGTGATTTCCACCGAGGTATCCTTTGAACATTGGCACATGATGTGGTGGAGATGGCGTGTTTTCATCCTCATCTATTCCTGCAGTATTCATATACGAATACTTATATGGTAAACCATTGACGCTCATTCATGCCAAAAGTGTCGCTGGATATGCCTCGTGAACTCGTGGATGATTTGAAACTCCATGTCGGCGATGAACACAAATTTGTGAGCCTCGCCGACGCTATCCGGACGGCATGTCGAAAACTGCTCGACCAACTGGATTCCATAGACAGAATGCATGGCAGGGGGCCTGAATAGAATGGTTTCTGAATCAGAAGCTCATGAAGCGGTCAAGACCTTGCTCTCGTTTATTGAGGGAGAAGACCAGGTCGGACGGGAAGGTTTGGTGGATACACCAAAGCGTGTGGTGGAATCGTGGCAAGAGATTTTTGCAGGCTACGCTATGGATGCGAGCGAGTTGCTCCAAGCCACCTTTAATGGCGAAGGATACGATGGAATTGTTCTGCTACGGGACATCGAGTTCACCTCAACATGCGAACATCACCTCCAACCCTTCCGGGGCCGAGCGCACGTGGCCTACATTCCCGTTGAGCGCATTGTGGGCATCAGTAAATTGGCCAGAATTCTTGAACTGCACGCCCGACGGCTTCAGAATCAAGAGCGCATCACAAAAGGAATCGCTGATGACCTCGAACGGGAACTTGAACCTCTCGGTGCTGCTGTCATCTTGGAAGCTTCCCACGGCTGCATGCAGTGCAGGGGCGTTGCAAAGCAGCAAGCCGTCATGACCACATCGGCGATGCGCGGTGTGTTCTTTGAACGTCCTGAAGCCCGTCAAGAACTGATGCAACTTATACAACAACCGCCGCTTTGAGTTGATCGATTTGACGATTCAAAACGCAACGAAGAGTGGAACTCCTGCAGGCCAACCAAAGGATCTGGAAACGGTGTATAACATCGTGGAAATCTTTCACTCCGTCCAGGGTGAAGGGTATCGAAGTGGGATACCGCATGTCTTTGTTCGTTTTGGAGCTTGTAACCTTCGTTGTGAATGGTGTGACACCAACTTTGACGAGTATGAGGAGATGACCGTTGAAGAGATTCTTGATGATGTCATTCAATACAACTGTTCAAACATCATCTTTACCGGTGGAGAGCCCATGCTCAACGATTTGTGGCCACTCGCTCGCGTATTACGAAGCCGAGGTTGCCATCTCTCCGTCGAATCGAACGGAACGGTCGCTATACCCGACGGATTGTTGGACTGGATTTGTATTTCACCAAAGGACCAGATGTATCCAAACGTTGCGATTCGTCAGCGCACGGGTGACGAACTCAAGTGCGTCTATGTCGGTCAACCCCTGAGTCTGTACGATGACTTGAAGCATGGTTTCACCCATTTGTTCCTACAGCCGTGCTATGATGAAAACGATTCTGTTGAAGCCAACGGGAGAGGATTTGCACTCACCGAGGGTATCGTAAAGGCCAACCCCGAATGGAGACTGTCGCTCCAAACCCACAAGTGGATGGGGATTTTGTAGAGAGGTGAGCACATGAAACCAGCAATCATGGCACTCAGCGGAGGCATGGATTCCACCTCGCTTTTGCTCCACCTGCTACGTGAAGGCTACGAAGTCACAGCCATCTCATTCAATTATGGACAGAAGCACGTTGTGGAATTGGAACGCGCAACATCCCTGGTCGAATATCTGGCCGAAAAAGGGTACCAAATATCGCATCATGTTGCTGACTTGACGTCAGCAACTTCCCTGTTTCACAGCGATTTGCTTCAGCGAGGCGGCGAGGTCCCAGAAGGTCACTATGAAGAAGACAACATGAAAGCCACCGTTGTCCCAAACAGGAACGCCCTCTTCTCCTCGCTGTTGTACGGAACGGCGCTCTCCATCGCATCAACGCACAACACGAATGCCGAAGTGGTTCTCGGCGTCCACAGCGGAGACCACGCTATCTATCCAGATTGTCGACCGGAATTTTATCGAGCGTTGGAACACGCCTTTGCTCTCGGTAACTGGGAAAGTGAACGAATTTCGTTCACACTACCGTATCTTGATGCAGACAAGACGGCGATTTTACGCGATGCGGAGGAATCCGTTGAGGCCCTCGGGCTTGATTTTGACGATGTCTTCTCTCGCACCATCACGTCCTACGCTCCTGATGAAGAAGGGCGGTCAAATGGGAAGACAGGATCGGACGTTGAGCGAATATTGGCGTTCCATGCAATCGGACGAAAGGATCCCGTGGAGTATGTTGAATCTTGGGAGGATGTCCTCGGTTCTGCTCTTGAAGTTGAGCGAAACCATCTCGAAACACAGTACAGAGAGCGACTGACGAAAATACAGTACCATGTCACCCGGGAATCCGGTACGGAGCGAGCCTTTACTGGAGAATATTGGAATGAAAAAAGGCCAGGTGAATACCGCTGTATCTGTTGTTCGACCTTGTTATTCACCTCCACGATGAAATTCGACTCTGGTTGCGGTTGGCCGTCCTTCCATACCGAACATCAAGAAGCCAATATTGTACGAATTGAGGATTTTTCCCACGGCATGGTCCGAACGGAAGTCCGATGCGAGGTGTGCGATGCGCATCTCGGCCATGTGTTCAACGATGGACCCGCTGCTTACGGCGGTGAGCGGTATTGCATCAATTCAGCTTCTCTGGAATTCTTAGCACAGGAGGAACAAACATGACGACAACCATTCGACGATACGTGGAGACAGATACAGGACACCGCGTCCCAAATCATAAGTCCAAATGCAAGCATCTTCACGGTCACCGATACCGATTTGAAGCAGAAATTGAGGGAGATGTCGTCGATGTACCCGGTGTCTCGGATGAAGGTATGTTGATGGATTTCTCAGACATCAGTCAGATTTTGATGGAACACGTTCACGATGTCATCGACCATGCCTTCGTCTTGTACGAAGGGGATGAGCACGCACGCAAGGCATGCGAAATCATGGGGGACGGGCATCGAACGGTCATCGTTCCGTTCATACCGACGGCGGAAAACCTCGCCAAATGGGCGTTTGATGCGGTCGCACCCCACATCAGCTCCACCTACGGTAATCGGTTACAACTGGTGGCGATGCACTGCCGCGAGACGCCGAAATCCATCGCGACATGGCGCCCCTGATCACCGTAATTTTCGACGGTGCTCCTTCTTCCACGATGCGTCTCCAGAGGCGAATTCCATGGCCGAGGTGGCCTCAACAAACGCACCGATCATTCGGGTGGATTCTTCCGTGGAGGGCGTACCTTTGAGCAGGGTTCGCTTGAGGGTCATCTCGATGGAGTGCTGGCGTTCTTTCGTTGAACCCGTTGCCATCGCAAACTGATGAATGGCTTTGGTCAATGCGTCACGCACATCGGGTTCAAGTTGCGCTGCGAGAGGAACAATATCGGGCAGCCCTGGGTCATGGCCCTGTTGGCTGAGGACGCGGTCTCGTTGGATTTCATACAACAATGCGTTAACAGCATGACTCAGATTGGCAATCGGATACCCTTCCCACGTGGGAAGGGTGACGAAGTAATCGCATGCCGCCAAGTCTTCAGTTGAGAGGCCTTTTCCTTCCTCACCAAAGACCAACGCAATGTTTCCAGCGGAGCGATTGAGGCGTTCCACCATATCCCAGGGGTAGACGTAGTGTCGAAAAAGGGTCTTGTCGCCCGTTTCACGCTTCCCTGACGTGCCGATGATGGTGGAGCAATCGTGCGTTGCCGATGCAATGTCATCGTGGACCGTGAGTTCATCCAGTAGGCGCGATGCGTGCTTTGCACGTGCTCGGGTTTCCCCGTCGTTCGGTGAGCATTTTGGATGAACAAGTCTCAAATCATCAAACCCGTAGTTCAACATGGTTCGACAAATCGCACCAAGATTACCAGGGTGGGTGATGCCCACCAGCACAACCGATACCGAAAACGGACCGGTTGGCAGCGGGATGTCTTGTCGTTCACCCATCTCCATCAGCCCTCACGGTCTTGAAGATAGGATGCAATCCACCGTGGATCACACGACTGATAGAGAAAGAAAAGGAACCCGCCGTTTTCCCTGTCTTCCATGACCAACGAGCGCTTTCGGAGATTGTGATGTTGCTTGAGATGCAATACAAGAGCCTCAAGCTCTTCCTGCACATCGCCGTGGACGCTTACCGGTTGACGGTCCCAATCGACCCAAACCGTCACGAGAACACCATCAATCGGTTCGGCGCTGGCGGTATCGGGTGATGTATCCTGCAATCCAATTGCGGAGTTTCTTTGAATCAACATCGGTCAATTCTGAAACCATGAGTTTGTTGTGGTCGAAATCGTTGGTGAACTTTTCACCGTGTTCTTCACACAATCGGATGGCTCGAATTTTGATAAAACTTGGACGAATATTTCCCATGCATTTCACTCCTTCACCAGTTTGACTTCAACGGGGAAGTCGGGTTCATCGTGTCGAATAACGAGAAGCCGAACCTTTCGAGGTGGATTCTCAATACCCCGCTTCCAGATGTGTTCGTTCACTTCAGGATCGATGTAAAGCTCTTCATCTTCTCTCACCTTCAAATGGCGAATCACTTGTTCACGAATGATTTGCATGGCTCGAGGTGCGCGCTTGTAGCGCGTGATGTTCCATGCGTTTCGCAAGGGAACGATGAGTTCAGATTCATTGGGACGTGCCATTCATCTCACCTCAGCGCTGCAACTTACTGCGTCGCCATTGGTGTCGCTTCGGATGAGACACCGTGTTTCGGTCGGTCTTGAGCATGACCCAAACAGGGACACGCCGATTTTGCTTTCCTGCCTTCAAGAGGCGAATTTTCTTTGCTGCTGGTTTATTTTTTGACATTTCGAGCACCTTCTCAGATTCTCCTGACGGACGCATTGCTGCGGCTCTTGGACAGTTGGGCGAGGACCTGCTTGAGAGCAGCATCACTCATGGGGGTGTTGATGGACCCTTGCTCAAACATGGCGGCAAGGTCGGCTTTGATGGAATTGGCACGCTTGGGGTCGACCAAGCCGATGCGAGTCAATCGTGCACGAGCGTCAGAAGACAGATGTCGGCGCAGGATTGCATCAACGTTTGCGGATTCAGCCGCTTGTTGTTGGGCATGCTCTTCGGCCTCCAACTGCTGAGATGCTTGTTGGTGGAGTTGGTCCTGAAGTTGCTTCAAGCGCTGAGCACGGAGAGCAGCCAACTCGTCATCGTGGTTGGCGGTCATCGTCGGCACACTCACACTTCCAGGGTTCAATACTTGTCCAGACCTGGGTACTGGGCTTCGGTCTCTTCACGGACCGAGTGAGCGATGTTATCAACCAATTTTTGACCGGCTGCCGTGATCCGGCGACCGGCGTAAAGTTGGACTTTTCCGTCCTCAGTATCGACCTCTTTGGTAGGGACTTTCTCGACGAGGCCAGCGTCTTCAAGTTGCTGAAGAGCGGTTCGGATGATGTGTCGTGAGGCGACGCCCGGTGTGTTGGGCATGGCCCCGTTGTCCTTCTTGCCGCCAAAGGCTTGCGCCAAGTGCGTGACGCCCACGGGACCGTTCCGAGCAACCTTTCGTAGGATAGCTGCCGTCCGGAGGTACCACCAGTTTTCTTGAGTAGGTGGGCGCTCCCGGTCCACAGCCGTCTTCACGTATTGGCCCCAATCTGGCATGGAAACAGCCTCTTGGTCAGCCATTGCTACCGCAAGGGCAGGGTTGAAAATGTCAGCAGGGATGTCATAGACCGTCGTCATCGTGATGCACCAAGCAACTTGGCGACCGTCCGCCCCTATATGAAAACAGCGGGTCAAGCCTCCGTTCAGGGCACCTGCGCTGACCCACGACAACCCCCACAATACAAGCCTTCTTGAACAGCCTTCCCGTGGGTTTGGACGATGAAGAAAGCGTTGGCTCAAAATCCCAACCTTTTGAGAACCCTCATCGGGTTGTCCCTGACGCTGATCTTCATGCTTTCTTACGCCGTCTATGGCGCCACGGTTTCTCCCTCGGTCTACATCTACAAAACCGAACCAACCGTGAGTGAATACAACGCATCTGAAGCAGACGAGGAGGTCGTCCGCACCTACAATGAAGACGAAAACACCACAACATGGGCTTGGCAGGTCATTGCCAACGATGCCAACCTAACATGGGTGAACATCACGGCAACGGAACTCTCAGACGGTTCCATGCTGAGGGTCACCAACGTAGCGAAACTCTTCAGCCATGAACTTCTCGGGACCACCTACAGCCTCCAAAACCCCCTCGAAGAAGAATTTTCATGTGCGGATTTGTGTGAACACGCAACGACACACGAACGACTGAGCGATGAAGGCGGCACCTTGGAATTCCACGCACTGACCTCGGTTGACCCTGCACGGCGCTCCAACGGTTCTGTCTTTGCAAGCGATATCGCCGAAGCAGAATCCAAAGCAAGGGCGGCCATCGAATACACCCACACACCCTCGATTCTGCGCATCGAAATCATCGAACAAGGCAACCGCACAACTGAACCAAGCATTTCAGCGGAAACCGTCAACGAGGAATTTTCCAGCATCGCTGTTTTCTCTGTTGACGCCACAACTGAATTCCTTTGGGCCCTCGCAGCCGTCGTTGGCTGCTTTTCGATGGTTCTCATTCCCTCGTTCACCGTCTATTTTGCTGCACGAGCCAAAGAAAAGAGGGACGAAGCGAAATTGGAACTCGCAAAAAACGAAGTTGATTCCTACCTCTCTGATGAAGAAGGAGGAAGCAGCGACGACATCGGCACTAAATAGATAGACCCACTTTGCTGGTTCTGAGGGATATGAGGACGAGAGCGGTCGTCTTGGCGCTGGTTTTTCTTCTAAGCAGCAGTGCACCTGCTGTATCGCCCGTCCTTGACGAGGTGTCAACGTCCCAGAGCCCCACCAATCCAACCGGTGTTGATGTACGCGTTGTCGAAGCCAGTGTAGGGTACGCAAACAGTGCAGATGAAGGAAAATACAAGATGTTCTCATCAAATCATCCCATTTTGGGATTCAATCGCCCCGCAGAACTCTTCGTCATTGACGGGATGGTGAACATCACCTCAACGTTGACGATTTCCGTTGAGAACCTTGGAACCAACCCCTCGGGAATCATCGACATCAATGTGCTCTTGCTGCACGACGAGTACATTTACTTCGAATTCACCAACCTTACCGTCCAAATGGCTTCTCTTTCAGGTGGCGCGACCAACACGGTGGAAGTGGACGTAAGTCCTTCATATGCAGGCAACCACACCCTGCAAATCCGAGCAACATCATCGGTTTCAGACGATGTACCTGGGAACGACGTACGAAATCAACCGTTCACCGTGGGGTACGATTACTTCAACTGTGATTCATCCACTGCGTGGACCTTTGGAAGCGGTTGGCAAATCTCCACCGACACTTCAATTTCTCAAGCTCGTAGTTGTCATGCTGGAAATGGACAGTCATCCAATTACAACAACAACGCATTGTCTTCTCTGACATCACCGGTCATGGACCTCTCAGACGCCGTTCAGAATCCGAGCCGAACCAGCGGATTATCCTTCTTTTACACGGGGGCCACGGCGGTGAACGATAAACTCACGATCTACGGAAAGAATGGATTCGGTGCATGGGCTGAAATCGGTTCCATCACGGGCACCATTGATAACGTGTTCACCGACGGTGCAAACTGGCAAACGTTCAGCGTCAGCAACAAAGGGCACACCTCGCCTCTGATACCCGTTGCTGATGACTTGTTTCACAGCAACTCTCAATTCAAATTTGAATTCACCTCGGATGCTTCTGGGACCGATATCGGATTCTACATCGATGATATTGTGCTGGTCTACGACCAAAAAGTTCGACAAAACGAATACGCTGTCTCAGCACAAGGCATCTCGACCAACGGAGCTACCCCCGGTGAATGGGGTGGTGTGACATTGGAAATCATCAACACAGGAAACATCTCGGATTCGTTCATTCCAACGCTCGAGGGGCTCCCACCGTCGTGGGATGCTTACTTTACGCGACCTTCAGGCACAAGTTTTGACCCGCTTGGTGGATTGATTGCCTTGCCTGGCAGCCCTGCCGCCTTCAGCATCCAAATACAACCCGATGAGAATGCAAGCATCGGGTTCCAACAAATGAGTGTCAACATCTCTTCAAGTCAATATCCAGAGGTGTATGCTGTTCTGCCGATTCAGTTCCTCGTCAAAGCCGACCGTGTACCTGTTATTTTGCCTCCGAGCGTACGTCCGAGTTGCCCACCGTCCTACACGTGCACCTTTGAGGTGGGATTAACCAATCAGGGCGGAGCCACCGACGTGTTTGACATCAGTATGGACGCATCAACCATCCCGAACGATTGGACCGTAGGTCTCGCTTGGACCCAATCTACATCGGTGTTGATTCGACCAAATGAAACCCTCCAGGCATTGTTTACAATGACCGTACCGGCTGACGAAGCACCCGATTCTGTCGTCGAATTTGACCTGTCGCTTCAATCACAAAATGACACCTCGCGGATTGACATCAAACCCATCGCCGTTTCGGCATCGATGATCAGCATAGCGGATGTTTCCTTAACAAGTCTCGATGGTGAAGACAAGCACTACGTCGAGGCGGGCAGTCAAGTTGTTCTGAAATACACCATTTGGAACAACGCATCCCGGCAAGATATCTTTGGAATGCGCGTTGATGTAGAAAACAGTGGCGCATGGACCGTGCACCAGCCCACACGACCTGATGCGGTCCTCAATTCAGGAACCACCACCACCTTTGAGGTGGTTGTTGATGTGCCTGAAAACGCTCAGGCCGATGACAGAGGGCCAACCATCACACCCGTACTGCAATCGAAGCGAAGTTTGATGGAAATTCAGGGAGTTGGTTACGATGGACTCAGAGTCACAACAACGCATGATGTTGCGGTTGAAGCGCTCTCGACGCCGACGAAGTTGACGCCTGGAGTGGCAAACGAACTCGTTCTCCAACTCGTGAACAACGGAAACGGCGCCGCCGATGCGATGTTGAGTGTTGAAGACATACCGGTCACCTGGACCTGGTGGTTGACATCCGATGGAGAAAACATAACCCAACCAATCTCGCTGAGCGTGTCGTACGATCTGCAACATGAAAAGGACATCAGTTTGTGGATTCTTCTGCCCATGACAGAGTCGGCTGGCGAGTTGCACACGGTTCGAATCGTCGCCCAACACGTTGGAGAGGGCGCAGATCAAAACGCAGAAGATAACGAACTGGAAGTGATCATGACCACCGCCTCTATTCGCATCCCAACCATCGTGCTCGCCAACCAATCGACCGGCACCATGGCGGGGGGTACAGCCTTTGCTGAGGCACTCCTGATGAACACAGGCAATGCCGTTGAGAACCGACTGTCCGTTCACGCATCAGTATCATCCTCCCCCCCGGTTGCAGGCTTAATCGCGTTCTTCACGGTTGAGGGTGGTGATCGTGCTCTTGCACAGGATGTTCCTGTCCTCGTACCTGCAGGTGGAGAACTTCGATTGCGAATGGACGTGTTGATTCCAGACGATGCTCCGCTGAACACCCGATTCGTTGTTCAATTTGAGGTGAAAGGCGCCGTGGATGAAACAGGGCTTCCGATGCCGATGAGCGTCCAAGCTTTGGTCATGCTCAACCAACAACGCCAACTGACCACGGAAGTCGGCCAAGGACAGGACAACCCGGTCCCGTCTGGAACGACTGCACTCCTCCTGCTGAATCAGTCTTCAACCTCCAGCATCAACGAGGATGTTCTGGTCACCTTTTCTCAGCGTGAAGGATGGCAAATCACGTGTGATAAACGACTGGTCAACGAATCTGGCATCGTCCTCAGTTTCACGCCGGGCCACGTGACGCCTCAGACAAATCAACTCCGCTGTGAGGTCTTGAGGTTGAGCGGTCCGCTTGAGGGTACGGTGCTGATCACCACACAAACCACCGATGGATACATCAAATCCGAATCCAGCATTGAATTGAAGTTTGATGCGCCGGTCGCTGAAGAAACCCTCTCGTCAGCCGTCGTTGCCGCAGGTGGGTTAGGCGGTTTGGCCTTTATCGCTGCGCTTGTGTTCTTCATGCGAGGAAGAGCAAGGGGCGAGGATGAATTTGAAACGCTTGTGCACCAGCAATCAGGGCCGCCCACATCCATCCAACAAGCAGAGAACATGTCCGCCGCTCAGAACCAAAGCGAAGCATCCGTTGTTTCAGGGCCGCCGGTATCAAACCAGGAAGGTGGACTACGAGGGCCTCCACTTCCCGAAGCGGGCCTCCCAGCGGGTTGGACACAGGAACAATGGGAATACTACGGCCAACAATACCTTGATGGAACGCTTTGATGACGCTCCAACGTGGAGACCTATCCACCTGCCTGGTATGCGCTTTGGTTCATCGTGGCCGTATGCGGCGTGGCCACCTGGTACCTGCGCCATTTCACACAGCGAGTTCAGCTCACACGCACCATGGCATTGCTTGGAGTGGCGTCGATGCTGACGCTGGTATCATGGACATGGCTTGAGTTTTAGGAGGTGGAGTGATGGAGGAGTTGGCAGGTCTGGAGCACCATCCTCTCTCTCAACAGTTTCCTTGTCGCACCCCAGTTTGGTGGGCTCGCACAGGGGACGTTCACAGGGACCCCAATCTTCGTGGCGTCACTGGCCGAAGTATCGTTTTGAGGATACCAAAACAATTCGGCCGAATTGAAGGGGCCATCGCTGGTTTTCTTCGAGCCCCCAAGGAACTTCGCCGTCCACTCGACATGATGAACAGTCTTCTTTGGGAACTCTGCGACGGCAGCCGTACGTTTGGTGAAGTTTGTGCTGCCATGAACGATGTCTTTCACGAAGACATCGCACCTGTTATGCAGCGAACCGCTGCTGCCGTGAGCCTTTTTCAACGCAACAACCTCATGCTGATGCTCGATGAACCGTTGAATCAACGTTGGTTCATTGGTCCGGGAAGAACTCCAGAACATCAAACGCTTTCAGACCTACCCGAGGACCATTTGTTTGATGTTCATCCACTGCCTGACGAAGCCGTTTGAGCAATCAGGTGATTTGCTCATCAAGCGGCTCCCACACCAATCGTAGGCCAAGCCCATCGCTTCGTTTCCTACGATTCGCAAACGAACGAGAACCGCTTCGGGTTGAATCACTCTCTGTAAACCATGAACCGCCTCGTACGACATGACGGTCGCTTCCTTCGAGGATGAAAGGCGATTGTGTTCTCGCGATTTCGAAGTGCTTCATCCAATGGTCCGCACACCATTCTTGCACCAGGCCGTTCAGGTCAAAAAAGCCCCAAGGATTTGCTTTTTTCAGACCAACTTCTCGTGTCGAACCTCCCGAATTTCCCGCATGCCATCCGTGTTCATCGAGTTCAATGTCCTTGTCGCCAAACCACCATCGTGTTCGTGTTCCGGCTCGCGATGCATATTCCCACTCCGATTCAGACGGAAGACGCCACCGGCCTCTCAATCCAAGGTAGATGACATCAGTATCCCGTGCGTTCAATCGGGCAAGGAATTGGTCGATATCGTCCATGTTGATCTGTTCAACTGGACGCAGACCTGCACTCCATCCGTCCTGAAATTTGGATGGATTCTCCCCCATAACATCGAGCCAGCATGCTTGGGTGACCGGCCGCTCAGCCAGGAAGAACGGTTGTGTAATCTCAACAACGTGTGCTGGACGTTCGCTGGGATTACCCGCACCTCCCTCATCGCCGAGCAAAAATGTTCCTGGCTCAACCAATCGGTAACTCGAACCGTACTCGTCGGTGAAAAACGGTGCAGAGGGCGGCGATTCCATGGTTATGCACTCAATTTTTCCGCTGCCGCCAACACCGATTCTACCAGGGATTCAAGGCGCTGTGTCAAGTTTTCATCCACCAACTCACCCTTTTCATCAAACGCCTCTTTGACGTGACCCACGGCCATTTGCTCGGGCACGGGCCAACCATGCAGCCATCTCAAAGCGATTCTCATGTGGTTGAGCGTGTTGGCGTTGGTGACGCCTCCAAGCGTTGACATGAGGCCAAACACTTTGCCTCCTACGTGTTTGTCATACATCCAATCCATCGTGTTCTTCATCACACCCGACATCGTGCCGTGGTATTCAGGAGATGAGAGGAAAAAAGCATCGCATTGCTCGAGGAGGGCCTGAAATTCCTTTACGTTTGGGTGCGACCAGCAACCCTCTTCACCCACGAGAGGAAGCGGTTTCTCTGCAAGGTCCCAAAAAACCACTTCAGCCCCTCGAGCCTCAGCGTGTTTGAGCGCTGCGTTGACCAGCATACCGGATTTGGATGTCGATCTGTATTCGCCAGCAAGACCCAGGATTTTGAGAGGAGGGGTTCCCATGGTCCTTTCCAACCTGCAGCGGCCCTTGAATGTAGGGTTTGAACTCATGTCCAACAAGAAGCAACGCTTATGATTGTCTCAGCATTGGTTGCAAATCGGTGATAGCGTGACGGATGAAGACGACCACGTCATCAGCCCAGAAGACGGCGGGGACGCCGCCATTGAGGATGTCGCTTTGGCATCGGTCAGTGACGCCATTGAGGCTGTCGAAAACGTGGATGAACCCGTCAAATCTGAGGAGAATGAATCCCCTCTCGCACAACCACATGACCAGGTGCCCGAACTCGATGATGTTGAAAATCCTGAAGAAATGGTTGGCGTCTTGCTCACGGTCGGAGAAGAACGAAGCCGTCGAAACGATGTCAAAGGGGCTTTGGCGGCTTTCAACAAAGCGATTGCGCTTGACCCGTCGTGCGACATGGCCTGGTTTAATCGAGGCGTTCTGCTCGAAGCCCAACAAGATGCGAGGGGGGCGCGACAATCGTTCCAAATCTGTCTCGATCTTAACGATCAACATGCCCCAGCAACGGCGAATCTGGCCATTCTTTTGGAACGAATTGGCGACCTTGAAGGCGCATACGCTACGGCAGAAAAAGCGCTCGGATTCTTTCCGGGTCACCCCGCCCTCGTGCAGTTGAAGGAGCGATGTAAGAACAGTGGGATTTCTGTCTCAATGGAAGCAATGCAACCCACTGTTGAGGTAACGCAGGACGTTGACATGAAAATCGTGGAGGAAGTTGCTGAAGAAGCAGGGATTGAGAACCCTGAGGACTTGCTCCAAGAAGCCGTTTACCACGACCATGACGAAGATGCTACGTTGACGGTTGAGGAACTCCAAAGTGCGGCAGAAGTTGTTGTTGCCCAACAAGAAATCATTCGAATAACGGAACCTGAACCTGAACCGGCTCCGGAGCCAGAAATCGAAAAAGAACCAGACGTTGATATCGAGGCACTGGTTGAACAAGCGACTGCCTTCATCAAGGATGGAAATGCAAAAGAAGCGTTGGCCTTGCTCAAGCCGCATCTCAAAACCATCGGTGCACAACACGCTGGCGCGTGGAGAATCGCTGGCGGCGCCATGGCTCGTCTTGAGCTTGACAACCACGCCATTGCCGCCATGACACACGCTCAAAATCTTGAGCCGAGTCACGCTCCTGGTTGGTTCAATTTGGGCTCTGTGCAACAACGAACAGGAATGCACCAGGAGGCCATCAGCAGTTACAAGCGTTCCATCGAAGCGGATGAATCCTACGTCAAAGCAGGAGAAAAGTGGGCATCACTCGCAAGGGATGAAGGGCTTCTGGAAGCCTTCATGGACGCCGCTCGAGTCTTGCTACGGATGAATGAAGGCCACGATATCAAGCATGAATTCATCCAGATGCTCCTCCAACTTGCCCAAGGTGAAAGCAACGTCATGGACCACGTTTCTGGCTTACCACCAACGCTCCCTGCCGGTCCAGAAATGGCCAAAGAAGCGCTCGGCCTCATGGGCGACGAGGCGTCAGCACAACGGGCTACAGCCCTCTCATTGAGTCAACAACACAGCGATGCCGTTCTGATGTGGAAAGCCATGATTCAACAAGAGCCGAATATGGCCTCTCACTGGACGGGTCTTGCCCGCTCGCTCGAGCAGGCGGGGGATTACGAGACGGCTGAAAAATGCCATGCAAAAGCCACGAGCATGGGCGGCACCCCACCCACAGCGGCCCAAGTCGACCTCCTCCAACCAGTCATGGAAACGGAACCTGCTGCAGTATCTGCTCCCGAACCTGTGCCCGTTGAGCCCGAACCTGCCTCTGTAGACATAGGGTTCACCCCCACGGTTGATCCGAACGTTCTCCTCACCCCACTGGAGACCACCCCCGTCGCTGAATCTCCTGCTGAACATCCAGAGGTGGATTTGGCAAAGGCCGCGCTGGACGCAGCTCAAACCGTTGCCGTGAATACACCGCAGTCAACCACCTCACGCGCCATCGCAAACCAAGATGTGGCGTGGTTCAACCAAGGTGTTCAACTCATTGAAGACAAGAAATATCGAGAGGCCCTTTCATGTTTTGATCGTGCTTTACCAGCGTTTGCAGGAGATGATGCAATGATTATTCGTATCCTGAACAATCGTGGCAACGCTTACTATTTCCTTGAAGAATACCCCAAGTGTGTCGAGTCCTATCATCAGGCCATGCTGATTCGTCCAACAGAGGTGCGTGGTGAAACGCTCTACAACATGGGAACTGCATATGCAGAAATGGAACGATACAAGGACGCCATTAAGTGCTTTGAGCAATCCATTCCACGCGGACTGAGCGAAGAGGCAAAGCGGAGGGCAAAGGACCAGATACGTCGGTGCAATATCCTTCAGAAAGCCATGGATAAGAAGCGGAAAAAACGCTGATAACTCAGGATTCGTGGTCAACTTCAAAAACGGTGGGGAAGTGGAGATATCATGGACTGCGGCACATGCGAATCGGCAACACCACTCCAAGTTCACGTCCCCGAGGAGGTTGACGTGAACCTCACCCTGACCGATAAGGCCACATCAATGCTTGAAGATGCCTTCGGAGACGACCGAAGTCATGCGCTTTTGGTTGGCGTGCTCAGCGGCGGATGCTCGGGCTACATGTACGACCTCCAAATCGTTGAATCTACGGAAACGCCATGCCAAGAGTTGACCATCAATGGGTTCAGAGTCCTTGTCCCATCAGCATCCAGCCACCTGCTGAACGGCATCGAAATTGATTATGTCGACCGCCTCATGGGAGGTGGCTTCAAAATCAACAACCCCAATGCCAGTTCCTCGTGTGGATGTGGCGAATCGTTCGCTTGAGGCCCCTCCATGGGTATGGCACGCCACAGGGCCTCCATCCTCCTCCTCCAAGGGCCAGAACTTCTTCCTTTTTTGGACGGATTATCGACCAACCTTGTCGATGGCCCCTGCACGACGGCCTTCACCAACAGGGCGGCAAAAATCATCGATGTTTGCGAGGTTATTCCAGTGGGAGAAAACGTGGCCCTCGTCGGGTTCCACGACCACAAGGAATCGCTTGTGGAACATCTTTCCCAACGCATATTGGGGCGGCCGATTACCATGAGCGACATCAGTGCACTCAACGATGTCTTCATCGGGAATGGCGAGGATGACTTACCACCCGATGTCACGGTCCACACCTCCTATTTTGGAACGGTGTACATCGTGCCCATACGGCATCATTGGAAAGCGTCATGGACGGCAGATGAATGGAACGAATATCGGATTAAACATCGTCTGCCGTACCACGGATACGAAATCACGAGCAGCGTGCATCCCCTTGCGTGCGGCCTCGATGACATCGTTCATCCCCAGAAAGGATGTTATGTTGGTCAAGAAGTCTTAACCCGAATGCGAAGTCGAGGAAAACAAGGGCATCGCCTGGTTGTCCGGGACAATCCAGTCAACGGAGCAACGACCGCAGGTCGAGAACAGAGCCTTTGCATTGAACGAATTCAGTAGCCGAGAACATCTTTCAACTGGCCCTTGTAGAATTCTCCTGAGCCTTGGAGGGAACCCAATTCTTCCTCGCTCAAATCGAGTTCAAAAATCTGCTCAACTCCGCTTGAGCCAATGATGCACGGAACACCAATGTAGACATCGGAAAGACCGTACTGACCTGTCAACAAGCACGATGCTGGAATGAGTCTGCGACGATCGTTGAGGACGGATTCTGCCATCACGGCAGCAGCAGATCCTGGCGCATAGAAAGCTGAACCTCGTTCGAGAAGTTTGACGATTTCACCGCCGCCACCCGCGGTCCTGGCGCTGATGGCGTCAATTCGGTCCTGGGACATGAGTTGCGTTATGGGAATTCCACCAACCGTGGTGTAGCGCGGCAACGGAACCATCGTATCACCGTGGCCACCAAGCACCATTGGCGAAACATCTTCTTCGGCACAGTTCAACTCCAGAGCGATAAAGTGTGCCATGCGGGCGCTGTCAAGTACACCTGCTTGGCCAATGACCCGTTCAGCAGGGAAGCCTGTGACTTTCTGCATGTGATAGGTCATGAGGTCAAGAGGATTGGTCACCACAATCACGACAGAAGACGGTGCGTGTTCTTTGATGCCTGCACCAACTTGGGAAACAATATCGGCATTTTTACCGATCAAGTCTTCCCGAGTCATGCCGGGTTGCCTCGGAAAACCAGAGGTGACAACCACCACCTCTGCACCTGCGATGTCGTTGTAATCGGATGTCCCGGTGATGGTGCCGTTGTAGTTGAGGACGTTTGCATTTTGGGACATGTCCAGTGCCTTGCCTTTCGCAAACCCTTCGTAAATATCGAGCAACACGATGTCGGCAATTTTCATCTGTGCGAGAACAAATGCGCACGTGGCTCCAACATTTCCTGCCCCAATAACCGCAATTTTTCGTCGTCCGCTCGCCATGATTCTCACCTTCTTGCTCTGACCTGTTGTGCCCAGTCCATAAGTCAAATGGTGAGTCCGTTTGGAGGCGTTCTTTCGGTTCCTGAAAAGGCGACCGCAGCGATTCAAGGCGTGGCATCTAAAAACCTCCTTCATGTGGACGATTTGCACCTACCCTTTCGGTGGTGCTGTCGGCAGGTGAACGGATGAAACTTGGTGTCCCAAAAGAGCCCGAAGGTGAAACGCGTGTAGGCATCGTGCCCTCAAGCATGAAGAAACTCACACGGGCTGGATTTGAGGTCTTCATAGAATCCGGTGCAGGCCTTGCAGCCAACTACCACGATCAAGACTACACCGACGCAGGTGCCCACATCGTTGACCGTTCCGAAGCCTTGGCTTGCGGCAACATCGTATGCATTCGTTTTCCAGGCGTTGAAGGTATTGCAGCAGGAACCAACCTTGCATGCGTCTCCGACCCCTTCCGTCATCCCGAAGACGTGAAAGCATGCATGGACGCAAACATCACGCTTCTGTCGATGGACATGATTCCACGGCGTCTGTCGAGGGCTCAATCCATGGACGTGAACTCCAGCCAAGACAACCTCGCTGGCTACAAAGCGGTGTTGTTGGGTGCAGCACATGTGCCCAAGGGGATTCCAATGATGACCACCTCTGCTGGCACCATACGACCTGCAAAAGTCGTCATCATGGGCAGCGGGGTGGCCGGCTTGCAAGCCATCGCCACCGCCAAGCGTCTGGGCGCTGTTGTTTACGCATCCGATGTTCGAAAATCCGCTGCCGAACAAATTGAATCCGTTGGTGGACGTTTCATCGAAGTTGACGGCATGGACGACTTCGAGGACGAATCTGGCTATGCCAAGCCGCTCACGCCTGAATTCATTCAGAAGGTGAACGATACGGTCTGTGGCGTGGCAGCCGATGCCGATATCATCGTCACGACCGCACGCATCTTCGGGCGACCTGCACCCATAACGGTACCGTCAAGCGCCGTCTCTGCCTTCAAATCGGGAGCGGTTGTGGTTGATATGAATGCAGATGTTGGTGGAAATTGCGAGAACACCGTCCAGGGGGAAGTCATAACGACGGACAACGGCGTCATCATCGTGGGAACCTCAAACCTTCCGGGAACGCTCGCCAACACAGCATCCATGCTCTACTCGAACAACCTGACGACCTTCTTCACCTCATTGGTGGACAAAGAATCCGGGACGGTGGTGATTTCAGACGAAGACGACATCCTCGTTGGTGCGCCCGAAGGCTCGGATTTCTACGTGAACGGCATGGGAGGCGTCCTCATCTGTAAAGACGGAGCCATCCATCCAAAGCAGACCCGCCTCGCTGGGGTGATTGAATGATTACAGAAGCTTCGTTAATTGCAAATTTGACCTTGTTCATGCTCGCCATTTTCCTCGGTTTCGAGCTCATTACAAAAGTGCCTGCGACCCTCCACACGCCGCTCATGAGCGGTGCCAATGCGATTTCAGGAATCAGCGTTGTTGGAGCCCTCCTGGGTGCGAACGTTGCCTACCAAGGCGGAGATACGCTCGTCTCAGGACTGTTGGCCTTTGTTGCACTGGTCTTGGCCATGATCAACGTCGTCGGTGGATTTGCCGTCACCAACAGAATGCTCAACATGATTGCAGGCAAGAACAGGAGGGCTTGAGATGGAAGCTTGGATTCCTCTCGGCTACCTGCTTTCTGCGGCCTTGTTCATTTTCGGTTTGAAGAAACTGGGCCACCCACGAACCGCCCCTCTTGGCAACCAATACGGGGCCATGGGTATGCTCGTTGCTGTCATAACGACCGTTATCGACATGCAACTCTCGGCCGGCGGATTGAACTGGGAACTCATCATCGCTGGACTTCTCGTCGGTTCCATCATCGGTGCCATCATGGCCATCAAGGTAGAGATGACGGGCATGCCTGAACTTGTCGCCTTGTTCAACGGATTTGGCGGTGCGGCATCGGCTCTTGTGGCGCTCTCTGAAACATGGAAGTACATTGAGGATCCAACACTCACATTGCCAACGGGCATTGCCTTGCAGGTGATCGTCGTTGCTGCTGGTTTGTCTGCTCTCGTTGGGTGGATGACGCTGACCGGTTCGCTCTTGGCGATGTTCAAACTGAAGGGCGGCGTAGAGATCTTCGGAAAGTGGTTCAGCACACCCACATGGGGTCCAACGTGGCTCAACCCGGTAAAGGTCCTGCTCAGCCTCAGTGTCCTGGCCCTCATCGTTCTCTCCATCAACGAACCCACCAACACCGACTACCTCTGGGCCATCATCGGCATTTCTTGCCTTCTCGGCATCGTCCTGGTGCTTCCAATTGGTGGCGCAGACATGCCCGTCGTGGTGTCCCTGCTCAACTCGCTTTCCGGCATTGCGGCAGCGTTTACGGGCTTCATCATCAGCAACCCGGTACTGATCGTTGCAGGTTCCCTCGTGGGTGCCTCTGGTTTGATTTTGACCTTCATCATGTGCAAAGCCATGAACAGAACCCTGCCGGACGTCTTGTTCAAGTCGTTTGGTGGAAGCACCAAAGAAACCGTGACACGAACCAAGGTCGGATCCGACCCCGACGAGGTCGCCATGATGGTGGACGGTGCTCAGAAAGTTATCATCGTACCAGGCTACGGTATGGCTGTCTCACAATGCCAGCATCAAGTGAAAGAGTTCGGTGACCTCCTTGAGGAAAAGTTCGACACCGAGGTCAAGTACGCCATCCATCCCGTCGCTGGACGCATGCCAGGCCACATGAACGTCCTGCTTGCCGAGGCAAACGTTCCTTACGAACAACTCATTGAAATGGACGAAATCAATCCTGAGTTCCCTGAGTGCGACGTTGCCGTTATCATCGGTGCAAACGACACCTGCAACCCAGCCGCACGCACAGGGGAAGGCCCCCTTGCCGGTATGCCCATCATCGATGCCGACCAAGCCCGAACCGTGGTCATCATCAAGCGTTCGCTGTCGGTTGGTTATGCTGGCGTTGACAACGACCTGTTTTACATGGACAAAACCATGATGCTCTTTGGCGACGGAAAAGCCATGATGACGGGATTAAACAACGCCATCAAGGAAATTTGATTCAAAGAATTCACCTTGGTGATGAAGCAACATTCAAAGAGCGGGGCCGAGTGGAAAAATTAGGTGAGTTCATGCGACGCAACATCCGAAACATCACCCTCATGAGTATTCTCACCCTCATGCTCGTCGCACCCGTCCTTGGAAACCCGAACGGCCCACCTTGGGACAACGGTGGAAACTTGGTTATCGAGCAAGGATGCACCTGCCACGGAGGCGGTGCTCCGTCCACTGAGGTTGTCGTATCCGTATCCGGCGTGCCCCGAGCTTACAATCTCAGCGAAACCTACGAATTCGTGATCAGCTTGCAGCACGCCTCCAACGATGGGGGAGGCTTCCTGTTCTGGGACGGAGACATCGGTACCCTCACTCCTGGCGAAGGCAGCCAAACCGTTGCTGACAAACCAGGCGCACTCTCACAGTCCGAACCCGGCAACGACTGGACCGTTCAATGGACGGCCCCCGCAGAAGATGCAGGTCCAGCGAATTTCCAACTTGTTGGAAACGCTGTGAACGGTAATGGCAACTTCGATGAGGGCGATAAGTGGAACATTCTCACCTTCACCGTCAGCGCACCCGGCGCAACCGAAATTGCAACCGATGAAGATGTATCACTGCGAACCATCAGCGTGGGTGATTACGATTCCCTCTTCGTCGCAGAAGAAGACCCCGAAGCGGTTGAAGCAGAACGCCAAGAGGGCATCGCACACGAGTTCTTCACAAATGGAAATCTGTATTACTGGACAACGCTCTCACTCATCATCGTTGCCGCCGTGATTCAAGGCGAGTTCTACGAGCGACGATTCGGAGGTGGACCAACCCACCTTGACAGGAGCATCGCCGTCCCACAGGGACTCCGTCGTGGGACCGTGGCTGCGGGATTAGCCGTTCTCTTTGCGTATCTGGTTGACAACAACGAACCGTGGGGTTACGCTTTGGTCGCAGGTATGCTCACTCTGTGGGCAATCTATGGTGTTTACAGGACCGTCGTACAAGCACGAGCACCGAAAGAATACACCGACCTGGTTTGAGTGAAGGCCCATGTCGGTTCTGTTGGAACAGGACAAGAATCGTGCTCTTCAATCTCACCTTGACGAACTCACGTGGCGAACAACTCTGCTGTTCTCGGCCGTCGTGATTCTAACCCTTGCTTGGTCGTATTTTGTTGATGATGTTCTTGATGGACTGCTCACGATGTTGAAACCGTGCGCAGGAGATTGCCTCAACGTGTATGACCCAGCCCAGTGGAGTGCCGTTCGATGGCTGACCGCCCTGTTGCTGGGTATCTTTTCGGCCCTGCCGCTGCTGCTCTTTCACCTTGACCGGTTTACCAAACCTGGCCTACTGCCATCAGAACATCAGGCCCTTAGGCGCTGGCTTGCTGCTACATCCCTACTTCTCATTGCGTCCACGATGCTGTTTCTCACCAAGGGCTTGCCAACGTTGTACGCCTTTGGATTTGAGCAACATCAAGAGGCTGGTCTGGCCGCCCAGTACAGTGCCATCGACATGCTGCTGGTAGCGGCGTTTTGCATATGGGCGTTCATGGTGGTTGCAGCCACATGGACATGTATTCTCGTGCTGGGCACCATGGCCGTCATTCACAAAGAAACGGCGAATTACTGGCGTTTACGCGTGTACGGTATCGGCAGTTTGCTGCTCATCTTGTCCCTCCCCGAGCACGCATCATCGATGCTTCTCCCGCTCCTTGCCACCTATTGGACGTCCACAGAATTGCTGGGTCAAAGATGGTTCAACGCAACCTTGCATGTGAACGGGACGGCCAAAGTGCGTTTGGATGCTGAAGGTCGTCGACGTCGAATCTCGGTTGTTGATTGTTCATGCGAGGGAGGAAACATTCACCACGGTCATGCAAATATCCCTGGGTGTTACAACGTCAGTGTCGAAGCGCTCTGCACGCAGGAGGCAAGCAGGACCATGTTGTTGGAACATGTGATTCAGACTCGGGTCACGGATGTGGTGATCACAGGGTGCGATGCCAAAGCATGTCCGCCCACCATGATCAACAACATGCACCATCTCCAAGTTGCTGTCCACGGGTTGAACATGATGAACCTCCAAAATCACAGGGTCACAACACCGAATCCGAGCCTTGATGTCCTCTATTCGTTTCATTCCATACCTGCTCTTTTTTCACCGCAAGTTCAGGACCAAAGGCTCCTTGAGATGGTTGACACGAAAACCCTGATCAAGCGAGGTGGAAATCATCAGGCGTTGGAGGGTGGCTTGCCTTGGAAGCGGTACGAGCAGGACGACGTCGTCCTGATTTCACAATGCAGCACCTACGCTCCATGACTGAATCCTGTTCTCGGTTGCAGGAACTCCCAAGGTTCAAACACAAAAACACCCAGACATCGACATGAAGCGGCTCGCGGCCGGACTTGTTGCCCTGGTGATGTTCGCATCCGCAGCATGGTCCTTTGCCAACGAATCGACCATCGAAGAATGGTTGGTTGAGCAGTTGATCGTTGACAGTACCGAGCAGTCTGTTCAGGTCCCCCTCCAAAATGATGAACATTGGATGGTCGTTATCGTCGATTTTGAAGGCCATGAAGCAGGGAATGCTTGGGGACCATCAGAAGCAGAGAACTTACTGGAACAGGCGGTCGTTCCTTACATCGAACAGGTGTCTGGAAATTCCTCAACCCTATCCATCACGGTATACCCTAATGTCGTACGGGCGCAAAGCACCTACGATGTCTACGGCAAGGACGGTTCGGGGAAGGACACGGATGCGGACGGTTCTTTTCTCCCCGCAACCTTGGCGGAAGAAGCCGTGACCGCCGTTCGAGATGAAGTAAACTGGTCCACCTTTGACCTCGACGATGACGGAAAAGTGGACCGATTGTTGGTGCTCCACACGACCAAAGGACAAGAAGAAAATCCTGGAATCACGCAGCGAATCTGGTCACATTACACGCAATTTGAATCGCCGATAACGTTGCCAGAGGACATGGTGATTGAACATTACACCATGGCCAGTTTGCAAACCGGTTCAAGTGGGGTCGGAACCATGATTCACGAAATGCTTCACCAAATGGGTGCCATCGATCTTTACCCCGTGCATGATGAGGTTGGCATTCAATCTTGGAAAGGTCCAGGAGATTGGGACATCATGGCCAGCGGAAACTGGAACGGAGGGGGCCGATGGCCCGCCATGCCAACTGGGGCCAACATGGAACTGGTCCGACCGGAGCGCGTGGAAACCCTCGAACTCTCCTGGCCCAGCAATGCGGCCCAACCCTGCATCGGTCCAACCGTTCTTCTCGATGGTATCACCGAAGGCGGTGTGGTGCTGAAGGTTCCCATCAACGAAATGGAATCCATTTTCATAGAACACCGTTCCGATTCAGGGTATGACAGTCGGCTGCCCGGCCACGGTGTTCTTGTGAGCCAGCAGGACCTCACGGTTGGTGATTTTGAGCGAAACGAAGTCAACACCAACCCGAACCTACCTTGGTTAAAAGTGATTGAAGCCGATGAAGGTGATGATTTGGTTCGCGGCTCGAACCAAGGCGAAGCCAGTGATGTGTTTACGCACAACATGTCGTTCGGTGCAAGCGGCGTTCAAATCCGATCCCATGATGGCATCTTGGTTCCTTGGACCGCCACGATTACAGGCGAAGAAAACATCTCTGTATCCTTCAATGCAGCCTACTGTAACCCTGAATTTACCTTGGACATCATGGATCATGGTGCCACGATTTTGTCAGACGATGTCATCCCCGTACACATCGGCGGAACCGACGAATCGTGTTCAAGCGATCTCACGTCCTCCGATGGTCGAGGCGTTGCATTGGTCAGTGAAAATCAACAGCATTCTTTCCAGTTCAGCCGAGCAGGAGTACCTGGTTCAGCGATGACCCTCAGCGGAACCGTTTCATGCGGTACGAGCACCATCGATCTTGAATATCCCGTCCATGTGATGAACCGAATTCCGATAGAATCCACGTTCACGGCAACCGTTCATCCCACGGATACAACACTCCTCAGTATTCCATTAGAATCGACAGGTTCGGGTGAACAACGCCTTTCAGTGTCCTTGGACGGTCCAGTAAGTCGTGTCGCCTCGGGTTCAGAGGATGTGGTCCTCAGAGAGGACGGATCCTACACGTTGCGTATTGAACCAAATGGACTCCTTACCAACAACATGCTGGTCTACGGGTCCGTCGTTTTGATGAACGATGAGGGCCTTTCATGGTCGGTTGAACTCGAGTTGGAAGCGAGCACTGAGAAGGAGGATTTGGTAGCGACATGGACGACACCCGGTCGTGTCATCGCTGCTATGCTGTTGATTCTTGGCTTGACTGCCCTGTCTGCAACGCTCCCGAAAAGAGCACCTCAATCATCCTCAGAAACCGACGGTGAATCTGAACCTCCTGTGATGGAAATGGATGCATGGGGGCGGCCCGTCGACGGATTGGGTTCAACCGATTCGTTTGATGTTGAGAAATGAATATCCGTTCGTGGACCTTTGGGCGCATATCCAGCGTTTGTTGACCCCCTCAGCAAGACGAACGGCCAGGCAAACTTCCTCCCAAGTTTGAGGGGCTTCGCTCTCCGGTTGAACCAGCCAGGGTGCGTGAGCAACCTCGATGCCTTCTTCATACGCCCTCCAGCGACACCCGTACTTGAAGCCAGGGCGTAAGAGCAGCCCTGCGTTGACCAATGCAGCGTAGAGATCGTCCTCCGGTTGAGATGTACCCACGAATTGCCGATACTCCTCTCCACGAAGGTAGCGTCCTGAGAAGTGTTGGAGCCCTACGGAAGGCAAGGGCCATTCTCCGGGATGATTAACAAAATAGCCTCCCTCAACGTGGACGGCATTCATGCACGCTTCAACCAAATCATTTTGCTTGTCTGAGGTTAACTGAGAAAAGAGAAGTTGATTTCCGTTCGGGTTCGCCATCGATAGGTGATACACCGTGGTGTCAAATTCTTCGTCAATAACACACAACTCAGCGACATGCTCCATGGCGAGCACGGAACGCACCCATTCACTGAGTTCCTTCCAATCGAGCGTATCGTTTGTCCGTTGCAGTCGAATTTGACTGAATCCATGATGGGATGACCAGGCTTCATGGCGCTCCCAGCGAACCGCCCACGTCTTTTCTGGAAGTGAAGGAAACCGCTCTGTCAGATGAGCAGCAGGAACAACTCGCTCTCCACCGTTCCTCAAGACGTCGAGGGCGATGGTACGCTTTGCGACTTCGTCGTCAGCTACCAATTGATCTTCAAACCAATCGGGACCATCGGGAAGAGGTACGTGGCGATACCAATGGCAAAACATGACCTCCTCTGGAGTGAGCAGAATCCCTCCTTCGGTTGGCTGGCCCAGAGCGCTTTTTTGATGAAGTCGTTGGGAAAGGGGCTCAGAGACAAACCAGAAACCTGCTCGGTGAACGGGTGCTTCCAAGGCTTGACCCGGAGGGGCATTGGCCGTACGAGGTTCTCCTATGGGCCGTGTGCTCCGAACGCGAGGCGTGTATTTTCGTTCACGACCTCCCATGCTCCATCCATTGTCCATCCGTTTTTGATTCCGTCGCTTGAAACCGATTGTCCTATGTGCTACCTCCCCAAGCGGAGCAACATGGTGGACGGCTACTTGGGCACGCTCACCACCGAAGAGCGTACACTGTTGCACCTCATCAACCAACAACTTCCGAGCGGTGGCTGGGAGGCACCCGCCTCATTGACACAAGCAGGCATCTCGGCAGCCGTTCACATTCAGCGAAAACACATTCCACGAACGCTCAAGCGCATGGAGAGCAACGACCTGATTGATGTTGCACAGCGCCACATACCCGGTGGCAAGCAACGCAAACGCGTCTACACCCTTACCGAAACAGGGCGTCAGCGTGCGGAAGAATTGCGTGATGGAATCTTTGCAAAACAGGTGAGCTGTAATGGAGAACTTGTTTTGCTTGGAAGCCTCTGGGTTTCGCCGAAACCACTTCTTGAGTTGCTCTCTCACGTTGACGATGCCATGGTGTATCACGACGCAGCGCTGGTATCACCGGTTTCCAATCCTGAAGGAATGGCGTCCATTGATGCACAATACGGCGAGCAACTCGTACGACGAATGTTTGCACGTGCCTGGGAAGATGGTAAAATCACCAAGGACGAACAGTCTTTGCTCAACGAAGTGGTAGAATTTCTGGGAATGCACCCCGAGCGTGTTCGCAGACTGTCAAACGAGGCGAGAAAAGCACTCAAAATCCCACCGCCTGAAGAGGTTTATTTCGACATGATTTTGCAAGCACTTGAAGACGGGGAAATCATTCAAGATGAAATTGACCTGCTGGATACGTTCCGAGTTCATTTCGGTATTGACCAAGTAACCCACAACACGCTTCTTGAGAAGGCGCGAAATGCACCGCTGCTTTCTGAGCAGTATCACACCTACGCTGCAGCCGTTCGAACAGCCATGCAAGACAACGTGATCACCGCCGATGAACATGCGATTTTGAGGACGTTGCGCGGAACGTTGGGCATTTCAGAATCCGAGCATGAACGCGTCATGAGTGAGTTGACAGGTGGAAAATGAGGTGAAACCATGGGAATGACCGACGAAGAAGCAATGTTGCACGATACCCTCTCTGAGTTGAAGAGGCACCTGCGGTCTGAAGAATCCAGCAAAATTGTATTGATTGGCGACGTCATGATGGATTGCTACATTCACGGATATGCAAACAATCTCAATTCTCGAGCCCCCGTTCCCGTGCTCCGAGAGACGTCTCGCGAAGAGGATGTGGGTGCAGCTGCTCACGTCGCCCGAGGGCTCCGTTCCATGGGTCTTGACAGCCACCTGTTTGGTGTTGTGGGCGACGATGCTGCTGGATTAAGCATCATTGAATCCCTCGAATCCGAGGGTGTCACCACCCACGGTATCGCCATCGTTGAAGACCGTACGACCACGGTGAAAACACGCATGTTAGCCTCACGAGAGAGTCTGATTCGGGAAGAGCAATTGCTGCTCCGTTGGGACATTGAGGAAGATGCACCCGTGCCTCAAGAAGCGTCTGAGGCCCTCTACGTTCAGGCGATTGAAGACCTCAAGGGTGCTGCAGCCCTCATTGCCTCGGATTACGGGCAGGGAGTGATTACCGATACGGGTTCCGAACGGTTGTTCGCCGCTGCCAGAAAAGGAGGAATCCCCGTTATCGCCGACCCCAAACTCACTGGCCTTCACCGCACAGAGGGCGTTGATTGGATCCTTTTCCAGTCCCAAGGGTTGGAATTGATGCGACGACGACTCGGAGCGACCACAGGGGCCGAGGCAGCAAGCAAATTGCTGGCACAGTACAACTGGAATCATCTTGTTGTGCTCTCAGGCGAAGCTGGAGTTACCATCTACTCTGCAGAAGAAGAGACGGTTCATGCCCCGTGCGGTCTTGTGGACTTGCGCCAGATGATTGGCCTTATCGACGCTGCAGCCGTTGCCATTGCGTTTTCACTTTCCCGAAACTTGGATGTTCACTCGACGGCGCTGTTGGCCAACGCAGCATGCGAGTGCATTCTTGGGGCCGAACGAACGGATTCCTTTGTTTTGAGTCGAGACGATTTGATTCATCGCGTGGGTGAACACGTATGGAATTTGCAGGTCTCCAAGCGTTAGGGTGAAGCCATGAGTGCGTGGTTTTGGCCGACGACCGCTGACATTGGCATGCGAGTCTTCGCGAATTCCTACTCACGTTTACTCATCGAGGCGGCTCACGGCATCCAAACCTATTTGTTGAGCGAAAACAGTGCCAGGACCATCAATTCCCACGTCCGCCACACGGGGGAGTGGCGGGTTCAGTCGGAACACAGTCCGTTTGACTACGAATTCCTCTACATGGCGTGGCTTGACGAAGTCCTCTATCGTTCGGAAGTCAAGAATCAATGGTTTATGGACGGTATGGTAAAAATTGAGAGAACCGAAGAGGCACTCTCTATCGTAGCACAAGTATCGTGGGTTGACGCAAGCGAGATTGAGCGTGAGGTTGAGATCAAGGCGGTTACCACGCACAATTTCGTGGTCAGCGAAGTCCTCACTGGCACAACCATCAGAAGTGAGTGGGACGATGTTCCTGAGTTCGATGGACCCGGATGGTACGCTGACGTCGTCTTTGACATTTGAGGTGGGAGAGCCAAGGGTGGACGTGCGCTTCGCAAGGCCAAATCCGCAAGCTTCCTCCATCCCGGATCCCCACAGCACCCATGGCCCCAGGTAGGGCTGCTCCGTTCCCGGCCTGACCTAGTCCCCCGGTTATTCACTCCCCGTTTCCTTCCGGAGACGGTTCATGACACCCGAGTCATGTGGGGGCGAGACATCAACGTCCGCCTACGGGAACCCCACGGCCGCTTCCGCCGCCCCAAGGCGTTCGGTCCACCATAACGACGATTTGTGATTCAGGGTACGCCGAGCTCCCCACCTATCCCATAAGATGGCCGTCGCCTAGCCTATATGAAGCCAACGCAGGAAGAAAACCGACTAAGCCTCGGCCTCTTCATATTTTGAGGGACACGAAGTTTTGATGGTATGCGCCTCGAGGTAATACACGCCGTTTTCCATAAACAGGGTGCCCTCAGCATAGACCGTTCGATTATCATCCAGGCCGTTGGAGACCATGGCATCGGTAAATCGTATCGAAAGTGTTGAGGTGAGCCCCTCAAGGACGAAGGTTTTCGTCCCGTTATCGATGGTTCCGTCTTGAACCTCTCCCCGAACAGCGACTTCCTCATCGAGATGTGATGAAGGAGAGGACATCAATTCGTCAACCGTCTGCGTCGGGACGGGTGATTGGAGGAGGACCGTAGCGAGAAGACCTAACGTCAACACGGCGCCCAAAACGAGGACACGTGTTCTTCTCGCCCACATGATTTTCCCACCTCGCTGACCCTTAACAATCCTCTTTTCAATCGTGCCAACAACCAACCGCCTCGGTGATGGTTGAATGAGGGGAAACCGAAAGACGTTGATGCAGACCGTGAACGACCTGTTTGGTGAGCGCAGGACCTTCAAAGACAAATGCGCTGTAAGCCTGGAGGAGGGTTGCGCCCGCCTCGATTTTTTCCCACGCATCAGCAGCCGAGCCTATTCCACCCACGCCGATGATCGGCCATTCGGTTCCAACCGCCGCACGAACGGTTCTGATCATCTCGGTCGATCTGGCCTTAAGCGGCTGTCCGCTCAGCCCGCCCTGTTCGGAAAACACCCGTTGTTCGGATGTGTTTGATGAATCAGGCCGCTCAATCGTCGTGTTGGAGACAACGATGCCATCGGCGCCGATGTCCCTGGCCGTTTTTGCAAGATGGACCAATTGTTCGGAGGTCATGTCGGGTGCCAACTTAACGAGAAGGGGTTTGGCATTGGCGTTGTTTGCCTCAGCCATCTCTTGGTTGATGGCCATGCAGTGATGAAGAATGCGTTTGAGACCGTCATCGTTTTGCAGATCTCTGAGATTGGGGGTATTCGGTGAAGAAACGTTGACAACGAAGACATCGCCGTACAACCACAAACGCTTGAGAGTGGTCCCGTAATCCACGTGAGCTTCGTTAAGAGGCGTCACTTTTGATTTCCCAAGATTGACCCAAAGCGGAATGCTTGGCCGTCCGTGCCTTGCGAAGTGTTCGTGAAGCGAGGCTTGGATCCGTTCGCTTCCGTGATTGTTGAAGCCCATACGATTGACAAGGGCTTGAGACGGTGCTGCACGGAACATTCTCGGTTTTGGATTGCCAGATTGCTCAAGCATGGTGACGCCACCTATCTCAACAAACGACAAGCCTGCTGATTCCCATCCTCTGAGTGCTTTGGCATTTTTATCCATCCCCGCCGCAAGACCAAACGGGTGTTTGTAATGATGCCCAAACAACTCAACGGGTAGGGATTTACGCGGATTGTAGAGCAACCGAATCATTCGCCGACTCACGGGATTTGAACCCATGACCCGCAACATGTTCAGCGAGCGCCCGTGAGCCTTTTCCGAATCTTGAAATCGAAGAAAAGGACGCAGGAACCAACGGTAAATCACGCCCATGGTTGGTGTGTTCCGCACGCCATCCTTCAAGACTTGCCTACGATTGGATAAAACCGTGCGAATCACCGACCCGCGCTGGCCCGTCGTGCGTGAAATTGCGCGAACACTCCTCCGCTCCACCGATGTGGTCGTTGTCGGCCCAGAGTGGCTTTCGTCCAAAGTCCATGAACTCGGCACCAAAATTGGAGATGCCATCCCCTCACGCTCTCGTTTTCCCGCGTTCAGCGCTTCAGATGAGCCCACGCTCCTGATGACAAGCCAGCAACAGGAGCACCCACTGGTTGCATGTGGTGCGGAAGAACCCGACCTCCCCACAATTTGGCTGCCCATGGATGCAACCGAGGCGTGGGGAACAATCGTCGCTGTCGCAGAAGACTTGTTACAAGCTGGTTATCCCGGATGCTTGGGGTGCGGTGGGCCGAATGCTGAGCAACCTTGGGATGAAGAAGCCAGCCGAGAAGTCCTGCGAAAATCGCCAGAATATCTTCCATGAAATGGCACATTTCATGCGTACGGGGGACAGCATCGGGGGACCAAAGGAGGGTTCAAGTATGGTCGTCGGTGCGCATTCAACACATGTCCATCGTCATCATTGCTGAGAAACCCAGTGTTGCCGAGGACCTTGCCAACGTACTCGGCGTTGGTAAAAAAACCGATACACACTGGCACAGCGAGGACATCATCATCACGTGGGCCATCGGTCATTTACTCGAGCTCAAGTACATGGATGATTATGATGAGGCCTTCAAAAATTGGAGAAACACCATTGAACGGCTGCCCTACATCCCCGAATCGTTTCAATACAAACCCAAAGGTGGACGCGCAAAAAAGCAACTGTCTGCCATCATGAAACTCGTAAAGGACAAATCAACAACGGAAATTGTCAACGCTTGTGACGCTGCCAGAGAAGGTGAACTCATCTTCCGAACCATTGTGGAGCACGCCAAAGTCAAGACACCAACTTCGCGCATGTGGATGCAGTCAATGACGTTTGATGCGATGTTAAAAGCCTTTGAAACACGCCAATCGGGTGAGGAATATCAAGCCTTGAGTGACGCAGCTTACTCTCGGTCACGGGCGGACTGGATCATCGGAATGAACGGCTCTCGTGTCGCTACACGATTGCCACAAAGCCGAGACCGTTCTGCCAATTCACTCGGCCGTGTTCAAACAGCCACGTTGGCGCTCGTTGTCGACCACGAACTTGAGGTTCTTGCTCACATACCCGTTCCCTACTGGCAACTCAACGCCACGTTTACCGCAGGGGATGCTCGTTGGACGGCTCGGTGGGAACGTGTGGGGCACAAAGACGATGTTGACCGACCAGAATACAAAGCCCACCGAATCATGGACGTCGCAGAAAAAGAAGCGATTGAAACACTCTTGAAAGACAGCGGTGGGTATTCAACAGAAGAAACAAGCCGCATCAAGAAGGAACAACCACCGCTTAACTTTGATTTGACGACGCTCCAAAAAAGAGCGAACAGCCTCTGGTCGTGGTCAGCGAAGCGTACGTTGGGCGTGGCGCAAGACCTGTATGATAAATTCAAACTCACCACCTATCCTCGAACAGATTCAAAGCATCTTCCGGAGGATATGCACGAGATTGTGGCCAAAACGCTCGACCAACTATCGGGTCAATCCGACTATACAGAACATGTTCGTCGTTTACAATCTGATGGCCTTTCGAACGCCAAACGGAATTTTAACAACTCTAAGGTTTCTGACCACTATGCCATCGTTCCCACAGGTCAAACGCCGCCATCAAATTTCGGTGGAGACCATGCCAAACTCTACGATATGATCGTGCGAAACTTCCTTGCTTCGTGGCACCCAGTTGCAGAATGGACGGTGAACAAGCGTACCACGTCCAAATCAGGCCATCGTTTCATCAAAGAGGTGGAGCAATTGACAACGCCCGGATGGAGAGCCGTCATCCACAAGAAGGACAAGGTGCCTGAAGGATGGGGGAAGTTACCTGAAAATCCCTGTGCTTCTACGCTCGAAGAGCATGAATTTTCAGAGGAAAAAAGTAAGCCCAAAAACAGGCTCAAGGAAGCCAGCCTCCTGCAACTCATGGAACACGCTGGGAAGCACATCGAGGACGACGAACTCGCCGAGGCCATGAAGGAGAAGGGCTTGGGTACGCCGGCAACCCGTGCAGATACCATCGAAAAATTGCTGGCTCGAAACTACATCCGACGCTCTCGAAACGGAACCATCAGCGCTGCCCCCCACGGCATTCGCATGATCGATGTTCTTCGTAGGATACCCGTCGAATGGATCACCTCGCCCGAACTTACGGGCGACATGGAAGCATCGCTCCTCGCCGTTCAACGCGGGGAAGAACCCATGAACGCCTACATGGACAAAATCATTCAACAAACTCAGACCATGGTCGAGCGAATTCGCGACCATGACCGTAGCACCTTGTACTTGAACGAATCAAGCCTGGGTTCCTGTCCATCGTGTCAAGGAGACATTCTCGAAAACACGCTTGCCTATCAGTGCGAGCATAACGAAGGAAAAAACAAAGGCTGCTCGTTCGTGTTTTGGAAGGACACATCTGGACGCTGGTTTGACCGGACAACCGCCGCACGATTGATTGAAAACGGTTCGTTGGAGGACCTTCACGGATTCTTCTCGCAGGCAGGTGAAGGCTACGATACATCGGTCGTACTCGCCAAGGACGGAAAGGTTGCTGGAAAAGGCGCAGCCGGTGGGGGTGCCAGTGAAGATGATGAGGTCCTGTGTCCGTGTCCTGTATGTGACCACGGCTCCATTCGAATCACACCATCTGCCTACAATTGCGACAATCCAGACTGTAAATTCAGAGGCATGCAAAACGTCATGTGCAAGCGAGCCATCACACCCGAAGAGGCAAAAGACATCTTTGTGGATGGAAAATCCAAGCTTTTGGAAGACTTCACCTCCAGAAAAAACCGCCCGTTTAGCGCCTTTTTGATGTTGGATAAAAACAGAGTATCCTTTGATTTCCCACCTCGGGCCGCTGCGGCAGACGCCAAACGGTTCCCTGTGGTTCCGGGTGTCGTTGCGGTTTGTCCAAAAACCAAAACCAACATCATCGAAACAGAAACACACTACACCGCAGAAGATTCCTCTGCAAATTGTAAAATTCACATTGAGCGGTGCATTTCCAAACGCGACATCAGTCGAGACGAGGCAAAAACCCTGGTTGAAACGGGTTCACTTGGACCGTTCGATGACTTTGTGTCAAAGAAAACCAACAACCCGTTTTCAGCCACACTTTACTTGAAAAAGAACCAATCAATTGGCTATAAATTCGCCAAAAGGTGAGCAGCGAGGCCGTTGATGAAGGAAGGTTGAAACAATACCTTCTGCAGGGAATCTCATGGACCACCACGATTACGACGTCATCATCGTCGGCGCAGGTCCAGTGGGTGGGCGGGCAGCCACACTCCTCAGCCAAGAAGGGTTGAACGTCCTCATGCTTGAGGAGCACAAAGAAATCGGGCGCCCGTTCCAGTGCGCTGGTTTGGTGACGCCGTCGGCCATGGACGCCGTTGAGGCCTACGAAACCGTGCTTCAGGAGGTTGACGGTGCCCTCATACACGGACCCAGCGGGACGTTGGTACCCGTGGGCACTGAAGGTACGTTGAGAACGTATGTGGTCTGCAGGAAACGCTTCGATCAGTATGTCGTCCAACAAGGAATGGAAGCCGGCGCTACCTTGTGGTTGGACAGTGTGCCCCTCGCTGCTCAACCCTCTGACTCGGGTGTTGAGGTAGTGGTTCGCAAAGAAGGCATTGAACACACGATTTCGTGCAAACTTTTCATCGGTGCAGATGGCGCCCACAGTTGGACACGACGTACGTTCAAGATGGGGCGAATGAAGGAATTGATGATTGGTTTTCAAACCGAAGTGGTTGGGTATGAAGGTCGAGATCGTTGGCTTGAGATGTACAGCGGCAGTGCCATCGCACCGGGATTTTTTGCCTGGGTGATACCATCGGGATTTGGCACCCACCGAATTGGCCTTTGGTCCACGGCTGACCGACTCAACGGGAGAAGCATTGAATCCTGTTATCAAGATTTAATGGACCATCCGCTGTGGAAAGAGCGGTTTGCCAACACCTCCGAAATTGCACGATTCTGCGGTCCTGTCCCATCGGGTATGGTCAAACACCCGGTGAAAAACAGAGTGATGCTCCTCGGTGATGCTGCGGGCATGGCCAAACCCACAACAGGTGGTGGCCTTGGCCCTGGATTCCATCAAATTCAGTGCATCCTCAAACCGCTCGTTGAGGCCATCGAAAAGAACACGTTGAGCGAGTCCAATCTCAAAGCCATTACCAAGCAACCATGGAACGCCATGAAAAAAGAACAGGACAGGGCTCGTGCGCTCCGAAATTTGCTTGTCAGTGACTGCACTGACGAAGTGCTCGACAAGCACTTCATCAACTTCGCTCATCCAGATACGCTTAGCCTGATCAACGCAATTGGAGATATTGAGAAGCCCGTTCCATTGGGCATGGCCCTCCTTCGCCAGGTTCCTGCGTTCCGGCCGCTTGCGCTCAAAGCGGGCGTGCGACTGCTGTTGTCATGAGGTGGTCTCGTGAAGCCACTGTATGAACAACACCGAGTTCGCTACCCTCCGTTTGAAGCCGCAAGATGGGAATCAAGTGCACTTCCTGTTGCCACGCATCGATACGAACTTGGGCAATTCGCAACAAAAGAAGAGGCGAGCAGTACCCTCAGCAAACCTGTGTTTCGTCTTGGCTCCAGCGATGGATGGTTGATTGAACGGTCGTTTATTTTTGATGAACAGGAACTAACCACGCCAATTGATGACGCCGTCCTTGAGGAAGAAGGGTTTGTTCGACTTGTAAACCGACAACGGCGAGGTTGGTACTTGATTCCCAACCCCATTCACAACATCCTGCGTCAATTCATCAACGGCGTTGTCGTCGTCCTTTTGGTATGTCTCTTCTATCTCTTTATCTCACCTGTTTTGTTGTTCTTCAAACTCCCCGTTTACGGGTTGGAAACGGTTCGGTGGGGTTTACTGGATTATCCAGCCCTCGCAGTTGTGGTGGTTCCTCTCATCTTTGCGCCGCTGCTCATTCGAGTTGGTGCAAACCTGGGAGAATTGCGACGACAAAATCAATTTCTTAAACGGAATCTCAGCCCTCCAGTTATCGAATTTTCAAACGACAGTCGCGCCGATGAAGCGCTGGAATTCGTCGTAACCTTCCCCGAATGGGACGAAGAATGGAACCATGTTGATGCCATCCTCCGGGTTGGTGTATTGCCACCCTCGAGGGAGGTTTTGTTTGAAACGCTTGAAAGGGTGCCGAATCGTCAACCGCCACCCGGTCTCTCAACAGAATTACCGCACCACTGGGAAGTGGGTCTCGACGATGGGACTGCGGGAGGGGAAGATGCTCCCATGGAACTGAAGGAAGTCAAGGGAGGTCTGTACCTGAGGCCCATGCGCATCATGGTTCAAGGGAAGCCACAACGGTGGAATAAAGATGAACCGGTACGGCTCGAACCTCCGCAACCCACGTGGCCCGGCTCAGTGAACTCAGACCTCCTTCGAATCCATTGGGAATGCATTCTCAGAATTGACCGAAAACGAGGTGGAGCATTGCTTTGGGTTCAACCGCTCAAGGTGGCCCATTCTCCGCAAACCGTAAACCTCGCATCGCCCCCGCTCCACGACGGTCGCTCTGAACTTGATATGACGTAGACAACACATTCAAGGACAGCCATGATGACCACAAAGCATGGACCTGCGCAAATACTCTGCTCTCTTCTTGGTTGGCCTCATGGCCTTGGCGGGGTGTCTCGGAGGAACCGAATCCGTTCCGGATTTCGAAGAACCAACGGCGTCCACATACACACTCCAACCAACGTGGATTCTCTCGCCAGCAGAGGTTCAACTCGGTGAAGAGGTGTCCTATCTTCTCGGAATGGAGCAAGAGGGTGAAGGCGAATGGGAGGTTGAAGTTTCCGTACTCCAACCCAATTTCAGCCCACTTTCATCCCTTGACTGGAAGGAACAAAACCAGGGATACCAACTGACATTCACGCCAGAAACCACCGGAGAACACATCGTGTCCGTGACCGTTCGAAATACGGGAGTGACGGAACTCTCCCCACCCCTTGAGCCTCAAGTCAGGGTATTGATGGTCAGCGCTCCAAATGAGCCTGCTCCGATCATCACCGCACCCAACAGATTGGTGCTAGAGCAGCCCGACGTCGTTTGGTTTGAGGGTGCGGTCGACCACCTTTACATCGATTCATGTGCCGTCTCGTACACCATTACCGATGGAACAGAAGGCAGCTTTTCACTTGACAGCACCGGTGCTTGGAAGGTCCTCATTGACTTCACGGAGGCGACCAGTTCACACACGATCACCACCACGGCAGACTGCGGTCGCTTTTCCGCCTCAAGCGACACGACGACGACCCAGGTCGTCATCGAGGGTGCTGGTGATGATGAAGACGGCGATGGCGTGCAGGATGTGGAGGACCGATGTCCGTCTGGAATCGGCGCGAACGAAGGTTGGCAATCAACCCAAGCCACGGACGGAGACCAAGACGGTTGCAGGGACAACGATGAGGACGATGATGATGACAACGACGGTATTGTCGACACCTATGACC
Source organism: Candidatus Poseidoniales archaeon (assembly GCA_038116375.1). Classification (GTDB taxonomy): domain Archaea; phylum Thermoplasmatota; class Poseidoniia; order Poseidoniales; family Poseidoniaceae; genus Poseidonia. The sequence goes on along the minus strand of JAYNUQ010000002.1, from coordinate 57,078 downwards.
TGTGCCCAACATCGTACGGATGGGTGAGCACACCCCCTGCCGATTACGATTACGACGGCTGCCATGATGCCGACGAAGATTTGGACGATGACAACGATGGGGTTGATGATGTTGATGACCTCTGCCCTGTCGGGCGCAAGGGTTGGTATTCGAATCGGTACAGCGATTGGGACAACGACGGTTGTTCTGACCTTGATGAAGATGACAACGATGACAATGACGGGCATCTTGATGTCAACGATGCCTGTCAAAAGGGCGTAGCCAACTGGGAATCCGATGCAAGTAATGACTGGGATAACGATGGATGTCAGGATGCCACAGAGGACGATGACGACGACAACGACGGTGTGAACGACGTCAACGCTACGGGGGATATGCTCGACCGCTGTCCACAAACGCCACTCAACGCCACGGATGTTGACGAAAACGGATGCGCAGCGGTAGAACGAGACACCGATGCCGATGGGGTCAACGACCTGCTCGACGAATGCGAAGGCACACCCAGCGGCCTCACCGTCAACACTGTGGGATGTGCGGACATCGACGGTGATGGCGTCTTCGCAAATGCAGACGACTGTTCGAATTCTCCTGACCGGTGGAGCGTGGACGAAAACGGATGCGCAGTCATTCAATTGCCAGTGGCTTGGACGGACGCAAGCAGCCTCAATGGACCGATGCAGACCGTTCCCCAATTTTCCTTCCCCACCCTGAACGGCAGTTTCAATTTCAAGGACCGTTGGACCGGGGATGACGTCTATTTCTTCATGTTCAAGTACACCGATTCGAGCGGTAATAACAACGGTGCAACATGGGGACAAAATCCTGGGCGATTTATCAGGAATCTTCCCGAGAACACCCACCTCTTCTACGGCTCATTTGACAACACCTACCACAACGATGTGATACAACAACAAAACGCCGTTCTTGCAGGTCTTACCGCAAGCGAGGAAGCGTATTGGGACGACAGAATCCACTACATCGATGTCGACGCAAGCAACCTTGGAGGAGGGCTTGGAAACATGATCGGTTCATTCAACAATCCGTTCTTCATGGGCATAGACCGCTTCCAACTATCTCGAGAAACGGGTTCACTCTATGCATGGACAAGCCAATCCAACGACCCGTACCACCTCTCCTACGAACCCAATCAGTGGGTTGCAGAATTCCCGACGAAAATCAGAGAACAAGACCCTGCCGTACACGCCGTTTCGGTCATGGATTTCCAACGCCATGCTGGCGGTTGGGGTTCGGGCTACTCCTCGTTTTCAAACGCAACATTCGACCTACCAAACGACCTCTCGAGTTATGACACGCTTGAGGTCTACCACGAACACGCTTGCTTCGAGCGCACCAACAGGTACCAAAAATCCGATGGCACGTATGGAGGATGCCACGAGTGGGATTACCTCGCTTATCTCTTCATTTGTGACCGAGACAACAATTCCGTATGTTCGACCGAGTCGGTTCGATGGATCACCACCTACGGGCGTGAGGGTATGTGGTTGACCGATATCTCCCCCTATCTGTTCATGCTTGACGACGGTGAAGAGCGTCGTTTCAAGTATGCTGGAGCCAACAAAGGCGATTTGACCGTCACCTTCCTGTTTAGCAACTGGGGCAGCGGTACTCGTTCCATCAACGGCACCTATGCCTTTAGCGGTGGCCAATTTGATGGTACATACAACAACGAATCTCGCTACCTCCGACAAATGAACTTCACCGTGCCACAGGAAGCGACCAGCGTTGAAATTGTCGCGACCATCACGGGTCATGGCTTCAACAAAGACACCGCCAATTGTGCAGAATTCTGCGATCACCAGCACCACTACACGATGGGTGAACACCAAACATACGAGTGGCACCCCATCGTTTACAGCAACGAGGGATGCGAAAACGAAGTGGGTAATGGTGTAGTAGCCAATCAATTCGGTTCGTGGCCGTTTGGTCGTGCAGGTTGGTGCGCAGGCCAGGACGTCAAACAGTGGACGTACGACATAACGAGTTGGGTTGACAACGGAACAAATAACTCGAACCACATCACCTATCGAGGCTATTACAACGGTGGAGAATATGTCCCCTCCGACGGCATTGGAAACGGGGGACGGAACATTCGCGCCGTGGTTTGGATTGTATTCTACGGCCCTACAACGTGATGGTTGGAGGTGGGGCTGCGAGTTCAGAACTCGGTGGTGCAACCACGTCGGTTTTCAAGTGGATGTAGTCGCTGTCTCTACGTTGTGGGGAGAATCCTGCACGAAGGATGGCGGATTGCAACTCAAGTTCAGAGGCGTCCAACTTGCTGGTTCCCGAAGCCGAAACCACGTTTTCTTCCATCATGGTAGAACCTGCGTCATCAGCCCCTCCAAGCAAAGCCATTTGGGCGATGTGAAGTCCCATAGTAGGCCAGGAGGCTTGTATGTGCTCGACGTTATCGAGAAACAGTCTCGAGACAGCAACATGGCGTAGATACTCTGAGGAGCCTGCACCCAAAACGTGCTTGTTTTGTCCACGGTTTCTGCGACCAAATGAATTGACCTCAAGTTGAACTGGCCACGCTATGAAGGAAGTGAAACCGAATCCGTAGGCAGCCATAGAGGATGCTTGCAGGTCGCGTATGCGATGCATGTGCTCCACCCGTTCGGTTGAGCCCTCACCAAAACCGATGACGTTTGTAGCGCTGGTGGTCAAGCCCAGAGATTGAGCTTCCGACATGACTCGCAACCAGTTGGCTGGGGCCCCTTTTTTGGGAGATACGTCCTTTCTGACTTCTTCAACCAACATCTCTGCGCCGCCGCCAGGAAGACCGTGCATGCCGGCTTCTTTCAGATGTTGAAGGACCTCGAGTGTGGTCATCTCACATACTTCAGCGAGTCCTTCAATCTCAATGGGACTAAAGCAATCCAAATCGATACTGGGGTGGTTCGTACGGAGGTGTTCGAGTAAATCCGTGTACCATGAAAAGGGAAGTTCTGGGTTCACGCCTCCTTGCATGAGAATTCTTGACCCCCCAATCGCCTCCAGTTCTCGAACCCGTTGTGATATCTCCTGGTAGGTTTGGGTGTAGGTCTCATCATGTCCGGGTGGGCGATAGAAGGAACAAAATTGGCAATTGATCGTGCAGACGTTGGTGTAGTTGATGTTTCGGTCAACGAGGTACGTCACCTTTCCGTTGGGGTGCATGGCCAGGCGTCGCTGATGTGCGGCTTGCATCAGTTCGTGGAGTGGTGCCTCATCATACAGGAGAACGGCCTCCTCGTTTGAAAGACGAAGGGAAGACGCCTTCTCCCTTGTCCAACCTGACTGACGCTGCAAAATCTGTTTCCACCTCAAGTGCTCACCTCAGTTGAGGACTTGACCGACGATGCGTTCAATGTCTTCGACCGTTTTTGGGCAGTCTTCGGTCAGGACAACAGGACCATCGGCCGTGATGAGGACATCATCTTCAATCCGAATCCCAATGTTTGCATAACGTTCTGGACAGTCAACATCCGGGCGCCATGCACCAAAATAGAGTCCAGGTTCAACGGTGAGGCACATACCCGGTTCCAAAAGGCGAGGTTCCCCTCCGGGCTTGTAAACGCCAGCATCGTGAACATCAAGGCCAATCCAGTGACTGGTGTTGTGCATGTACCAGTTCTTGAGTTCTCCCGAATCCATGTCCAGGGCTTCTTCGATACTTTGGGAGATGACTCCGAGGCGAATCAATCCTTCAGCGAGCACCCTTCGAGCGGCGTCGTGCGGTGCCGTGTAGGGCATACCCACTTTACATGCATCAATGGCTGCGAGTTGTGCATCCAGTACAATCTCGTAAATTTCGCGCTGGGCATCGCTAAATGCCCCAGAAATCGGCCACGAACGGGTAATGTCGCTTGCGTAACCCCGGAATTCCGCACCTGCATCGATGAGAATCACTTCGTCAATGCCGCATTCGTCCTGGTTCGTAGTGTAATGAAGGATGGTTGCGTTTTCACCACAGCCCACGATGGACGGATACGACCAACCTGAGGCCCCAGCATAGGAAAAAAAGCCTTCAATGATGGATTGGAGTTGGTATTCTGTTACCCCCTCACGACTGTGGCGCATGGCCAATTCATGAGCGATTGCAGCGACTTTACTCGCATAGACCATTTGGTCAATCTCCGATGAGGATTTTCGAAGGCGGAGTTCTGCGAGCAAAGCTGAGGGGTCCTCAACTGCGACTGGGCCCGTTCCAAAGTGCTGGCGGGCTCGATCTCGCCGTCGAACAGCAAGGTCGACCATGGCATCAATCTTCGAGTTAACGCCACCCCGGTGAAAGACGCGGCGGGCGTCGCTCAGCCATCCGTGCAAGTGATCCTCCAAGTCTCCGTTGTTGTAGGCAACATCGACAGCAAAGGATGCGACGGCTCCTTCAACTCCGGGGCGACGACCTTCCCAAATTTCCTTCAAGGTGTCCTTGGGTTGAACGAACAGACACGATTGCCAATCGCTACCGTCGTGGCGGAGAACGAATACGGATTCGGGCTCACTCCATCCAGTGAGGTAGAGTAAATCGCTTGAAGTACGGTATCGATATTCAACGTCGTTCGAGTGGACGGCAAAGGAAGGCGACGCTAAAATCAAAACATCATCTTGGCGAAATTGTGAGGTAAGGCGAGCCTGACGTTGCGCAAATTCTTCCACGGTGGTTTCGGGTGGCCGCTGAGGGAGCCTTGTGATGGCTTCTGCGAACATGATTCATCCTCGCGCTTGGTCTTCTTCAATCGTTGCATCAAAACCCTCCGTTCGGTGATGGGATTGAAGGGGGTCTTCTTTTGCTGAGGCAGTCCATTTCGGAAGTTCAGCAGTTGGAGCTGAACGGGAACGATAAGCAACATAAGACACCGTGAGGAAGAGGAAAAACAGGGCGAAGGCAAAAGATATGGAGGAAGGTTCCTCGGATTCAACACCAAGAACATCAATCTCGATAACCGTTGAGTGTGTTTCCCCATCGTCATCGAATACGATCAACTCAACACGGTATTGGCCGTCCTGTGAAAACTCCGAAGAGGGCAAGGTAGGTGAGCCCCTGACCGAACGGTCGTCGTTGATCACCCACAGAAAATCCACCCCTTCGTTGTCAAAACTTTGACTTGCATTTAGCTCCCAATCGCCGTCCATCTGCATGGATAAACGACCGTTGTCTTCCACCACCAAGCCATCAATGCTGATGTGAGCGGTTGGACGGATGTTCAACACCGTGAATGTATCCGATGCTTGCGAAACATAACCTGCACGGTCCCTAACCGAGAGTTCTACGGTGTAGATGCCTTTGTTGGAGAGGTTGAAGATCAGGTGTTCATCGCTCACCACTTCGCTCTCGAGCGGTGCTCTTCGTTCACCTGTATCGAGGACCAGCGCCCATGTGTAGGTAAACGATGAGCCCGTGTAGCCGTCAGAAACCGAGGCATAAACGTGCAGAGGTTCGGATTCATTCACCGATGGAGGCAACGCCATTGAGACCGACGGAGGTTGAGTGTCATAAAGCACAACGGCCCAAGACTCCCCTGTGGTACGCAGGAGGTCATCTTTGGCGGTCACGTCAAGATGCCATACTCCCTCTCCAAGACCAAGTTCAGCTGGATCAAAGGACACGACCACTTCGTTTTCAAAAACAACAAACGGAACATCAAACTGAGTTGATGTGTTGGTGCAAACCCCAAACGGTGCTTCGCAAATATCGGCTTGTACACTAACAATGGTCGTCCCTGTTGGAGGAAGGACATAGCCGAAACGTAACGCTGCGGTGCCAGAGGTATACACAACATCTCCACCCTCGATTCGTTCAGAATCCGACGGTGCACCCGGACTCAAGCCCATGCTCACTTCTTCAATAAAGGCAGGACGATGAAGAGCGTCCCCAAGATAAACGAGGAGGGTTGATGCGTAGGGTAGATGTTCATCCTCAATGTCGATGTGGACATAGCACGTGCAATCATATCCGGTCACGTCCACGAGTAACTGCCAAGCAAACTGCTCGTCATCCACAGGTTGTACAGAGGTGAGATACGGACCACTTAGCAGCGTTGTCGGCGTAGGTCCAGAGATGTTGACAATCGACCAACTCGTATTTCTCAGGGGCACGGTTGAGGTGCCCGTTAGATTCAATTCATCCGTGAATTGGAGCCCATGCTCTGAACTGAACTCAAAAACGACTTCGTCTGTGTCCTCATCCGTATGGTCGGCTTGTGCCAGCGGGAACGCCATGGTCAGGAAAAGCAAACCAACAACAGACAGCGCCAGTGGTCGTGTCAGTACGCTGGTCAACAGTCCCCATCACCTGGTCTCATCAATCGCTGAAGGGGTCGCACAATTCACCTTGACCAGGATACGAAACAGGATTTCTTGGGTTTGTGTCCCACTTGTACTCGCAGAAGTTCACGTGTCCGTCGCCGTCCGTGTCAACCATGCGGTCTGCACCGTCGAAGGGATCAAACTGGAAGTGATATTCCCATCCGGTTGCCATTCCGTCATCGTCGTGATCTTGGTAATACACTTCTGGCCCATCGTTCCAGTCATCACCATCGGTATCGTTGGTGATTGGGTTGGTGCCGTTTTGCATCTCTTCGAAGTTCGTATAGTTCTCGAGGTTATCATAGAACCGTTGACCATCGGGTGTATCTGGATCAATATTGCATTCTGAGTTCGTGGTGTCGTTGTAGCCAGGACAATAACGCTTGATGAGTCCACTTCGATTGAGTCCGTCGTTATCTGGGTCCTCAAACCCGTCATCAATACCGTCCAAATCGCTGTCGGGCATAGAAGGGTCCATGACACCGCGTGCGCCGTAAACACCTACGGTTTCGTTATCAGCAAGGCCGTTTTCAAAGGCCAGTTGAGAGTAGTACACTTCCCATCCATCTGGGAGTTGATCGCCGTCGGTGTCGTCATCCACGGGATTGGTATCCCAGCGGTCTGGGGCTTCCATACCGTTGGCCAGCGTGTCGTTGTCAATGTCAAAGGTGTCGTCCTTGAGCGAACTGAGTGATGGGTCCAAAGCCCATCGACCGTTACAGCCGTCGCACAGGGAATTGGTCGGCATTTGGAAACCGGTGAGGTTCATCTCGCTGACTTGGAATTTCGGTTCAAGGGCAAATCCACCCAGCCAATTCTGCCAAACATATCCGCCGGGTTGCATGGTGCAAGAACTGGTTTGCGTTGCTTCACAACCCGGGCGTTCCCAGGTTGAGGTCACCACCCACAGACTGTGCGAGTTGGTGTTGTCTTCTGCAGATTTCACCTGCATTTCCCAGCCGTCCAACATCCCATCAGCGTCCGTATCGTTGAGCAACGGATTGGTCGGGTTTTGGAACGGACGGGGGACGAACAGAACTTCTTGGCCGTCAACGAGACCGTCATCGTCGGTATCGGATTTGTTGGCGTGCGTGAGGAAATTGTCAGCGCCTGCAATGACTTCTTCTCCGTCTTCAAGGCCATCGTTGTCGGTATCAAACATGCACGGACTGGTCGAGTAGGTCTCGCCTTCCCACATGAAATTATCACCTGCTTCCTCAAGGTCGGTCAGACCGTCGGAATCCGTGTCCGGATTCGAGGCATTTGAACCACCGAGGTTGCAGGTTGATGAGAATTCGTCATAGTCTGAAAGACCGTCAGCATCGGTATCATAGAGGCCAGGGTCGGAAGTGACCCAGGTTGGTTGAACACCACGGTTAACGACCAGAATTTCCCATCCCATGACTTCAATTCCGTCGATTAATCCGTCCGAGTCGGTATCTGCATTGAGTGGATTGGTGCTGCGTCCGTCAAGAATACCGTCTTGGTCGCGGTCGTTGGCTTTGTACTCCATGACGTTCGTGAACCGCTCTTCTTCCTCAACGATGTTCATCCAGGAGAACAAACGGGATTCAACACTCTGGCCAAGAACCACGTTCAGTTCGTACACGTACCCGTCAACAGGTGCGCGCATTGGAACAATTTGCTGATTACCGCCAGCGAGAATGATACGGGCAGATGCAACTTGCTGGTTGGCCGAGACCTGTTCGCCAAGGGAAACATCCACGGTGTGGACAATCGCTGTGTTTTCAAGTTCGGCATACATGACATCGCCGTCAGCATCGAGGTCGTAGCCGTCCATGTCAGGGTCTTGATCACGGTTGAGGGCCGAGCGTGGATGGAGGCCGTTGGATGCCTCCCACTGGTCGGGCATCTCGTCCTGGTCCGTATCTTGGAGCCACGGAGAGGTGAAGTTGCCCTCACCAAAAATTTGAGCCACTTGGTATTCTTCTACGTTGTTCATGCCGTCTTCGTCCCAATCACCGTAGCCGTCGGAGGCGTTGGCGGGGTTGAGAACATATCCAGCATTCGGGGCCATTGATGCATCGGAATAACAGAACTCAAAACCATCGGGCATGCCATCACCGTCAGTATCCCAGTCCGATGGACCGTTGAGAAGACCATCACCGTCCATGTCCATCAAGAACCAATTTCGCTCAACACCGAAGAAAGGTCCGATGTGGGGAATCGGGTCGAGCAAGGGCTCGTTGCAGTTTTCACCGAGTCCAGTGTAAAGCGCAATGGTTTCATTGGCAACTTCAACAATATCGTCGATCAAGTCCATGTCAGAATCTCGAGCGGTGGGGTTGGTTCCAAAGGCCTCTTCCTCAAAGTTGGCGAGACCGTCGTCGTCAGTGTCCAACACCATATCGCAGGAGTGGCGACCGTTAGAGGCAAGGTCGTCCCACTCTGCCATTCCGTTTTCCCCGTTAAATCGGGTTTCGAGCGCATCGACCATGGCTTGGTCGAGGAGCAAACAATCCCAGTTCCCGTCGAGAGGATTGAACAAGATCACTTCACCACCGGGGGTTTGCACGCTGGTGGTGTAGAGGGATTCCCAGCGGTCGTTGAGGCCATCGTTGTCGGTGTCTGCTCGCTGGGGGTCGGTTCCCAGTTCCTGCTCCGCCTGGTTGGTGAGGCCGTCCCTGTCGGGATCACCCGTCGGCCCCTGGCTGGGGTCGGGCCATGATTCGGTTTCGTTCTCAACCTGTGCATCGCTTTGGTCGTCGTTTTGAGTAGGATCTATTTCGATATCTTCGGATTCTCCGTTGTCGAGTGGATTGAGTCCGTGTTGAACTTCCCAACCATCACTCATCCCGTCGTTATCTGTGTCGGGATCGTTGACATCCGTACCGTATTGGGTCTCTTCCAATTTGTCTGAAAGACCATCGCCGTCGGTATCAAGCGCTTCAGACATCAGCTCGGATTCACCACGGATGTCTTCCTCTACGGCGCTGTCAAACCCACCAATGTCCTCACTGGTTTGGAAGAATCCAGAAACACCTACGAAAAGCGACCCAAAAATCAGGGTGGAAACGATTGCTACATACGCCATTTGGTTGTGGTTGAGACTCATTGGTAACACCCGGCACTTCTGTGCAAGGTGACCGAGGCGTTGATTCGGTTATGAACCTTGACCACAAATGAGCGTTATTCTCGGCTGCAAAAAGCCGTTCCTTCGTGCGATTAGTCGGTATAGTTAACCTGAGGGGGAGCCATTCGAATTCGCAACGATTCTCGCTCCTCTTCAACGTCCACGACTGCCCGTTGACCGTGCGCCCGTTCCCACATGCCGACCAAGAGACCACAGGCGTAGGGTGCGATGGGGGAATGGACTTTGAATACGGAAGCAGATTGGTTATCGAGGATGCTCTGTTCAACGGTGATTTTACCGAGCCCGCGTTCAACAAACCGAGCTTGCAGGTGGCCTTCCCAGTCACCTGAGGACTGAAGGTAGACCGCCCGTTCGCTGGTTGCAAATGCGGCGTGGGCAGATTTGATGATACAGCCCAGTGCTTGTTTGTGTTCCGTTTCTGCATGATGGTTGATGGCAAGGGTACTCGTTTGCTCATCGGAGAGGGGCCTGCCCAGCAGGTTGCTGAAAAGGTGATGGAACACATGAACAGGAATGAAGACTGAACGTTCTTCTGCATTGAAAAACATGGAATGGCGAATGTCCAGTTCCAAATCCAACCGTTCTACAACGGCCGTGTTTGGACCGGACCCAAACCAATTCACGTCTGTGGGTTCGGGAGGTGCCGCCATGACGTCGTCTTTTGGCGCGAACGCCAAGCGAATCATATCGGGACTGATTTGTTCCCAATCGACATGAGCACGTCGTTTCGAAACATGTTCGTGGTGGGCAAGTGAAAATCCGACGGTCAGACCATCGTGTGCAGGATTGGTGATGATACGGTCGTGAAAAACACCCCAGCCCATCGAAGCCGCCCTTTGTTGAAGTTTTTTCATCACCTTCCGCTTACCAAACCATCGTCCAGCCTGCAGATTCGATTGTTGAAGAATACGCTCCTCTGCATCCGTGGCGGCGTAAATCAATTTGCGACCAAGAGGCGAGACGAACTTTGCATCCAGTTGGTGGCAAAACTCCGCAAATTCAACGACTCCCAGGAGAACGCAGGGGTGGCCAAGATCATCGAAAAAATATCCGTTGGTACCGAAGGTGAAATCCGCATGGATGGCTGAAGGAGTCTCTGCCATCGGTGGCCCACCTATTCGGGATAACCAGAACGCCCATCTTCGTTGAAGCAATAGCGGATGATGTGGTGCTCTGATTTGAGGGCTTGGACGTCGTGACGTACCGACACAGGGTCTTCTCCCTTGAGCAACACCCTTGCGTAAAGTTTGGCAACGTCGGACATTTCATCTTCAGAAAATCCAACCCGCGTGAGTTCCTGCACGCCCAATCGCAACCCGGATGGTGAGAGGGCTTTGGTATCGCCGGGTAACATGTTCATGTTGGTGATGATGCCGGCCTCTTCCAGTTGTTTTGCTGCCTTTGCGCCAGCTCCCGAGTCAAGATCACCGTGTCGAGTCAAGACTTGATGCGATGCCGTGTAGCCTCGACTTTCAGCCAGCACATCAAAGCCTTCGCTGGCCAGAGCCGCAGCGAAGGCTTTCGCATTGGCCACCGTATCCCGCGCATAGGCCGCCCCGTACTCCTTGAATTCGGCGAGGGCCATGACCTTTCCAGCGACATGGTGAAGATGGTAGGACGAACACACTCCAGGGAACATGGCGGTGTTCAAACGGCGATGAAAGGACGCGTCTTCAGAGGATGAGAGGAGAAAACCTCCTTGCGGGCCAGGGAAGGTTTTGTGACTTGAGCCCGTCATGAGGTCGGCACCCTCCCGCAATGGGTCTTGGAATTGGCCCCCTGCGATAAGACCGAGAACGTGTGCTCCATCGTACATCACGGAGGCACCCACTTCCTTGGCGGCGTCCGCCATTTCCTTCAGCGGAGTTGGAAACAAAAACACACTCTGTCCAAAAAGAGCGACCTTTGGTTCCACGCTACGAATGGTTTTGCAGGCCGCATCAATATCGGGTTCCATACGTTCTTCGTTCCATGGATAGGTGGTCAGGTTCAGGTCTCGCAATCCGACGGCACCCATTCGTGCATGCGAGATGTGTCCACCATCAGCGGTCGATACCGCCGTGATGTCATCGCCAGGTTTCGCAAGTGCTTTGAGTGCCCCAATGTTTGAGACCGTGCCGGAAACCGACTGGATGTTGGCGAACGGCGCATTGAACACCTCCTGTGCGAGTTCAATTCCAAGAGCTTCAACGGTGTCAAAGTCGTCGCACCCCTGATAATACCGCTTTCCCGGAAGGCCTTCTGCATAACGTCCGTGAAGGTCACTTCCAACGATGTCCCTCACTGCTGGAGAAACGATGTTTTCGGAAGCGATCATCCCCAAACCGTTTCGGTACAACCGGCCGCTTGCTTCAACAGCGGCGACAATGCTCTTAGCGAGCGATTGATTCTCGTTCGACGCCTTCCAACCTCCAGGAACCTGAGCCATAGGGAGGGCTTGTTTGGACAGTCTTTGAACCCTCGTTCAGTTGAAGCTGAGGTGCGGGTTCAAGAGCGTTCGCTACGGATGGTGTTGCGAGGAATGAAGCGTTTTTGCAGGGGAGTATCTTTTCCTTGCGCTGCGTCGTTCAACGATTGAGCCTCTTTCTTTCGAGCGTAATTGGTGCGTCCTCGATAAGCAATCGGTCCTATGGTTCGTTCCAGAACAGGACCGCTTTCAGTGTGTTCCTTTGGACGTTTTAACCACCAAGCCTTACCAAGTGGCGAGACCCTGGGCGTTCGACCCTTTTCCACAGCGACTGCACGACGTCGCATCCGCTGACGGACCTTCTTATCCGGCTCTTTTTGAAGACGCTCAAACAACCATGCAGGATAGCCAATATCGAGGACGACGCCGTTAACCGTGACAAGAATTCCACTCAACAAAAGGTGGTTGCCAATCGGTATGTTTGCCGCTGTTGGCATGGCTTTGTATCGCTTCATGCGGCGAGCGTACTTGATCATGCCACGTTGGTCACGATGGCGTATTTGGTGCTCTTGCTGCCGCATGAAACGGCGATAGGAATAATGCATGAACAACAAGCCTCCCAGAAGGGACAAGCCTTCCGTTTCTCCGATTTCCTGGTAGGTGAGAATGCCGAGAACAAACCACATTGGAAGAAGGACGAGGTATTGGAAGATGCTTGATAGGATTCCCGGAGAAAACCGTGGAGGCATGGCTCGACGGGTGGCCTCGTGTGCCGCGATCATGACGTTGGCGTTGAGCGCTTCGTCCAATCCGCCCTTCTGCTGAAGAGCAGCGAAGGCATTTACGGGAGCAGCATCCATCCATTTTTTGGTATCTTTTTGTTCGTCGATGACCAGGGACACTTCCATGTGTTCTCTGCCTTTGGTACCGTATCCAAAGATAACGGCAAGCGCCAACACACGCGGGTCTTTGCTGTCGCTCTTGATGAGTTCATCAAGCACGGATTTCGCATCATGCCACTGACCCGTATCGAGCAACGAGAGAGCGACAGCGATGCGAGGACGTACACCCACTGGGTCGGCTCGAACGAGAGAGAGTGCCAAATCCAAAGCCTCATCGTAGCGGCGTTGGGCACGAAGCAGCGAAACCATGGTCAACTGACCCGTGAGCGAGAGTTTGTCGTTGTGCACCATCATCTCCTTTGGCTGGGGTTGCCAAGTTTTCAGCATGGATTGAAGAAGTTGAAGGTAATCAACAGCGGAGTTGTTCTCCCAATCCCACAAATCGTCTTCGGTGACCGACCCTCTCCACGGGTCCAACCATTCACAGACGAATGAGAGAATTTCGGGTTCATCGTATCCCTCTGGCTGTTGGAGTCCATGGAGTGCTTCTCGGGCAGCATCAAGGCGACGAAGGGCCATGTATCCTGTAGCGATGATCATCCTTGCTTCGTCGTTGTCGCCACCCGTTTGCGCGAGGAGTTTTCGACTTGCTTCGATGGCCTCTGGCCAGAGACCACGAAGCGCCTTTTCCCACATGGCCGCACGGGTTTGCTCCTGTCGAATCAAGGCTTGATCGCCCGGGAAATCATGTGTCTGAATGCGAATAAGCATGTCCAAATCTTCGTTGTAGGCGGCATTTTCAACCAAGTTCTGGAGTTTATCTCCACCCTCAAGTCGCACGGCGCCTTCACGTCGCTCGTCGGGGTTCAGGTCAAACCTCAACTTACGAAGATGGCCAAATCGACTGATGGACAAGAGCCATGTGAGGAGGAAGACGAGTTGACCAACAGCAATAAACATCCAGACGGTAAGCAGGCGCATGCCCTCGTCGAAACCGTTGGCTTCAAGCGTTGTAGTAAATGGCATCAGGCCACCAAATTCCTTGTAACATACCAGTATAAGCAACAGGACGGTGTAGCCAGAAAAACCAGCAAATGCAAAGGTCAGTTGTCGTGCCTGAGCCGCCTTTTCGGCTCGTATTTCACGAGGCGTATCCAGAATAACACCAAACATCCCTCCGAAAGACTGTCCTCCCAGAATCAAGTTTCTCGTCAGTTCGAAAATAAACGCCAGACCAACAATGGCAATGTTGAGGGTCAGATAAAGAGACAGGAATTGCGGAAGGGCTTTGATGAATTCCCAATGGAACAAGATTTCGGAAATCAGGTCAATTCGAACGAAGATGGAATATCCAATGATGCCCCCATAATTCAACACGTCTGCATAGTTGGCGGGCGAATTGAGCATCACGTAGAGAACGGTCAAAATACCGTTCAACGCCGTTATGGGCATGGTGAGAAGAAACAGCACGAGAAGGAAGGAAAACAAACGGCCAATGAATCCGTTTTTATCCGGGTCGATGGGGTTCTTACGGCCTCGAGTTGTTCGCCACTTGTTGATGAGAAGCATGTTCCAGGAAGCTCCCATGATTCTTCCGTAAGCGAAGATGGTTGGGGCCATGAACGTCAACATCGCAAATGCGAGCCATGTTGGTGTGAGTGTTCCTTCAAGTTGAACACCGTAAGCGATGACCAACAGGGTGATGATGACCAACAACGCCAGCGTAAAGATGCGACGAATCAGATCGGTTCCCAGTGAACTACGAACCTCGCGTTGCCGTCCAGCAAGTTGGCTGTTGAGTGTTTCCCAAGGCGACATGAAAACAGGAATGAGAATCAGCGTCGCAATGATGTAAAGGTTGAACTGCGCGAAGACATCGGCATCAAACAACAATTCAGCAATCAGGATGAGAACCCCTGTGAGACCCATCATGTACAACAAAACACCGTAGCCAACACGGCCCGCTGCAAGCAAACGACGTGAATCCCTCAGCGTTCGAGTGATTCTGTGGACCTCGTAGAGATCGTCGTCAATCTCAAAGGCCACTTGGAGATTTTTCAGTTGCTGGGGAATGAACCACCTCCTGACGAAAAAAGCGATGGCCAGTGCGAGAAATAGCGGAGTTAACGATGCGACCGAGACGCCCGATGCTGTTGAGACGTCTGCAGCTGAAACGGTGGGCATGACGACCACAGCCAGGGCCGCAAGAACTCCAACACCGACCGCACGGCTCATGAGACCAACGCCTCGGTTTTGATTCATGAATTCTCCGACGACATGGATGCTCAGGAACGATGCTTCGTCAAGAATCGGTCGATGCGGTCAAAGACATCATCGAGGACAGACACATCTGCCAGGTAGACCAAACGGACATGTCCTTTACCGAGTTCTGGAGAAAAACCGCTACCGTGGACCAAAAGCACGTGCTCTTCATGAAGCAATTGAAGGACGAAGGCTTTGTCATCGTTCGCCCATTGCTCGTCAGTAAGACGAATGAACATGTAAAACGCTCCTCCTGGTTGCTCAACTTCCAGCCCCTCGATTTCGTTGATCCGCTTGAGGCAATGGTCCCGCTGTTCCATCACGCGTCGAGCGTAGCCGTCCATCCACCCTCGATCACCGGTCAATCCTGCCAAGTATCCCATCTGGGCGGGAGTTGACGCACAAAGTCGAGAGCGTAGGAGGCGTTCCAGGCCGTCGCGAACCAAACCAAGTCGTCCTGTGGGGTCGTGCAGAGCCATGTAGCCAATACGCCAGCCAGGAGCATAGTAGACCTTGGAGACTCCGTTAAGCGCAATGACCGGCACATCGGTACTGCGGCTGGCGACAGAGACGTGACGACCTGTAAAGTCAAGACCGTCGTAGATTTCATCAGCAACGACGATACAATTTGGATAGGCTCGTGCGATGTGGAGCAGAGCATCGACATCGTCTGCCCCACAAACCGACCCGCATGGGTTGTTGGGATTGATGAGGACCAGCAAGCGCACATCATCGTCCATCTTCGAGGCAATGTCATCAAAGTCCGGTTTCCAACCGTCGTTTTGGTGGAGTTGATATTCAACGGTCGTGGCACCGTACATCTGTGGATAGGCCATGTAGGGCGGGTAGTGGGGCCCGGGTGCGAGCACCTTGGAACCGTCCTCCAAAACGGCGGCAAAAATCAGTTGGAGCGCTTCGGTAACCCCATGACAAACATAGATGTCATCGGGCGTGGCGTTCCAACCTTTTCGCTGTTCGTCTCGAGCGATGGCCGTGCGTAAATCAGGAAGACCGTATGATGGAGAGTATCCGTTTTTTCCAGTCCGCAAGGCATCAGCATAGGCGTCGACCATGTGCGGAGGTGTGGGCAGACCGGGGTAGGCAATGGGGTCTCCGATGTTCAATTTGATGATTTTATGACCCGCTGCTTCCAGTTCTGTTGCAGGAACGACAACGTCGCGAATGGCATACTCAATGTTGGCAGCACGGGCCGATACTGGAACGGGTTGTGTCATGCTATCCCTCGCTTAGATTGTCGAAGCATCGGTTCCTGCCATGCGAAGAACTTCATCGAACTGTTCTTTGGTCACCGGCTGAACCGAAAGACGCTGCCCCCGTTGAAGCAACGGCATACCTTCGAGGTTTGGATTGTCTTTCATGTCTTGAAGCGGGACCATGTTCAGCTCAACCACGGGTTCGATGTCGACCATAAACCATCGAGGATTTTCAGCCGTTGATTTCTCGTCAAAGTAGTTACTTGAGGCATCCCAGGACGTGAAATCACCGTAGCCTTCCTTGATGACACGGGCCACACCAGCCACATGGGGGGGCTTGGTGTTTGAATGGTAGAAGAGGACCAAATCTCCCTCCTTCATGGCGTCCCTCATCATGTTTCTTGCTTGGTAATTGCGAACACCGTCCCAATGCGTCCACCCGTCGGAAACGAGTTGACTGTAGGGATAAACATCCAGTTCGGACTTCATCAACCAGTGGTTCATGATGACGGGGAGGTCAAAGGGGTCTATGGACCCCACGCTCACCAGGCATCGACGACATCATCCATCAGTGCGGCTTCCATGACATCATCAGAGGTCGCGTTTGTTCGAATCAATCCGAGTTTCTTCGCCATGTTATTGCCTCCACTTACCGCTCCTATGCCCATTTTTTCGAGGGTCACAAAGATGGCAGGCAAGAGGATGAGTGCGCTCGCCGCTGCCACCCACAAAAGAATGAGAATCACGGTGATAAACGGGGTGATTTCCGGGATGGGAATGTCGTAGGCCGTGAACATACCGAGGGAAGTTACGACGGCCGCTTCAAACAACGACATGCCCGTACCCACGGCAGCACTCCGAATGGCCTGGATGCCCCCTCCAAGTTCCCGAATTCGATTGGCGATGTGAATTGAGAAGTCAACGCCCACGCCAACCAGAATAGAACCGATCATGACCGTGACAAGCGAGAGGGGAACATCCATTCGCCACATGACAAGCCACTGCAATGCCACCGTAGCGATGACCGGGGAGGTGGTCCAAATGGAGTATCTGATGTCCCTGAACACGATGGCGAGGGTGATGAGGGTGAGGATGATAGCAAACCCAAGCGACGTCCATTGTGAACCAACGATGAGTTCGTTGACTTCAATCGCCGTAGCAGCCACACCCGTCAATTCCTCGGCACTTTCTCCGTACCTTCCTTGGAACGTTGCCGCTTTCTCATTGACGGAATCTACGCTTTTTGCGGTATCTGCGACAGGGATGAACGGCATGTCAACGTAGATGAGGGAGCGACTGAAATCCTCGCTTACGAAAATTTCTCGGGTCTCTTTGGTCAAAGAGGCATAGAACACATCGAGAAGGAAGATTTGGCTCTGTTGCGAACCAGGAAGACCGAAGGCATCGGGGTCGTTGAGCAAGTCCCAAAACGATGCGTCGAGGGACTGGCTCTGATTCAACAGGATGCTGGCGGTAGCCTTCACGTCCTCGCATTGTTCGTTCCCTGCACACGGAATCAACTGAAACAACTCGTTGGCTTGTTCGCCTGAAACGGTGACCTGGATACCTGAGGATTTCATCAAGAACACAACGGAAACGGCCGTGGTGTTCTCCACCGTGTTCAATGAGGCCTCGAGGTTGTCAATTTTCTGCAAAATTTCTACGGGATCGTCGTTTGAAAGGTCCTCGTCGTTGAAATCACCGCTGACGTTGGCGTTGACCAGAATCATACCCACTTGACCGGCCTCAAACTCCGAACTGTACTGCTTCATCTTGACAACAGGGGATTCACCTTCGGGGGCCATTCCGAGCAAATCGATGTTTTCCTCGACGTTGGCTTGACCGATCGTGGCTGAGAGCATAATCATCAAGATAAACACACCAATAACGCCCTTGTTGCGTTTGACTGGGACATCTACGAGGACATCAAAGGCCTTCAACGGTGCGTGTTTCGGTTTCTTCAAATCCAAGATGAGGGTGAGGTTGGGTACCATAAACATCGTGAGCAAATAGACGATGACAATGCCGCCTGAAAGCGCGATTCCGACCGTTTGAATGGGGGCCATCGGCGTGAAAACAAGGGAAATGAAACCAATGACCGTTGTAACGGCAGAGAGGAAGACGGCACGGCCCGTTGAGCTCAACGATGCACGCATTTTTTCGTCCTTGCTTCCCTCTTCTTCAGCGTATCGATTGGTGATGTGTAACCCGTAAGATACACCCAACGCAAGTAAGATGGGGCCAACGATGATGACGGTCATGGTGACTTCGTAATTTGTCGCGCCGATGAGGCCCAGCGTCCAAAACACGGCACACAGCGTAGGGAGTCCAGCAATGACAATCACTTTGAAACCTTGAAGGGGACGTATGCCGGTTAGTCCAGCCTGCAGAAGGTCAGAGTGGAACACAAACAGCCCGATGGCCACCAAGACAACGGCTTTCGGGAAAATATCCCAAAACAACTTGAAGGAAAATTCGGTGACGGCGTTGGTGATTGGAACAGGACCCGTCAACACCATGGAAAGTCCCAAGTCTTCCCAATTGCACAGACCTTCGGATTCAACAGGTTCACCGTTTGCGTCGTACAGGCAGGCTCGCTCCATTGAAGAAATGGTATCAAGGACCTCTTGCGTATCTGCAATGATGTCTTTTGCAGGGCGGTCTTCTGTGACGGCAATGGCCATGATCGCTCGGTCAAGCAAACCGTCGGGTCCACCGTCTTCTCCGCCCTCGATATCACGTGCGAGCTTGTTCATGCCCGCAGAGGGTTCACCCTCGTCGGTGTACATTTCACCAATGACGAGGTCGATGGTGGTTTGGCTGGGAATTTCGTACGAACCCCCGAGTTGTTCGTCGGTCAGAGCAAATGCATCGTTCATTTCGGTTGCCAACTCACGGGATGGACAGTCATCCTCAGGATTGTTTGAGCAACCCAACTCACCCACCTCGGTGATGACTGCTTCTCGAATTCTCGGTGCGCTTGAATTGACCTCTTTCAACACCGTGGACAGGGAGAGAATGTAGATGACGTCGTCAGAGGGGTCTGAGAGATAGGGGTTGAGAATGTTTTCAACATAACTGATCTCTTGCAAAATCCGTTGGTCGGTGATGTTGTTTTTTGAGGACTCGATGTAGACCACCATCACGTTCGTTGACCAGTCTTCTTCCACTTTACCGATCAGTTCGGCAACACGACTGCCATCGGGCAGGTACACTTCCAAGTCTCCGTTCACGTTCAACGCAGGGTTATCTGGGTCGTCATCAAATTGCGTGCCGTCAAGGAACCCCGATTGCGTGACGAAGTAGACCGTGAGCAGCATGAAAACCAGAATGGTCGGTATGGGGAATTTTGTGATGGCCCCTGTTGCTCCGGTTTTTTGCCACTCACGCTTGAATCGTTTTGGTGCATCAAGGACGGCGTCCAGAGCCCGTTTTGAGTCCATGGTTTTCATTTGGTCAACCAGTTGATTTCGGACTTGACGACTTTTTCCAGCAATGGCTGCAATGCGCTCGTTGCCGAAGGATTCGGTTCCAGTTTCACCCGATGGAGGTGAATTTGAAGCATCCTCGTTTGACGTCAACTCACCACCCTGTTGTTTGCGAGCGCATGGACCTTCAAAGGCTTACCTTCGTTGTGAGTGGTAAGCCACGAGGTTTGAAAGACGAGCCGACGGGTTGAAATGATGGCCAGCATCCGCAGGATTGGACCCACCTCAGTAACCGAGGCGGGGCCAGGTGAGGCACATGCCAGCCCCAAAACTTCCCGAGAAACGATGGTCAATTGACCTAGAAAAGACCATCCAAGAAGCGCATTACGCTGACGAGCAAGCCTACAGCGGCCGCTACGGCTTCAATCCTGAGAGCGGGAAGGAATTCTTTGTCATCGATACGCCTCCGCCCTATCCCTCCGGAACGTGGCACATTGGTGCTGTCGCTCAATACTCGATGATCGATGTTCTGGCCCGAAGTCAGCGCTTACTGGGCAAAGAAGTGTACTTCCCTTGGGGCGTGGACAGGAACGGTATAAACATCGAATTTACCGTTGAAAAGAACACAAAAAGGAAGATGAAAACCTACGACCGAGAGGAGTTTCTCAAACTCTGTGAAACAACCATTGAATCCTTTACCCAAGCCATGCGAAACACCGCAAAGCGCGTTGGACTCTCGTGCGATTTTTCACGAGAGTACCTAACCGATGCCCCAGATTACAGAAGCGTTACGCAATCCATCTTCGTTGAACTGTTCAAGAAAGGCGACATCGTCGAAGACCTCCGACCCAACATCTACGACCCTGTTGAAGGTACAACCATCGCCGATGCCGAAGTTGAACGGTTGCCGCGAAAGACAAAACTCGTTGACGTCCGGTGGACCTGTGAAGACGGAACCGATCTTGTGATTTCCACGACACGCCCGGAACTCATCTGTGCTTGTGGAGTCGTGGTGGTCCATCCAGACGACGAGCGATACAAACATCTGGTCGGCCAAGAAATCGCTCTGCCTCTGCCGACCAACGGTCGGTCTCAAACCGTCACCGTTCAGAAACACCCCTCCGTCAAATCCGATTTTGGTACCGGCGTCCTGATGGTCTGTTCATTTGGTGACCAAAACGACGTGGCCGTGTTCCGGGAACTGGGCCTCGCACCCTTCCAAGCCATCGGACTTGACGGCAACATGACGCAAATTGCTGGGCCGCTTCACGGACTCTCTGTAGTTGATGCACGAGCAAAAGCCATCGAACTTCTCGAGGAACAGGGTCGATTGATCCAAGCCGTTGAACGCGACCAAGAGATTCCCGTTTCAGAGCGTGGCAAGAACCCAGTGGAAATCATTCTTCTCAAAGAATGGTATGTCCGACAAACGCACATCCAAGACCGCATGCGTGAGCACATCGAATCCATCACGTTCCACCCCGTACGGAACCGACAATTCCTGCTTGACTGGATGGACAACATCAGCATCGATTGGCCCATCAGTCGCCGACGATGGTACCACACAGAAATTCCAATCTGGTACAGCGAAGACGAACGGTTGGTTGTTGTCCCTCCCGCTGGAACCTACGTCCAACCCTGGAAAGATACCCCCCCTGCAGGAAGTCGCGTGCTGAACAGAGAAACGCGGGAAGACGTTGGAGATTTTGCTGCACTGTCAGAGCAACTTGGGTCGTTGAAAGGTGAGGAAAAAGTGTTTGACACGTGGATGGATTCTTCAAACTCCAACCTCTTTGTGAGCGGTTACCTCAACCACCCCGATGTGTTCGAAAAGGCCTTCCCGACCGCACTGCGCCCGCAAGGAAAGGAAATCGTTCGAACATGGCTCTATTACACGCTCTTGAAGTCCACTTTGGTGCTGGACCAACCGGGATTCCAGCACGTGTGGATTGACGGTTTGGGCATGGACCCGTGGGGCCGTAAAATGAGCAAGTCACTCGGCAACGGTATTGACGCCGACTCCGTCTTGGAGTGCGGGGCAGGTGGGCGAACCGGTTCCTGGCAAGTGAAAGGTCCAGACGGTTCAGTCAAACTTCGAGCCAATAAAATTGGCAGCGAGTGTTTTCGCCTGTGGAAGGCATGCGATGCCCAAGTTGGGGACGATTTCCACATCAATCCTGAAGAAATCGAGAAAAAGTACTTTGGTGTGCTGACCAAACTCTTCAACGTTGCTCGGTTTGCGTCGCAGTTTGATGTCCCAGACGATTTGGACCGTTGCCCAGAAACGCTTGCTCCAGAAGACAAGTGGGTCTTAGCAGAATTCCAAGGCACCATGCACACCGTCAACCATGCGTGGGTCAATTTGGACATCTACACGGCAACGCAGGCCCTCAAAACCTTCGGCACGGGTCTTCTTCCCAGCCACTACCTTGAGATGGTCAAATCCAGATTGTACGACGGAGACGAGGCTGCGGCATGGACACTGCACCGGATGGTGAGGGATTTCATGGCGGCGTTCAGTCCCGTTTGCCCGTTCTTTACTCACCACATTTCAAGCACCGTATACGGCTCATCCTCGGTCGATGTTGATGCCTTCCCGTCCGCCCCGGTTCCTGAGTTGGCGCACGGGACGGATGAAGGAACACGCCTGTGTTCGCTCTCACACGATCTGCAAGAATTCAATGGAAAAACATGGGCGGCCAAGAAAGATGCGGGCGTCTCACTGAACCAGCCAATTGCGGGCATTGCCGTTCCCGATAGCCTCCTCGAATTCAAGGAAACATTGACCCGAATGCACCAACTCGAGTGAGCTATTCTTCCTCAAACAGCGTCGATTGTCGGGAAGGAGGCACCTCCAGTTGGCCAAGTCGGAACCCGATCAGGCGAACCCGATTGTCGGGGCGAATATTTGTTGCAAACAGTCCGTTGGCCAAACGCTTGAACACCCCATCATCGTCCATTGCGACGGGAATGCTTCTGCCTGCAGTGTGTGTTTCAAATCCTGTGTACCGAATTTTGACTTCAGCCAATCGACCGGAAACCCCCAGGTTCGTCGCCCGTTCCATGACAAGAGCAACCAGTTGTTCAAGACGTTCAAGGACCACTTCATGATTCGCTACATCTCGCTCAAAGGTGTGCTCTTTTCCAATGGATTTTCTGCTGCGAAGTGGACTAACGACGCTGCTGCTCTCACCGTCAACGACCCGCATGAACCACGCCGCGAATCGTTCACCAGCAAGGCTCGCCAACGAAAGTTCTCCCAAGGCATAGAGGTCGTCTGCAGTGGTGTAGCCCCATTCAGCGAGTTGAGTCGCTCGTTTGGGCCCGATGCCCGGTATGGCACGCAGCGAGCGACCCTCAAAGAACGCATTCACCTCATCGGGCATCACCCTGAAAATGCCGTTGGGCTTGTTCACCTCGCTGGCCATTTTCGCCACCAAGCGGGTGGGTCCAATACCAAAGGAAGCGGTGAGGTTGACCTCCTCAACGATTTGTTGCTGCAAGTGCTTCGCAAGAGCGAGAGCGGCATCCCAATCCCCACCGACATTCTCGGTCACATCAAGATACGCTTCGTCGATGCTTGCTTTTTCAAACAGGTTCGCAGAATTCTGCAAGCACGCCATTACTTTTCGACTTGCTCTGCTGTACAGCCCTCGCGTTCCTCGGATGTAGATGGCGGGTCCAAACGGAGCTGCTGGGCAACGACGCCAGGCTTCAGATACGGGCATGGCAGAGCGAATCCCATAGGCCCGGGCTGCATAATTGCACGTTGATACAATTCCACGTCCGCGGCCTTGTTTGGGGTCCGAACCAATGATCAACGGCACGGTTTCATCAAATCCGTGGTGGATGGTTTCAACCGCAGCAAAAAAGGCATCCAAATCACAGTGAATCAAAATTCTCGGCCCGAGCGGTTCGGCCATCTTTTGCTCGCCTACCACGCCCACGCATCGGCGCCAGCGGTGTTTGAAGTTGATGTGTCTCTTCAGTTAAACAGAGGGGTCTTCGCAAGATACGATGACCACCTACATCCTCGTTCAATGATTCACATGAGACCAATCAAGGCGGCCAGCACCATCACCCGAGGATTGATTCGTCGGCGCCAAGGGATTGACCCGCTGCATATTCAGCCCGCTCGTGGCCAACTCTACCAACTGAGCGGGCCTGGACGGGCGGGAAAGAGCATGCGATGCGTGGCCGAGCATTGGGTCGCCCATGCACTGGTTCAGGGTGAAGTTGTTCACTGGGTGGACGGTGCCTGTCGAATTGACCCCTCGCGATTCATTCCCCTTCTGGAGGCGCTGGGAGGTGATGTGGAAGCCTGCCTTGGTCGCTTGTACCTGAGTCGGGGATTCACGTTGCACCAACTCGACCGCCAAATTGAGCGACTGCCGCATGAACTCGCCATCACCCGTTCACCGATGGTGGTGCTCGACGGCCTGATGGCCATGCACGGTGATGATGCCGTTTCACGCCTGGAATCCAGAACGCTTCTGAAGCGACACGTGCACATTTTACGCCAACTTGCAGAACAGCACCATGCAGCCGTCATTGCCATCACGGGAACGGAGCATTCACCGCACACCGATTCACGACTGCTGCACCACCTTCACCGGCACGCACAGAATCACCTTGAAGGAGCATGGCGCGGAAGACGACGCCAGAGAACTTTGCATCTCAAGCATCGTAAATCCGGTGCGAGAGGCCCATGGATGCCGCTCCAAATCGACCCGCAAATGCGTTTTCATCTCACCAGAAGGCGCCTCAATCGTGAAGCGATTCCTCCAAACGTTGGGGCTCTTGTTCTGCGCCACCGGGATGAATGAACTCCAGAAGACTCGGTTGTCGGCCGTCAAGGCGAAGGCGTTCTGAAGTCCACCCGAACGGAGCGAGCAGCGCCCAAATGGCTCGCTCAGCAAGTTCTCCATTATGCAAAGGACAACCAGCGTGCTGATGACCCAAGGTCTCAATTTCCTCGGCCAGCAAAACACGTTCCATCGGATCGGTAGCTGAGCGGTTCACGACCGCATAGCGGACCTTTCCACCTGGAGGGACCTCATAGCCGAGACCGTGTGCGCGCATCAAAGCCCCGTAGGTCAAATTCCGAACTCGATAGTCCTCAATGGACCGGGTCGTTCGTCGTGTCGTGACGAGGTCTGACAACGGAACTTCGTTCCTGTTCAAGCGCTGAAGTTCGCCTCGGTAATGGGCCAAGACCGAGCGCTGTGCCCGAAGGGAAGGACGTCCGTCGATGCGCTCACCTTCGGCCAACAGTTCCAATCCCCTTTGCTGAAGTTCACGTACCCATCGGGGCGTGGAATGCTGGCGCAACTCGATGCCTCGAACTTTGAATTCGCCTTCGGCGTAGGCCCAGTATTTTGTGAGCGAACCTGAACCGTGCATTCGGCTCGGCAAAAAGGCGATGAAATCGTAGTGCGCCTCGAATTCAAGAGGTATACCAACCTGCTTCGTTACGCGTTTGGCAAACGCCTCAGCATCGCTGCGCTGTTGGTCTCTTGAACGCCCTTCTGTGTCAGAGAGCCAAACGCAGTCAACGATGGCGTGGAGAACGTTCCATCCGTCTTTTTGGGCTTCTTCAATGGTGGTCAACAAGAGGTCTCGAGACCACGCACAAATCGCTTCGTGAGCCTCGATACGTCCAAAACGAGCATTGCGGTAGCCCGTGTATCCAAAACACGTCACGAGAAGCCATTTGAGTGCATTCTGTCGCAGGTCAAAGGCGTCGCCTTTGTGCTGACGTTGATGCTTCAGTTCACGTCGCCGTTCGATGATGGGGGCCACCACGCGACCGAGAAATCCGTGCGTTCGCCCACAGGTGTGCATGTTGAGGCCTGGAACAGAAAGCGCCTTTTCATGTGAAAGGGGGAACAACCCGTGACCGAAGGTCGACAGCACCGCACGTTCTCGAAATTCTTGAGCAGCTTCGTCAGGATGCAACGGGACCACACCTCGTAAATCCCCTTTTGCTACGGGTTGACAACACGGGCAATTCAGGGTCTCTGGAGAGATGTTGCGGGTGGCGATGATGCTCGGGAAAAGACTTGCAAAATCGAGTTCAATCACCGAGGCATGGACGCCAGGTCGGCTATCAAGGTAGAGGCCCCCTCGGTCGGCATGAAGCAAATCAAGAGCAGATTTCGTGTCTTCGGGCCGATTTTTTTTCCACGGCACGAGCACGCCGTCGTCCATGGCCACCCGCATTTGTATGGCGCTGATGACCGAACCTGGCGAAAGTCGCGAGATGATTTGTGCCGATTGTCGCGAGTGTTGGGCCAGTTCAAACAAACCGGCAAGACCGCCTTCGTTGACGATGAAACTGTTCTTGATGTCAAGGTGAAGACGCCCTTTGAGGAAGAACGAACCGTGACGATGGCGAGTTTGGCCGTAGGAACGAATCGTTCGCTGATGCGTCGTCTGAGCGAGCACGTCCGATGTACGTCCGATTTGAAGAGGAACATCGTGCAGTGTGGCCTGCTCAACCAGCCACGGAAACCAACGCTGATCGCCACCTGCGGACATCAGGATGTCAGGGTCCATGGATGCAAGAGCGTCTTGAAGTGCCATGAGCATGGCCGACATGGACGCAAAATCTTGACGCTTGAGCGTAACCGAGAACGGGGCTGAAAACGGTGCCAATCCCGGCTCGTTAACGCTGTCCAAATGAATGCTCTCGACGGTGCCGTCAAGCGAGGGAAGCGCCGAGTCGACCCCCTGTTCGAAACGCATGCGCACAACGTGGAACGGTGGATAGACGCCTGAATCCATGGTGCCGTCCTCCAAGGGCTCGATGCTTTGTGGCGATGAACTGGACCATCGAACCCGTTGGAACGGAATGCAGTTGTTCTCGTTCAAAAAACGCTGAGCAAGGTGCGCATCGACCGAATAGAGTTTGAACCGATGAAAGTCTCCTCTGGCTTCAACGTGTTCAGCCAATCCTCGAAGGTGTTGATACGTATGTAGCCCAAGTTCCAGCACGTCAACGTGGCCCGTCGCCTCCAAGTCCAAGCGGGCACGTGTCATTCGGACATCGCCGATACCGAAGCGCAGTTGGATTTCTGGTTGCATCAACCAGTGTTCCAAACGGTCCAGTTGCTCATGGGTTGCGTGGACGTGAAGGGTGGGTTGCCAAGGAACGTCACACCGATGCGCAACACCGTGGCGGTCGACCACCCAGGCCACCATGCCGGTGTTGGCCTCGTTTTCATGAACATCAAGCAGCCACCCCTCAATCATCACGACGCCGTTCCTCGAGTGCTTCTATTTGTGCCGTGAGCCGTGAAACCTGCGCCATCAATCCGACCAACATGTTGAGCACCATGGGTTGCCATGTGTTCAATGCGGGCAGCAAACCTCCTGCCGAACGACGCTGTCGCACTTCATTGAGCAGTGCATCAAACGCCGCTTGATCGGCAGAAGACAACGCCCGACGATACGGCATGAGGTGTTCCAATTCGTGTTCTACTCGCGTTCGCCATGGCGGTACACTTCGACCCATAACGCATTGAAACCCGAGAAGGAAGGGATGCTTATTCATCACCCAGTCGATGAAAGTGAAAGTGTTACAAGTATGAGCCGTTGACGATAAAATCACACGGTCGGTTCTGAAGTGCGTCCATCACGTTGGTGACGATGTCCATGCCGACTCGGCCTTGCGCCTCAACGGTGGAGGCTCCGATGTGCGGTGTTCCGTGAAAATGCTCCATTTGGAGAAGCGGATGGGAAGGGTCAACCGGTTCAACTTCAAAGACATCAAGAGCAGCGGAGGTGAGCACGCCGGATTCAAGCGCCTGAACGACCGCATCTTCGTCTACGATACCTCCGCGAGCGCAGTTGATGATGTGGCTCCCACACCGGGCACCGTCTTTTCCGATGTGGGGCATGGCAGCAAGACGTTCAGCATTGACGAGGTGGTGGGTTTCATCGGTCAAATTGCAGTGAATGGAAATATGGGTGCAATTCGAGAACAAAGATTCCAACGATTTGTGGAGGCGCGTCCCCTGAGATTTCGCAACCTTGGGAGGGAGGTAGGGGTCATAGGCGTGAAGTTCCATACCAATCGCTTGAGCGATGCGCCCGACGGATTGCGCAATTCGCCCAAATCCAATGAGACCGAGTGCTTTTCCAGAGAGTTCAGAACCCTTCATCGCTTTTTTTTCCCACTTCCCGTCCCGCAGAGAACGGTCAGCCCTTGGCAAATGTCGTATGGAGGCGAGGAGATGGCCGAGGGTCAACTCAACCACGGATTGCGTGCTGGCTCGAGGCGCATTGACGACCTTGATGCCTCGCTTTCCAGCGGTTTCCAAATCGATGTTGTCAACGCCCACACCCGCACGACCGATGACTTTGAGGCGATCACCGGAAGCCTTCAGGACCTTTTCCGTCAGCTTGGTGGCACTGCGAACGATGATGGCATCAAAAGATTCCAAAGCACCAGCGAGCAAGGCGTCTTCGCTGATGTGCTCAAGGACCACCTCGTGGCCCGCTTTTTTCAAGCGAGCAACCGCTTTTTTGTCCATTCCGTCGGTGACGGCAACCTTTGCCATGGTGTGAGGGCCACACGAAGGCGTTAGAACATTGGGATTTATCCACGGACAACCGTTGTTTTCAACAACCCCAAGCGAGTGGCCTGCATGAGGAAGAACGGTGGAGACTGAGATGCAAGAGCTCCTATGGGGTGCTGGGATTTTGGCATTACCGCTTATCTTGGCCCTACCGATGAGGCTTGCCTGGCAGTTTTGGGTGGGTGTCGGTCACGAAGTCTCGGAGTACCGCACGGTGGTTCGACAAATTCTTGATTCTGGGCATCAAGTGTCCTCCTTTTCCCAAACCTTGGATGACATCGCTCGCAACCTTCGAATCCCTCCCGCAAAGCAGCGTTTGATCGAGGCTGAAATGCTTCATCCGCTGACCCTTTCTCACTTCTTGCTCTTACCTGCTCTTCTGATTCTCCCTCTCTCCGCCATCATGGCCCTGCCTTTGGTCCTCATCGGGTTCCCGTTCATGCTCCTCATGGAGTACGTATTGATTCGACAAAGGCTGCTCATCTGGACACTCAAAACGATTGAGCGGTTGATGCACTGGCAGGTGATACACATCCCGAAACCGCACCGCGGAACCCGAGAGCAGCGGAAGTCGTTGACCGAATTTTCTCAACACATTGAACACTTCAATTATGTACCCCAGGCGGCGTTTTTGGGATTGTTTGCATGGCTCATCGTGCATTGGATTCTCGATCTCGATTCGTGGACCGTGGAACTGATTGTTTCCTCTTTCCTCTACATGGTTCTGCTTTCCGTCTTGTCGGTGTTGAACACGGCGTTTGAGGCTGACCTGGTGTTTGTCGACCCAGCCAAGGGACGCCTCGTTCCCGTGAACCAGTGGTTAGAAGGCGTCCTCAATCCCGTCGTGGGCATCGGTCTCCTCTTTTTGCTTGGGCGAAACCTTCTCGAAGAATCGCGAGATGTTGACGGCAATCCCATCCTCTTCGCCACGGTGGTACTGACGCTGCTCTACGGCGCAGCCATGGTTGGAATTTCATACCGCTGGGGCTATTCGTCATGGCGAGGTGAGGGCGTACGACACGACTTTGAGGAACAGGTCATCGACCGGCTCCAACCGCTCTCCTACGACCTCACACGTTCCAAAGGCCGTATTGATTTCAACGTACGAATGGCCATGGAAGAACGGCTCTCTGTGTTCGATTCTGCCAGTCTGCAGCAATTGTCGTTTGAGGAACTTCAGAACCTTCCCACGATACCGAAAGATACCAAGGCGCCGAAGAACCCGCTCAAGAAGTAGGGGTCAATCCAACCATGGAATGCTTTCCGGCAATTCTCCGAAGAGATTGGCTGGAATGGCCGTCTTGATTTTTGAAACACCACCGAGCTTTGCAGCAGTCGCTTCCTGCCATGCCCGAAAGGTCTCAAAGTCTGGCATGGAAAGAATCGGATTGTTTTCTCTGTTCCACGCAAGCGACATCATGGTCGTCCCGGGTGGGTCGTGTCCCGAGCAGACAACGGTATGGCCCTCAAACCGATCGAGCACAGAAAGGGCGTCCCAGTGAACCTTGAGGCGACCACTTGGAAGATCGTCTCGGCCGACACCACCATCGCCGTTGAACAAGAAATCTCCCGTCATCATGTAGCCAGGCACATGCACGATCATGGAGTCATTGGTATGACCGGGCGATGCATGAAACTGAATCGGAATGGAACCGAGCATGATCTTCTCCTCATCCTCGACATACCGGGATACGCCGAGACTTGCTGTCTCGTTTGACATGACGTATTCGCAACCGAGTTGTTCTCGCAAGGTGAAGCAAGCCGTGATGTGGTCTGCATGGGTGTGCGTTGCTATGGCGTACACGAGGTTCAGTCCCTGTTCCTCAAGAAGCGACGTGTACTGGTCAAGGAAATCGTAAACGGGGTCAACAAGGGCGGCCTCTTGGGTCTTTTCGTCAACGATGAGGTAGGTCATGGCCCATACATCTTTGTTCAGTTGCTCAAAGCGCATGGTACAACCCACCTCCTGCTTTGCTTTGAAGGTTCACAATGGGCAGTCATCATATACTGTCGTCAGGGATGTTCGACCATGACAGGCCTCGTTGAATACGGACTCCTCATGGCGGGACTTGGAATTGGTGGTGTCCTCGGGTGGCTCATCGCCAAACAATCAACATCCGCGAGCCTCATCCGTGCTGAAGAGCGACTCAAAGCGAACGAAGAAGCTGCTGAAACGAATGAACAGCGCATACGTGCCGAGGTTGAGAACATTGCAACACGGGTCGGGGAGGAGAATTCTGCACGTTTCCTCCAGATGGCACAAGATCGGTTCACTGCTCAACAAAAGGACGCTGAGCATGCCCTTGAAACACGAAAGCTCGAGGTGGCGAACCTCATCAAGCCGATCCAAGAAGAAATGGCTCGACTGATGACGCTGAACACCGACATGGAAAAAGAACGAGTCGGAGCCTACGAAGGGCTCAAGCGGCACCTCAAAGACCTCGGGGACAAAACCGACTCCCTTTCGAATCGAACAACAGCGCTTTCAACGGCCCTAACGACCTCAAGTCAGGCCCGAGGCAACTGGGGTGAGGTCAAACTGCGTCGGTTGTTTGAAATGGCTGGGCTCAGCGAGCATATTGATTTCTCCGAGCAAGTCACTCTAACCGACGGCACCCGCCCTGATTTCGTTGTGGCGTTGCCACAGGAAGGCGTCATTCCCATCGACTCCAAAGCGACTGGAGCCCACTTTTTGCAAGCGGCAGAATTGGACCCTGGACCCGAACAAGACGACTTGATTCGCAAGCATGCGGCGGCGATGAAGGGCCGCATCACGGAACTCAGCAAGAAATCCTACCAGGAGAACATTGAGGGTGAATTCGACCATGTGGTGATGTTTATTCCCAGCGAAGCCATGGCTGCAGCAGCATTTTCTGTTGACCCCGATTTGATGGATTATGCCATGAGTAAATCGGTGCTTGTCGCCACCCCTGTCACCATGTTGGGACTTCTTCGAACCGTGGCGCTCTACTGGCAACAACATGCGCTTGCAGAAGGTGCGAGAGAAATTTACGACGTTTCCAGAGAATTGTACAAGCGAATCACGACGATGATTGAGCATTTCCAGAAGGTGGGTGGCCATCTCTCAAAAGCAGCTAAGGCCTACGATGCCACGATGAATTCCTACGAGGGTAGGGTCCTGCCGCAGGGGCGGCGTCTTGAAGACTTGAAGGTCAGCGAGACCCTTCAAGCGACGCTGCCTGAACCAAAGGATATCGACCATCCAAAAGAATGAGCCTTGCATCGATGCGAGAATTCATGACGCATCACAGGGTGGAGCCAACATGCACCCCGATGAAGTCGTGTACCTCGAACATGACGGCAAGGTGTTGTTGGTTGATGAGCAGGGTCGTGGCCCACAACGCCCGGTCCAAGGGCGAACCGAAACCGAGGATGCCTTGCGATTTCCCACCCGCAAAGAAGTTCATGCGCTGGCCATCGAATTTGAACAAAAAGACGTGTTCATGCTTCGTTACGGAACATCCCAGTACAGGGTGGTGAAAGGTTATCCTCGGGTTGATTGGCCAAAGGATTGGGCGTGGAAAGACAGATGCGCAGCCGATAACAGCGTTCATCCCGTCGCTCGAGACGCCATCTATCGCTCCATTCACCGTCTTGTGGCAAAGGTGATGGTGTGTAACGACGACGGTGAGGTGCTCATGGGACGCGTTG
Organism: Candidatus Poseidoniales archaeon; assembly: GCA_038116375.1. Lineage (GTDB taxonomy): Archaea > Thermoplasmatota > Poseidoniia > Poseidoniales > Poseidoniaceae > Poseidonia. Next base: position 25,244 of record JAYNUQ010000002.1, on the reverse strand, counting down.
AGCGTGGTCATTTCCACGGATTTTGGACACTCCCTGGCGGCTATATGGACCACAACGAACATCCAGCGGTTGGCTGCGTTCGAGAAACGCTTGAGGAGCTCGGATTGAGCATCGTCCTCGACAACATCGAACCTGTCATCACCCAACGGGTGTTTAACGACGAAGGCATATCCTTTGTTTCATTCACCTACCGCTCAACATGGAACGGCGACCTCAGCGAGTTGACCCTTCAAACGGAAGAAATCTCGGAGGCTGCATGGTTTCCTGCAAAAGAAGCCTACCAACAGGCCGTATCTCATTTTGACAGAGAGGCACTTCGTAGCCTGTTGTGATCACAGACCCAGTTGCTCGCGAGCGGCATCCAAAGCATCCGAGAGCCCCTCTGCGTGGGAACCACCGCCTTGGGCGAAGGTTGGACGACCACCACCGCCTCCGCGAATGTGCGATGAGATGGATCGGAGTAAATCCACGGCGTTGTAGCGTTCACTGGCCACCGTATGTTCGGTGATGCCGATCATCAGTTTGCCACCACCGTCTTTGGAACCGAGGACAGCAAGGGTGGGTACATCACCATCCAGCGTCAACTCTTTGAGCATCGTGGTCATTGATTTGAGGTCGCCGTCAATCTCCATGACGACCACACGAACACCGTCAATATCGGTTGAAGCATCCCCGCCTCCGCTGGTACGAAGACGAACGATCTCAGATTCGAGGTGTTCGATCAATTTGCGTTGTTCCTTCCATTCTTTGAAGAATCGTGCGGCCGCTTTCGGCAAGTCGTCGCCGTGGACCCCAAACACTTCACTCGAGGCACGCACGAGTTCATCCTGCGCCCGTGCATAGGCAAGTGCAGCATCGCCTGCCACAATGTGCAACCGTTCAACGCCGTCTTGAACCGCTGTCGAGCGAACGATACGAATCGAACCGATTTGCCCCGGCTCATCGTGGTGCGTTCCTCCACAAGCTTGAATGTCATGCTCTGCTATTTTCAGAATACGAATGGAATCACCCTTGGGCGCACCGCCCTGGTACAAATCAAATCCGTGAAGGAGGTCCGCATCTTTTCGGTTTAACTCCGACTTTTCAGTGGTGCTGACTTCACTGAGCACAGCGTTTGCCATGTCTTCCATGGCGTCCAAATCTGCCCGAGTCAATCGGTGATAGTGTGTGATGTCCAAACGACCGCTCTCTACGGTGAGATGGGAACCAGCTTGGAAGATGTGGGGGCCCAAGAGGCGCCGTGCAGCACCACCAACGATGTGAACTGCAGTGTGGTGGTCCATCAATTGCTTTCGCCGTTTCCAATCGAGATGCCCTCGGACGCTTCCGTTGGTGACCAAGGCCCCATCGGTGTAGTGAACAATGAGGTCGCCGACCTTTTGCGTGTCAAGAACGTTGACGTGGTGGTCCCCCTGAACGAAGCGCCCGTGATCGCCTTCCTGTCCACCACCCTCTGGGTAAAACAACGTCGAGTCAAGAACCACCGCGTGGCTGGAACCGGTGGGACCCTGCCCCTCGTTTGCGAGGCATGCCAGTACGCTGGCTTCGAACGTGGGCTCGTAGACGGTATCGTAGTACAGCGGAACGGTTGGCGGAAGGTCGCCCGCCAGGAGGGTGTGCGAGGAATCATCGGGACCTTTGGCCGCTTCCTTTGCCATGCGTGCGTGTCGTTCGGCCATCTCTGCTGAGAACCCCGTACGGAGGTTGACCATGGACCAGCCTGCTTGACGAGCGAGTGTAATGGCCATATCTGGCGCAAGACCGTGCGAATCGTTCATGGTGAACAATTGCTCATCAGGGATGGAATCACTTTCTTTTGGCAACGACTTGAGTTGCGTCTGAATCACGTTTGTCCCCTTTCGGAGCATCTCAGCATATCGTTCCTCCTCAAGCGTGAGGATGGTTAAGAGACCTTCCTTCGTTTGCTTGTTGAGGTGTCCGCCCATGTTCACATCGAGATGATGCGAGGCCAATTCAGACAACGGAACGGAAATTGACAACTCATCTCGCATTCGCAAAACCCTGCGGGCCAGCATGCGTGCGAGATAGCCTGCTTTTGCATTTGAAGGCACCAAACCATCGCCGAGCATGTTGCACAGGGCGTGAAGATGGTCGGGGATGGCGTAGATGTTCGCCAGTGGCTCGGTGATGGATGAGAATTGTTCACTCGAGACCTCAAGGCCGCGTTCAGCGAGACGGGTGAGGAAGATGTTGACGAGCATTTCGCCATCAACTCCTGCTTCGATGTTCATGATGCCGTTAAGACGGGACATTTCGCTCAGCAATCGGTCCAAATCCAAGGAAGGCCACTGATTGGCAACCGATTCAAACCCTGACAATTGCTTCAGCCAAGCGACCGTTTCAGGATAAATGGCCTCGTAAATGGTGGGCGTTCCTGCTGCTGCCCAACAAAAACGTTCCAATCCGTACCCGGTGTCAATGATTTGAAGCGGCATGGTGCGATATCGATCGCCCTTGAGTTCGACATCACCCTCGGGGTGTTCTTCCATATCCATGAACACGAGCGTCGCCAATTCCAGCCCTCCAACGATGACCTCAACAGCAGCTCCTGCATTTCCGCCACCGCACCAGGGGTTCTCAACGTAGGTGATTTCACCAGCGTCAATCCCAAAGGTCTCCGTCAGCATGCTGTGGCAGTGCTGAACGCACTGTTCCATCCAGTAAATTTCCAGGCCCTCATCAGGACGATTGAACACGTGGTGGGCCATCATCTCAAACGTGGTGAGGTGCCGCCCAGAACGACCGACTGCATCAACATCGGTGAGGCGTATGCACGGTTGAGAAACTGCAAGAGGATTGGCTGGAGGCTCCACTTCACCCGAGGTGACATGGGGTTGGAAGTCCGCAATGGAAGCAATCGTCAAATGAATGTCATCCCGCCAACGAGCGAGAACGGGATAGGGGTGAATGCGGGCATGATCACGTTGTGTAAAATAACCCAGAAACGCCTCACGCATGGCGTCTTTCAAGGCCTTTCCCCGTTGTTCAAATCCCTCGATAAGCGGCGCACCAATGAAGGTGTATTCATCCTCAGATGTATCGCCACAGGTCTCTCGCTCGGCGTCCGAAGTCCAGAACCAAAGAGAGGTGACCCTGCATTGCTTTCGTATGTATCCGTTGTCATGGAAAACAGCAAGGTCAATTGGTGGCAACGACATGCGATATCCTCCCGAGTTGGACATGCCTGCCACGCGGGGCCACCCCTTCAAGGCTGTGATGAAGAGCGCCTGCGACGGTTGGTTAACCAAAGTATCAAATCTCATCGTTTGGGGCCACCAGCATGGAACCAGCGTGGCGCCAGCACATCACCGATGAAGGTGACGGCACCATGCGAATTGAGGCGCACGGTCACATGAAGGTCGATGCTCGACTCATCACGGACGCCGCACATATGGAACGCCACGCAGACGACCGAGGACCTGAACAACTTGTGAACACGGCATCATTGCCTGGCGTCGTTGGAGAAGCATGGGCCATGGCCGATTGGCATTATGGCTACGGTTTTCCCATCGGGGGCGTGGTCGCCACCGATACCGAATACGGAGAACAGGGTGGAGCCATCTCACCTGGGGGGGTAGGATTTGACATCAATTGCGGTGTTCGGTTCATGGCGCTCGATGCGACGATTGACGATGTTCCGAATCTGAAAAAATTGGCCGGACGCCTTGCGGGACGAATCCCTGCAGGAGGTTCTGGCAAAGGCGGCGTTGATATTTCGCCCTCCGACCTTCAAGACATCCTCCAGCGAGGAGCGCACGCTGCAGCTGATCTCGGCCACGGCCATCATGAAGACCTTGCGTTTTTGGAATCCAACGGGCTTTTGGAAACCGATGATGCAACCGTATCACAGCGGGCCATCGAGCGAGGAATGAAATCACTTGGAACGCTTGGAAGCGGAAATCATTTCCTTGAACTTCAGACCGTCGGCTCAGTTGTGGATGAACCCACGGCTTCTGCTTGGGGGTTGTACGAAGACCAAGTGGTGGCCATGATCCACTCAGGAAGCCGTGGATTGGGCCACCAAGTGTGTACTGATCACGTTCGTGCACTGGAATCATCCTACAAACAAGTGAACGGTTTGTGGGTGAATGAGCGTTGGGACTATGCTCTTCCCGACCGTCAACTCGCCGCCGCACCGGTCCATTCCAATGAAGGACGTTCGTACCTTGAAGCGATGAATGCTGCAGCCAACTTTGCGTTCGCAAACCGTGCCGTCTTGGCCGAACGGTTGCGGACGGTGCTCAAACTTGAGATGGGCATTGACGGTGAAGCGAGAACACTCTACGACGTCGCCCACAACATCGCAAAAATGGAAACGCACACCGTGCACGGCCGTTCATGCTCGTGTTGTGTCCACAGGAAAGGTGCAACACGGGCATTCGGTGGCGACCATCCTGATGTCGGGCAGCAGTTTTCCACCACGGGGCAACCTGTTATCGTGCCAGGAGATATGGGGAACGGTTCGTGGATCATGGCAGGCGCTCCGAAAGGAAGCAACATTGCCTTTGGTTCATCATGCCACGGTGCTGGACGAGCGCTTTCTCGGAGTCAGGCCAAGAAGACACTTGATGGAAAGGCCTTGAAACGCCAACTTGAGCAGCAAGGGGTTCGGGTTCATGCATCCACGCCCAATGTGCTTTCGGAAGAAGCACCTGATGCATACAAAGACGTGGATGAGGTCATACGTTTGACGGCCCAAGCAGGCCTCGCTCGTCCGGTGGCAAGAATGAGCCCACTTGCGGTCATCAAAGGATGATCACATGCATACTTCCATCATACCCTGTCCGGGTATGGTCGGTGCAGCACCCGTGTGAACACCATCGGGTTCTTCGACAATTACGCTGAGCAGCGTATTGACCAATTCTTTCAGTTCGTCGACTTGGTGTTGAAGTTCTTTCACCCGTCGTTGCATATCTTCACCTTGTTGTTGCTTTCGCTCCATGTGCATCCCATCTGAGAAGTTGCCTTCTCAAGTTGAAGTCAGAAAAATCGCCTCTTATATATTGAGGTTAGAATTTGGAAAATCAGTGGTTTCTGAGGGTGCTCCACGGATTCGCTGATGGAGCCACCGGCGAGATTTGAACTCGCGACCTCCTCATTACCAATGAGGTGCTATACCCCTAAGCCACGGTGGCAGTGGTCGGCCCACTGGAGAAGCGGATATAATCGCTTCGCGATGTCAAAATCAGGCGATGGCCCGAAACACACGCCAAGCGTCGTCCGTTCCACCACCGCTCAACGAGAACGGAGCCTGTTCTTGAGCCACCGCTTCGTATTCGTTGGGATCGGGGAGGTAATCTTCACCAGGAGCCACAACCAACAACGAGGAGCATTCTGGATGGGTTTCCAAGAACGATTCAACCTGCCCTGATGTCCGCCAGAAGCCCTCAACCTCGGATTCTCCCGTCAAATCTACGTGCGTCTTCAGGACATAGAGATGGTGCATGGCAAGGGTTTCTGGCGCCACCATAACGAAGCAATTGTCATCATCTCCGAATTCTTCAGCCATCCAGACACCTGCATCGTCGGACCAAAGTTGCTGACCAAACATTGCGATGAACAACATCAACGGAACAAGCCCCCCAATACCCACCAAGAACCGTGATGATTCTTTCGACGCAGGGGGTTCCATCGAGGGCGATGACCATTTGAGCATGAGGATGCAAGGGATCACCAACGCTGTTGCATACCGTCCATTGTTCCCGAGGACCAGCATCGTTGAGAGAAGTGGTCGGTCCCATAGCGAGGATTCCAACGTCCACAACGCGCCGATGTAGCACGCTATTCCCATGAACAACACGCTGCTGTAAACCGACAACATGGTGACGCCTGGGCCTCGAAGAGCACGGAGGTTTTCCCATCGTGTTGAGAGCAACGGCCAGAGCATGAAACCAATCAGCAAGAACACCAAAGCGGCATGGAAGATGGCCACAACCGTCGAAACGAGATAGGGCAAAGGTTCGTGAGCGATGATTCCGAAGGTTCCGCTTCCTGACCACATGCCGAACGTGAACACACCAACGTAGACCGACAGTGAACAAAGTGCTGCCATCTTCCAGGGGTGGCGCAGCAGATCGTCCGTCCCTTCTGACCTTCCCTGCTCAAGAACGATGTAAGCGCTGCCCGCAGCCAGCGTGAGTGCCCACACACCAAGGCAAACTGACATGTCAAATCCTTTCCAGGCCAAGAGAATCAGCAGCGATGTTGCCATGAAGACAACATGAAGAAACCGTTCATGGCGCTGGGCGCCCTTGTTGAAAAAAAATCCTCCAACACCAGCGCCGACCACACATGCAAGGACACCCTCGTCGTAGCCGCGTCCAGAAACGAACAAAAAGATCGGACTCAAGATAACGAGGGCCGCCCACATCGGTTCAAACCGACGATCATTGGCCCTCCATTTTGGAGTATATCCGGCCATGAGAGCAACGATAATCACGCCCACGAAGGCGGTTATTTTCACCGTCCATTCGGACTGAATCCACGGTGGAACATATCCGTCGTAGACATGTTCGGACGATGGTTGCTGGTCGGCACTTTCACTCACCCGAAGCTTTCCCCATGCCAAATCTTGGCCTGTGTGTTGTTCATCCATGGCCACATTGAGGCGAACATGAGCATCGAGCCCAAGGTCGCTGTTGGACATGGCCAGCACGTGCAGGATGAGACCCAAAATGACCAGCGCCAACCAACGCTGGCGATGCGTGTTGGCTTCTTCCACGTTGTTCGCTATTGCGACCCAAACATGGAGGTTGTGGTCCACGAAGGAACGGATGGCGCCGAGAGAGAGATTTGAACTCCCGAGGGAACGGGCCCACGCGATTTCCAGTCGCGCGCACTACCAGGCTATGCGATCTCGGCTCTTGTTCCGCCCAAACCTGTCCGTCGTTTAACCATCACCCTTAGGAAAGGAGAAATGGAAGCGGCGGAGCGAAAGGACTCAAAGGGGCGGACCGCAGCCTATCACCATGGCCGAGACATCGGGTTCGGAGGTTGAAGAAAACCTCCCTCCGAGTAAGTTGCCGTTTCGCATGGCCGACATGGTCCTGTCCCGACCCGTTCCAGCAACATACCCTCTTGCTGAGTCGGTGAACACCCTTCGAAAGGAGTGGAAATTTCACGTGAAATTGCTTCGTAAGGAATGGAAACGCGAACATTACTTGACCGCTGTGTTTGGGATCGTTGCCTTGTGCCTCGGTTCCATCTCAACCGAACTCTGGGGCGGGGGTGATGCCAAAGTGAGTGGACTGGATGGAATTTTGGCGATCAATGGATTCCAGTTCTTCCAGATGCTTGTCTCGATGATTTGTTGGGGATGGTTTGCCTACCAAGCATGGACGTTGTTTCCCGTTATGCGAATCCACGCAATTTCGTTGTTGGTAATGTGGAACTGCATGGTTGCAGCCCAAATTTTCTTCCACCGCGAAAACCCAACATTCCCGCTTCGTCTTGATTTGGCCAACATGATGGAAGGCACCCTCATCATGTTGATTGTCCTGTTTTTCCTGTTCTTCTTCTGGAAAGCGGTCATTGAAACCAGAGACCTTCACGTTGAAGTTCATCACCTCCACGAAGACGTACGGGTCATGGAAGCTGCCCTTGCTGAGCATTCCCTTCGAGGATGGACGGCGATGTTTGGCGTCTGGATCTTGCTCATCACCGTTTCGGCATGGGCTGGCTTGCATCACATTGCTGCGTACGGAGATGCAAACATCGGATATCTTGTCCTCCACTTGTTCACTGGCCTGCCTGCCGTTCCACTCTTCCTGTTCGTCTTGTGGTACCCTCAACGGATGCTTGGTGATCAAGCAAGAGTTCGAACCCGAGCGGCCATGGAGGCCTCGCTCGAAATGTCAGGCCAAGCCCATCCGCAGCCCAAGAAAGCCGCTGCCTGTCCTGATTGTGGACACCCATCTGATGTGGCCCGAAACAACGCTGGTGAATTGGTCTATCCTTGTCCATCCAGTGGCTGCAGCACCTTGGTGGTGATCGGTGCAGCCTGCCCGAATTGTAAAACCGGAATGCCAAAACGAATTGCCTGTCCAGCGTGCGGTGTGAACGCACCCGCCCTTGATTACATCCCTGACCAGGAGGCATGGTAAATGCTCAACAACTGCAGAAACGACTTTCCAACGCTCCAAGGAGAACATCCTCCTGCCTACCTTGACAACGCCTGCGTCACCCTCAAACCACAATCCGTCATCAACAGCATTCACCGGTATTATACGGAAACACCGGGATGCGGGGGGCGCTCTGTTCACCGGTACGGTACGGCCATTTCGAAAGCCGTGTCCGATGCGAGGACAAAGTTGGGGTCGTTCCTGAACGCTGCTACACCAAATGAGGTCGTCTTTACTCGCAACGCCACCCACTCCATCAACCAAATCGCCCATGGCATGTCGTGGGAGAAAGGCGACGTCGTGCTCACAACGGACCGAGAACACAATTCGAACCTGGTACCTTGGCTGCAATTGGAGCAAGAACAGGGTATTGACCACCGTGTCGTCCCGAGCAATTCGGACAACACCTTCGATATGGAAGCGTTTGAATCGGCTTGTGCCGATGCTGGAACAAAACTGCGGATGGTGGCGATGAGTCATGTTGGCAACCTCGACGGCGTAGCCGTACCCATTGAAAAAATCACCAAAGTGGCTCACGACCACGGCGCCCTGGTGGCCGTTGATGGTGCTCAATCCACTCCCCACATGAACGTCGATGTCCAATCTCTTGACATCGACTTCTTGTCCTTTTCAATTCACAAAATGTGCGGACCCTCTGGCATGGGAGGTCTCTGGGGGCGATACGACTTACTGGACGGCCTTCGAACCATACAATCGGGTGGCCAGACGGTTCAGTCATCAACCTACACCGAAGCAACATGGGCGAAGCCGCCAGCGAGATTTGAAGGCGGTCTGGGGAATTTTTCGGGCATGATGGCTACGGGTGCAGCAATTGATTACCTCGCCGGGCTGGACATGAATGCAGTTCACGAGCATGAGGTGAACCTCAATCGCATCATGACCGACGGTGTCAAGGATTTGAACGGGCTCTCCATCATAGGCCCAGAGGACCCAAGCCAACGCGGTGGAATTTGTTCCCTTCTCATGGATGAACTTCCGGCCCACGATGTGGCGCTCCTCTTGGACGAAGCAGCTGGGGTCATGGTGCGAAGCGGTCAACATTGTGTCCATTCATGGTTTGCAGACCGGGGTCATCCACAAGGTTCACTTCGTGCCTCAGCCTACCTTTACAACAACGAAGAAGACGTTCGTCGGTTTGTTGATACATTGACTGAAATAGTTCACACACTAGGTTGAGCCCATGACACCTGACGCCGTTTCGCCGCTGATTCCTCCCGAGGAATACCCAGGCGTGGCGCGACCTTCGGAACCATTTTTCACAGGATCCGCCGAAGAGGCATCGGACATTCGCACGATCAAAATCATCGTGAGCATCACGCTTGGAATCACCATGATCCTTGCTGGAGGCTACCTTGCTGCAGTGGTGATGAGCGACGGCGCAATCCTTCTCAGACCAAGTGAAGTTGCCCTTGAACGGCACACCACCTACAACGAACTCATCAACCCCGCATCGTCATCGTTGACGGGAACGGGAGTCACGGCTTGCATTGTCGATTCCGGTCTAGCACCTGACCACAGCGACTTGGAGGGCATCCGACTGGTTGGGTGGAAAGATTTCGTCAACGGCAACGGTCAACCCTACGATGACCACGGGCATGGCACATCCATGGCGGGAATACTGGTCGCCAACGGTTGGTTGAAGGGTGTGGCAAAGAACGTTGATCTGTTGGTGGCGAAAGCCCTCGGTTCGGATGGAAGTGGAGACGACGGGACGGTTGCGGAAGCCATTGATTGGTGTGTGGCCAACGGAGCGCATGTCATCTCACTCTCGCTTGGGGGTGCTCCCAACATTCTCCCGTTTGCCATCGGTTCTGGCCGAACTTCAGGAGATGCGGCCAACGAGGCCATCGACGCAGGCGTCTATGTCGTTGCTGCTGCTGGAAACGACGGAGAAGACGATGACGGAGATGTTGCCCATCCATCAAGTGAAGATCAGGTCATTTCAGTGGGTGGAGTGACCATCAAAGCAACCTCGTGGTCAGGGTCATCCAAGGGCGATAACAACGGTCGCCTCCTCCCGCTCCCCATCCTCATGCCGAGGGGCGACCCCGACAAAAAACCGGAAATCGTAGCACCCGCAGAAGGCGTTCCTGTGCTGTTGGATTCTGGGGGCTGGGGAATCGCAGACGGGACAAGTGCAGCGACCGTTTACGTCACCGGTGCTTTGTGCTTGATGCTTGAAGCCAATCCTGAACTCAAGCCCGATGGAAATTCAGACAACGTCGACACGGTCAAACAATGGATGATGAACAGTGCTGTCCCGAAAGAAGGTCAAACCGGGCACGATGATTACTACGGCTATGGCCTTCTCAACGTGTCTGGATTGGTTGACCTCGCCACTCAATCGTGAACGGGTAGCCATGCGACCAAGGTCCCACCAAAGAGGGGCATGAACGCAATATGGTGCGTGGCTTTGGTTTCACCAATCACCTCAATCCAGCGGTTGAACCCGTTGACGAGTGCCATACCGATTTCATCGCCATCGTCAACCTCCCCACTCGGCATGTCCGGCTCGACCGTAAACATCACACCGTTTGGGGCCAAGAAGGGAAGATAATTCGAGACCAACTGGGCACGCTGCGGCGATGGGGCATCGATGATGATGGCATCGTAAACCGTTTCAAACGGCGTTTGGGAAAGTTCGGTCGTCGTGGCCGCAGCCAACCCCCATGCCTGATGCTCAGCTGCCAGTTGGACGGGGTCTCCTACCACGACCTTTGCCCATGTCATGGCTTCGTAGCGTTGGAGCAGGCGTTGGAGAATCACCCCAAATTTGCCGCCTTGCTCAACGATGGTGAAGGTCGTGGGTTGATGGATCGAACGCTCGAATTGATCCATGAGCCAGGCTGTACGATGCCCTATTCCAGCACCAATCTCAAGGACGGTTGAAGGTTGGAGGCGACCGATAGCGTCCCGCAATCGCCGATGAACCGAGATGGACCATGTGGACAACCCCATGTGTTGGAGTTGTGCATGAATGTTGGCGGCAACGGCTGGTTCATCGCGAGGTTGCTGGTCATCCTTCGACAACAAGTGTGCGAGGATGTCCTCCCGTGCAACCTCGTCAGGCACGTCAGCCATGATGAACGGTCATCGGTCTCCAACATCAACTCTTGCACCCCGCCCTAGGTCGGAGGGTTCAAACACAAAGGGTTCAGCGCAAGGATGAGGGCGTCTCATGGATGAGGTGGATGAATGGGAAGAGGACGAGGAAGTCCTCGACAATGCATCCCATTGCCCGGTGTGCGATGAACTCACGGCCCACGACATTCTTCGAGAGAAAAAAGTGGGCAACGGTGCCGATTTCATGGTTCGATGCATGAGTTGCCAGCATGTCCACACCATTGAATTCCGACCACCACCCGCCCGCCATATCCCGTTCATTCTCACTGAGGGGCCCAACTCTGAACGGGTTGTGCTTGTGGTAGATGCCGACGAAGAATTCGTTGTCCGTGATGTGTTTGAAGAGGATGGAAAACTTTGGAAGATTCACCAAATTGAAACGAACGACGAGCGACATGTTTCTTCAGAGACCGCCACGAACATCGCCAGAATCACTGCGCTGCGCACCGACATGGTGCGTGTAAAACTCACCTTGACTCGGGGAGAAGACTCAACGGCTGATGTCATCGTTGTCTCTCAAGAAACCACATTCACCGGGTCACATTTGATGGAGCACAACGGAGAAACATGGCGAATTCGGGCCATCCACACGGGAGCCGGGCGAACACTCCGAGGTACGGTCAAGGCCCCCGACATCAAGCGTATGTATCTGCACGAACCGCCCAATCCCGAACACTTCACCCCTCGTACCCCTCGTGAACGACGTCAAGCCTGGAAAGAAGGGCGCCTTGGGTTCAATCCGAATCCTGAACGCCCCAAAGAACACGTCAAGAAAGGTGTCAACCCAAACGCTACCAAAAAGCGCACAAACAAGAAAAAGCGTAAGTGATCACGGGCGATTTGTCCACGGCATCAAAAACGCCTTGGCCACGTGTGAACCAATCGTGGGATTCTCCTTGAGGCGGCGGATGCTGTATTCGTACCACTTTTCACCGTAGGGGATGTACACCCTGGTGCGATGACCTTCCTTGAGCAGCCTGCGACGCAACGGCCCTCTCACGCCGAGCAACAATTGGAATTCGTAACCCGGACCTTTCTGATGGCGAACAGGCCCCGCATTGTCTCGTGGGTCCTCGATACCTGGCCCCATGCCGTGCGACTTCAGGGCCGATAGTGTGTGGTTGATGACGGGGAGATCATGAGACGCTACGCCGACGTAGGCGCCTGCCTCAAACATACGATCAATCGCAGCGTTCGTACCGTCAACGATGTCTTGGTATGAGGTAAACGAAATCGCTTCGGGTTCGAGGTAGATTCCTTTGCAGATTCGATAGTCCGCATTTGGACCGAGTGAGGTTTCGAGGTCCCCAATGTCAGAGAGTGTTCGAAACAAGCGTCCTTGCAAAACCGTTCCAACGTTGGTAAGGCCTTCACTGTGAAGCGTAAGGACGACGTTGATGGTATCGGTTGTCACGCGATGGTCTTCCATATCCAGTCGAACGAACATGTCCTCATCAGCCGCCATTTTCACCAATTTGCGTATGTTTTGCAAACCTTCCTCGGGGTCAATAAGCAATCCAAAAGCCGTAGGTTTGATGCTGATGTTTGCGTCAAACTGGTGTTCTTTTATGGCCTCCATCACGCGGATGTATTCCTCAAGGAAGAATTTGGCTTCGTCCATGGACGAAATTTCCTCTCCGAGGACATCGATGGTGAAACATGCCCCCTCTTCAGTGAGCCGTTTCATCACAGAGACCGCCTCGTCAAGCGACGCTCCGGCGACGTAGCGACGACTGACCCAACGAACAAACCATTTCGGCATGCGGACGGTGGTGGCCACGACGAACTTGGAGAACCAGCCCACCATGACCTCGCCACACTCAAGCCGCTCTTTGACCCTTTGTGCGGACGCTCACATGAGACCGAGTTGCATCTTGATTTGCCGTGTCGTCAGTAAAGGAACACCCTCATCTTCCAACAACGTTCTGATGGCTTGCCGCTGCCAACCCCTGAAGGCTTTTTTGTCCATGGAGCAGATGAGTTCACCCCCCGGGAACGATGCACGGGTGGACTCCAATGCCGCAAGGATGGATTGTCTCCAGGCCCCTGTAATCCGTCCGTCATCGTTTTGCTCGAAGGGCAATGCGTAGGTTGCGAGCATGTGTCCAAGCCAGACCCCGTCCAAGGCAGCAAGTTGGTTGGCCCTTGGTGCGTAATGACCGCCTCCAAGCGTGACAAGAACCAACTCCCCTCGATGGCGCTCTTCGTTCCAAGCGGTTTCCGTGGATTGGAGAAGTCCGTCCCGTATAATGTTGGCAAGGACCCGAGCGGCACCCAAATGGCCCCAAGTGGCTTCGGTTGAACCGACTTCAATGAACAAGCAAGGAACGCCAACCGTCGGACCGTGATGCGTCACCTCTAACGAGAGGTCAAAATCTTGCACGGCGGGATTCTCCCTGGCCCGCTTCAGTAACAGTTTCCACCATGGCGCAAGCCGAGTCGAGGGCTTCGGGGCAGAACCCCCGTGACCGCCGTACGGGCCTTGTTCGCCCTTTGGTAAGTGAGGTACGCCAATCGGATGAAGCGTCAGGGACGCTTTACCGCTGGCGGCGACATGTCGAGATGGAAAGATGATCTCAGAGACCGTTTCGCCCGTTGCGTCGGACCAACGCTGGTCGAGGTGGTCTTCAAACAACAAACCGTCGGGAAGGTAGAGCATCCTGAGGTGGTCAAAGGCGTACGCAGGATGGCCTTCGACGTCGGGAAGTTGTGTCCAAGAATCCATCTCACGGAGAAGATCAGCCTGATTTGTGCTGGCGATGTCTCGCTGATTCACAGCGATCAGAACAACGCGCTCCCGGCTCATGACCGAAACTTGGGCGCGTCCTATTTTGAGATGACTCAGACGAGCATTCACATACAGGCTCCCTCATCATTGGCCATGGACGAAGGGTTGCCGCCAGCGATTCCCTTCCTTCCTGACTTAATCGTTGAACATGACGATGGAGCGCTCATCACTGGCATGGACGGTGAAGTGCTTTGGTTGGACAGACAGATGAAACCGGTCACAGAGGTGGCGGTACCCCACCCCATGCGACTTCGACAAGCGGTCATCTCAGAAGGTCAACTTCTTGCGACATGGTTGGACAGGGAATTGCTGCTTGCCTGCATGGGAGCCATGCCTGTGGGCACGGCAGAAAACGGGAAACAACGTTCTGAACTGCGTACATCCATCGGCACTCGGACAACGCACTATCCTGCAGGTACGACATGGGCGCATGCACTGGACGCTGAACCGATGGCCATGGGTGGCCAAGGTGATGTTCTCGTGTTTGACCTCTACAGGCGGGGCATCTACAACATCAGCACGAATGCGCAGGAAAATTGGAGAATGCCACCCGCCGAGTGGGGCTATCCAAAAAAGAGACCTCGCAATCAAGAAACCATCGCACTTCATGTCAACAAGGAGAACTATACCTTGACTTCACGAGGGGGGCGAATTCAGCGCCGCTCGCTAGAGACCGGCCACGTCATCGAAGAACACCTCATCGATGGCGTTGAAGCACCGATAGAGCATCATTTCAACCATGAACATGAAGATTTGCTGTGCTCCTCAACCGGCACCGTCTCGTGGCATCACAACGGTGAATTGGTTCAGCAGGTCAAACTTAGCGGACCCGTTCAAGGAGCATCATGGGACGCTGAATTGAAGGGCTGGCGCATCGCAGGGTGGAGAGAAGAGGTCATCATCTCATCAACCCATCTCGAGCGTCGAGCAACACGGGAATTGCCCATCCACATTCATCCAGTGCACGGTGGCGCTCTGGTGCTGTTCAACGATGGGACATGGGAATCCAGCCCGTTTGAACACACCGTTCAAAGCGGGAACTGAATCATTCGTTCATGACGGTGTAGCCACAACGGCCGCATGATTTGCGGTTGCCGTGAACGGCCAAAAAGACGCCGGGCCCGCATTCTGGGCAGGACTCGGCGCGAACAAGTTTCCCGTCCTCGACTTTGTACTTCGACCACTTGGCCTTTGCATTAGGTCCGTCTCCCATCATTCATCGCCTCCCTCTTCTGCAGGAGCTTCTTCTGCAGGGGCTTCACTGGCGCTGGAACTTCGGAGATCCTCATGTCGCTTGTGGATGTAGCCGGGTTCAACGGCCATGGCTTCTTGTGAACCATAGATGTAAGCCGTGCCCGTGGTGAGCGGTTGCCCGAAGCGGGTTGAGCACTCCTTCACGACAATGAGGTCCCGGTTTGCACCGGGTTCAAGGGTTTGAACGAGGTCAATGACTTCCTTGCGAGAGGGAGTGGATTTGGTATCGTGCTTCCAACTGAATGAAAGTTCCACTCGGTTCAGAATTTTGTTTTCGGTTCGTGTTTTTATTTCCATGATCTCACCTTCATCGGATGTTCACTTTCAAGGCATATTTGCCAGGCTGCTCCACTTTGAGACGCTCAGCAATTTCCGAGCGTTCGGGTTGAATGATGATGACGTACCCCGTCCAATCTGACGAAACATTGGCGGAGGGGTGGCGTGGGCATTGGTCGACGCCGTCGTTGAGAATCAGATGACACTCGCCGCAAGCAAAAGGGTTCTTCACCATCGTCACTCACCGCCTGAATCCTTTTTCCAACCGGGGGAGCCAAGCCCGTCCTGCTTGCTGGTCAATCCGATCTTTGAGCGACGTGGGTCGGAAGTATCGGGTGAAAGCGAAACGATTCGTGCTCGGACGAAGGAGCCAATGGACAATTCTCGACCGGACTGGCGCCCCGTGATTTTGTTCGCACCGATGTTGATGTCAACGGGTTCATCCATGATTTGCGACTTGTGAAGAAGGGCTTCCATTGGGCCAATTCGAACAAAAGCGCCAAACTCGTTGACTTCGGAAACGGCGCCTTCGACAACTTCTTGGTCGTCCATGCAGAAAAGAACAGCATCAAACTGGACGCGCTGATAGATGGCGCCATCACCGTGAATGATGCGGCCGCGTCCAATGGTCTTGTGGTTGTTGGTGACGAGAACAAAGCGATTCTCAGCGTCAAATTTCCCCTCAAACGCATCCATGGATAGACGGTCAATGTGCTGGTCAAGGGACTGACCCTTGCGCATGTATTCCGCTGGGATGCGGATGGTGTCTTCTTTGGTTACGACCTTGTACATTTTATCACCTCTTTGCGTTCTCAAGAGGCACGGTGAAGACGGGGAGTCAAGCGACTTTTCCGTCCTTCACCGGTGAACCCTCAGGAGAGAATGCGACCGAAGTCATTCTGTCCACCGACGACCCCTATTTAATTCAAGCGGATTCCACTGGCCAATACCACACCTCAAGGTTGCGGTTACGGCGTTGTTGAAGCATGCATGAAAAGGGGTTTTAGGTGTTGAATGCGCCATAAGCAATAACAACCCCCCGAAGACGGTGATGTACAATGTCCACAGGGCGAGACCACACAACAGGGCGTAGTTTCCCTGCCATGTTGATGGTCCTGTTGATGATTGGTGTCTTGATCACGCCGCTTGCACCCCCCTCTGAACTCCTGGATAAGAGCCTTACAAAGCGAACTGAGGCAACGTGGGAGGGCAACGACCAGCCGTGGCCTCAGTACGCACGAACACCAACGCACAATCAAACCGTTCCAGACCACGGTCCAGACGGTGGGCCCGGCCAAGGAAGTGTGGAGAACGTGTCTACGCTCGGGACACTCGAGCACCCCGTGGTCAACTGGCAAGTGTTTTCCGACCAATCCGAGAGCGATGCATACGGTTCGGTCATCGGTGATTTTTCCGCCAGCGTAAGCGCCTCGGAGGCGGCGGTGGAACGTTGTGGAGCAGGAACGCTCTTCCCGGTCATGATCTCCAGTGAACTTTCGGACGGTTCTCGTGAAAGCTTCCTGAACATCATCTCTGGAAACGATGCCAAAATAGCGTGGCGAGTGAGCCTCGGCACAACCGAGGCCGTACGCTCAACTCCGATGATTCACGACATCGACGGTGATGAACATCCAGAAATTGTGGTCGTCTACGATACCCAAGGCGCCCTCAACATCGACGTGTGGTCTCCACGCCTTACCTGCACAGAATCAAATTGGCAAACATCAGGCCACAGCAACGAACTGCTGTGGTCCTACAGCGACGCTGACGTCCGGATTGGCTCGCCTTCACCTCATTTTGCCACGGCGAACAGCGACCACAAAGCGGTCACACAACCGTTGCTGGCAGACTTGGAACTCGACGGTTCGCCAGAATTGGTCGTGGCCGTTGTCGACGACCCAAACAACAATCCTCTGGTGAAGGTCAACGCCTACACCCTGACCGGTACGCAGCCATCACAGGAGGATTGGAGCGTCACACTCGACCGAGGCACGCATCCCTCGGACCCCGTTTGGGCACAACTCGACGGAACGACAACCTCCGTCATGCTCACCACCATTGACGGCGATTCAGGGAACATGTGGATTTGGAAGATTGACGGTTCGACCGGCTCGCTTGATTGGGAACGGGTCGCCATCCAGGGAACGGACACGGATTCGGATTCACCCCGCCTGAAGTTGCCTGGTCCGGTGATCGTTCAACTGGACCAGGACAGTGCCCCTGAAATGATTTTGACCGTCCCCACCGATGCCAACGGAAGGCAATCTGGAAGTGGAGCGCGCTTCATCGGTATGGAATTGACCTCGACCACAGAGGTCTTCAATTTCCGAGCACAAAACGGATACGCCGACGCTCAACCGTTGGCCATTGACACCGATGACGACGGCATTGACGACCGATTGTGTTGGGTGACGTGGTATTCCGAATCCACGGTCAGTTTCAACCGAAAGGGCATGCTCGGTTGCACCGACATCTCGGACAGCACCCCTGTCACAGAATGGACACGGGACCTGCAGCGAGGTGCGGGAAACGACAACGATGAAATCGCGGCATCGCCTCCGTTTTGGTTGGACATCGACGGCGAGGGAACGCCTGAAGTTCTCGTTGGCTTTGGTCGCCGGTTTTGGGCCTTTGACGGAGATACGGGGGCATCAGCAGACATCAACACCGCATGGTCGACACCCCTCAGCATGCCTCAGCGCGTATGGTCTGCTCCTGCCTTGGGCGACGTTGATGGAGACGGTCATCTTGATGTCCTCTTCGGAGACACGTTGGTCTCCAATCAAGGCCCAGACCTTGCGCCTTCCCTGGACAACCGTGGGCTTTCGTTCAATCCTGCCCAGGCCGACCCAGGCGATACGGTCACCGTGACCGGGCAGTTTGCCAACATCGGAACGGGGGAAGCCGAGGACGACATTGACGCTGCCATCATCATGAACGGTGTTGAGTTGACGCGAGAACGTTTCACGGCCAGCGAACCCGTTGCACCCTCTGGAGAAGGTGGACCGCTGACCTTCACTGCCGAATTTGAGGCCCAATTGGGTGTGCACGAGTTTGAACTTGTGTTGGATGTGAATCAAAACATCAGCGAGCTGCGAGAGGACAACAACAGAGCCACGACCACTTTCACGGTTGTGGAACCCTACCTCGCTGAGATGACCGGACCGTTGGACACACCGCGCATACCGCCGGGCACCTCACAACAAGTCGCCATTGAACTCATGGCCACCGGTTCACGGACCTCAGAATGGTCCCTTGCTTACGACACATCAAATCTTCCTGAAGGTTGGAGTTTTGAGGTGTCGAACAATCAAGACCTCACGCCTGAGTTGACACCTGACGTCGGTCAATCGGTGGTGTTTGATGCAACCGTCCCGTCAACGGCCCTCGGTGATGCATCAGGTGTGGTGTCGTTCCTGCTTTCCCTCGTTGCTGACCCCAGCATTACCACAAACATGGACGTTCAAATTGATGTTTTCCGCACCCGTGGTCTGGATTTGACCGGAGCGACGGGAATGAATGCATCGACAGGTCATGGTCGCCCGGGACAAACGGCAAAGGCGTGGTTCATGGTTGAAAATCTCGGAAACGCTCCTGAATCCACCACCTCCATCACCTGGACAGCACCTTCCTGGGGTGGCTCGCCTTCCATCCACGACAATACCGGCCAAGAGTTGTTCAGCATCGTTTTGGACCCTGGTGAATCGAAGGAACTGTTTGCCCACCTACCCACACCAGGTTCGGTGAGTTATGGCTCCTCCACGCAAACCACCCTCACGCTCTGTATGGGAAGCGGCGAGGATGCGTTATGCGAATCCATGCCGTTCACCTTCGCAGCGCAGAAATTTGTAGCGACACCATCCCATCATCGGTCCCTCCCAGACACCGTGTTGACCTGGTCCATTGAAGGAACGGCCCCGACTTCGGGGACGGCCCAATGGAGCATGAGTACCATGGACATGCTCCAGCCCGAGTGGTCGTGGTCGGCCACAGGAGACCTTACGATCAACGGGACCAATCTTGTGGCACAGGGTACGCCAGGGGACCCCATCAGCGGAGACCTCATCCTGGAATTGCCGCAGAATCCAGTCCCCAAACGGCATGCGTTCGCTGACGTAGACAGCAACGATGCTGATGCTTCACTCAACATCAGCCTTCACGTGCTGCAGGTCTTCAGAGCCAACCTCAACGTGATCGACCCCACACCTTCTGCACCCGGTGAAACGCTCTCTCTCAACGTGAGTGAGGCGCACAGATTTTTGCTCTTCTTGGAAAACCCGGGCAACGGGCAGGACACCTTTGACCTCTCAGCATCCGTTGAATCGGACGACCCGTCGTTTCATCCAGAGGTGATGTTCACGTATTTTGATCCGCAAAAAACCCTCGGTGCACGTTCAACCAGCATCGGTACGGTTGATGTTACCCTATCGGAGGAAGTACCTGCATTAACCCCGTTCAACATCACGTTCTTCTGGACCTCACTTGGTGGTGATGGCATCGTCGACAGCATATCTGTTCCCGTTCAAGCCGCTCCCAGCCACGAGTGGTCGGTCGCAGCCACCAACGGAACCGAAGCCTCGGGTCAGCCAGGCGACATCCTGACGTTTGGATTCAACCTCACAAATTTGGGCAATGCTGCGGATGAACTCACACTTGACCCCCATCTGCAAATCCACGCCTATGGCTCGGACGCATCGGTTTGGAATGCAGCCCCCGTTGAGACGACCTCGGTTGAAATCAACGCAACCGTCCACGTAAATTTCTCCATCATGGTGCCCCACCATGCGTGGGCGACCTCGTCGGTGAACATCACCCTCAGCCACATGGCCAACGGGTACAGCATCGGTCATACATCGCTACTGGTCAATGTTGAATCCCTTTCTGGATGGCGCCTGAACTTGACCGGTGCTGACCTTGAAGTCGATCCCGAAGGTGAAAATTTGACCTTCGAACTCCTCCATACCGGGAACGCATACGAACGTCCGTATTTTGCGAAGGCAGGGGCAGGCTGGAACATCACCCTTCCAGATGATGCCGAGGATGTCGCACCCTATGCCTCAACCACATTTCTCGTCCATGTGCAACCTCCTTCCGATGCCGTTGCTGGGGAGGTCGGTGTCCTGCGGATTCGAATCACGGGTAACGACACCAGCGGGCTGGTCGTAGAGGAAATCCCTGTGCGGGTGGGTGCTTCTCCCAACATCGTGATCGACCACCGAGGCACATGGAACGTCAACGCCCTTGGGGGCTATCCGACATCCTGGATTGAAAATCAAGGAAACGACATTGCCATGCTCACCGTTGATGTGGACGGTCTGCCCGATGGATGGTCGACAAACCAAGGAACGCAAGTGATTCTCGCACCAGGAGAAGTCGCAGGGCTACCGCTTTCCTTGGTACCATCCACCGCTTGGAATCAGCAGCGTTTCCTCCTCACCGTAAACATCAATCATCCTTTGTTGGGTATTTTGTCCCACAACATCGAAGTTGAGTACAGCCCGGTGGTGTTCACACAGAGTCCAGTGTTTGATGGCTTCGTTGGCACAGAGCAGTCTGTTGGGTTTGCGGTTGAGCATGACGGTGCCGTGACGTTTGACGGCGGGCTTGCAACCTCGGCGAGTGCAAACCTACTGACGTTTGAGCAACCTGCCATCACGGGGGAACATTTGATCAGCTATTCAACTGAAAACGAGACTGGAAACCTTTCTCTCTATGCCGTTGCTCGACCGTATCCAAGCAGTGTTGTTTCGTGTGAATTCCTTCCTAATGTGTTTGATACGCTCGGCCGAATCGTGCTGGAGGGGCCTGTTGCTACCTGCACCATGGAGGCCAGCGAAGACGAGCCACTCAAAGCGGTCATCACCTTGGTCACCACGTCGGGTGAGCGAGTCAACTTGGAACAGGATGTATACGACGTCGCCGCAGGAACATCCATCAGCGTGAACATGAGCGTGGAGAACTGGGACCCTGATGCAGGACTCCTCACGCTTGAATTGGGTGCTTATGACCAATACGGGCGGGCACTTGAGACCGTTCGACACGAGACCGTCGCACGTGAAACCGGATGGAACGTTGGCATCAGCTCCCTGACGACTGACGGAGACATCACGGTTGGAATCAAGCGCAACGGTTACGCATTGCTGGGCGAAGCCGTATGTGAGTTGAAGGTTGAAGCCGCAGGTGGATGGTCAACCACGTACATCGTTGACATCGCCTATGCAGATTACGCCCCTCTGGTCTTTATTGAAAATCCGAAAACCATTGAACGTGATGAGAAAATTACCGCCACACTTGGATGCAGCGTACCGTTTGATGTCGATGACGACCTTGATGACAACGAAATGAGTTCGTACTACAAAGCCGAAAGCGTTCTTGCTGTTTCGACAAACGATGTTGGCTGGATTGTCGGTGCAGCTGCGCTCGTGCTTGCCATAGCATGGCTTCTCGGCGTGATTCAATCGCCCACAGGCAAGGCGAAAACCGTTGCACGAAAGCGTGACGAGCAACCCGCTTCCTCGGAAATTGAAGATGAACAGGCGTCCTCCCCTGAGCCCTTGGATGACATCCAAATCCAACCCGATGAAAGCGGAAACGACACCGCTGAAACTCAAGTTGAGGATGAACAAAACATTGCTGCCCTCGAATCAACGATTGAAATCATTGAATCTGTTGAAGAAAGCACCGAGGAAGAAACCAATGCATCAGCGAGCGGACGGTTGGCAAGCCTCCGACAAGAAATGGGAACGGATGATGCACCCCAGCGAGAAGGCAGCCTTGAAGACCGGATGAAGGATTTCTTCGGCGGAAAATGACCATCAAAAAGCAAGGCCTTAATCCATCCAAGGAGTGGGAACTTCATGGACGAAGCAACACAAGCCTCTACCTCAGCGTTTTTCACGCTGGATGCCTTCAACGGAGGGTTGGCTGTCCGTGTGATGTCCGCTATTGAAGCGGCCCAAAATGGAGACCCAGTTCAGTGGGAGGGGCTCGTTCAGGGCGAGGAAACGCTGCGTCTGCGGCTGACAGAACAAGGCATCGAACAGCCCGAAATCTTCGGCAGCATCCGTTGGGACCCAGCCATGCTCCTCTTCACCACGTGTGTGGAACTCAATACCGACGGTCGCCCATTACCGCTTGGAGAGACCTTGACACGTGAACGATTTGGCCGATTCCCCCACGAAGACGGTTCAGCCCTCGGATACTTTCTGAACCATATTCGACCAAATCGAAGCATCACCGACCATGACGGTCAAGTGATCTACGATGAACTCCTGGAACAATTGAACCAATTGGCCCATGGCTGCGAGGAACAAACAAGGGGACATTCAATGTTTGAGGACGGATTTGGTGGCATGCAGATTCACGGATTTTTGACGGCAGAGGGGGTACGACAGGTGCGACAACATCTTGCGACCCGCGCTTGGACTGCTTCCTACGATGAACCCCTTGACGGGGGCGTAGCAGATGTTGCAAAGCACTTCACGACGTTGCTCAAAGCGGCCGAGCGCCGACGCGTGGGCCTTGCCCTCAGAACGCACCGCTGATTCAGAATGACTGAGAGGTCAGTCGCTCGTACATTGATGCGTACAATGCGGCTGTTTCATCAATCACGGATTGAGGAAGAGCAGGAATGGGAGGGTCTTCAGCACCTGCATCTCGGGCCCCTTGCAGTTCTGCTTGGTGTCCCGTCTCGATGTAATGCGTGCGGACGAATTCCTTTGACAACTCAATGCATTCACCGTTGGCATAGGCTTCAGCGTCCCACCAACGGTCTTCATCCAAGGTCCCGAACGTATCAACCAACACCACCTCACGGTTATCGCCCAAAGCGAATTCTTTCTTTCCGTCAACGTGAATCAGACCGTTCTTTGCAGCTTCTCGCTCAATGATGTCATCTACGGCAAGGGCTGCAGCAACGATTTTCTCGTACTCCTCTTCGGTAATGTTCGAAATCTCCAATGCTTCTGCACGCCCAATGTTTCGGTCAAAGGCTTCGAATTTCGTCGTGACTTCAACGAACGGCTCTGCGAGTTTCACGCCGTATTCACAATCAGGTGCGACGCCAAGTGCTTCAGCCGTCAGTTCTCCGCGTTGGAACCTTCGCCATGCCGAACCTGATAGGTAGTGTCGGACAATGACCTCGAGAGGAACAAAGACCCATTCCATGTCTCGTGGAATGGCACCGGGTTCTTTGATGACCTTGACCTTGCGAACAAGGCACCGGTCAGCGGCGTTGACTTCGATAAGGTGCGTCTTGCAGATACCTGCTTCCTCAACCAATTTGAACCAGTGAGCTGTTGTTCTGTTGAGCGACTCACCCTTTCGGGGAATCAGTGATGGAATGATCTGGTCAAAAACCGAGATTTGATTCGTGAATCGGAATTCATAGATATCGGGGTCATCGGTTGACCACACTTGCTTCACTTTGCCTTGGTAGAGCATTTCTCCCATGAGTTTGAACCCATGGAATCAGCCTTTGAACATTTCACACAGCATCCATGGCGGATTCAGAGGAAACCCAAGGCGTCTTCTATGCGATTGAGTTCTGGACCCGTGGTTTGTGTGCCACTGATGGCCCCGGTGTTGGATGCACACACACCTGCCCCAACGTACGGTGAACCGAACGAGACGGTGCCGACCATGGGTTTGACGCCGAGGACTTCCTCGATCAACATGGCCTCGTCGGGCGTGACATCCGGGTGGAGTAAAACGCCCTGGTCGTTGGCAACGGCTAAGCTGCCCACGACGTCCTGGCCGGCAACGGTTGTCGAGGCCACATCAACAGCAAGGACTTCAGCGAGGATTTCGAGACCGTCATCAGGAATGCTCGGGGACGCTACGGCCCCTTGCTCGTTCACGACCAAGAGATTTCCAGCGGTGTTCACCCCACCTTCCATCACCACGACATCGCCGTAAGCAGTCAACTGGTCAATATCATTCTCGGTGGCGATGTCAGCCACGGCAATGCCACGGCTGTTTCCACACACGAGTGCGCCAACAAGGCTTGAGCCACCAATGGTCATGGGATGGAGTTCAAGTTCCAAGCATGTTTCGAGGATTTCCACGGTCGGTTGAGGCAGTTCAGGTGGATGGAAGAGAACGTTGGCGACACTGGCGAGATGGATGCCCGCTTGGTCACTTCCAAAGATGTCAACCGTATCAATTGGCATGTGCTCATCCCGACCTTTTCGTGCGAGTTCTAAAACGTGGTGTTTCGAGGTTGCGTAGAACGCAAAAAAGGCCGGCCTCCATCGGAGGTCCGGCCTTAAGCGCCCTTGCGGGTCGAGGAACCCGAGGTGAAAAGAGAGGGGCACAGTGACTTCCTTTCCCGTGGACTCTCGTACCACAGTAATGGGAGAGACGCAGAAGGGCTTGACTTCTGGGTTCGGAATGGGACCAGGTAAACACCTTCGCTGTGACCGTGCACCCATCTCTTTTCGAATCGGATAGGTTGCGACGGAGCGTCGCAAAATGAATTGGCATGATCTTTTAGACGAAGGGCACTCAAGGTGCGGAACGAAATACACACGAAAAAGATGCTCGAACATTAGTGCTGCTGGACTGAACACGTCGCCGAAGCTTCGTGCTTACA
This sequence comes from Candidatus Poseidoniales archaeon, assembly GCA_038116375.1. GTDB lineage: Archaea > Thermoplasmatota > Poseidoniia > Poseidoniales > Poseidoniaceae > Poseidonia. The sequence goes on along the minus strand of JAYNUQ010000002.1, from coordinate 49 downwards.
TCCGCAGTCTATCATCTCGTCTTTTACGAGCGTTCTGAGGTGTCTCGTC
>JAYNUQ010000001.1:0-109632 GCA_038116375.1 Candidatus Poseidoniales archaeon | reverse complement strand
AAGAAGCGCCCGTCGATGAGGCCGTGGAGGAGGTCGAGGAAGAGCGGGACCCGCTTGAAGTCGCCCTCGAGCGAGCCGAGTTTGCGGAGAAAGAAATCGCCTACAAGGAAGCGGAGATTCACAACGTTCGAAAGCGCATGATGGGCGAGAAGGCCGAACTCATCCAGTACGGCGGCATGGGGTTGGCTCGACGAATGCTGACGATTCTTGGCGACGTGGACCGAGCGTTAACGGGTATTGAGGACGATGACGAGTCACCCGTTGCTCAAGGCCTCCGCCTGCTGCGCAACAAGATGTGGCACGAACTCCAAGCCGACGGCGTTTCGGCCATCGAGGCAAAAGGTGCGGAATTTGACCCGTCAAAAATGGAGGCCATTACCACCATTCCACCCAGCGATGCCTATCCCAACGGCACGGTGGTTGACGTCCTTGAGCAGGGTTACATGTACAAATCGAAGGTCATTCTTGTCGCCCGTGTGGTCGTCGCGTCCGAGTGATCACCCGGCATGAACGCCGGTTTCAAAGGTTGAACACCGGAACATCGCATCGTTTTCAATCAGCCATTCAATCACGGCAGAGGGCACGCTGGCTGACAACACGGTTCGGCTGGCCTCGTCGTCCATGACCGTTGAGAGCATCCGAACGGATTGTCGAACCCGCCATCCTTCGAGCGTTTCCCGTTCGTTCAGGGCGACTTCGTGCACGTCCCAGCCCGACGCACGGTAGAGGTCCATGGTGGGTCCGTCCGAAGTTACGAGGGTTCCCGTTCCGTGGGCTTTGGTGGCGTGGTCAACCCAGTTGGGAGGGTCGTTGATGTCCTCAACGTGAACAATGCTCAGTTCAACGCCCTCCTCGGTTGCCCATGCCTCAATCATGGATTGACGCTCGACGGCGGTCCACGGATTGTTGGCTTCCCATTCTGCTTGTGCAGACCCGATGGCCACGACCACCTCGTCTCCGTCGGCGTGGTTTACGGCAGCGCGAACGAGGCCAGCATGACCGAGGTGAAAGGGCTGGAATCGACCCAGAACGATGCATCGGGCCATGAACTCGCCTCAACTGAAGTAGGACTCCACATCAACCTCTTTGAGTTCAACGCCGAAGTCGTTGAAGCAGGCCAGCATGCGCTTGCACCCCTCCACCATCTCCTCAACGGGCGTTTCACCCATGGAACCAACTCGGAACATCTTCCCTTTGAGGTGGTCTTGACCCCCGATGACTTGGGTGTCGTACTTCTCTTTGAGGGCCGTGCGCCATGCGTCGTCAATTCCCTCTGGATACAGGATGGCCGTCACGGAGTTGCTTCGTTGGCCGTCATCGGCGAGGAGTCCGAAACCAAGGTCGGTAAACAAGGCCCGAACGCCTTTGGCCATCGTCTCACAGCGAGCCCAGCGAGTCTCGTTGGTCTCCTCTTTGAGGTGGTCCAAGGCTTCACCCCACCCCATGGCCAGGTTGATGGCGGGCGTCCACGGCGTTTGGTCGTCGTCGCCTTTCTTGAGGGCCGTGATCATGTCGAGGTAGTAGCGCGGGTTGGCATCACCTTGCTGGTGAATGGCCTTGATGCGCTCAACGCCGTGTTGGTTGATGGCGATGGCAGCAATGCCTGAAGGACCGGCCGTGCACTTTTGTGCACCCATGACCACGGCCTCTGCTTTCCACTTGGCGGGATGAACGGGCATGCCGCCAACCGATGTGATGCCGTCGAGAATGAAGGAGACGTTGTGGCGTTCGCACATCTCGGCGATGGCTTCGGCGTCTTGCGTGATGCCGCTGCTGGTTTCGTTATGGCAAATCAACAAGGCCTCGTAGCAGCCGCGCTCGAGCTGTTGTTCGAGTTCGTAAAGGTCAAACGAGCGGCCCCATTCGTACTCAAGTTGTTTCACGTTGCAGAACTGGCGGCAGATGTCTGCCACTCGCTCACCGAACTTTCCGTTGGTGGGAACGAGGACCAAGTCGTTGTTTCGAAAGCGGTTGGCGATGACCATCTCCATGGCGGCGGTACCGCTTCCAGAGACCACAACGACACGGTAGCCGTCCTCCCCGGTCCAGGATTGTGATTTCATTTCGGGAACAGACGGTGTGAGGTTAAACGCATAGCGGAGTCCTGAGTTTAACTTCGCCATGACCTGACGAAATTCAGCACCACGTGCCGTCATCACGGGTGTGGCCATGGCCTGTAGACACGCCTCGCTCATCCGAACGGGGCCGGGGACGAGGAAGCAGTCGCCGTCGTGGGTCATGCTTCTACGAGGTGTTGGCGGTCTTTGAAGTGCATGCTAAAGCGGCCTCGTGGCGTACACGGCCCAAGCGTTGGACTGATAGGGAAGGGCATGGACCCCGAACCATGCTCCGCGTGGGTTTGGCCATGCTTCAAGGTGCTCGCCACGAGCACGCTGAAGCCCTGCGCGGGGCGGCCAAGGAACTCGGGGTTGAGGTTGACATCGTGGAATGTCGACGAGCCGACCATGTTGACGACACGCTCCACGCACTGATTCTACCGGGTGGGGAATCGACGACCATGCGCATTGCGAGCCGCTACGAATCGCTCCTCGTGGCGCTCTTTGAATGGATGGACCACCATCCTGAGCGCCCCGTTTTGGGGACCTGTGCGGGCGCTATTCTCCTCGCTTCGCCCGAGGGAGAACGTCCACCCTATCTCGCTGCTGGCATTTCACGAAACGCCTGGGGGCGTCAGCGGGAATCCTTCGAAGCCGTTGTGGACGTGAATCTTGAGGTTCCTGAAGCCGAATATCAACGCTCTGAACCTACTGGTCGAGACCGATTTGCCCACCAGCCGCTCGAAGTCACCTCTCAAGCAGCATCGGCACTCAGTGAGGGCTTTCCGGGTGTGTTCATTCGGGCGCCCCGCTTTGACCAAGATGCCCTTGACTGTGCGCCTGTGGCTCGCCTCGGAAAAGAGGTCGTGGGCGTGCTTGACGGAAAGAAACTGGGCGTAACCTTCCACCCCGAACTCACCCTCGACCGACGGTTTCATCGCTGGTTGCTCCATGAAGCCATCAGCGCAGCGGAGGGTCAGTGATGCGAAGTTTGCAGATGGCCACAGAGATTCTTCCCGCCGAAGACGGTGAGGCTGAAGGATGTGTCCAGTGTCAGCAGGGCAGCAAACTCGTGCTCTTCGTGACGGGAAAGTGTCATTGGGGGTGCGACTACTGTCCTCTTTCAGAAAACCGAAGGGAAACGCCAGACATGTTTGCCAATGAACGACGCTGCACGACGTGGGAGGAAGTCATCGAAGAAGGTCGAGCGATGAAGGCGACGGGAACGGGCATCACGGGCGGCGACCCCATGTTGGACCTTGAAAAAACTCTGGAAGCGGTTCGTCAACTCAAGTCCGCCTTCGGCCCCGATCATCACGTTCACGCTTACACGTCGATTCCTTTCGACCCGAACCGAGCGGCCGATTTTGGACAAGCAGGCCTCGACGAAATCCGTTTCCACCTGCTCGACGGTACGACGGCAAAATATCGAGCCACCATGGAGGCCTGCGCCCAACACGGTATCGAGGTCGGCGTCGAACTCCCGTGTGAACCGGACAAAGAAGTCCAGCTCTTTGCACTGCTCGATGAGTTGACCACCGTCCCCGTCTCGTTTCTCAACCTCAACGAACTGGAAATCACGGTCGGCAACCAAGAGAACATGGACGTGCGTGGCTTCAATCTGAGCGGAGGCATCACGGCAGCCGCCGAAGGCTCGGCAGAACTCGCTCTGCGCCTCAAAGAGGCGGCTGCAGACAAGCCGTACCATCTGAAATTCTGCACGGCGAAATACAAAGATGCAGGCCAACTCCGCAACCGCTTCAAGCGACGTGGTCAAGCAACGCTTCGTCCCTATGAGGTGCTTAGCGACGACGACACCATCTTGTTTGGAGCCATTCCAACCCCTCTTGAAGACGCTCAAGACGACATGGCGGAACTCAGGGCCGAACTTACCATGGCGGACGGTTGGCTTCGCTACGACGGTGCCCACCAGCGCATCGAACTTCCACTCTCCCTGGCCGAAGACTTGGCTGAAGTTCTCGAGGTCCCCGTACTCCTCGTTGAGGTCCATCCTACCCACGAACGGCTTGAGGTCGGCGTCGTGCATCTGAACGAGCACCGTTGACCACGGCATGGCTTATACCCGAGGGTTGGGTCGGCGGTTTACCTAGGGGCTCGTGGTCTAGGGGTTATGACGTCGCCTTCACATGGCGAAGATCGCCGGTTCAATTCCGGCCGAGCCCACCATATCACCGATTGAGTCAGGCCAAGCCAATCAATCCATTCTTGGGCTACATTCTTCAACGACCCGCGACCAGTATGAGGTATGGGCCTGCTTGACCAAGCCGATTGGGGTGTGTTCAAGCAGAAGGACACGTGGCAGGCTTTTGTCATCGCCGTCGTGATGTTCGGCACCATTTCGTTCGCAGCACTGTCCATGTTTGACAGCATGGACGAGTTGTTTCAATCCGACGCCGAACCGGCGCCCATTCCCAACATTGTCTACGAATCTCTCAACAGGGACATCGATGCTGACTTTGTCAACGAAACGGGATGGTTCAGTCTCAGCGAACATCGTGGCAGCATCATCATTCTCGACCTGATGGCGCGAGATTGCAGCAACTGTCACCTCGTTCAAGAACACATTGAGGAGGAGATGGAGGATTGGCAAAAAACCGCCGAAGAGAACAACAAATCGCTCAAAATCTTCGCCTACGGAGCATGGTATGGGGAATCGATTGACTACCTCAACGAGAGCGGTGGTGAATACACCGTCCCCCTCTACCCAACGGGTTTCGGCTCCACGCAGGCAGCCGTGCTTGATGATGGCTCCACCGCCGACCCTGTTCGCCTCTTCACGACGGGAGGTGCGGGACAAATTCCTGTCGTCCTCATCATCGACACAGAGGGTTACATCATTGCTCAACAGGCCACAGGTACCCCCGTTGATGGCTGGGAAAAATTCGACGGCATCCTCGAAACAGCACTGACCCAAAACATCTCGGAGACCGTTGATTCACGAATCGGTTGGGAGGAGCCGGAAACGTCGTTCACGGCCGTCTTTGTTCTCGGGCTCATTCTCTCCATTTTGGTTTACTTTTCGCCTTGTGCCTTCCCGGTCCTTCCCGGTTTCATTTCGTACTACCTCTCGTTGGGCGCAAGGGAGGACGAACTCATCGAGCAAGGGAAACTCAAGACCCGCATGCCGAGTTCGTTCAACATCGGTGTCCTCTCCGGCCTCGGCATGTGGACCTTCTTCGGTATCATCGGTATCGTCGCCCTCCTCATGGGTGAGGCCTTTGCAAAATCCGGTATCATTCACTACATTGCCATCTTCATTGCGCTGTTGCTCATCGTGCTCGGGTCCATGATGCTCCTTGGCATCACTTCGCACGTGATGGGTTTCGTTCAAAACCTGGTCGACAAATACAGCACCACCGAAGCGGACGAGACCTTCACCCCTCGCAGAAACATGTACCTCTATGGCATCGGTTATGCTGCCGCCTCCATTGATTGTACGGCCGCCGCCGTCCTCCCGTTCGTCATCTTCCTCAGCACGCTTGGCACCAGCGCCATTGGGTTCGGCATTGCGGGACTTATGGTTGGATTGCTCATTCTCATGATCGCCGTCACCATGCTCGTCGGCATGGGTCGACAAGTGATGATCAACTTCTTGCGTCGTGCGACGGGACACATCAAGATGATTGGTTCCTGGATGATGATCATGGCCGGTGTCGGACTCACGATTTACTTGACCAACGCCGAAGCCGTCAATGCTATCTTCAGTTGAGGGCGGGACGAATCCAACCGTACCAAAGGGCGAAGGCCAGCGCTGTACCCGTGAGGCCATCAAACAGGTAATGTTGCTTGATGAGCGCTGTTGAGGCGACGAGCAGACCGCAAGCGGTCCACGCAACCGTGCTTCTCGTCATCGTCCATATCCCTTGCTTTCGCCAGACATAACGAATGAAGAACACCACGAGGATGCTCAGCAGCACGTGTATTGAAGGCCACGCGTTGTAGGGCGTGTCTGCCTCATGAAGGGCCGTCATCAGAACGCCGAACAACCCCTCTGCTCCTGTGGCTTGGGACCGAAGTTCAATTTCCACGGGAAAGATGAGAAACATGGCAAAGGCAATCCATGCAGCCACGATCATCCTTTGGAAGAACAGCAGGCCATGGGATCGAAAGCCTGCAGAGGCCCCCACCCACGCAGCAAGTGGAAAGTAGAGGTAGTAAGAATAGTAGGGTATGACCATCCAAGGTACGAAGGGAAGTTCCCAATCAAGCGAAGTCTCAAAATTGTAGGTATTGGTTCCTCGCCAAGCGGAAAATCGGTTGATCAGGCCGTAGGGAATGGCCCCGAGGAGGAGGAAGAGGCTGAGGAGAAACATGCCGTATCTGGATTGAGACCACGAGTCCCGTTCTGGCCACCACCGGTCGAGAATCGGCCAGTCATTCTTCACCATCTGATGCGTCTCCTTTGCTTGGGGCGAGGAGGTCGTTCCATTGAAGGATGCGGTCGGAGAGGACCAGCGCCTCGTCCTCATCGTGGGTTACGTGCAATGCCGTGATGTTCCGGTCCTTGAGGTGGGTTCGCGTCATGGCCGCCAATTCCAACCGCCGCTTCACATCCACGGAAGCAAACGGCTCGTCCAGCAACATCACCGTCGGCGCTTGCATCAGGGCGCGTCCAAACGCCACGCGTTGGGCCTCACCTCCCGACAAACCCGCTACGCCACGTTGTTGAAATCCAGAAAGGCCGATGGCTTCAAGCACGTTTCCGATGCGTGCCCTTAGGTCTTGTTTGGTGAGTTCTTTAGTCGCTCCCAAGGCAATGTTCTGTGAGACATTCAGATGTGGATAGAGAACCGGTTGTTGAAACAGCATCGTGATTTCTGGGACGATGGTTTTGTTCTCAACAGGACGCTCACCGAGGTAGCGAGCGCCGACCTCCAATCGCTCAAGCCCACAACACGCCCGTAGGAGGGTTGTTTTCCCACAACCGCTGGGACCGAGGATGGAGATGATCTCGCCCTGCTCCACCCTCAAGTTCAACCCCTCAAAGACCAGCCAGTCACCCAATCGAACCGCTCCGTTTTCTACCTCAAATATCATGTCGTGACCTCCAAGCGCGCGCCCGCTCGTTGATGGAAAGGACCAGCAGGGTGACCAGCATGAGGATGGTTGCGAGGGCCATCGCTGTTGGGAACACGTACGGGTCAAATTTGGGTCGCGAAGCCACTTGGTCAACGAGGATGGAGAGGGAATCCCACGAACCCACGCGCACGACCAGGAAGGTCGCCCCGAATTCACCCATTGAGAACGCCAGGCATAACGAAGCCGCCATGGTGGCTGGCACGACCAAAAATGAGCCCCTGGAATGCCACCAAAAGGCGAGAGGCCGCATCGGCAACAACGAGGCCTGCTCTGCGTAGATGGGATCAATGCGTTCAATCGCTGGCACCATCAATCGAATGACGAAGGGGAGGACCAGCATCACGTGGGGAATCACCGGAAGATAGGGAAAGGTGAACATCTCAGGAAACCAACGAAGGATGCCAGCGACCATGCCCAAACCAACCATGACGGCGGACATGGAAAGAGGGAGCATGCACAACGAATCCACCACTCCTGCCAGCCTGCGATGCCCACGTTCACGCAAGGTGACCAAACTCGTCGCCACTGCGTAACCCAACGGGAGGGCAACGAAGAGCGCCAACACAGCATAACTCAGGGAATTGGTCAATGCATCCAGCAGGGGAACGGTTGAGAAGTCACCCGACCAAGCTCGCTTCCATCCTTCAATCGTCCATTGGCTGGTCGCGCCTGAAGGGCCGATGGTTCGAACCTGGAAGGAAGCCACCACCACCGAGACGAGCGGGGCCAACAAGAGCACCAAGATGCCGTTGACAAACAACACCCAACGACGGGAGGCTGGGCCGTGCCGTTCTCTGTTTTTTTGTTCGTGATGCATCGATAAGACCTGACTGTGCCGACGCTCGAATCGGCCTGCTAAAATCAACATCACAAACATCAGGAGCATCTGGAAGGTGGCGATGGAGAGAACGGCCAGACTTGTCTCAACTTGGTAGCCAGCAATGCCAGCCGTCCCCCCCATTTCGCCCAACATCGACTCGAGGGTGTTGGATGAAGGTGCCAGCCACTTGACCAAAGCAAAGGATGTGAAACTGAAGAAAAATGTGTACGTGGCGGCGACCAGCGTCGCTGGCCCGAGCACGGGCAACCAAAGATGCTGAATGCGTTCGATGCGTGTTTGGCCCGAGGGAAGAAGGGCGAGCTGTTCCTCCCATGTCGAGTCCAACTGGGCCACCACAGGTTCAACAAATCGTATCATCAACGACAGATTAAACCATACGTGGGCTCCAACCAAGGCGATGAAATGACCCGGGTGGGACCACCCCGTGACGTTCGATAGCCAACCGATGAACCCCGTTTCACCCCGCAGGTCAAATCCGAGATTGTACAGGAAACCACCTGGCGAAATCAGCGCCAAGAATCCAACGGCCGCAACCACCGGCGGTGTGACAAAGGGCAGGAACAGCAAGGCCCGCTTGAGTCGGATGTTTCGCCACTGATACCGACCAAACGCCCACGCCAAAGGCAGGCCGATGGCCACCGTGAGCCCCGTTGAAGCAGCGGCTTCAAGCAATGAGAACCGGAACGCCTCAACCGCCCCGGGCTGTTCGTGGACCGTGGTCAAAGCACCCAGCGGCGTGATGCCGGTAACGGCCCACAACCTGAGGAGAGCGAGCGTGATGGGGAATAAACCCAAGCTGATGACGAAGAGGATGGCCAACCATTGAACGAGAGGGACGCCGCCGAAGCGTGCCCTCCATTCAAGCGACATCTCAAACCCCCTATTCCGTGGCCTGCTTCCAGTCCGAAAGCCAACCTTCCATTTCCTCACCGATGCGTACATTGGTGATCTCGGCGTTCATCGCCGGGGTGTCGGTGTGGTAGGCATAGCCGTCGGTTTCGGGCCATACGGCATTTTCAAGCACCGATTGCATCAGGTTATTCTCCGGCATGTTCCGGTTAACGTCTTCCGAGAGCAAGTACGTGATGAAGGCGTTTGCAGCCTCCAGTTCAGTCCCGCCGTTGATGACGCCCGCATATTCGACCTGGTGAAAGGTCGAACGCTCGAGAATCAGTGAGGTGGATTTGGTCCAATTTCCGCCGTAAAAAGCCTCTACGCCGGGTGAATGGCAGTAGGAAACCGTCATGGCTGCATCACCAAGATGACCTTCGACCCATGCTCCATAACCGCCGCTGTAGTGTATCTCGTAGGCTTCGGTCCATCCCGTGGTGAAGATGGCGCCGTTGTCCGCCATCGCCCCCCACCAGTCAAAGGCATCCGTGGTGTTGTCCTCGTCGTTTTCGAAATAGTCCACGGTGGCGGACATAAAGGCGCGACCGGGTGAGGAGGTGAGGGGAGAAGGGAAGGCCGTGAGGCCCGACCATTCCGGTTCGGTCAGGTTCCACAGCGACGTTGGTGCCGTCAGGTTGGTGCCGTCCACCCGTGTTTCGTCGTAGTTGAGACAGACATCGCCGCGGTCGAAGGGAACAGCGTTTGGACCGTCATAGGGCTCCAGTGCCGTGCTTGAAATTCCCGAAACGTTGGTGTTGTGCGGCTGAAGCAGGCAAAAATTCAGAGCCGTTTGGAGGTAGGTGTTGTCAAGCCCAATCGCAAGGTCGGCCTGTTGGGCTTGTTGGGTTTGGAGCAGTTGCTCAAGGATGCCCCCGGAATCATCGGTTCGAATAATCTCAATCTCGTATCCCGTTTGGTTGGTAAATTCGTCAAGCATTTCCTCTGAAAATGCAGCAATGTCGTAGGTGAGAAGGCGGAGAACACCGTCGGATTCACGTCCCGGTTCGAGGACGGCACACCCTCCGTCAGCATCCGCAGTGATGGGTTCGAGGGGTTCAATGCAGCCGCTCAGGGGAACTGCGAGGAGAAGGAGGAGGACGGACAAGATCGCACGCATGATGATCACTCCGTGTTCATGGCATCGATGATGGCATGGGCTCTGTCAATCAAATCCATTGGATTCGGTGCGAGGATGTAGAGCGAAGGTTCCCATCCAAATGCGCCCTCATCCAGCACGATATCAAGACGGCCAACATGGGCCCCCAGAACGCCTTTGTTGGCATGTCCGAGTTTGTAATCGAGTTCGTCGGAGATGTAGTTGATGTCGCCTTGGTCAACCATGCCGTCCAACGTCGGCGGTCTGAGGTTCAAAATGGCTACTTTTTCTCCATCGATTTCCTTCGCTTGCAGAAGAAGATTTGCGAGATGGTTGGATGCGCCGAATTCGGGGGTTTCGTGCCGACGAAGCACGTTGTCAACAACGGTCATTCGACCAGGGTATGCAGCAACATCCTGAGCGCTTGATGCGTCGTGCATGCACGTGGCGATGTTCATACCCACGGCTGGCATGTAAGGCTTCAAACGGCGCAAGTCAAGCCGCCCTGTGGCCCACTCGAGGCGGCGCAGGAGTGCCTTGGATGTCTGATCATCGTCCAAATCAAGTCCGGTCAGTGTCTTGTCGTAGCGCAAGGTTTGGCTTCCACCAAATTGCAATTCAAACACAAGTCGTTGTCGAACAACCGTTGCGTCGGGTCCAAACTGAGCCAGCGAGGCGGCCAGTTCTCTCGCCCAGCCGTCAACGGTGTTCTCATCGGCCGATGCTCCGAGTGGAATGACCGATTTCGTAATTTGGCGAGAAACCGTACTTTGGGTGGAACCGGTCGCTTTCGCAATCTGCATTTGTGTCCATCCGGTGGCTCTCAATTCCTTTGCCAGTTGTTGCAAAAGCCGGTCGAGCCATTTGCCTCCTATGTGCCCAAGCATGTCCTTGGGTAGGAGGTGAATTTATTCAACCTTACTGAGGAAATATTCAACATGAATAGAATGTCTCGGGAAATGTAAACGGTTCACAACCAGAATTCACGCCAAAATCAGCGAATTCATTTTCGAATCGATGCCTCCCAGCTTCTGTGCTCACCAGCAAAACTGTGCACACTTTTCCGACCTGAAATTCGAAAAATTTTTCAAATGCTCACCGCTGTATGATGCTTTTATTCATTATGAATAATGAAAATGCATCTTCACTCATTCCGCAAGACAGCACCCGTTCATCGCTCACTTTTTTTGATACACAGGCTCATAAGCGGCCCGCGTGAGGAGGAAACGGGCACCATGGATACGAACGTGTTTCTGGACGAAGTATCCCGAAGAATTTCGGCTTACATCGCTTCCAGAAACCAACCACAGCGCGTCAATCCGCCTGCAAGCCTTGCCACGATGCGAAGAACCCTTGAACTTCAATTGCCGTTGGAAGGCCACGGCATCGATGCCGCTCTCGACGACTTGGACACCTACATTGCCAACAGCGTGAAAACGCATCGTGCTGAATTCATGAACCCACTCTGGGGCGGGCTTTCTCTGCCCGCATTTGCGGGCGAGGTTGTTGCTGCCATGACCAACAACTCGATGTACACTTACGAATTATCTCCCATCGCCACGGTTATCGAGCAAACCATTCTTCGGCGAATGTCAGAGATGGTGGGCTTTCCTGACGGCTTTGGAACCCTCACCACCGGCGGCTCAAACGGAAACATGCTCGGTATGCTGTGTGCTCGCGAACACCTGATGGTCGGGTCAACAAAAACGGGTTTTGACGGCCGAACAACGGTGATTTTTGTCTCGGCTGAAGCCCACTACTCGGTGCTTATGGCGGCCAACGTCATCGGTATCGGCCATCAAAACATCATCAAAGTGCAGTGCGATGAAGACGGACGCATGATTCCCTCGCGACTCGAAGAGGAAATCGCCTTTGCTCGAACGGAAGGCTTCACGCCGCTTTGTGTGGTGGCCACGTCAGCAACAACCGTCCGGGGCGCTTATGACGATCTCAATGCCATTTCCACCATCGCCCATCGAGAAGGATTGTGGTTGCACGTGGATGCAGCATGGGGAGGAAGTTGTTTGTTTTCCAGTGAGCATCGAAGGTTAATGGACGGTTTGGAGAACGCTGACAGCGTATGCTGGGATGCGCACAAAATGATGGGCGTCCCTCTCATTTGCAGTGCCTTCATCGTCAAGGAACCGTCGGTTTTGCGCCGGTTGTGCGACCACACCACGGTGGCGCATTACCTCTTTCACAGCGATGCTGAACTCGATGATTTGGGTCGCTATTCGCTCCAGTGTGCTCGGCGAAACGACGCTCTCAAACTTTGGCTTGAATGGCGAGTACGAGGCGATGCGGGTTGGGCTCGCATGGTTGATTCCTTCATGGATGATGCCGACTACCTTGAACAAAAAATCGTGGGCCATCCTTTGCTGGAAATGATGTCCAAGCGGATGTGGACCAACGTCTGTTTTCGGTTCACAAACGGAAACGATGATGTCGACCTCAACGAACTCAACACCGAACTTCGCAATCGACTGATTCAGGAAGGTTCCTTCATGGTCAGTCGGTCGAACATTGGCGAGGATGTGGTTCTCCGAATGGTGGTTGCGAACGAAAGCATCACCCGAGCCTCACTCGACGCCTTCCTTGAGCGTGTTGTTCACCATGGCGAGGAGATTCTGCGGGGCCTTCCTGCCATGCCGTGATAGACGGATGTTTATTGAGCCCGCTGGACAGGAACCGTGCATGAGCGACACGCCCCCTGTTCGCACCGCCCTTTACGACGAGCATGTGGCCCTCAACGCCAACCTTGTGGATTTCCACGGTTTTGAGCTTCCCATATGGTACTCCAACATCAAGGAGGAGCATCTCGCCACCCGTTCAGGTGCTGGCCTCTTCGATGTCTCGCACATGGGTTCGTTTCGATTCTCTGGAGAAGGCGTGCGTGAATGGATGGAGTCCATCGCTACCCAACGTGTCACCTCCATCCAGCCGCCGAGATGCGCCTACACACACTTTCTGGACGAGGACGGTTTTCTGATTGACGACATGATTTTTGCCGTGGTCAGTGAAACCGAAATCCTTGGCGTTCCAAATGCTTCCATGATCGACGTTATGTGGGCATGGTTCACCAAACATCTTCCTGAGGACGGTTCGGTCCGGATGGAAAATCTCTCGGATGAAACCGCCATCATGGCGCTTCAAGGACCCGATGCCAAGCGTATTTTGGATGCAGCGATGGGTGATGGCCAGCATGTTGGTCGATTCAAGTGGCGGGCGCTTACAAGCAACGCCTTGAACGCTACGGGCTGGATTCAAGGGACAGGCTACACGGGCGAACCCGGCTACGAAATCTTCGTTCCCAACGCACATGCCCCTGTTCTCTGGCGAGCTCTCATTCAAAACGGCGCCACGCCCGTGGGATTGGGTGCTCGAGACACGCTTCGTTTGGAGAAAGGTTACTTGCTTTCCGGCGTTGACTTCTGTTCGCCGTCACTTGCACCTGACGAAGATGATGGGTTCCTCGCTCGTGATTCTTGGGAAACCAACGTTCCGTTCGGTCTGGACCTTGATCATGAATTTGTAGGCAAGCAGCGCGTGGTGGGCCACGAACCTGAAGATGCGCGTTGGTGGGGCATCAAATACGTCGAGAAGGGGCCGCTCCCTCGGCCTGGCAAAGAGGTCACTTCGGCAGACGGGGAGTCGCTGGGTCGACTCACCTCCGGAGCACCATCACCAAGCCTGGACAACACGGGCATAGGAATTGGTTATCTCGCCAACGTGAAAGAAGGCGATGAGGTGTTGGTGGCTGCCAGCCCGCGCAAATCCGTGCGCGCCATCGTGGTCCGCCCGCCGTTTTACTGAATGAAAGCGAACACATCCGCCATCGCTTTCAGCCAGCGTTGGTGTTCCCTCTCTCCGGTGGCCTGCAACTCGACAACCTCCATTCGCATGGCGAGAAGTGCTTGACCAACAGCGACTTCATCTCCCCAAGCAACGGCTTTCCCCAACCCTTCACTCTCTGCGAGGTCGCCCATCAAGCAGTCGTCGTTGACCACGCAGGGCACGCCCTGAGCGGCCGCATCAAACATTTTCACGGGAAGGGCTCCTTGCAGAATGTTTCCCCTGAAGGGTGAATACATGGCGTACATCACGTCGAGTTCCTCCATAAGTTCAGGGAGGTCCTCCTGGGTGAACGCTCCGCTTACTTCGGCCTCCAACGTGCCGTTTTCGACCTCGTCCATCAACAGGGTGCGAACCCTTGCCGCCGCTGTTCCATCGCCTGCCACACGGATTTTTGGTCGCTCGTGGGGCTGGAGGGTTTTGACAGCGCCGACCAAGAGTTCGAAGGCCTTGATGTCTCGAACCCGACCCACGAAGCCAACGGTCCACTCCTTTTCGGATGGTGTTTTGGTGGTGCCAAAGGGAGGCAACGGTCGGTTTTCGATGGAAACCCCGTTCAGTCCATGGTGCTGAAGCCATTCAACAAAACCACGATGCGATGCATCGTTCACCTGTGTGCTTGATGTCACGATGGCGCTCGCAGAGCGGGCACGGGAAAGCATGCGCTGTTTCATTTGACCGCTGATGAGGGAACGCAGGCTGGATTGGGGCGCAGCATATCGAACCCAGGTGTGTTGAAGGTCGTGCATGTCAAACACGAAGGGAACGTTGGCGGCGTCCTTGAGCGCACATCCAATCCTGAGCGTGTCGGCGTCGTGGCAGTAGACGAGGGCAGGGGGGTCGTGGTTCAGGGTTCGAATCACGGTCCGTTGGAACCGGCGAACACCGCGATAGGTGTTGAGCGTTCCACCGTAGGCCACGCGGCCAACCCGATACCGCATGATGCGAACGCCCTGATGGTTTTGGCTCATTGGATGCCGTTCTTCCCGGTCAAACGCATGCACCGTGACCTGGTAGCCTGCTTGTTGCATCCACACAGCATGTCGCAAGACGCGAGGGTCCGGAGCACATGCATTGGTGACCACCATCGCCACTCGGACCATGGCTGACGCAGGCCCTTTCGCATCATAGGCTGTTCCCTGTTTTCAGGTGGAGTGAAGCAATTCATTATGAGCGGAGCGCGCATGGATTTTCACATACCCAACCGCCTGGAGTGTGCACACCATGGTCGACCAACTACCAAACCGAGGCCGAGAGGCAGAAATGTTGCAGGAAATGGGACTCAAATCCATGGAGGATTTGTTCTCCGACATCCCCGCCGACGTGCGGTTCACCGGTGAACTTCCCCTCCCAGGTCCTCAATCCGAAGAGGAGATCATCAGCGACGCACGACGCCTTCTGGGTTCCAACACTGCGATGGGCAGTCGCCCGTCCTTCCTTGGAGCCGGCTTGTACCGAAATTATGTGCCCGCTTCGGTGTTCCAACTCGTCACCCGTGGAGAATTCCTTACGGCGTACACGCCCTATCAGCCCGAAGTCAGTCAAGGCATGCTCCAGGCGATGTGGGAATTCCAAACGTTGGTTTCCGAACTTGTCGGTCTCCCCATTGCCAACCTCTCCCTCTACGACGGTTCCACGGCAGCCGCCGAAGCACTGACGTGCGCCGTTCGTGTTCACAACCGCAAAGCCAGCCAACCCAATACCGTGTACGTCTCTGCCCTCACGCCGCCCGACAAGCTTTCCGTCATGGAAAACTACTGCCAGGGGGCTGAAATTGAGATTCGTTTCATCGCCCACAAGGCGGACGGCACGCTCGACCTTGACGCCCTCAAAGAAGCAGCAGGCTCGTGCGGCGTCTACCTTGAACAGCCCAACCCGCTCGGCGTCCTCGATGAAGGTCTCACGACCGTCAAGGACATCATCGGCGCAAACACCGCTCTCATCGTGGGCGTTCAACCGGTATCGCTCGGATTGGTCGAAGCCCCCGGTCATTACGGTGCAGACATTGTGGTCGGAGAAGGTCAACCGCTCGGCAGCCCGGTGACCGGTGGAGGCCCGCTGTACGGCATCTTTGCCTGCAGCAAACCCTACCTCCGCTTGATGCCAGGGCGAATCGTTGGACGTTCGATTGACGTCGACGGCAAGGAAGCCTACTGTTTGACGCTCTCCACTCGAGAACAGCACATTCGCCGACACCGTGCAACCTCAAACATCTGCACCAACGAGACGCTCATCGCCCTCATGGGTGCCATGCACATGGCACTTCTGGGACCTGATGGCCTGCGCGACTTGGCCCATCGCAACATGATGGCGTGTCAGAAGGCCAAGGAAGTCCTGTCCCAAACACCCGGTGTGCGTCTTGTCCACGATGCACATCACTTCAACGAATTCGCCATCGAAGTGCAGGGCTCCGCCGCAGAATGCCTTGCCTACCTTGACAGCAACGGGATCATCGGCGGCCTTGATTTGAGCCGATGGTACAACGACAGCAACAATCAGATCCTCGTGACCACGACCGACCAAACCTCACTCAATGAAATCGAAGCACTCTCTGCCCAATTGGCCATGTGGGCGTCGCATTCGGGGGTGGAAGCATGAGCCATCTCTTCAAGCACAACGGTGCTGAAAACACCGGCTACAGCCAACCCGCTCCTCTCGCCTCGGCAACGGCACCTCAGGTCCCTAAGGGACTTGTTCGAAAGCAGTCCGCCCGTTGGCCCCGTCTCTCGGAACCCGAAATGGTCCGCCATTACACGTGGCTGTCCAAGCGAAACTTTGGCATCGACACGGGATTCTACCCGCTCGGTTCCTGCACCATGAAGCACAACCCTCGGGTCAACGAGGTCATCGCCCAACTCCCTGGCATCGCCGATATCCACCCTCACCAACCAGAGCACCACCTCCAAGGTCTGCTTTCAATTTTCTACGAAATGCAGCACATGCTGGAAATCTGCGCTGGCATGGACCAAGTTACGCTTCAACCCGTGGCCGGTGCGCAAGGTGAATTCACCGCCGTTCGTTGCATCCAGGAGTACTTCCGTCATCGTGGCGAAGACCAGCGAACAAAGGTCATTGTTCCCGATTCAGCCCACGGAACCAACCCTGCCAGTGCAGCGATGTCTGGGTTTGAGATCGTCGAAATTCCGAGCCTCGAAGACGGTCGAATGGACCTCGACGCTCTCGCTGCCGTCGCCGACGAGACCACGGCCGCCATGATGATCACCAATCCAAACACCCTCGGTCTGTTTGAAGCCGACATCAAAGCCGCCAGCGATATCGTTCACCAGGCCGGCGGTCAAATGTACTACGACGGTGCGAACTTCAACGCCATCCTCGGCATCACCTCGCCGGGTTTGATGGGCTTTGATGCGGTCCACTTCAACCTCCACAAGACGTTCTCGCAGCCTCACGGCGGCGGAGGTCCAGGCTCCGGTCCCATCGGCGTAAAAGCCCACCTCGCTCCGTTTTTGCCGGGGCCGCTCGCTGCTCGCCGTTCACCCAGTGCGGATGAGATGGCCGTGGCGGTGGACGAGCACTGGTACCATTGGGAACAACCCGAACACAGCATCGGAAAGGTCCAACAATGGCACGGAAACGCTGGGGCGGTGATTCGCTGCTGGGCCTATTATCGCCGCTACGGCTCAGGTTTGAAGGCCATGTCCGAGCATGCCGTGTTGAACGCCAATTATCTCCGACACGCCATCCATCGGGAGGCGAAAAAGGCGGGCGTTGACCACCTCTTCGTCGACGGCGCTGAAACCGATGTGGCCAAGCACGAATTTACCCTCTCGATGCAACCCGCTAAAGAATCGCTGGGTGTTTCTGCGATGGACGTGGCGAAAGGACTGCTGGACCGAGGCTACATGGCACCGACCGTATACTTCCCGCTCGTGGTTCCAGAATGCATGATGATCGAACCGACCGAAACCGAATCCAAGGATACGCTTGACACCTTTGCTGAGCACTTCGCTCAGGTGCTGAAGACCGATCCTGAAGCGTTGCACGAAGCTCCCATCACCACGCCTGTACGGCGCGTCGATGAGGTCTATGCCGCACGAAACCTGTGTCTGCGTCACCCATACGACGATGAATGAAATGAGGAAGGGTTATTCCACCCTGCCATGACCCAGCGGCGTGGAAGACATCCCCGATGGTTGGACAGCAAGCGAGGTGAAGCACGACTTCACCATCACGCTGTTTGCGTTTTCGTGGGCGTTGCTTCCGGTTGGTTTCATGATGGTCTTGGCGATCACGACCCGATACGAAGACCACCGTCTCACCTTGGCCGCTGTCTCGTGGTTGATGTTGGCGTTGGCCTTCGCTTCAGGTGCTGGTCAGCGACGCTCATCGTTGCACGAACCAAAGATGCAACTGGCAGCGGTTGTTCTCGCAACGGCGGCGGGGAGTCTTGCGTTGATTTGGGGGCTCGAAATGAACACCTGGTGGTGGGTCTCCTATGGATTTGTTTTTGGTAGCGTTGCTTGCATGTACGTTGGACTCAATCATTTGTCGTCCTGCGACGCACCATCACTCGGTCTGCCGTGGTCAACGAGCATTGCTGTCCCCGTAGAGGCACTGGATGGATGGAACATGTTCAACGGACGCTGGACCAACGGTCGAATGGGGACCCGACGCTTTGATGACGGCAGCATTGCCACGATGTACGGTGCTCTTGATGGAGAACAACCACGACTGTGTTTCGAAGTTCTCTCACCGGCCAAAATGCGTCCCGCAACCGAGGCATGGGGGGTTGATTTTCAACGTCTTTACGACGCCTCAAGCGCTTTCTTCGATGAGGAATGAGGCGGCTGTGCTCATCGGTTGAATCAGTCATCATAAAGAACCACCCGCGATGGCAGATTTGTATGGATGTAACCATACTGTTAGGGTCTTCCTCAGACCTTCCCATCGCCCAAAAGTGCACGAAAATCTTGGAACACTTCGACGTACCGTATCAACTCCGCGTCGCCTCAGCCCACCGCTCGCCAAAGTTTGTTGAGCAAATCGTGGGCGATGCCATTGACGACGGATGCTCGGTCTTCATCGCCATGGCCGGTCTGGCGGCTGCTCTCCCTGGAGCCGTCGCAGCCTTGACCACCAAGCCGGTCATCGGTGTCCCCTGCGGCGGACGCGTACCCTACGATTCCCTGCTCTCCATCGCCCAGCTGCCCCCAGGCGTGCCTGCGGCCACCGTAGGTGTTGACCGCGGCGACAACGCAGGCTACCTCGCCGTCCAAATGTTGGCCCTGTCCAACGGCAAGTACGCAGCCGCCCTCGAGCAAAACAAGCTCGACCAAATCGACCGCGTCAAGGCCCAAGACAAGGAAGTCAACGGCGGTGCCTGAGATGTTCGACGCCGAGGAATTCATTGCCGAGAGCATTGAATCCCTCAAAGCGACCATTGACGACGTTGCCATCATCGCATGCTCTGGTGGCGTGGACTCCACCGTGGCGGCCGTCATCGCCAACAAAGCCGTCGGCAACCTCCTCCACTGCGTCTATGTTGACACGGGATTCATGAGGAAAAACGAGACGGAGCAGATTGAAGCGCTCCTCGAAGCCCAAGGCATCAACCTCATCACCGTTCGAGCCGCTGACCGCTACTTTGAGGCCCTCAAAGGAGTCACTGAACCCGAGCAAAAGCGTAAGGTCATCGGTGAGTTGTTCATCCGAATTTTCGAGGACGAACAGAAAAAATGCGGGGCCAAATACTTGGTCCAAGGGACCATTGCGCCCGATTGGATTGAATCGGGCGGTGGTGTCCGAGACACCATCAAGTCCCATCACAACGTTGGTGGCCTTCCTGAGGACATGACGTTGGAGGTGGTTGAACCCCTGCGTGAACTGTACAAGGACGAGGTGAGGGAATTGGCTCGCAACCTCGACATCAACGTCGCTGAGCGCCAACCGTTCCCAGGTCCTGGCTTGGCCGTGAGAACCCTAGGAGAACTCACGCCCGAACGTGTGGGCGTGGTGCGGGAAGCCTGTGCCATCGTGGAAGAAGAATTTGAAGCCGCAGCAGAGCGCGGTGAAATGGACATCCCGTGGCAATACTTCGCTGCGCTTCTCCCTGTTCGCAGCGTTGGCGTCCACGGCGACGTGCGTGCCTACGGGGAGACGGTGGTGGTCCGTGCCGTTCAGTCGATGGACGGTATGTCTGCCCGATACTCTGAGATTCCCCACAAGATTCTGCAAAAGATCAGCACCCGCATCACCAACACGGTGAAGGGTGCCGTAAACCGCGTCGTGTACGACATCACGCACAAACCACCCGGCACCATCGAGTGGGAGTGACGTCCATCTCGGGCATACCTTCATGTGGGTGACGGCGAGGCAAAACCATGGGTGAGAACGAGGATGCAGGCCTTCTTGACGAGGCTGCACTCGCTGAAGATGCCCGAAGAGGACCTCTTGCCGTCCTTCTCTCGACCTTGCTGGTTGCGAGCCTTTTCGTGGGTTTGTCCATGCTGGGTTCGCCCGATAACGCCGCGAGCCAAACCAGCGCCAGTCAACCATCTGATGACGATTGGCGGGCCTATTCGGTGGTGGCTCCCATCGATACGGGCATCAACGTTTACCACGACCACTTCAGAACCAACGAAACCTATCCTGATTGGTTGCTCGATGGATTGGGGGTCACCAAGACGTGCGCTCCAACCTTTGAGGGCACGTGGCAGGAACGCTACGATGCGGACAAAGCATCCTGCTGGGACACCATAAACACCAGCGACATCGTTTATTTTGAAGGAACAAAAATCATCGGAACATCTCCTGACGGGGGGACGGACATCCATATCTTGGACGATCCATCGGACGGTCACGGTACGGCGGTGACGGGCGCTGTGTTGGATGCGAATCCCGACGCCGTGATCTTCTTCGTGGAGGGTTTCTCCACCGAAGCGGTCCTTGCAGCCGGCAACCAACCGCTGGTCGATATCGTTACGACTTCGTTTGGTGCCATCGGTTCTTTGCCCGTTCCTGGAATTGAAACGGGCACCCACCAAACGGTGGTTGTCAACAACAAAATCCACACCGGTGCTGCCGACAACACGCCATCTCCTGCCGTTCAAGACGCCACGGCCGGCCCTCCTTGGTCCATCGGTATCGCTGGCTACGCTGAAGAGGGTGACGACCAGAAAGAGACGATGAGCGGCTCCTATCCCGACATCGCTGCTGATTGGACGCAGGTGTTGCCCAACCACGACGACGTTGACGGTTATCACGAGACTTCTGGCACATCTTTTGCCACGCCCCGAACAGCCGGTATCCTCTCCTTTGTGCTTGAACATCTGCGTGAGGAGGTGGGCGACATGGGCTCAGGTGCATCGTCAGAAGACCGCAACGGTCTGCTCGTGAACGGTGTTTGGCCAGAGGGACATCCCAACGCTGGGGCCGAGGCAGGCATCACCAATTCCGTGGTGCGAAATGCATTGAACCTGTCTGCATGGTACCCGTCCTTTTCCACATGGGACCCAAGCGCAGGCACCATGCCCATTTCTCCTGTTGCTCCCTGCACACAGGTCGGCTGGGGCGTGGTGAACATGTCGAACATTCAGCCGATGATCGAGCACCTGAACGGCACGCAAACGATGCCTGACCGCCCGGGTGATGTGGAACTGTGCATGCAGGTCAACCAAGAAGCAAGAGAAGCCTACTGGGGCGTTTATCCCTCTGACGAGCGACCTGACCGACCGCTTGAACTCGCCGCACGTGATTGAGAACCTGTGGGCTTGGGTGTGCATTCAGACCTCGAACCCACGATGGTAAATCGGCTAATCAAGGCACTGAAGGGAATTTTACGCCGATTGTGGGGCTCGAACCCACGACCTTGGGATTAACAGTCCCACGCTCCACCAGCTAAGCTAAATCGGCAAAGTGGGCGACAAGCATCCCCTTTATCACGCCTTCGTTGAACTGGAATCAATCAATTCCAACAGACGCGATTCAACTTGAGGTTGGTTTTCAACGACGGCGCCGATGGCTTTCAAATCCTGAAGGTCTTCTTCGGAGAGCCCTCTGGTGTGGTAGAACGTGAACATCGGCTGATTTTTCTTGACCTCGGTGCCCCGGGTTGCTTCGAGAACAAAGCCCACGTGCGGGTCTATTTCGTCATCAAGAGCGAAACGACCAGCCCCATGCCGACGAGCGAGAACGGCCATCTTCATGGCGTCGTATCCTGAGATATAGCCGTCGGTTTGAGCAAGCAAGGTGGTCTGCTCCTTTGCCGTTCCGACCACCTTCTCGGGATGAACGACCAGCGTCTCAGCGACCTTTTCGTCAACGCCTTGGCGAACACACATTCTTCGAAAGACCTCCAGAGCTTCCCCATTGCTCAACACCTGCTCCATGCGTCGGCGGCCCTCGTCGAGGTCCACCCCTTCATGCGTCATGGAGAGCAAGGCTGCACCTTGCAGCACCACCAACGCTCGTGTGTCGGCTGAACCCGCACCCTGCAGGACCTTGACGCTTCCAATCACTTCCAGGGCGTTGCCAATGTGGGTGCCAATGGGTTCGCTCATCGATGTGAGTTGGGCAACGGTGCGAATTCCGAGACCTTCGGCGGTCCTGACCATGGAGGCGGCTAAGGCTCGAGCCTCTTCACGGGTCTGCATGAAAGCGGCGCTGCCGGTTTTGACGTCCAACACAAGAGCGTTGAGGCCTTCAGCTGCTTTCTTCGATACGATGGACGCCGTGATGAGGGGCACGCTATCGATGGTATCCGTGACGTCTCGAAGGGCGTAGAGCACACCGTCTGCCGGCGCGATGGCTTCGTTTTGAACGGCGATGCAACACCCTACATCATCAACGGCGCTTTGCATCTCTTCGGGTGTCAGTGCGCAATTGAAGCCAGGAATGGATTCCAGTTTGTCAATCGTCCCGCCGGTGTGGCCGAGTCCTCGACCCGCCAACATCGGAACACGACAACCCGCTGCGGCGAGTGCAGGAGCGAGCATCAAGGACATTTTGTCCCCAACACCACCCGTGCTGTGCTTGTCGACAACGGGGGCGCCGTCTGGCCATGACAATCGTGCGCCTGAGTCGATCATCGCTCGGGTAAGCACGACCGTGTCTTCAACCGTACATCCATGTTCATGGACGGCCTTGAGCCACCGCGTGGCTTCTTCGGTTGAACGCTGGCCGTCGGCCACCTCGTTCACGAAGGTCTGGAGGGCGAGGCTGTCTTGCGACACGCCAGAATTGACGGCGTTGATGAGCGCATCAAGGTCCATGGAGCACCCTCAAATCAGACCGATTTCCTTCAATCGCTGGTGCAGGTAATCACCGGCCGTGATGGAGGCGTAGTTTGCTTGACCGCCCGTCATGGCGACGAAATCAGGGTGTGGAGTAAGGTCAATTTCGTTGCGTGGATGGACGAACATCGGCATTGAATAGCGTCGTGTATTGCTGTCCTTGGGGTTCACCACACGATGGGTGGTGGATTTGAACAAGCCGTTGGTCAGGTTCTGAAGCATGTCGCCTGAATCGACGATGATGGCGTCTTGGTCGCCTTGAACTTGAATCCAAGAGCCGTCATGGTCCATCACTTCCAATCCATCGGCCGTGGCCGTGACCAGCAGCGTGATGAAATTGATGTCTTCGTGGGCTGCGGAGCGGACCGCCCCTTCCGGCATGCTTTCGTCAAGGGGTGGATAGTGGATCATGCGCATGATGGTGTTGCCATGGTGGGACATGTTGGGAAGCCAGTCTTCTGGCATGCCAAGGTAGGTTGAGCATGCCGAGAGCAAATGCTGTGCGAGCGTCTCCATGCTTGAGAACAGCGTTTCAGTGGTGGCTTGAAACCCTGCCACGTGGGTCGTTGGCCAGACGTTTTGGGGATAGGTTGGGACGGTGCCATCGCCGGGATAGGGTCGTCCCGTTTGCCAAAATTCCTTGAGGTCCGGGGCAGGGTTGTCCTTGGCGTGTTCGACGCCGAAGGCGGTGTAGCCTCGTTGGTGACCGATGTCGGGTTGAAGGTAGGTCCGCTTCGTCGGCTCATCGAGGTCAAAAAATGCGTCGCATTTTGCATAGGTGTCGTCCACAAGAGCCCGTGGAATGCCGTGGTGGGTCAAGGCAAAGAAACCGATGTCCCTGAGCGCATCACCCACTTCTGAAACGAAACGTGCCCGTTCGCCCTCGTCCCCCGAGAGGGCGAGTCGGAAATCGATGGAGGGGATGGACCTCGTCATGCGACTTCATTCCCTGAAGGCTTGGAGTTTGGCCAGAAGCCGAAGCGTTTCGATGTAAATCCAAATCAGCGAGATGAGAATGCCGAAAGCAGCGTACCATTCCATGTTCTTGGGAGCACCGTAGCGTGTTCCGGATTCAATGAACCCAAAATCACTGATGAGGGTAAGGGCGGCCACAACGAGGATGAAGGCGGTGACACCGATCCCAATGGGGCCCGAGCTGTGGAGGAAGGGCACATCGTATCCACTGAAGAGCTGGAGTACAAAGGAGGTGAGGTAGAGAAACACAATGCTGATGACAAGCCCGCCGACAATTTTGTTGAAGGCTGGGGTCGGACGGATGATCCTCGACGTGTACATGATGTACATCGTCCCCGTGATGGCCATGGTTCCAAACACCGCTTGGAGTGCAATGCCTTTGTACGCCGTCAATTCAAGGGCGAGGGACATTGCTCCGACGGCCATGCCTTCAAGGATGGCGTAGATGCTCATCAAGGCCGCTGGATTTTTTGGCCGTGAGACAAACACGACCATTGCAATCACGAAGCCGCCGAGGAAACCGAGCATCATGAATCCACCAACGTAGATCCCCCCGTTGCCGTTGTTGATGGCGTTCAAGCACAAGACCGCTGACACCAGGGCGCTCACCACCGTGAGGCCGAGCAGATAACCGATTTTTCGCATGCTGCCGTCGACGGTCATCCGGTCGTTACCGGTTAAATTGCTCCAGAATTTTTGATTCAGGACTGGGTTGCTGCTGCGAATCTCCATGGGTATCAGGGATTCTCTCGTCAAGGTCCCGTTTCAATGTTGCTCTCATTGTCCGTGCTGAGCAACCTGTTCTTGGTAGTAGGTTGCCAGTTGGTCCATCGTCCAACCTTGCTTCAGATACTGTTCAACCATCTCCGCCGTCCAGCCGGGAACTCGGGCCAGCATCTCGGGTGTTACGCCGCCTCCTGTTCCGTCCAACACCGGTTGTTGCCAACCCTCTTGGTTGACGGGTGTGGTGGTAATGTCTGCAAAGGCTGCTTCTCCAATGGCGTCTTTGACGTCTTCTGAATCGGTTCGCATGCCTCGCAGTACAACAAAAGCACCGCCCGACAAAACCAGTGCGAACACCATCAGCATGAAGAAGAAGGATTGGGCAGAATCACCCTCGGTGCCCTCTGAACTGTCCTCGACGAGCGATGCACGCTGGTCCGATGAGCAGCCGCTGCTGTCGGTGGCGACGTTGGCTGGCGTGTCGGGGCAGAGGTCGTCTGCGTTGAGAATGCCGTCATCGTCATCGTCGGTACTCACGTCGTTCGTGGTGTCTTCGGGTTCGATGACCACGCCCGCCAAATCACAACCGAGCACTTCACTGTCGTTGCGTCCATCACCGTCTGCATCCCAAAGCGTCAGGGCGTTTCTCGGTTCAATGGTCGGCATGCTGGTGTTGAGCGCCGTCGTTTGCGCCCAACTGACTTCCAATCCGTCGGGGATGCAGTCGCCATCGGTGTCGGCAAGGGTGGGATGTCCTCCGTGAAGTTGTTCAACAAAGTTGGTCAATCCATCACCGTCGAGGTCGAGTTTGGATTCATCAGAATTGGCATCACCTGCAACACTGCGCTGGGTTCGGTTCAATCCGTAAGCCACTTCCCACGTATCCAACAGTCGGTCCTGGTCCGAATCCGTGGTGCTGTCCAACCGGTTCCAGTCTTCGTACCATGATTCAATGAACACCTCTGCAACGGCTTCACTTGAGAGCATCAGGCCCATCTCTCTGTTTCGAACGAGCGCTGAATCGCCCCAGTTGATGGACGAGACGAGAACGTGCTCTCCGTCGATGATGATGCCTTTGTTGTGAAGTTTCGTGACGTTCTCATCGCTGCTCATCACGATGGCTGAAGTGTCGTATCCCATGGTGAAATTCCACTCTTCGTTGAAGCGGTCGACCACACTTTGAATGTCTTCGTCAAGGTAAGCGCCGTTCAATATCAAACGGAGGCTCACGTCCCGTATGGCAGCATTTTCCAGGGCCTCAAGAATTGGATTTTCTCCCCATCCCCACGACCAGTCCATGTCGAGGTACTGCAAGGAGAGCAGGATTTCCTCTTCTGCGCCGTCCAACATGTCCACCAGGTCATCGATGCAGTTGTCGGGGCAGACGAGCAACGTGGCCTCAAAGTCGCCTTGGATGGAGGGTGCTGTGTTGCCAACGATGGCCTCGGACGAGGGCATGCTCCAGCCGTTGGGTGCATCGGAGGCTGCTACGGGCGTGATGTGACTGCGTGCTTCGTTTTCGTCAAAGACGAGATGGTTGAGCACCATGTCGGCCACGCTTTCGTCGTCCACCAGAACGCCCCAGTCGCGATTTCCTGCATCACCAGGTGCTGGTTGCGAGGAGGACTTCCAGTTTCCTGAACCGATCCACACGCTCTCGCTGTCCCTCACGGCCACCTTGCTGTGAATGTAGGCATACGGATTCTCGCCCGTATCACCGAACCACTTGACGTCCACACCCGCAGCGAGCATGGTGGTCGCCATCCCGCGGTGGGTGTCAAGGTCGTATTGCTTCCACCAACTGTCGCCGTAATCAAGGACCACGTTGACGTCAACGCCTCGATTGTGAGCGTTGATGAGGGCTTCGACCAAGTGAACCTCGTGGAGCAAATACATGTGAACATGAAGCGATTCCGTGGCTCCGTCAATCCAAGCGAGCAAATCCGTCAACCCGTATTCGGGTCCAATGAGCGGCGTGATGGTGCCCGTACCGGTGGTCGAGGTGTCGAAACAGAAGGTGCTTCCACCCAGGCGACTCCACTGCTCGTGCCAATCCTCCACGGTGTTGGTGTCCGGTGTATCTCCGCACCCGCTTCCTCTGAGATAGATGAGGTTGTCAAGGTTGGCAAGCGGTTCGGCCAGCGCAATTCCGCTCCAGCCAGAGACGGAAACCGGTCCGTTTCCGTAGACAAGCGTGTCCACTTCTGCTCCCGAACCGTCAAGCAATTGCAGTGCCGCTCCCGAATTTGGGAGGTAGAAATTTCGGTCCAACACGCCGTCCATATCCGCTACCGTGCCGTCTTCGTAAACGCCCACCGCATCGGCATCGTTGGCCAGCAGAACCGATGATTCGGGCTGAATCATCAGGTTGGCGATGGTGGCGTTGTAGGTGCTGGAAGACCCCGTGGTGGTTCGCAGTGTCCACCCGTTGAGGACAGCCAACTTGTCGCCTTGATTGGCCACCTCGATGAATTCCATGTTGCTTGAGATGTCGGTGGACGCTGAGGGCATGAACCGCGTGAACCTGATGTCGTCCTTCGTCGCAAATTCAGTCGGGTCGGGTTCGGCCTCTCCCGGGGTTGGCCACAGGGTGTGTTGCCAGTCGTCACTTGAGTGGTCTCCGGGCATCAGGGTCTGGCAGTCGGTGATGACGACCCATGCTGCGGTGGCGACGGTATCGCCGTCAGGGTGAAGCAAATCGAAGGCATCACCGAGGCCGGTCAGGACGTATTCCTCCATGGTGAAGACAGCGCGTTCGTCGGGTTGGAGCAGTACCTCTGGCGTTTCATTTTCTCCAGCCCACAAACTGTTCAATCGAATGAACCGTCGATCGCCGTCCGAGGTCATGATGGACCACCGGCTGATGTTCAAGGGGGTCGTGCCTTGGTTGTGAACTTCGACCCAATCTTCCGTTGGTTCGATGGAGTCGTCGTTGCAGTAGGGCAACACTTCGGTGATGGCGAGGTCGGTCGAACCGGTGTAGGCCGGCCAAACCGGGTTCACTTCACCGGGTGTGGCCCAGGCGGAGAGAATCCAGTTTCCGGTAGCGTCGCTGCCGTTGGGGCCAACACCTGCGTGGGTGCTGTTTGGAGCGACCAAGGATTCGCCTTCAACGGTTTCCGACCATGCGATGGTATCGACTGCACCGCCTGCAGCGTCCACAAGTCCAATGGAATCGGAGGACGTATGCTTCAGGTAGAAACTGCTGGTGCCGTTGAGTGCGATGAGAACAGCGTGTCCCGCTCGCACCATGGTGTTGTCTTGGTAGGGCATGTTGAATTCGTGAAGGGTCAGGCTTCGGGACGCCGCCTGGAGTTTCCATCCAGCCAGGTCCACATCTGCCGACCCGTAGTTGTAAAGCTCAATCCACTCTCCGTTGGGCCACATTTGGCTATCGGAACCCACAGCATCGGGAAGGATTTCCGAGAACCGTACGGTGGTGGAGGACGGCGCAGAGCCCGGTTCGGGCTGGCCGGGGGTCTTCCAAGCAGCAGGCGTCCATGAATCGGCTGGGTTGCTGCCCCGAATCAACGCCTGGTCTTCTCCGTAATCGGTGTTGTAATCAGCGGTGTCAACGACTTGTTCGGTCATGTCTCGCAAGAAGAGATGGTTGTAATTGTCCCAGAGTTCGGTGTGGCTCGTAAATTGAACCAAGCGACGTCCATCGGGGTCGATGACGGTTGAACCTTGCGTGGTGTTGAACACCAAGGTCCCGGGGTCGAGGAAGGTCAAGTTGCCCATGCCGTCCATGATGCTCCATCCCATGAGGTCAATGGAGCCGTCTCCGGTGTTGTGAAGTTCAATCCACTCGCCGTCAGGGAAGGCTTCGCCGTCGTTGGTGGCGTTGGACAGAATCTCGGTCATCTGCACGTCACCGACCTGACGGGGCATGAGTTCCAGCGGAAGAGGGTTCATCCCTTCGGGTGTGGGGTAGGGTGCGTTGGACCATGCAGCGTTGGATTGGGTGGAGACCATCAAGGAGAAGCCTTGGACGGTGGACGACCACGAAATTTCTTGAGAGCGGCTGCCGTTTGGCCACTTGAGGGTCAGGCTTTCCACGCCGTTGTTCAGCACGCCGTATCCGCTCGTGGCGTTGACGGCGACGATGCGGTGTTGCCCTGGATTGATGAGCATCGATTGCGAGGCGTTCACGAGGTGTGATGCGTTGAAGGGCAGGACGTTGCCTGCTGCGTCTTCAAGGGTGTAACCCGTCAAGTCGATGTCGCTGCTCCCGGTGTTGAGGAGTTCAACCCACTCGCCATCAGGCCATGAGGCGTTGTCGTAGGAAGGCCACGAATTGGCCATGACTTCGGTGATGATGAGGTCGCCCGGAATGAGGTTGTTGCTGACGGTCGCCGAGTTGACTTGGCCGGGCGTCGGGTTGCTGGTTTGAATCCAGTTGGCGGTGGCGCTGGCGGGGTCTTGCTCGTAACTCTTTCCGGAAAGAACCGAGCCCCACGTTGCTTGGTGCAGGTTGTTGTTGTTGCTGTCCACCAAGGTCATGCTCATGCCGGTGTTGGTCATGTAGAAGTTGTTGTCTCCGTTTCTGGCAATCACCACGTATTCACCGGGGCTGATGGTCCACGTGGAGGCGTTACCCGCCTGGTAGCCCACGATGGTGTTGGAATCAAAGTTCAGGGTTTTGGATGCGCTGGTGGTCACCTTCCAGCCGGTCACATCCACGTCAACGGTACCGCTGTTGTGGAGTTCAAACCACTCGCCGTCCGGGTAGGTTCCGGCGTCAAGGCCGTTCGGGTTGGGGATGACCTCGTTGATGCAGACATAACCAGAGCACGCTGTAGAGCGTCCGTTGGCGTGCTCGGAGGAACGTTCTTCGCTGAGCACGGTCGCCATGGGTGAGGTCAACGAGAAGAGGAAGAGCAGAATCAGGCTGGTGGCGGTTAGGGTGGTTTTCATGGGGGTCACGTCCAAGGGTCAGATGAATCCAAAGCTGTCGAATTTTTGGGCAAAGGTGTAGATCATGATGGGCACGAGGATGATGCCCATGCCGTGCGAGCGTCGTATGCCGATACGGGGGGGAAGCAGGCCAATGATGGTGCCGACGATGAGGACACCGATGCCCACAAAGCCCGTGGAAAGCCACACGAGGGCCACGACGAAGAGAATGACGCCCATCACCATCTGCTGAAGCGGAATGGCGGCGTGCAGACGGAGCATGCCTCTTCCGACATAGCGCATCATGGGCATGGCGAGCAACCCAGCGGCGAGGGTGACGGCCAACAGACGAATGAAATCCGAGGTGGGCTCGAGCGACGACCAGGTTTCGATAGGGTACATCATCTTCAACGCCAACGTGGCACCGGACCGAGACCGGCTGATGATGTAGAGGAACCCAAGAACCATGACCGTAACTGCTGTATTGGTCGCCGAGAGCAAAGCAATCACTTCCAAGTCCTGCTTTGTTTGTGGACCTTCAACGCCTTCATCGGCTTCTGCCTTTGCGATTTCCAGCAGTTCATCGTCGCTGAGTTCCGTGAGCCGACGCGTCTCCCAATCCATGCCGTACCCTTGCTTTCCTTGTGCTTTGGCGGCGAGGTTCCGACCACCCATCACCAACACCGTGGCTTGTGAGGCCGTCATGCCGGGAAGTACGCCCATCGACGCTCCTGCAACGCTCGACCAAAAACACGGCACCACCAGTGGACGAGCGGGAGGGAGTGCCCAATTTTCTCGTTGGGGCGGAAGATGCGAGGTTGTTGCGTAGATGTCCAGAAGGTTTGCAATGCCGAAC
The DNA here is from genome assembly GCA_038116375.1 of Candidatus Poseidoniales archaeon. GTDB lineage: Archaea > Thermoplasmatota > Poseidoniia > Poseidoniales > Poseidoniaceae > Poseidonia. Next base: position 79,094 of record JAYNUQ010000001.1, on the reverse strand, counting down.
AGTCCCGCCAAACTCGGCAAGAGCAGGCTGGCATCGGGCATGCCCACGGGGGAACGAGCGGGCAGCGTAAACACGCCCCACCCGTAGAGGCCTGCAAGGAGGAAAAACGCCGTGGCTGCAAGGAACCCTGCGAACCGAGAGTCGCGTCCAAGTCGGCCGCCCGTCAGGCCTTGCATCCACGCCGGCCAATCCAGCCGTGTGGTTTCGGTGGCGAGTAAAAGGAACGAAATGGTCAACAGCACGAAGGGAAGAACTGAGCGCAGGTTGTCGTACCAACCCAGTTCTGGTCCAAAGGCGATGCGAGCGAGGATGATGAGAGGAAGGGACAGGAACAGACCGAGTTGCGACCCGCGAGCCGACCATGCAACACCACGAGCCGCGTTACCGGAGAGCAGCATGCGGTGACCTGGAAGCAGTGAGAGCGCGGTATCGCCGTCGGGCGCGCCGATCAGGGCGGACGGGATGTAATTCAGGAAGGTGTGGACGGTACCGGTGGACACAATGATGGCCGCTACAGAGGCCAGCGGTATCCCAAGGTCCAGCAGCGCAGGCGAAAGCGCAAGGAGAATGAGAGCGACGTTGTTGACGTGGAATCCAGGAATGAGTCCGGTGAGCGAACCGAGCATGACCCCGAAAAACAAGGCTCCAAGGAGCCACGCCAAGTCGAGAAAATACCCTTCAAGCACGCCCCTCACCTCATGATTGTTCGTTCACGTATTGTTCTCGGTCGGATACGCCGTCGTCGTCCGTATCTTCGGACGTCGAAGACGTGCCAATGATGTCTTCCAAGGTGTCGCCTAAACCGTCCCCGTCGCTGTCCAAAACATCCGCTTGGTCCATCGTGTAGACCAAACTCATTCCGTCATCGCTCTGGACTTGTCGCAAGCGACCGGACCACGTCATGGATTGGTTGGCATGGTACTCGTCAACACCGATGGCTTGACCGTGAAGATTGAGCACAACGGATTCATTGGAACCGTCTCGGAACAACCGCCACTCGTCATCAACGTACTCTGCCTTACCGTTCAGCAGAACGTTCTGGTCCCGTGCATAACTCCACTGCGTGGCCCCGTCGTCCCACAGCAGGGTTCGTGCAGATGGAACCGCGCCGAGCGTGTAGTCGTGGACCGTGAGGCGAATTCGCATGTCTTCGTCATCCCAACCCACCGAGACGTTGGCGATGATGTTCTGGCCTGATTCCAACCATGCTGTTCGTGGTCCTGGCACGGTGACGGCAACCGTCGTCCATCCTGGGGAATAGGCTGCAGCATCGACAAAATAGGCACGCTCGTTCTCAACGCCAGGCTCGACAGCGTACTTCACGTAGGCCGAGAGCGTGTAGGTGGTGTCGGGGTCGGCGACCATGCCGACGGGGTCGGCGGACAACATGGCCATCAGGCTGATGGGTGTTTCAGGGTTGATCAGGGTCGGCGAACCGCCCTCGTTGGCATCGATGCACCAACCGGCGTGCGTTTCTGACCACATCAAGCGCCCCTCGACGGTTTGCAAGGTGTTGTGCATCGATGTTGCTGAATCGGAGGAGCGGTCCTCATCGGTCGGGAGAACACAGATGGAGGTGCCCGTCGGTCCGTACAGGGCCCAATCGTCGGTGGCGGTGGTCAACACGCCCGTCATGGTGACGGTTTGGCCCGATTGGTAACTCCACGTGGCTTCGGCGTTCCAGTCCAGTTGCGGGATGTTGACCACGTGGTTGCGGTCCACAAGAATCTCAGGGCCCTGCACCTGAAGGCTCCATCGGAGGTCTCGCTGTTGGTAGGTGAGGATGCCTTGCAACTCCACTTTTGAGGTGGCTTCAATCCACTCGCCGATGGCTGAGCGAATGATGAGGTGCAGTTGATGCTCGGAGTTCCCGTAGTTGGGGTGGTCACCAAGGTAGGCGGACGTGAACGTGGCGTCAGGGGCGATGGATTCTCCGATGAAACCCGTGAGCCGAATCACTCCGCCCGCATAGGCAGCGGGATCTTGGGCCACATCGGCGATGGCGAGTTGCTCCACGTCGGGTAAATCTGAGGTCGTCCATTCCATGGCGCCAGCACCCAGCGATTGAAGCCATATGCGTCCGTCGTATTCGATGACATCGCCCATGACCGTGACCGTGGTGCCGATGGGCGGCATGGTTCCCGGCCTGTACCACCTCGATTCAACCACGCCCGTGCCGTCATCGATGATGGCGTCCACGCGGTCATCTCCCGAAGCATACGGGTCTTCCACCCAGGAAATCAACGTCCCTTCAATCTTCACGACCTCGTTCTTGTATTCCAAGAGTTGGCGAACTTCGATGACCTCAGGTTCTCGAACATAAGCGTACCAGTTCAGCGTTGCGACGAGGAACATTGACAGGGCAAACATGACCCACAACTGCTGACCTCGAGTCTCAGGGTCATCGTTGGTGATTTTGTCCATCAGGCCCTTAACGGCATCCGCCATGGGATGTGCTGTCAAAAGACACGCTTATGCGTTGTCTCCGTTGGGTTTCCTCCCGTTTCCGAGAAGGGCTATAAAGACCCGAGAAGCCGGAGAACCATCATGAACGGTCGAGACCGCGTGATTCGCGACGAAATCCACCGCGATATTTTGGTTCCAGCGTCGCATGCTTCCATCATTGACACGCCCGAATTTCAGCGTCTGCGGGCCATTCAACAACTGTCGACCTGCGAGTATGTTTTTCCAGCCGCAACCCACAACAGGTTTGCTCACTCGCTGGGCGCCTACCACCTCGCTGGGCAACTGGCCATTCACTTGAACGAGGTCCACCCTGGGCTGTTGTCGAAAGACGATGAGGAACTCGTGCAGTTGGCCGCACTTCTCCACGATATCGGTCATCCCCCCTACTCGCATTTGCTCGAGACGCCCCGCGTCTACGCGACGTTTCGCTCTCACGAAGCATGGGGCAGAGACATCCTCGAATCACCGAACACCGCCATCGGGCAAGCGGTTCGAGCAACCCTCGGAGCGAAGCGAATGGGCCGACTCTTTGCCCTCATGGACGGCCATGACGAACACGAAGGTGTCCCGATTCCTCGCTTCATGAAGGAAATCGTCAGCAGCCAACTCGATGTCGACCGCATGGACTACATGATTCGAGACCAAGCAAACACAGGGGCCCAAATCGGAGGGTTTGACAGTGCTCGGGTCATCCGGGCGCTCCGTGTGGGTGATGACGGACGCATGTTCGTCAAGCGATGGGGTCTTCCAGCCATTGAGGCCTACCTCGTCACCCGCTATCACATGTACCAGCAGGTCTACTTTCACAAGGTGAACATGCTGACACAGGCTTACCTCGTCAACATGCTCGAGCGGGCAAGGGACTTGGCAAAGGACGGACAACTTGAGCTCTCAGCCGAACTTTCGCACATGCTGCTCAACCAATCCCTTTCCCCTGAAGATTACGTTCTCCTCAACGATGCGCACATCAAGGTCGCTCTGCCGGGTTGGGCACGGCACACGGATGCGCGTCTTTCGGGCTACGCAGGTCGTCTCATGAGTCGGAAAAATTTCCACAAATCCCTGCGCATTGACCACCTTACGGTTGAGATGTGTGACGTTGTCCTCCCGCGCCTGCGGGAACTTCTTGAATCGCAAGGCTACGATGCGAACTTGGACCTTATTCAAGCCACGATTCGCAAGCGGGGATACCTTCCCTACGACGCAGGGATTCTGCTTGAAGACGGCCGGGACGCCTCGGAACATTCGGCGCTCATACGTTCGCTCGCCCAGCCGCATGAACGCTGCTTGATCTTCGTTCCCGAAGCGGTTCGAGATGAGATGGAAAAGAACGTCCGAGAGTGGATCAAGCCGTCTCAATCTTCGCTGGCTCAATTTGATTGAGACAAGAAGGTTCATGATGCTCATGTTTGACCCTTTAACGGGGCCTGTAGCTTAGTTGGTTAGAGCGCCCGGCTCATAACCGGGAGGTCAGGGGTTCAACTCCCTTCGGGCCCACCACGAAACCTGAGGCAAGGTTGCCTCTTTTCGCACAACGGACCCATAATGGTTATGAGGTGGGGGGGGTTGGGAAGACCGTTAGGTGAGACTATGTCGGCATGGAAGCGAGTCGTTGCTTTGTTGGGAATCTACTTTTGTTCGCTCATGGTGGTTGCGGTTCCAGCCTCTGCCCAGATTTCTGGCGCTGCCGTTTCCATGACCTGTGCACCCGGTCAAATCCAAGTTGAGGTCAAACCCGGGGCCACCCTCACGGGCTACACCACCTGTACGGTGTCCAACCCAACGGCCTACGTCGAAAAGGTCGCCATTCAGGTCACCAGCGACGGTCTCGCCACGGCCGCACCCGGTGACATGTACGTCGGTGCCGGCCAGGAAGTGGACTTCCAAGTGGTTGTCCGTGCCAACCCCTACATGCAGATGCAATCCCGTCAACTGACCGTCTCGGCTCAAGTCCAGGAACTCAACAACCTGCCGCCCCCCAACACCGCTTCCTCACAAGTCAACGCCCTCATCAACATCATGCAGTTCAGCATCGTTCAGGTTGAGGCCGTTGAGCCCTTTGTTCAACTCATGCCAAAGACCGACAAGAACTTCCAGTTCAAGGTGTACAACTTTGGAAATCAAATTGACCGAATGAAGATCGGTGTCACCGAAAACACCCGAGACACCCTGGAGGAAGCTGGCTTCACCGTCAACCTCCCACAGACGGTCGTCACCATCGAGCCCAACACCGCTCCAGAGAACGCCCGAATCATGGTCCGTACACCGAAGAACCAAGGTTGGTCCGATGCTTACCACGTGATGGAATTCTACGCTGAATCTGAATTCGCCTGCCAGAACGGTGGGTGCAACCGAGAGTCCCAGATGATCACGGTCTACGTCCGTGGCGTTTACCTCCCAGGTTTCGAAGTGGTTCCTGCCATCTCCATGATCGCTCTTGCGGGCGCCGTCGCTGGTCGCCGCTTCCTCAACACCGATGAAGAGGGCGATGAAGAAGCCTGGCGAGAATCCGCTCCCGGCCTCTGACGGGTTGTTCTGAAAAACCCTCCCTGCGACTCATACAGGGGTTGGATTGATAACACCGTTCGTGAAACACCCTTGTAACGGGGATTGACCATGGGTGGATTACTTGACAAAGCAAATGCGGCAAAAGACTCGGAAACCGAACCAAAGCCGGTGGCGGTTAAGGCCGCCGCAGAACCTGCTCCATCCACATCCACCACGTCAAATGCTGCGGGTGGGCCGGACAGCGCCACGAAAATGAGCCTCGCTGGATGGGTCGTCATCCTGCTGGGCGCGATTCTCTCGCTTCAGGGAGGGGCCTGGGGCTTCATCGTGGTCACGGTCGTTCTCGTGCTTGGTATCGGGGCCATCGTCCAGGCTGAGCGCATGCGTGGTAGCATCAACCAAGTGAAACTCGGCGCCAGCGTCGTGGTGGCCTTGCTCATTGCAACCACCCCCTACGCAGCCGTCATGCTGGTGCCCACCAACGCTTCCATGGCCATCTCCGAGGTGGAACTTAACGAAGAGACCAACGAACTCTCGTTCAAAGTTCGAGGCACCATGTCGTCGGTTGATGTCTCGATTGAGGCTGATGGCGTTGAAATGTGGACCGATTCAGGGGATGTCAGCAACGACATGAAGAAGTTCAAAGTTCCACTCGCCGACTTCTTTGCGGGCAACGGCGAAGATTACGCCGGCAACGAAGTTGTTGATTACGTCATCAAGGGCGTTGGTTCAAACGGCCAGGAAGGCGAAATCAAGATTCCAACCCGATTCACCACGCGAGAAGCACAGGATGCTGGCGTGCGCATCGCTGAACTTCACGACAGCAACGACGCCGACGAATACGTTGGCATCACGATCGAAGTTCTCGTTGGCCTCCTCGGTCCAAACGAAGAAGCCGAAGACGGCGGTGGATTCTCGGCTGTGGGTCTTCGTCCCATGAGCGCCGACTATCAAGTGCAGGTCACCGTTTCGGGTGGTGACACATGGACGGAGAGCCTCATCTCGGTTGACGGCGACATGGCCACATGGTCGCCTCAAAGCGGTGGAACGGGAAGTGCCTCAACCGCCGGTTGGTTTGGTCTCACGGGCTCCGGTACGGACAACGCTGGAGTTTTCTACCTCGATAAGTCTGACTTTTACGAAGGAAAGGATTGTTACACCTTCACCGTTGACATCACCAATGCTCTTGGCGACCAAACGGTTTTCTCATCGGAGTACAGTTGGAATATCGATCTTACCTCTGCTACACGGGATGGCAACAATGACCCCGTTCAGGCAAAGGGCGACGGTGTGGGCACGACGTGCTGATTCTGACTGATACAGTCAGTGAACCTCAGGTGAGCGTTTCGCTCAGTCTTCGTCTTCTTCTTTGAGGTCGTAGATGGATGATGCCGCTTGCTCTTCCTCGGGTGCTTCCTCGTCCTCAACGGTAGGTTCTGCTTCTTCGGTAGGGCCTGCGTCGTCCTCTTCGTCTGATTCAGCCGATGGTTCCACGTGAGTGTCGTAAGCCTTGCCCACCGCTTGTTTCCTCGATTGTGAAGCGACCACCAAGGCCAAGCCCATGAATCCCGCAATGGCGACGATCCATATGATGAGGGGGAACTCTTCGACTTCCTCTGCATACTCCCACGTGATGATCTCAGATGTCGAGCCGGACAGGTCCACCACCAGGTCTGCAATGCCGTTCAGCGCCGTGGGGAGCAGCGGCTTGCAGTTGAGTTCGGCCTCGCCTGCTTCGTACATGTACCAGGTGAAGGGCACGTCTTTCGACTCTCCTGCATCCAAACTGACCACCATTTGTGTGGTCTCAACGACCTCACCGTCAACGTAGCACCAGATGTTGACCCCGGAGACGGGAGCATCTCCAGAGTTGGCCACGGTGACCATCCCCGAGACGCTCTTGTTGGCAACAGCGGTTGTCGACTCTGGAGCGACGGAGGTGACCGCCACATCTGGCAAATCGAGTTCAATGGTTCCCTCTGCGGTCGTGGGCGCATCAATCGTTGTGGAGAACGTCCCCCAACTGCTCGTGATGGACAGCGTGATTCGGGCCTCTTCTTGATGGAGCACACCGTCGCCGTCCATCCACTCCACGATGCGCTTGTGCTCGTTCGTGGCGCCTTCCTCAACGAGGAGAATGTAGCCGTTTTCATCGGTCAAATCGTTCCAGTCCGCTGCGCCCCAGCCCATGTCGTAGATGTCCAGACTTCCGTTGGGGATGTTGGTGGTGAGGCTTCGCTGAGTGAGAAGACGGATCCATGCATCGGTGGTGCCACCGGTGCCTTGGCTGTTGCTGTAGGTGATGGATGCCTGGTCGCGGACAATGATGTCCTCATCGCTTCTTGAACCGCTGATGATGCTGTCTTCAACGGAAACCGTTGAGGTTGAGGCAGCATCGACGGGAGCACTTCCCACCAGTTCTGAATTGTCGAATTGGCACAGGCCCTCGCAGTGAATGTTGGCACCTGAAACGGTGCTGCTTGTGATGGAGAGGTCGCCATGAGCGTGAATGTCAAAGCCCGACTGGAACCAGTAGAGCGGCGCCTCATGTGCTTCAATGTCCTGGGCGAGGTGCGTTTCCGTGTTGCCACCGCCGTAGATGGCTTTGGCCCACAGAACGTAGGTTGGGGTGAAGTAATAGGAATCGAAGGTGAGGACGAGGTCCGTTGCGTTGAGCGGTGCATCAAATTGAATCAAGTCCAAGCCCGAGGCGTTGACCGTTTCGTCTCCGAGGGTGACGTTCATCTTCGAGGATTCATCGATGATGTGGTCGAACTTGAGCTGGACGACACCTTCGTCAGCGAGGTCGCCAAAGTTGAGTGTGAGCGCAGCAAACATGCTGTTCACCATCAGTCCTGCGTTGAGGTCGTCGCTCACAAGGGCCCCGTTGGTCACGACGAGTTGGCCACCCTGCTCCACGGTAAAGGCCGAGCCTGTTTCTACGGTGATGTTGGCATTGATGGTGAGGGTTGCACCTGATTCGACGATGACGTGGCCGTTCATGTGGTCGTCTTCTGTCCAGGTTTCCGAGGAGGTAATGGTCGTTGAATCGCCGCTTGTTGGTGGTGCTGCGGCTGCAAAAGGGGCCGTCAGCATGAGCAGGCAAAGGGTGATGGCGACCGAATGGAGTCGTGTTCGCATGATTGCCTCACATCTCAATGGTGGATAAGCATTCTTCCGCTTTGGTCTTCCAAGACGGACCCGCGAAGGGATTATTCAATGCCGAACAGCCCGTTGTGTCATGGATGGAACAACGGTCGTCGTTGTTGGCGGTGGAGGGCGTGAACATGCGCTGTGTCTTGCGCTTCACCGTTCTCCTCATGTGGCCGCTTTGCACTGCGTCCCTGGGAATGCAGGTACCGCTCAAATCGCCACCAATCACACCGGTGCTTCGGACGTCGAATCCTTACTCGCCCTCGTTGTCGAGGTTGGTGCAGGTCTGGTGGTTGTGGGCCCCGAGGCCCCCCTGTGCGATGGATTGGCTGATGCCTGCCAAACCGCTGGGGTTCCTTGCTTCGGACCCGTTGCTGCGTTGGCCCACCTGGAGGGATCCAAACTGCATGCCAAAGAGACCATGGAAACGGCGGGTGTACCGACCGCAGCCTACCAGCGGCTTGATGCTCAATCGGACCTCGAAGCGGCCCTCGATGCCTATGCTGGTGAGCCTTGGGTTGTCAAACGAGACGTCTTGGCCGGTGGAAAAGGTGTGGTGGTCACTTCAAACAGAGCCGAGGCGCTGTCGTTCATCCAATCCTCCATCGAGACGGATGGATTTGTGTTGCTTGAGGCCTTTTTGCCCGGCGAGGAGGCGAGCATGCTCGTCGTGATGGACGGGACGGCCTACCGCACCTTGCCGGCCAGTCAAGATCACAAGCGAGCCTTTGACGGCGATGAAGGTCCAAACACGGGAGGCATGGGGGCCTACTGTCCAGCACCCGTGGTCTCCTCTTCGGTTCACATGAAAATCGTCGAGCGCATTGTCGAGCCCATGCACCAGCATCTTTCACAGCAGGCCGTCCCCTATCGCGGTGTGTTGTTCATCGGGTTGATGATCGACGACCACGACGACCCTTACGTCGTTGAATTCAACGTACGGTTTGGCGACCCGGAGTGCCAAGTCACTCTTCCGCTCATCAAAACCGACATGTTCTCCCTTCTCAACGGTGCAGCAACCGACACCCTCGACGACGTCGAACTGGAACTGCACGAAGGTTCGGCCGTCACGGTGGTGTTGGCCTCAGAGGGCTACCCTGCCTCGCCCGTCAAAGGGCGCCCAATTCACGGATTGGAAACGCTTCTTTCCAAAACCTCCTACGGGGCATCTTGGGTGAATTTTGCCGGTGTGTCTCTGGGTGAAGGCGGTGATTTCATCGCATCGGGTGGACGGGTTCTTTCGTGTACGGCTCTCGGTGCCGACCTTCAGCAAACCCAGAAAAAAGCCTACGCTTTGATGGATGAAATCGACCTCCAAGGTGGCCATTTCCGAAGGGATATTGCCCATCGCGCCATCGACTGAAAACGCTCGATGTTGCTCATAAAGGAAAAACGCCTGTAAAAGAGCGACTGAAGGACAGTCGTCAGTATTGAAACAGGCACCTTCAAAAGGGGTTCAGAAGTGGACAACGACGCCAGCCTTCAGGCTGGACCTAAATTGAGGGATACAAATGGAAGAAGAAATGGAAACGAAGGCGGAACAGCCTAGTGCCGTGTTGGGGTTGCTGCTTGCGCCCTTGGCCGTGCTGCTCGCTCTTGCCACCACCAGAGTCGTAGGCATTGAATACGACTTGACGTTGAACAACATGATGCCGATGCTCGTCGTCGCCATCGCATCCATGCTGGCCTTGGTGCCGAGCATCGTTCAGGCAACTCGACCCGACATTTCCACTTCCACCGTTTCCCTCAGCGTGTTGGCCTTGGCACTTGTCGGTGCAGAGGGGCTCTACATGTTCGCAGATGTCGACGCTGTTGCAGCGTTGATGTTTGCCGTCATTCTCGTCGTTGGTTCAAACTTGAACCTCCGAGGACGCCACGAGTGGATGACCACCATGGCGTTCTCCGCCGTTGGCTTTTGGTTCGCCATGGCCGCAGCAGGTGATGCGTTCGCTGCGCTCCCGTCTCAATACACCATGGAAAGCGGCCAATTGGTCTCGACCATGAACCTTGAGCGACAGGCCACAGCCTACGTGTTCTTTGCCTACCTGACGATGTTCACCGCTGCGGGCATGCTCGCAGGTGTCCTCGCTCGAGGCGTCTTGAACCCTGCCGGAGAGGAAGGTTGGTTTTCCTTCCTCGGCAACAAGGACGGATTCAACCGAGACGCCCTGCCGCTCATGGTCGCCCTTGGCGTTTGGGTGCTTGCCTTTGCAGGCTCCATTTACCACTTCAACTCCGTCGACGTGATCGACCAGTTGGGTATCACGACCGAAGAGGGCTACCACGGCTACATCGGCTACTGGAGTGCGTTCCTCACGGGGGTCGTCGCACTCATCGTCGCTGGCATGGTGGCTGAGCGCTGGTACACCCGTGCCATGCTCGTCGGTTCCATGTGGGCTCTGTATCAGGTCGCTGCTTGGTTTGAAGCAGGTATTTGGTACAACGAAGACCTCGACGGCACCTGGGGTGCCTTGATTTGGCTGGGCTTCACGTTCTTTTTGGGCGTCGGAATCTACACCATCGGCAACCACGAAAAATACGGTGGCTGGGCCAACCTTGGCGAACATGAGCCATCCCAGGCGCGTCAGTTCCTTCGGGCTCACGGCGCCGGTATGATGGTGGCTCTGGCCTTTTTGGTCGGTCTTGCCATTCGTGTTCAATGGTACGCCGTGCCATCGATGAACGCCTTTGGAACCGGCAACTGGGACATGACGGGTGGTTCTGACCCGTGGTACATGAAGCGAGTCGTCGACTACATTCTGGCCAACAACGCTCACCTTGTGGTTGACGCCGACCGATTCTATCCCATCGGTGGCATCAACCCTCGTCCGCCGCTCTTCTCGTGGTCGATGGCCGTTGGCGCCATGCTTCTCGAACCGTTCATCGGTAATCCTGATGATGCTGTCTGGTGGAGCATGCTCGCCCTGCCTGCGGTTTACGGTGCGCTCACCGTGTTCCCCATCGCCGCCATCGCCAAGGACCATTTCGGCAAAGGTGCTGGTGTTCTGGCTGCTTGGCTCATCGCTTTCATGCCAGCGCACGTCACGCACTCCACCTGGGCTCTGGCCGACCACGACGCTTTCGTCATGCTCTTCATCTCGCTTGGGTTCATGTATTGGCTGCGTGCCGTGAAGTACTCAGGATCGGCTCGCATCACGAAGACAACATCGGCACACCCGATGTCCTTCGTCCGAGCCTTCGGTGACGTCGCCAACCACCGTCAGGCGGCCATGGCCAACGCTGTGCTCGCTGGCGTTTCCTTCGGTATTGTCGCGTTGGGTTGGAAAGGGTTCGTCGTTGGTCCATCGATTCTGTTCTTGGCCTATGCTTTGCAGGTCGCATTGAACATGTTCCGTCGCCGTGATTCTACGACATTGAGCGTCATGTTCCTCGTGATGCTGACGACCACGTTCTTGATGGCGCTGCCGTTTTACGCACATCCACAATTCAACCTCGTGTTTGATTCAACAGGACTTCAACCGTTCTTGTTCATCTTCGGTTTCACCTTGGCCATCGCCTTCGTGACCACCGGGTTCCGAGACAAACCCTGGCTGTTGGTCCTCGGTACACTCGGTGCAGCTGCTGCGGTCTTCTTCGCCATCCTCTTCGTTCTCAAAACGCTTGAACTTTCGAACGCTTGGGACGTGTTGTTCACCGGTAGCGGCTACTTCACCAAGACCAAGATTTTCGGAACGGTTGCTGAAGCAAACGCACCAAACCGTGCCCAACTCTTTGCATCCTTTGGTCCCATCACCTTCCTGCTGGCTCTCATCATGGGTGGTGGCCTGCTTTGGCGAGGTCTTCGCCACCGAAACGGCACCGCCTTGGTGTTCGGTGTGTGGGTGTTTGCAGCGACCTTCATGGCTTGGAACGCCGCTCGTTTCATGTTCAACGCTACGCCCATCATGGCCGTTCTCGGTGCTGCTGGTATCGTTGGATTCTGGAAGTGGGCTGACTGGAGCGGACTGGTCCGTTCATGGAAGAAATTCGGCATCAGGACGCCCGGTGACCGTATCGCAGGAGCACGAAAGGCCGTTTGGCGTACACCGCAATTCTCTGCGGTGTTCCTCGTCATGATCATGATTTTCGGTCAGCAAGCCACGTACGGTTTGGACTCCGCCATCCCAGGAACGTCCAACCAAGAAGCTGAGATCGACGAACGCATTTACAACATCGTTCCTGACATCCTACGCTTTGACGGTCTTGGTTTCTCTATTCTGGACAGCGACGCTTACGATGGACGTTGGTATCTTGGTAGCTTTGGTTCCTCATTCAACGACAACGGTTGGAACGCAGCCTACGACTGGTTGGCGAATCAAGATGCCGAGATGGCGTATTCCGACAAACCCGCGTTCGTATCATGGTGGGACTACGGGTTCCAAGCGTTGAGCACGGGTGAGCACCCCTCGGTCTCCGACAACTTCCAATCGGGTATCCCTGCAACTGGAAACATGCTCTTGGCCAGAAGCCAAGAGGATTTGACGGCCATGTTCATCTGGCAGTTGGCCGAAGGCGACCGGGCCTATGCGACCGAAGGCGACGACCACACCTTTACCGTGCCTTTCGAAAACACCGTGAAGAAGTACTTGACCGCCGAGCAATACGAGGAATTCCACACCATGGAGACGACGTTTGATGAATCCATGATCGATTTCATCAAAGAGCGCTCGTTTAACGTTGTCAAAACCAACCGCGACGTTGTAATGGCCGAGGGCTACACGCACGACGCAGGCATCTTCGACGACAGCACAAAGGTCTACAAGATTTGGAAGAACAACGAAATCATCCCGTGTACGGACGCTGTTTCCACCTCGTGTGTTGGCGATGCATGGAGTTCCATGGACCAAGCCGATATCACGTTCAACAACAACGTTCGAACCTCGGAAGAAACGATCGAAGGACGCACCCACACCATCTTTGGCGAGTATTGGTACACCGATGACCTGCTTGATGAGTACCTGTCGGTTTCAACCTCCATTCACCGAATGAATGCACGTTTGGCCATGGTAACGCAACTTCTCACGGCCGCATTTGATGCAAATCCCGACCATACCATTCACGACCTCTACAACGACCTCATCAACCTCGAGGGACTCTACAAGGTTCAAGACTACGAAGGTGCTCCTGGAGAGACCATCAGCCGAGACCACGAAATCCGATACTTTGCCATCGACGACCGATTGTACCCCCGTGCAGGGCGCTATACCGCTGATGCCAACTACAACCGTGGTCAACCCATGGGTATCTTTGGCGCACCCACCATCCTCGCTGGACAAGACATCACCACCTACATGGATGAAGTCTACGAAACGGTTCGTGGTGATTTCCAAGACGAGATGACCCGAGAAGAAGTGGACGAGGCCATGCAGAAGGATTTCCTCAACCAGCAGGCCGGTGCAGACATTGACCCGTTGCAGATCGAGGATGTTCGTGTTGACCACAACCCTGCGTTCTTCGACACCATGGTTGCCCGAACCTATGTTGGATACGGTGCATCCACGCTCGGTTTGAACGCCGGCTCAAGCAACCCGCAACCGTCACAACACTTCGGTCAATCCGGTTCCCCTGGAACCATCATGACCAACGCCCTTCCGCTCCCTGGTGCCATGATGAATCACTTCGTTATCGCCAACTGGTACAGCGAAGCCCCAGAAGACCAGATCCAATCCACCAACACCCTGGTGAAGATTCTGAAGTACTACCCTGGTGCAGAGTTGACCGGCCAAGTAACCATGAGCGACAACGGCGAAGGCCTACCGGGCGTTCGCTTGCTGATTGAGCGCGACGCCTTCTCTGGAGAAAGCGGCGAAGACTTGGACGAGGACACCTACTGGGTCCCCATCGGCTTTGTTGACGCCGACGACGAAGGCCACTACAATTTCCTGGCTCCAGCCGGAAAGATTCGTGTTTCCGCCTTTGCGGGTGATTTCGACGCCAGTTCTGCTCGCGACAAGGTCCGAGACGGTTCCTACGGCGAGCGCCTCAGTGACATTCTGACCGAGACCAACACCGACCGACAAGTCAACGAGCTCACGGCCATTTTGGGCCAAGTCGCTAACATGACCTGGCTGGGTGAATCCCTGCTCAACGTCACCGCAGACGAGGCCAACCGAATGGTCGACATGGACAATACGCTTGACATCGCCGTCCAAAGCAGCGGTGTTTCCGGTACCGTTTCATGGGCCGGCGATGAAGCCTTCAACGGTGAGCCCATTGCCGAAACCAGTTTCATTCTCCGAAACATTTGGTCGATGACAGACAACTACACCGTCGAAACCACGAGCGGTTCGTTCACCTCCGAAGAATCTCGCATCCTCCAAGGAACGGGTGAAGCCACGTTGACGGAGAACGGTACGTTCGAAAGCGAGGGCATCGCACTCGCCAGCAACTTCATCGGAACGTTCACACGAGACATCGGCGATGCACGTACCTTCTTTGCCAACGGTACGTGGTCCGGATTTGGTGTGCTTGAAGCCTCGTGGGTTGAACCCGCCGAGGTCGCAGCATGCGAGTCGGACAACGAATCCAATCCCGTGATGCCAGCGAACGAAACCTTCTGCCTCATTGATGATAGCGGCGAAACCCCAACCTACCGCCTGGAGGGAACGGTTGATGCCTTTGGTACGTTTACTTCCGAGGGCACCTCCACCTTGAGCCGAACCTACGGTGACGCCGAAGCCGGTCAAGGTGAAACCATTGAAGGTGCAGGCTCGTTTGAAGGAACGGGTACGTTCAACGGCACGGGCATGTTCATCGGCGTTGGTACCTTCTCAGGTCCAATGGTTGAACCCGGTTCGTTCTACAAGACCGGTCTCTTGCCTGGAACCTACAACATGATCGCACAACTGGCCAACGGCAAGGAAGTCCTCCTGCCGGACCCCGTTGAAATTGGTATTGACCCAACGTACGATGTTGCCATGACCATGCCAGGTGCCATCTTCAAGGACACGCTGAAGGACATGCACGGTGATGCCATGCCAAACCAAACCATTGAATTCGTTGACGTTGAACTCGGCGATGAGTTTGCCGTTATGATCACGACCGACGAGGAAGGAAACTTCTCCTACGGCCCCGTCGCACCGGGTGAGTACTACTACCGAGGCGACGTCGATAACGACGGCTGGTACGACTACAACGAAACGGCCTTTGTGAACGATGACATTACCAACATCACGTTGGCCCTCAACGTTCCGGATACGGCTGACTTGACGTTGACGCTTGTTTCGCCAATTGACCCGCTCACCCAAGAGCCGCTCTTCGATGTTTCCAACCGAACCATCACCTTCCAAAACGAAGTTGATGTGCTTGAACCGATCAACGTCACCAGCGACGAAAACGGTGAAATCTATGCTGAACTTTTGTTCGGTGTTTGGAACATCCGAGACGACATCAACCCAGAATTCGTGCTGTTTGACCAAATCGAACTTGAGCCCGGCACTGAGGAACTTCAGACTGACGTGACCTACGCTAAGGCAGCGTACATCAACGGAAGCATGCGGTCCTACCCCGGCATCACCATCGAGGAATACGACCAGTGGGACGAAATGACTCCTGAGGAGAACCGCGAAGAAACCACAGAAGCCGCCTCGGCCTTGACCGTGAACTTCGTTTCGGGCAACCTCGAGTTCTCTTCTGTCACCAACGTAACCGGCTTCTTCTCCGTCCGTGTGCCTTCTGGGTTCACCTACCACATGACCACCGAGAGTGTCATCATCAACCGTGGACTCGGCCAACTGGTATCGGTTGAGACCGGCGAGGACTTGGACCTCGGCGCCCTTTACCTCGAGCCAACCACGACCGTCAACGGCATCGTCCACCTCTACGAAAACGATACTCGATGGGATTCGACCCTTCCAAACTGGGTCGCTCCTGAGATTGTGGCGACCAACGAGGACGGTCTGATGTGGCGAACCACGTCCACCGAAATGGGTGAATTCGTCTTCGACTTGACCGACGGCACTTGGGACCTCTCCGTCAGCGATGAGCGATTGAACATCAGCGGTGGACAGGACCTTGTTGTCAACCACTCAGCAACCACCTTTGTGTCCACGATGGAACTCATTGCCAACCCCGAACCGATTGCGGTTACGATGCATGTTTACCTGAATTCGGCGGAAGACGGGACGTTTGAGAACGGAACGATGGCCACACCGGCATTCACGCTGAAGCCGATCGACGAAAACCAGGAGAGCCTGTACTTCACGGCTGAAGACTACAGCGAAGCGGGAATCATCACCGTAGGCCTTACTCCTGGTGGCTATGACATCGTGTTCAACCGAACCACCGCCGACAACGAAAACGCCACGGATTACGACCTTGTTGGCGAGCAGTTCTTTGATGCCCTCCGCATAGGTTTGGACTCCATCGATGAACCGCTCGAGGTTCCGCTCAAGAACACCTACTTGGTGAACGGAACCTTGGTCAACACCACCGGCGACGGTATCGCAAACGATTTCCTCCTCTACAACGAGGAGAAGGACCAGTGGTTCAACATCGGTTCTGATGAAAACGGCACCTTTGCGGCCTACGTGCCTGCGGGTGACTGGCTCATCATCGTTGCACCGTTTACCAACGGCGACCACACGGAGACCCTGCGTCAGCCGGTCGTGGTTCAGGCAGGCTCAGACCGTTTGGAGTTGGACTTGGCGACCCAGGTAAGCGTTGATGTCTCGATGCAACTCATGGAAGCCGTCACCGAATCGCCTTTGAGCGACATGACGGTCACGGCCGTGAGCCACGAGGGACTCGGCAACGTCACCTTTGAGCGAACCAACGAGGACGGGAATTCCTCTGAGCTGTTGATGCCCGGAGAATGGAGTTTCTACCTCAATCGTACCATCGGAACCAAATCTTGGTTCATGGACACGAGCGATTCGCCCTTCAACACGGACGACGCTGTGGACAACAGCTTGGTGTTGGACGCTGTCTATGCGACCCTTGAAGTTGAAATTGGCGGCAAGGTGTTCTGGGACTTGAACAACGACAGCGTCCCCAACCTCGGTGAGGGGCTCCCCGAAATGACCGTCACCGTTGAAGGCGACAACAATTCTGAATTCTCTGCAACGGTCACGACCGACGACGAGGGCGTATGGCGTGTCTTCGTGCCCATCCGGGATGTGTACAACGTCACCGTTGAGAAAGAGGGATACGAAACCGTCTACTACGAAACGGAAAACCAAAGCGGATACACGGTCCACGACAGTCCAGATTCGACCGATATTGAGGTCAGTGCCGGTCTCGTTGAGGTCTTCGGAACCATCACCGACCAGCTTGATGCTGCCCGGTTGGTTGGGGCAAACATCGTTCTTTATCCCGTCGCAGGCGTTGAACGCAACCCCGTTCACGTCAACGGAGCCATGAACGAAAGCACCCTCGAGTGGTCCACAAGTGTTGAACCCGGTGAGTGGGTTGTGGTGATTACCCAATCCAACCCTGGACCGAACGGTGGCGGCGTCGCCATCGGTCTTCTCGACGCTTCGGTCTCAAACGGCGGCAACATCTCGATGGTCATGGCGCTTGGAGGTTATGTCAATCTCGCTACGGCTTGGACCGACATTGAACAAAACGACCACCACGCCGGTTCCGGCGACAGCGGCGCCGATATGGTGCAGGATGTTGTTGACCTCGAAGTGACCTTCGACGGGATGTCGTGGATGATGGCGGTTCCCGCTAACGGCGAATTGCGCACGCTCTTCCCCGAGGGCAGCGTTTCATTCGACAGCGAATTCATGACGGTTCAGCACGCTACGGAACTTGAGATGGAATATTACGGTGGGCAGACCACCACGGTATCCGCTGATTCAACCATCGCTGCTACGTTGCAATTCAACCGCAGGGTGAACTCGGCTTTGGACATCACCTTCAACGAGGCTTCTGTGGTCGATGCCACGGTGTTGAACGCTGGAGATTCTGAATTGGAAGCCATCGTTTCCTCAACCAACGAATCGGTATACTCCACCATTACCTTTGATTTCGATGTCGTGTACAACGGCACGGAGTTGATGGACGTGTTTTCGGTCTCCGGTGAAATGGGTCTTGCCCAAGATTCGGAATTGTGGACGGTTCAGTTCTACAACGAAACAAGTGAGGCCTACGAAGACAGCATTGACGTATCGCTGGGTATCGGTGATGCAAACACCGCTGCTGCGCTTTCAGAGACGATCAAGGTGCAACTCACGCTACCGGACGTCGCTGATGCATGGAAGTTGGAGAACGGACACCGCATGACCATGCGCTTGCAGACCGATCTTGGTGAATCCTCTCAGGCATCTGTCAAGGTCTTCATTCCGCAAACCTACGGCTTCACCGTATCGGAGGCCACGGAAGAACTCGGTATGTCAGCCCTTGTCGAACGCCAATTCTCCTTTGATTTGACCAACGACGGAAACGGGCAAGACACCTTTACCATCGAACTGCTTCAAAGCGGCATCCCAGCGGACTGGTCGGTCACACCGATGACCTCAACCCTCACGCTGGCAAAGGACGAAACCCGAAGTCAGCAGTTCACGGTCTTCGCTCCAGCCTCGTTCACCGACGGCCAGGACTTCGACTTGACCGTGTACATCAACAGCGAGAGTGAAAACATGGACCGGGAAGAAGTCGTTGTCAGCATTCAGAAGGCGACCATCAAACTCGGTCTCGACCAGGCCAGAATTGCCACAGAGTCGGATTTGATTGCTGACCAAGTCGGTGCCGTCCGAGTCCCCGTGACCAACGACGGTCTGTTGGACGCTCCTTCGGTGATCGTGTACCTCACGCCACCAAACGGTGCAGAGCTTTCGCAAACGATTTCTGTTCCAGCAGGAGGAGAAGGTGTTGCCGTCTTTGAGGGTCTTTCCTTCACCTTCGGAAACAAGCGCTTTGCCTACCGTATGGAAGTTCCAGGCGCCGAGTCCGAGAGCGTTGAGGAGATACCCGAGGCAGGCGACTTCAGTCTGGAGTACAACATCCAGAGTTCGGCCGACGGTGAATCGGCGTGGATGACCCTGTTGATTGCCCTCTTGGCCATATTGGTCGTGTACGGCGGTGTCAAAACCGCCCGTAGCCGAAGCGGAACCAAGTTCTGATGTTCACTTTTTAGTGGATTTTCAAACAAGGTTTCATGAGTGCGTGAAGGAGGTAGTGTAAGCCATGAAGGGACTTCGTGACGTCGAATACCTTCCTGAGCCTACCGACCGGAGCATCGTCTCCGCTGTGGATCCCACCGTGATTGGCTTCCAGAACGAATGGCGCTCTGAAATCATGGGTTGGGCTCCTCAAGAGGTCACGCCTGTGGTCAGACCCAAGCGCAGAACGTTCACCGTTTCGGGCATGGTGGTGTTCGCCCTCCTCGTTTCGGCCAGCCTGCTGTTCTGGCAGAACAATTGGATCGTGGTTGAATTCCAAGTCCCCAAGTCAGAATGGGCGTTTGAAGACTCGGAGCTCCGGACACTCCAACAGGAGGGGCTTACCGGGCAAGACGTTCGTGTGTGCATGGTCGACACGGGCATCGATGCAACCCACGAGGCCTTCGGTGGTCGCGAAATTGAATTCAAGGATTTGGTCGGCTCTTCGCGGGCACCCCTGGATTACGGTGCGGTGGCGCATGGAACGCTCATGGCAGGGTTGCTGCTTTCAACCGACCATCAGGAAGGTGCTGCTCCAGGCGTGACGTTTGCTATGGTGGCCTCACTGAGCGATAACGGGGACGGTGAAAACACCGGATTGGATTCAAACGTTGCTGACGCCATTCGATGGTGCCAATTTGAGTTCGAAGCGGATATCATCTCGCTTTCCCTCGGAGGCAGCGAGAACGCAGATTCACAAGAGGGTGGTTCCTCTTCTGCCACCCGTCAGGCCACCGATGCTGGCATCTACGTCATCGCAGCAGCAGGTAATGACGGAACAGACGATGATGGTGATGTTGCGTCTCCCGGCAGTGTTCAGCTGGCGATCTCGGTCGGGGCAACAACACAAGGCAAGACCCTCTGGGCCAATTCGTCCTCTGGTGCTCCCTTGGACAGAAACGGAGAGCCCCGTGAGTCGCCCCATCTCAAACCCGAGGTGGTCGCACCTGGGGAGTTCATCATCAGCACGGGGAACGATAACCGATGGTACTCCAGCAGTGGAACCTCGGATGCAACCGTGTTCGTTACGGGTGCACTGGCCCTTATTCTCGAAGGCAATCCGCTGCTGAAACCGACGTCGGGTGGAAACGCATCTTGTCTCGTGAAAGTCAAGGAGGCGCTGATGAATTCTCTCCGCATCGACGGGGTGTCTGAGCACGATGCTCGAGGCGGATACGGGATGCTCAACGCTGAGGCATGGTATCAGGAAACACAACTCATTTCGGCGTGTTGAATCCCATTTTTTCAATTCCTCAGGGTTTTCGCCTGTCGAAAAACTCCAGATAACGGCATATAAACGGCGTGAATGCGGCATTTCATTGACGTTATTCGGGGTTTTATGTGATACATTTAGCCGTAGTTGATACTCTTAATTTGGCAAATGAGGCGCAGTATTATATTCGTGGCGTTCATGGACAGAGTAGGTGAATCACCGATGTCTCAAAGAAACCGTACAAAATCCGTCTCGCTGGTCATGCTCTACATGATGTCCCTCATGTTGGCCATGGTTTCCGTTCCAAGCGCCATGGCCGTGAACGAAACCACACAGGGTACCATTTCGGGTACAGAAACATGGTCCGGCACGATGAACCTCCAGGGCGACATCGAAGTGTCCGAAGGTTCGAAACTCATCGTCAATGCGGGTACAACGGTCAACATTCCGCACGGCAAATTCATCGACGTCAAGGGCGCCATCTGCATCGGAGATGCTTCGTGCGGTGCAAGCCCCGGCTCTGCTTCTTCCCAAGCACGATTCATCTGGTCGACCCCATCCGATTACAACAAGGTCGGACGTTGCCTGAACAACAACAGCAACGTTCTCAACAACCCCGATGCTGCTTGTGGTTCAGGCATGATCATTCGGGACACCATCGACCAAGCCATCACCTCCATCAACTACGCTCACTTCGAGAACGCTTACGGCTACCCCATCTACGTTTCATCGTTGCAAGCCGTGCAATACGGCGCTTTGGTCTTTGACGGGTCGAGCACCACGGCCCGAGGTCTCTCCTTCACCGACATCAACACCTCGAACGTCATCGCCGTTGATTTTGCCTCCCCCTTGCTGACCGAATCCACGTTTGAGCTTGGTATTGACGGCCAAGGATACGATGCGGCAGCCGTGCGTGCCTACGCCGCTGGCGCAGGCATCCTTTCAACCTTTGAAGTCAAAGATTCCACCTTCACCGGTGCTGATGCAGACTGCGGTCAACAAGGCGGCGGTCGTGCCGTGATTTACATCGAGGACTCGTACATTGACATGGACAATTTGGACGTGAAAGACAACAGCTACGGAATTTTGATGAAGTCAAGTTCAGGTTCCCTCACCAACTCAAAAATCGAGGTAAAGTGCAACGCCGTTGACACCAACTCGCTGAAGACCACAGGAATCATCGAGCATACGCTTGAAGTGAACAACAACATCATCACCACAGCAGAGGGTGCTGGCCTGACCGCCTACGACGGTGCTAAGGTCTACGCTGAGCGCAACACCATCAGCGGCGCTGCAGAAGGTTCAGGCGTGGGTATCCGAAGTTCAATCGTTGAACTCCACGAGAACACCATTGGACCCATTGGCGGCTGGAACGGCGTGTGGATATACGGTACTTCTGACGTCGTGGCTGAAAACAACACCATCCAAGACACCGGCAAGGAACCCGTGCTCATCGGTGAATACCACTACCAAGACCAGGGTTGGCAAGTCCCCGCTCCTACGGCTGCTCGCCTCTATTTGGCCAACAACGTCATCTCCAACAATTCTGGAACGTGCAACTCTCAGATGTACGGTGGCGACTTCGCCTGTCCTGCCGTCCACGTCTTCCGCTCATCAGCAACCATCGTTGACAACACCATCTCCGGTAATACCGGCGATATCATTCGAGCCAAGGGCTCTCTGGTCAACGTTCAGGGCAACACCGCTGATTCAGCCGGAGGCTTTGCAGGGAACGTAAGCGTTCACGACGACAACTACGGGAACAAGTACGGCTCAATTGCGTATTTCTCAGGCAACTCATGGAGCGGTGTTTCCCAAGTGTACAACGTGACAGAATCCCGTGTCACGGTTCAATCCGAACAAATTCCTTCCCCCGGCAACAACGAACTCTACCCGGTCAACATCCGCTGGCTCGGCGCTGAGTGTCCGTTCGTGCAGGACGAATGTCTCAAGCTTCCGGGCACGGTTTCGATGCCACCTGCAAACATGCCGTTGGCTCTGGAACTTGTCGAAAACGCCACCGTGTTTTCCTACGCAGACCTCCAGAACTTTGACTCAACGATGATTCACGTCCAAAACCAAAACACGGCTTGGGGGTCCCAAGTCCGTGAAGGTGAACTCGTTCGCTATCAGGTGAAGGCCAAGAACTCCAACGTCGAAGGTGCAACGGTCGTCATCAAAGACGCCACTGGCCTTCCGCTCTACGAGCTGACCACCGATGCGTTCGGATTTACGCAGGAGGTCTCGCTCCCGTCCGACTTCTTGCTGGACCGCAATTGGAACCATGTCGTGGGCGACAAGAACGCTGCCATTCCTGGCTCCAATGATGGAACGGGTCAACCCATTACGGTGGACGAAGATTCCTGTGCCGATGGTATTGACAACGACGGGGACACGCTCGTTGACGGCGACGACAACGACTGCATCACGGGCCGTGAGCGACCGTTCTACAGCGTTGAAGCCTTCAAATTCGGAAGCGGCCGGGATGACTTCTCATACGTGCTTTCGGGACCAATTGACGACATCATCAACCTCGAAAACCTCCGCCCCGGTGTGAGCGTCAACGAGCCCGACGGCTATTCCTATGCAACCACCGTCCGTATTACCGGACAGGCCTGGGACGGTGCGAAGTGGCCCTATGCCAACGACAACACGGCCCAACAGGCTCAGTTTGGTTTGATCAAGCGTGTCGAAATTCAGCCACCCGGTTCATCGGATTGGTTCTACGCCTCCGATGTTTCTGGCTCGAACGGCGACATCACGATGGAGAACCATCCGTTCAAGGATTGGGTCTACGAATGGGACGGTGCAGCCCACCCCGAGGGTGAGGGCGACATCACCTTCCGCATCCGTTCGTACGACGGTCTGGACTACTCGCCGGTTGAAGTGCGCCAGTACAAACTCAACCTCGTTGCCCCCACCATCTTGGTCGACATTCCCACCGAAGGCAGCGTCCACCAAAACGGCAAGGTGCTCTTCCAAGGAACGGCTTCCGACCCTTACCAGGGGACCTATGGCAGCGATATCAAACAAATTTGGTTCAACATCGAAGGTCCAGGAACCACGCAACAGTTCTTCCAGCAGGGTTCAACCTCGTGGTCGTACGAATGGAACGTGGCTGAACTTCCTTCGGGAGAATACACCGTCACCGTCTGGGCTGCCGACAGCGATTTCTGCATCGATAATCAGGATGAGTGTGTGGTTGAAACCCGAACCATCACCATCAACAACGACAACGTCCCGCCCAACCTCCAACTCTCTTGGATCGGTGCAGAAGACCAATCCTCGGGTGGTATTGACGGTGATACGGTCCGAGCATCCGAGGAGACGAAAATCATCGGTGTTGCTCGAGACATCGGTGGCTTCGTCACTCGTGTGGAGATTGAAATCACCGACCTCGCCAACGGTATCGTGCTCAACGACGGCCCGTTGCCCGTTACGAACTTTGCCGTCGACGGTTCATGGGTGGCCACATGGGACACCTCGGACCTTGTTCACGACAGCGTGTACTCCGTTGCCGTTCGTGCCTACGACGGAGATGATTATTCGGAGTGGGCGGTATGGCGCATGACCATCAACAATCCGCTGGACGCCGAGAACATTGACCCCGTATTCAACGAAACGGGTTGGGTCGGAACATGGACCATATTCTGTGATGAAAATTCCAACTCCTTTGACCGCTGTGGAGGTGGAGTTTCGTTTGACCTCGCCGAGTTCTTCTCGGACCCAGACGGTACCGGCTCACCCGGCAACGACTTGGAGTTCTACGTTTATGACGACGATGAGACGTTGGAGGACGACTTCTATGACGACTTCATCACCATCACCCCGCTCGGTGTGCTCACCTACGACCCGATGTCCTACATGGCGCAGACCACCAGCATCATTCCTGACTGGTCACTCAACGGCGTCGTCGTTTACGCACAAGATGACCAAGAGTCCAAGGCCTATTCCTTGAAGGTGAACTTCCTTGTTCGCTCCGTGGCCTTTACTGTGGAGCGCATCGACAGCGGAGACATCACGGTTGACGACCCTGCGACCTTCCAAGGAGAGGGCTTGCCAGGCAGTCTTGTCATCGCTCGATTTGCAGAAGGGAACGCCAAGCTGAACTCCACTCGGGTGCTCTCCGATGGATCATGGGCCATGGATCTAACGGCCGGTCAATTGAGCGGAATTGAAGGGAAGTCCGATGTCATCTTCGAAATGGACGGTCAAATTTTCAGGTTCGCAGGCCAAACCGAAAACGCAGAGTTCGCCATTGTCGTATCAAGCGGCGACGACGGAAGTTCAGGCGTGTTCACGATTGTGCTCATCGTTCTGGCCGTGTTGGTGCTTTTGGGTGCCGGTGCATTCTTCTTCATTGAATTCGAAGAACTCCCCGATGAGGATGAACTCACCGGAGATGATTCAGGAGCAGACGAAGACCCCTACGCCTGGGCCAAAGCGAAGCAGACACCTGCCATCCCGCAGCAAGAGACGGCTGCACCTGCTCAAGCCGCACCGATTGCACAAGAGGCTGCTCCTGCAGCCTCCCAGCATCCAGGGTGGCTCTGGGACCAGGCTTCCAACCAATGGGTCCCGGACCCCAACTACCAGCAACCACCACAACAGTGAGTGAGAACTGAGGGTTGAGGCATGGCCGTTCAGGCAAAACCCGGTGTGCAGGAACGCATCCTGCTCCACTTGCTGGACTACTCCGACTACAAGGACAGCATCGAGGTCCCCTTTGCCCTTTCTCAAATGGGCATCGCCAATGCGGTCGCCATCGCTCGGTCAAACGTGCCTCGGGCCATCGCTGGACTGAAGGATCAAGGCATTCTTGTGGAACGTCAAGCCCACGTGAAAGGAGTGTCCCGAAAACGGAAGGCCTACTTCCTCACCGACGCAGGAATATCCCTCGCGAACGAAACGTGGGAACGCTTGTCCGAGTTCCCTGTTCGTTGCATATTGGATGACCAACCCGCCGTCAGCACGACCCTCAACGGGGCCAAGTCGGTGTTGCCGTTTGAAATGCGCCCGGTCGACATCATCAGGTACATCGACGAAAACAACGCTCTCGACGTACGAAACCTTTCTGCTGATTTGGTTGAACGGGACCTTTCAAAACACGTCGAGAAACAACTCGTGACTTCACTCGCTGATTTGCCACGCTTGCGGCACTTCTACGGCCGAACCACCGAACTTGACAACATGGTCAACCTCATCGAAGCTCGAGCAACCACGTTGCTCGTGCCTGGAATTGCAGGCATTGGAAAAACGACCGTTGCGTCAAAATTGATTGAACGGTTTATGCATCGTAGAAACTTGTTGTATCATCGCTGCCAAGACTGGGAAGGCTCACGTTCGTTCTTTGAATCGGTAGCGGATTGGTTGTCCAGCATGGGTAATTCTGAATTTTCGACGTACTTGGCCGCGACACCCGTTCCTCAACCCGCTGATGCCGCGAAATTGTTGGTCGAAGCCTTGGCGGGTACGCCTTCGCTTCTGGTCATTGACGACTTTCACAAAGTATCGGACATGGTGCTCCATCAGACCTTCCAAGCCATGTCCTTGGCGTTGTTGGGCAGTGAAGAGAAAATCGGCTTGGTCATCTTTTCCCGTTCGTTTAAACCGGTCGTGCCGACCAAAGACGCTGAAGGTCGAATCGCCAGCTTGGTCCTTCCTCTCGACGGACTTGACCCCGAGTCCGGGCGAAAACTGCTGACGAGTTTTGATTCACTTGAAGACGAACAGTGGCTTCACATTCACGGCTTGTCTCGAGGCCACCCCCTTGTTCTGGAACTGATCAACCGAGGTGCTTCTGCGGGGGCCTTTCACGAAACGCTCGAGAATTACGTCACGGTTGAAATCTTCTCCAAACTCAGTGCCGAGCAAAAGCGAGTGCTGTCGGCGCTCTCCATTTTCAGGGAACCCGTTGAATTGGATGCATTGGCCCAACAGCAACTCAACACGGATGAACTGGACAGTTTGGTTGAATCCGGCCTCGCACGACAGGCCGATTCAGAAACCTACGACGTTCACGACTTGATTCGTGAATTCCTCCTTCGAAGTCTCTCGCCTGCGCTTCGACAGGAGTTCCACGCCAAGTGTGTTGAGTGGTACGAAAAGCAATCTCCGTCTCATGACATGCTGATTGAACTGGTTTACCATTCCATTCAGGCTGCGCAGTACCAAAAAGCCTCAGAACTGGTGGTCTCCAAAGGACGGCAATTGATTTCCCAAGGATACATGGAATTGCTCGGTCTCATTGAACAAATCCAAACCGACGACCTCGCTCCTGAAGTTGTGGTACGAATGGCGCAGCTCCAAGGTGAGATTCTGGCCCTTCTGGGCCGCCTCGATGAAGCCGAACAGGTCTTGAGTGCGACGTTGGAACGGGCCAAGAAGAATGCTGATGAACTGATTCAAGCAGAAATTCTCTCCTCGATGGCCGACGTCAGCCGAAAGCAAGGCGACAGCGATGTCTCGCTCGACCGACACAAGCAGGCGCTCAAGCACTACATTGCCCTTGGACATGCGAAATGGGCGGCACGCACCTACAACAACATCGGTTATCTGTTGCGACGGAAAAACGAGCGTTCCAAAGCCCTTGAGGCCTATGGAGAGGTTGAAGCCATTTTGGAAAGTTCCGATGACGAGGAACTCATCAACAGCCAAATCACCCTTGCTCGTGCTCTGATTGATCTGGGTGAGGTCGACCGTGCTCGCGAGCACGCCATGGCGTCCCACGAGCGCACCTCTGCGTTGGACGATTCCCTTCTACATGCACGGGCCCAAGCGGTGCTTGGACGGTACTATTCCAAAGTTGAGCAATCGGAATTGGCGTTGTTCCACTACAGTGAGGCACTGGAAGCCATGACCGAAGCGGGGGACGTCCAATCCTTGGTGGAGATCACCATCCTTCTTGGTGAAGTTCTTCACGACGCAGGTCGGACTGAAGAAGCGGTTGAGCACTACCGTCAGGCGCTGGTGCTCGCAGAAGCCAATGACTTGCGCATGCAGATCGGTGAATTGCTCACCCGCCTTGGTGGGGTGACCCCCGACCGACAAGGACGTATGGAATATCTGCAGCGTGCCCTCACCGTGTTCAGAGAACTTGGTGCCAAGACCAGAATGCGAGAGGTTCAGGCGATGGTTCACCGGGCCGTGATGAGTCGCTGATTCATTGAACGGCCTGCGGGCGGTCCAACGAGAGGAAGGTCATTCCGTCTTCGTGAACGACCCAAAGGCGTTCAACGCCTGCAAGCGGGACACGTCCTTCGTGTGTCCCTGCTCCCGTGCCTGAAAGGGAAACTTCCATGTCAAGCGGTCCACCTTCATCGATCAACATGAGCGTGGTGTCGTGGAGTTCCAACCAAAACAGAGATTCATCGGCTTCAGTGGGCCGCCAACTGATTTCTTCAGCGTAGGAAACATTGCCTCCCAATCGGCTGGCCTCATCGGCTCGTTCAACAGCAGCAGCGATGTCGTCCATGTTGGCTTGAATGGCTTCTTCGTTCCAGCGCTGCCGAGTATTGGTTTCGATGTCCCACGCCCAAACGCTGAACATGCTCATCAGAAGCACGCCGAGGAGGAAAGTGAATATGTAGCCCAACTCGGTGGCTGCAGCCCGAGTATCTCGGACCATGGTTCCTCTGTTCAAACCAATACCTCCCGAGTTGTAATGTCAAGCGAAGCGAGTTGCAGCGTGAATTCAATCACTTCTCCGTTGGTGTGCCAGACCGCTTCTGATGTCCCGTAACTGGGGTCGGGCACCCATCCCACATAGTCGGTGAGCAAATCCAATCGCCCAGGATAAACGGTCCAATCTTCGCTGGCCTCAAGTCCGATGCCTGCGTTGTCTGCGATGGCCGTACCGTAGGGCTCTGACCAACCTCGACGAACTTCATAGGCAGGCGTTGATGCCAAGGAGGTTCGATGAACCAGTTCGATGTCAAGGTCCAGTTCTCCTGCGCCACTGTCGCTGTCCGCTGTTGGATGCAGTGAGGGAATGGTGGCAGCAAACCGTGGGCCTGGTCCACCTCTGTCCGAAGGTGGAACCACCACATAGGGTCTGAATTCGGGGTGGTTGGTCACCACGGCTCCACCGCTGAAGGCCACTTCCATTCCGTCGATGGATGAAGCGAACTGGTAGGACAGTCGCGAGAGGTGGAAGGCCCAAACGGACCCGATGGAGCTGTGCGTTGAAACGCCATCGCCGCCCAAGACATCAATGCTCATGCTTGCAGGGTGTCGTCCGTCAATCCATGCTTGGCGGGTGTCAATTTCACCCCGTCCGCCCATCCGCTCCCAAGGCAGGTCGGTGGTGATCCAGCCGCTTGCCTGGGTGTCGATGCTCGTGCAACGATGTTCGCCGTCGTGCGGCAAGTCAAGGAGTCCTGAACTTCCTGAGGTGCGCAGGACACGAAGCGGGTGACCGGTTTCAACACGAACGCTGGTATTCCCTTCTCCGAGAACAACGGCTTGGTGATTGGTTTCGTCCAGGAACGTCCCTGTTTGCGAGGCTGACCCGCTGACGTTCCATGCCGAGGTGTAGCCAGCCAAACGAAGAAGCAGGGTTTCCTCCGTAGCGTTCATTGTGTTCCCGTAGGTGAAAAGACCCCCTGACAGAGCGCCGGTATCGTCTGCGGGCAGCAACATCGTGCCGTTCGTTCCGTCTGTGCTTGCTCCGTTGACGGTTGCGGCCCACGTGACAAACACGTCACCGTCAGCATCCAAGGTTGCTGCACCGTCATCGTATGAAGGGGGCCACGAAACGTGTTCAATCCCGCCTGCGGCTACCGAGATGCCCCCGCCTCGCCACGTCACGGTGACGATCGATTCACCGGGGTTGCTCAAGCGCAAGGTTCCGTTAAGGTGGGGCGGAAGGAAGGTGTTGCCAAGATAGGCTCCGTTGGTGGACGGCCATGCAGTTATTCCAGCGAGGTCATCCCCGTTGGTCATCACAAGAAGTCGAGATGGGGCGCTTGTGGTGAGGTGGACAACCGATGCTTCTGTCAGTGACAGGTCGTGGTGGAAGAACACACCCGTACGGGCAAGGCCGCTTGGCGTGGCGTAGTGGATGGAGGTTTCTCCGTTGGCCGTGAGGTGGATTTGGTTTGCAGTATCGCTCAGAAGTTGCAGACTGTGTTCTCCAACGGGAAGCGGGATGGACCATGCCTGTCCACGTTTATCTGCGGGTTCGGGTGAGTTCGGCAAAACATAACTTGCGCCGCTGTTGCCAACGTAGCCGAAGACGTTCAATTCATGACTTGAGGCCACCACGGTTTCTCCGAGGTTCTCAAGGTCAAACGTCGCCATCTCATCGACTCGGAGTGCGATGGCATCCACCTCAACGCCGTCTTCGTGGAGCGTGACCTCAATGGGTCCGAGGGGCATGGCCAGACCCGGGGTTACGGTGATGGTGGCCCGGTCGAGGGCTGCTTCTAACGTGTAGTAGTACGGTCGGTCTGGCCCCAATCGGAGGTCGGTGATGCACACCGACTCAATGTGGCTCTCAGGATGCCTGATTTCCAACGTATCGTCAAAATCCAAGGCGCCTCGTGCTCTCAGACTCATGTCTTCTGCCCAAGTTGCTGAATACCACATGCCGCCTCGAAGACTGTCCCACACCAACTCCCCATCAACGGGAATGAGGGTGGCTTTGGCAGCATCACCCGGCATGCCTCGCTCACTCAGCGCTGAGGTCTCATGTGCCAAGAGGGTCATCTGGGACGACATGTCGTGTCGCTCAACGGAACCTTCCATCTCTTCGATGACCGGCATCATGGAAACCATCATCAAACCGATGATGGAGAGCACACCGCCGAAAAGGAGAACGGTCGCAACGGCAGCCGAAACGGCTTCATCGTCCCGACGGAGATGGCCTCTCAACGACTCACCTCGACCCGTTGCATGTCCACCTCAAAGTAGAGCGGTAATTGCTGCGATGAGACGCTAAAGCCGTCTGCAC
The DNA here is from genome assembly GCA_038116375.1 of Candidatus Poseidoniales archaeon. Classification (GTDB taxonomy): domain Archaea; phylum Thermoplasmatota; class Poseidoniia; order Poseidoniales; family Poseidoniaceae; genus Poseidonia. The sequence goes on along the minus strand of JAYNUQ010000001.1, from coordinate 48,697 downwards.
CGCTGGCTCGTTCGTACGGCGAGAACCCGATGTAGGTGTCCAAGGTGCCCGAAGAGCGCTGGACGGTGTATTCGGAGAGCCAGCTGTTGTGGTATTGCGGTGTGATGACGTCGTGAAGCGCGTTGAAGACGTTGAAGTTGACGTTGTAGGCACGTCCCGTAAACAACGTCATGGGTCCTTGGGACACAAATTGCATGCCGACGTTGCTGCCCGAACCAATGCTTCCGTTCGACACCACGTCCGTCAGGAGAATGGAGAGCCGCAGTTCGTCGTTCGCCATGCGGTCAAATTCGACCGACGGCATGGCACTGACTTCCCAGGCTTGGTTCGGGAAGCGTTCCGCCCGTGCGTTGTTCATCAGCACAATTTGGTGCTCTCCTTGGCCGAGCGATGTGGTGATCTGAAGCCCTGAAAGCGTCCACGTGATGTGGCGATGAAGCGGCTCATCATCTGCCCCGTAAACGGTTACGATCATCCAGTGTGCAGCACTGGCATTGTGGGTGATGAACACCTCAAGATGGCTTGGCGTGACCTCGTCTTCAAAATACACGCCCGGCGATTCAACAGAGATGGAGCGTACGGTCTCATTGGCAGCCAAAACAGCAACCGTCGTGTCGTTGACCTGACGCAACTGGACGCGTTCTCGGTCGGTTAAATCGGCACTGATGGTCCAATGCTCAACGTTTTGCACCGACCGAATGGCGGTCGATTGGATGGCTAAGGTGTTGCGAAAGCCCGTCCCTTCAGGAGCGTTGCCAGCGACCTCGAGACGGTCTTCGATGCGGTCTGCGAGACCCGTTGCAGAATTCCAGTTGGTGTTGTCTTCAAAATCGGAAAGATAGGGGTTGAGGAACACCCACACACCGCCCATGATGGTGATGACCATCGCGAGGAGCATCACCACGCCAAGCACCTCGCTCACAGCACGTTCCTCATCACGCAGGCGATGGGACGCAACTTGGCGGGCGCGTCGGTTCACAAGGTTGTTACAACCCCGTATCATTTAGCCATTCACCCCAAAGTTTGCCCCAACGGTCAGTTGGTTGTGGATTTTTCCACCTCGGTGATGGGTTCGTTCTGCCCGATGTAGTGGGAGAAATCGGGTCCGTTTTGTGCTGAGATACGCAGGTCGCCGCTGAACACCTCGTCAATGTAGTAAAGAACCGTGGATTCCGCAAGATGAGGCATGTTGTTTTTCTCGCTCAAGTGCGTCAAGGTGATGCTCCGGGTCCGCTCGGTGCACACTTCGGCCAAAAAGCGGCCCGTTTGGTCGTTTGAAAGGTGGCCTCCGCGTCCCGAAATACGGTCCTTGAGGGAATACGGATAAGGTCCGTACATCAGTTTGTTGTGGTCGTAATTGGCTTCGATCGAGATGTGTTCACATCCTCGAACATGGGTGACCAGTTCATCCGTCCAGGAACCCAAATCCGTGATGACCGCAGCCCGTTCTCCTCCGTGGCTGGCGACGAAGGCCACGTTGTCCGAACCGTCGTGCGGTACCGGCACGGGGAGTATTGCGAGGTCAGCCCCCACGCGCACCAGATCAAGCGCTTCGAAGTAGGTGGTGAATTCCGGAAGGAGACCCAATTCCAAGGCGGTTCGCTCGTTCGCAAGAACGGGGATGTTCCACTTGGTTTGGACCACTTTCGCGCCTCCACCGTGGTCCCCGTGGTGATGGGAGATGAACACGCAATCAATGTCCTCGGGTTTGAGTTGCAACCGAGCCAGCCGTTTGGCCAGTTGGGTGCCGCTGAAGCCTTGGTCGATCAGCACCTTCGCATTGGGTGTTTCGAGCAGGGTCGAGTTCCCCCGACTGCCTGTTCCCAAATGCGTGATGGTCATGGTCATGTGAACATCGTACCTCCAGCGCGGGAGGGACTTGAATCCACCGATGAAACGGCTCCACACGGGCTATTTTTTCAAGGGAAACAACCACGCGGAACGACGTTTTGTATGAACAATGTTCCATCATGCTCATAAGCAATCTGAGCAGAGTGAAAAGAGAGCGAGGCGGAGCCTTTCCCGACGGTGAGTTCATGAGACGAAGTCAAACAACCATCTTGACCACCCTTGCCGTCATTGCAAGTCTTCTGTTCATGTCTCAATTTCCAGCCATCTCAAACGTTTCAAACGTTCATCCTGACGACACCGACGGAACCCCTCCTCCGAACACCGATACAGACGGTGATTTGATTCCCGACGTACACGAAACGCTGTTTGAGGAATGGATGAACTGGACGGCTGTTGACGGCCGGGATGTCGTGCTCGCTGGTCTCGACAAAAACAACGCATCCGATGCTTCAACCGACCGAGACCGAGACGGTCTTAACGCCACAGAAGAATTCTGTTGGCCCTATCCTGCGAACTGCACGGCACCCGGTTTCCCACGCGGTCTCACCGGCCAGTTGGACGAAAACAGCGACCGTATCTACCTCGACCCGCGTGTTTCGGATACGGATGGCGACGGTATGCCGGACGGATACGAGGCCTACATGTGCCATCGGATGGGTGGATTTGACCCCGTTGCATTACGCTATTCCTGTCCTTCGTTCGACCCGTTGAACGGAAGTGATTTGACGCTTGATGGAGACAACGACGGGTTCGACGTGAACAGAGACGGCACCCTCAGCGATTCAGAACGCTACACTGCGCCCGAGGAATACGCCTACGGAACGCCGTCCAATTTCACTGCAGAGCTCGACGGACTCTGGTGCTACGCAACGCTCCCCGAAGGAGCCACGCTGAAGAATTGGCCGTACCTCCCGTCGGGGGCTAACGCCACCTTCCACAACCTGCTCACCGCATGCACCGATCGTGCTGAGAATCCAGTTGGCGAAGATTTGTGGTTGGGAACCGACCCGTTGCTTGACGATTCAGACCGATACCTCTGGGACGGATTTTCGGTGCGTCCACTTTACCCGTCCTTTGGCGACGGCATTCCAGACGGTTGGGAAGTTCACTTTGGTTTGGATCCCCTCAACCGTTCCAACGCCCTTGACGACCCCGACAGGGACGGCTGGGATGCCAACCGGGACGGTGGAATTTCTGAGGACCTTTCTCGGACGTTGACCGCCCTAACCGTTGGTGAAGCCCTTTCAACCCTTGAGGAATACATGGTTCACTACGACGACGGAAACACCGTCTATCCCGGGCTCAAGACCACCACCGTGGGCGACGAAGAGGGCTTTGAAACGCTCCCGCTGGTCTTCGATGTCCCGGAAGATGTTCTCGCTGTTATGCACCACGACGTTCGTGAATTGGAGGAACACGATGGTACGGTTTACGCCATGACAAAGTACGGCGTGAGTGTTTTGAACCATGAAGAGAACACACAGAGCCATCATTGGCTTCCGCAAGGTGTCCTCTTCCACGACGGCTTCCTCGCATTGTCAGACGGGACGCCCTACGCCATTGTCATGGGGACCAACATTGGATTTGCCGTTGCACCGCTCTTGGCCGACGGGAGTCTCGGGGCCGTGTCCACATGGGCGTGGAGCATGACAGAACCCGTTCATGCCGTGGCTCCTCTCAGCGGTGAGGATGTGAATCTGCACGCCATTGGCCTCGGTCATGCAGGCGATGGTGCCATCATTGAAATCAGCAGCAGCGGCTCAATTGAATCAACCTTTGACCTCGGAGCGGGTTTGCAGGCTGGGCTTGCCGAAGCCAACGCCTCGGTGTCCTCCATCCAACACGGTATGGTCGGTGGAGCAACGTTCCATTTGTTCGTTGGAACGGACCGCGGGTTGTTCGTCGTTGACACGGCCTCAGCACGGGACGATGCAACCGGTGAATGGCGTTTCTTCTTCACGCCAGAAAGCAATCCAATACCGACCGATGTCGACGAATTACGCAGCCTCCCACTCGGGGCGACAGGCAACCCTGCTGAAGTCCGAGATATGGTTCTTGATGGACCCTCTCCGTCCAATGCGCAAGCCCTGTGGTTCGGTACAACCTCGGGTCTTCACAAGTTGGATTTGAACGACGATTTCATTGAACACAGCGGCCTTATGGCTCACCCTGGCGTTGACGGAAAACTCTCTCGGCAGACCAACAGCATCCACGCCATTCATCCAACAGGGGACGAAGTCCTCGTCGGTTCGGAATGGGGCCTTTGGGCGCTGGCCGGAGATTACACTGCGGTTTACGGTCTCCAGGACCAGACTCGGCTCCCAGGGGAAATCGTGGCCATCGCCACGTCGGCTGGCCAAGAAAACGTCACGGTTTACGGAGGCGCCTCCCCCGGCCGTTATGCGAATCTCCAACTGATGGACCCGGGTGCAAACGATTCGGATGCTGACGGCATGCCCGACGGTTGGGAGGTGGTCCACGGACTCGACCCAACCGATCCTTGGGATGCGCTGTACGACAACGATGCCGATGGACTCGATTTGGATCAATCCGGCGACATGAGCCTCGAGCGGCTTTGGACCAACCTTGACGAATTCCGCTACACGAAACTGACGCCCGAAGGCTACAACTCAACCGACCCGAGAGAAGGCGATACCGACGGCGATGGCTTGGGTGATGGCGCGGAATATTACGGGTTCTTCTACGAACAGAGCAACCTCTGGTGCTACTACACCGTGCAGATGGTCTATCTTTGCGACGAGGCAAAAGGTGCAGCAGCAAATGCCACCTACCTTTCCATGGCCAACGTCGACTCGGCAACCGACCCCACCAACGAAGACACCGACGGTGACGGCATGCCCGATGGCTGGGAAATTCAGCACCGTCGTTGGGTTGGGGACATGTTCACCGGTGGCAACAATTGGAGCCTTGACCCGTTGAGGGCCGACGACGCCAACTGGGACGCTGACGGTGATGGACTGCCCAATCTGTGTGAATACCAGTGGTCCGTTGTTCGGTTGATGGGCGTCAACGGCGACCTCTTTGAGGACTACGGGGAATCTCCTGAAGCCGCAGCGTCGTGGGCCGTAGCCGACCCCAACCTGGTGGATTCTGATGGCGACACCCTCCCCGATGGGTGGGAGTCGAAGGGATTGTGTTCGTGGGACCCGTCACGTCTCGGCGTGAACCCTCTCAACGGTTCTGACGCTTTTGAGAATCCAGACGGCGACGGGTACGACATCAACCGAGACGGCGTACTTTCGTCAGATGAGGCCTTTGTCAACTACCTCGAATACCACATTCGCTCGGATTTGTTCAGCGGCAATCAAACCTACGAGGGCGTCACCCTGCCCGGAAATTTCACCACGGGGTTGTTTGACCACATCGGCGACCTCGGGGTACCTGATGACACGTTTGCTGAGCGAGCCTCAGGCTCCGTGACGGCGGGACTCTCGACCTACAGCGTCGGAGCCTCCGACCCGCTCAATGCCGACACCGATGATGACGGCATGCCGGACGGTTGGGAAATCTGGTACGCTCGATGGAACCTTCTCGACGATGCGTGGACGCTCAATCCACTGGATTCATCCGACCGTTGGCAAGACGCCGACGACGACGGCATGACGAATTGGGAAGAATACAACGTCATTTCTCCCTTGCTGTCGGAAACCGACGCGAACCGTTCTTCTCCGCAGTGGTTTGTAACGACCATCGGTACAGCGTTTGCACTCCAACAATGGCCCGGGATTCCAACCACCGCCTCGTTCGGTGATTTCCTGAGCCAGAATCAAACCAACATGACAGGATACACCGCCGATCCAAACAACGTCGACACCGACGGAGACGGCATGCTCGACGGCGTTGAACTGCTGTTCACCTCTTGGAACGTATCGGCGGGCATGTGGACGCTCAATCCACTGGTCGCAGGCGACGGTGATTTTGACGGGGATGAAGACGGCCTCATCGACCGTCAGGAATTTGCCCTTGCGTTTGAACAACCGGAAAACGGCATTGACCACCCGAGCGATGCACCGTTGATGCACGTGGACGGTGACCTCCAACAACCGACGGAGAAAGCACAACGTGTGTTCAACATCTTGATTTCAAAGGAAACACGAGGCAAGCGTTTGCTCAACGATTTCAATGCATGGCAGCAAGGAGAGCCACCCAATGCCTTCATCCAGGTGGTACTGGGCATGTCCGACCCCACCATACCCGATACCGACGGCGATGGAATGTACGACGGTTTCGAGTACTGGTTCACTTCCTGGGACCTCAACGAGAACCGATGGTCAATCAATCCCCTCATTGACGGTGATGTGAATTTGGACTCCGATCAAGACAGCTTCGATTGCAACGGCGACGGGGAAATCGATGCCAACGAGACCTTCAGCAATCTTCGTGAATGGGAATCGAGAACTTGGGGTAAATTCCTGACGAGGAACACCGTTCCAGCCAACCTTGGCATCATCGATTTCGGCGAAGACGCCATGGCCGCTTACCAAGAAGAACTCGGATTCACGCCGCTGCAAGCGCAACAGGCTTTGTATCAAGATTTCATCAAGAAGGGGACTGAATCCGTTGATCGCATGACGGAAATCAACTCATTGGATTCTGAAAACTTCAACCGAAGTCTTCGTGGTGTGGCCGACCCCACCCATCCAGATTCAGACAGCGATGGCATTCCCGACGGATGGGAATACTGCTACGCCACCTACGGCATGGACGACGTGACCACCCAGAACCACTGGGCCGCCAATCCCCTCAATCCGTGGGATGTTGATTACGACGGTGACCATGACGGTTGGTACGACCGCACGAGCTTCGACATCCCCGCAACCCAAGGTGATTGGGAAGACCGTGTGTTTACACCGTCCGGTGTCGTGGTCCAGAACGGTGTCGGCGATCTTCCGTTTACGAACTTCATGGAATACGACAACCAAACCCGTCCCGACCTCAACGACAGCGACGAGGACAGCACCACCTACATCACAACCACCGTGAACGGAGCGGTCGTTTCACACGTTCGTGATTACAACTACTCAGACGGCCGAGAAGTCTTCAAGTACGGTTCAAACCCGAGCGATAACGATAGCGACGGTGACATGCTTCCCGACTGGTACGAATACAAGATGGCGTGGAACGAGAGCAACGACAACTTCAGTTCTTACCTCGATGTTCGTGTGGTGTGGATCGACGTTGCCACCGGCGGTGAATGCAACACCGACACCAACTCGTGTTTGCCGCTTTCCCAGGACGGTTCCGGAGGCACACTTGGACGACCTGATACTGAATTTACGTGGTTTACGTTGGATCCCGCCGATCCCGATGATGCGAACTTAGACCCAGACCAAGACGGGAATTGGGATTGTTCGGGTGCTGGGTGCACCTACGAGGCGTACACGAACTTCCAGGAATTTTACGCCATTACGACAAGCGAATATTCATCGCCAAACGCCGTGCGTTTGAGCGGCTTGACCTTCGATGGGATGCCCGTCACTGAGGGTTGGCAATTCCGTGCTGCCATCCTTGGTTTGGGACAATCCAACGAGTTGGTCCTCAACTATCTGAAGTTGGATAAATTCGGTGGACCTGACAACCAGTTTGGCTACATCGTTGATGACAAAGACACGAACTTCTTGATCGTGGACCCTTCGGACGACGTGATTCTCATGGCGGGCAATCAAACCGATGCTTGGGACATCTACTACGCTGGCTCGCCCAACACACCACCTGTTCGCAGCGTTGGTGAACACGAATACGGCTGGTATCTCTTGGATTTCGATGACGACCATTTGGCCGAAGGAAGCAGTCCCATTAACTGGGACACGGACGGCGATTGGATGAACGATTGGTTTGAAGTCAGGGACGACGAAGAAGACGGGGTCCGTGGGGATTCTTCTCCCATTCGATACGATTCCCGACAGACCAGTTGACGGCTCGGTGGATGCCGACCCCGAACCGCATGGTTCAAATGGTGATTGGAGTGTGTGGGAACCATGCAAGGCGGCGACGAGCATCGATTCAGTGCACGAGCCGTTTTTCTGCTGCTCGTTTCGCTGATGTTCCTGACGCCACTGAGCCCGATGGCAGAGTTGTTCTCAACCGAGGCTGAAGCCGCCGTTGGCACACGACACGTGTACGAATTCAGTGATGGTTCAGTTGAACACATTGCGCTCTACCAGGGGGCGAACCCCGACATGAGTGCTTCCGTTTCCTTGCCTCGTGGCGCAGAGGTCACGGACGTCAGCATGACCCTTTCTGGGGCATCGGCAACCGGTTGGTCGCAGGTGGTTGCTGAAGACCGTGTGCATTGGCTACGGGGAGCAGAGAGCAACATCGATGACCGCTCTGGCGACTTGACGCTGGCCATGGACAACACCAGCCAGAACTTTTTGCCGCACGGAAACGATGCTTACGTCAACCCGAATTCAGATGCATGGTTGGACAACGGTTCGTATGCGCTTCGGCAACCTCACACCTCAAACGCAACGGAAGCCGTGTTCTCACAACAATTGACCAAAACATCATCCAGTTTCATGGCACAGAGTCAAGGGGCCATTCTGAAGCACCACGACTGGCTCTTCCTCTCCACCTGGTCGTCCTCGAGTTTCCATAACGTCGTGGAGCGATTGTATCCCAACAACGCCTCTCGGGAATCCGTGATCACCCTCGACAAGGCATCGTGTACACTCCCCCAGAAACATTCCTCGTCGTATTATGGCTACTATGGATTCCGAGACTGGACCATCACCGATGATGAGCGGTTGTTTGGCATTCTCTCGGGATACCGCTACACCTACGGCTCAACTGCACCGGTGAACTATCACCGCGTGATGGAAATGGACGTCTCTCGTGATGACACGTGGACGTGCATTGATTCCTACGACATCAGCCCCTCGGTTGGGGAGTATACGGGAATCGCTTACGATCGTGATACCGGCAAGGTCTGGGTTGCACACAACGCGATGAACCGATTGTATGCCTACGATTTCGCAGGTGATGGGTCCTCGACGTACACCCGAAGCCAAGAATTCTACAGTTATACCTCCTCATCAGGGTCGAGTTGGGAATGCGGCGGAAGCTACGGAAGCGGCTCGAAGCAGATGCTGCGTGGATTGGAAGTCAACGGTTCCACCTTTTACATGCGATGTCAGGAAGATTCCCCTTACAACGACCGTGACCAACTCGAAGCATGGTCGGTTTCAGGTTCCTCCTCTGCGCTGATTCCCGAATCGACAACGCGGCAAATCTCTCGACTGGGCTACGGGCTCCAGTTTGACGGAGAGCGCTTCATCAGCGTTGATTGTGGATATTCAACCTGGTCGGGTGCGACGTTGTACTACCGGGAGTTCGGTACGGGCTGGATGTACGAAACCACGCCAGCACCTGGCACCACCACATGGTACGGTGAAGTTGTTGAATCAGGCGACGAGATTCTTTCAGCCAATGTTCAGACGTACTGGTCGGCAGCCTCCATTGGCGACCGTGTTGACTACTGGATTTCAGCAGACAACGGGACACACTGGGAAGAAGTTGAATCCGAATCCACCATCCACTTTGATTACCCAGGAACCGAACTGGTTTGGAAAGCCCAACTGATCGGTTCCACCGCCGTATCGTGGTGGGTTGACATTGAGTACGCAACGGCCTACGAGACCTCCGGCGATTGGACCGCCCCACATTTCAACACCGGTACCAAGGTTGGAAAGGTTCGCCCCCAATGGACCGCTGACGTGCCTGCAGGCACCACGATGCAAGTCGTTGTTTCCAACGATAACGGAACGACATGGCTTGATGCCAGCAACAACCAAGAAACCAGTTTTTCAACGGAAGCCGCAGGGAACACCCTCCGCTATGCGATTTTCATGACGTCCAATGACGACGGACTAACGCCAAGCGTTGACCGTTTCATCCTCGAGTACGAAGAAGGCTATCCTGACCGTCCGATGTTGGACATCGGAGGCGACGGTACCTACGACTGGGAGTCCGATATCTTCCTCAACGAATCCTCAGTGGTTGCTTCGGATGATTCACCGGTTGGTGTCATCGTCAAGCGTGCTCCGACGCTCGTCGATGCCTTCAACGACCACGTTCCAGAGAACGGTGATGGCTTTGTTGACATTCCGATTGCAGTGAAGGCGGCGAGTTCCGGTCGCGTAAAAATCTCCAACATCGATATCACCTACGCCATGCAAACCCGTGCGGTTGACGCCTCGTTTGAGGGCGGTTTGGCCGCACCCGACGGACTGTATCGGAATTTCATTACGAGGGTCGCTCCAGGCGACGACGTTGACCACGTCACCAAAGCCACCATCGCTGTTCAGCACACCCACGGAGAAAACCCGTCCTTCACCTGGGAGCGAGGCGATGTTTGCAACGTCAACTCCGATGCGGGTGGTATCGTGGTCTTTGACGCCTCCAACTGCACGTCCATGGAAGATGCCAACGGCGTGCTTTCGATATGGATGCCCACCAAAGTGAACTGGTCGTGGAACGACGAGGGCAGTGCAGAAGCCGTCATCACCGTCGAGGACGACCTCGGTGTCGCCGTGAATCAATGGACGACATCAAGCATGGAGTTGGTGGTGGAGAATGACATTCAACTCGACGGACTCCGAGTCTGGGAGGAAACAGGACGCCAACTCTTCCCGATGGATTGGGTGCGTGGCGGGTTTAACCTGAGTTTTAGCGGTTCGATGCACTTCCAAGATTCGCAGCTCATGCCACCTGCGGGCAGTTTTTCACTCCGCGTCATCGGACAGAACGTTACCTACGACGGTGACCCGATGGGTGAGCCTGAAGTCCTCTATGAGGAGGTTAACCCTGCGTTTGGTGCCTACAACATGACCTTCACCTCGCCCGTTGAATCCCAACCTGGCGGTATGATCTTCTACGTGCAAGCGGTTGATCTGGAAAACGGTTCAACATACACCAATCCGAACTACAACAGCATTCGATTGATTCTTGACGGAAATTCCCCGCTTGTCCTCAGTGCCACACCAATGGACGGTGAAGAGCGACATGCTGGAGCATCGGGGGTTGGCCAAGCCGTTTCGATTGTGGTTCAAGATTCCGTTGACCCCCCCCGTCAACTCAACCTTCACTACTGGGTGGGTTGCAAAGCAAGCGAAGCCATCGGTTGTACGGATTACAACTTTGATGGCTTGCCAAACGAGGATGAGTACGAACTCAAAACCCTCTCCTCTCCCGAAACTCGGGCAGGAGGCCTCAACATCTTTGAGGGTCTGATCGATGATTCCATGCTCCTCCACAAACAACGGGTCTCGTTCTATGTCTCGGGTCAGGACGAGCAAGACAACGAAATCGCGATGGGACGCGGCCCTGTTTGTCCACCGTCTTCAATCACCTGCGGCTACCGTCCAGGCGAAGTGGTTCCCGATTGGGACGCCGACTTGGTCACCTACCACATTCGTCAAGAATTCGAACCTGAGGTGGACCTGGGCAATTCGTCCATTCTCGGTCATGATGACTACGAACCGCTTCACCCGGGTGTGCCTTACACGGCTCAAATCAAATTGAGCGATGTAAACGGGTGGCAGGACATCCAGTACGTCCAACTTGCCCTGGGTGGAAATTTTGAGGACGACGAATCCTCTCTGTTCATCTCCTTGGCAGAAGGAGCGGACGGTCTTCCCTTTGCGGTCATGACATCGGGCTCGGACAACATCGCCGTCTCCAACCTCTACTCAACGGTGAGTTTGGAGGAAGGCAACGAATCCGTGGTGATCATCCAGGCCCGCTTCCAACTCACGTGGATGTTCCCTGAGGCCTACGACACCGACGGTGAATCCCACTTCCTTCCTCGTGTGCGTGTCACCGACATGCCCTGCAACGACAACGAAGTTGTGCCTTGCTTCGAGGTTGAAGAAGGCCTAGGTGATGACTGGTGGAGCCTCGACAACGATTTCAGATTTGATACCGAATCGGGGAAAATCCGAGCCATTGAGCTACGAAACAGCGAGAACCACTACAATGCTGAGAACTTTGAGACCATCATCGGTGCCGGTCAGGCGCTTCGTGTTTCAGGGCGTGTGTTGTTTGCTGAAGACGAAACGCCAGCGCCCCCAGGTTCCTTCGACGTGGTCTTTGGGGACTTCGAAAACAACTGGCGAACATCTACGCGAGAAGACGGGGAATTCAGCCTCGACCTGCTCGTACCCGCCGTTCGTTCCGGTCGCCTTGATCTGCGTTTGAGCATGGACGACATGCCGGGACTGGCTCTTGATGAGACGGCGTTCTCACCTCGTGTTCGTCTCGCCGTTGACAACGCACGACCGACCATCGACAGCATCTCCCTCAACGGTGTACCCGAGGGCTCACCGCTTTCAATTGGTGATGCTTCCAACTTGGAAGTGATTCTCATCACCAACGACGAAAACGGCTTTGATTTTGATGAGGCGGCTGTCCTTCACTACCGCGTGAAGGCGGGCGAAGCCGAAATCTCTCGTGGCAGCGTCTTGCTGCCGGACATCACGCCGTTTGGCCAGCAGTTTTTCTGGAGCGGCTCCCTTGATTTGACCGATTCAGGTGCAACCACTCTGTTGCCATCCTACACCGTTGACGTGTGGGTCTCTGGGTCTGATGAGGCGGGCAATCCGTACGATACGCTTTCCAACTCCATGAGCGACCCCATAGCGTCGTGGCCGCTTGCTTTGGTCGGGCCTCGGGTTGACCTTCAACACGATTCCACGAAACTCCAATGGGACATCCCAAGTCCATACGAAGGCGAGACTTCCAAGATGCTCGTCACCACCGATAACCTCGGTGGCAACGGCAACGTCGTCTTCGCCCTTCAGGAACTCGTTGACGGTGGTTATTGGGCCACCGTAGCCGAGGTGGACGTTCAAGCCACAACAGGGGCATCACTCACTGCTTCGCTCCCCGTCCTGGCCAGTGAACCAGCGGGTTCGAGCATTGAGTATCGTGTCGTTGCGTTGGTGGACGGTGTGGAAATGGACCGCCACAGCGTTGATTCACTGCTCGTTAAGGAAGAGACGATTCGTGACGGAGAGGCCTTGACCCAACAGTTGTCCACCGATGTGTTCAGTGTGTCCCTGTTCGTCATCGCCCTGGCCTCCGTTTCCTTCGGTCTGTATGCCATGGTGATGCGACGTCGCCTGCTCGCACCCGAAACAGAGGAAGAGCGTGCAGATCAAACCGAGGTGGTGACTGAAGAGATGAAGGCTACGAAGGCCGTTCCCGAACTTGCACAAGCACCATCACCTCAACCAGCCAGCCCCATTCCCCCTCCCCCTTCGATGACGGCTCAACCCGACCGGACTCAACCTGCCCCGATTCCACCAACCGGTCTGCCTGATGGTTGGACACCGGAACAATGGAATTCGTATGGCTGGCAATACATCGACGCTCTTTCCAAACAATGAGGGACGGACCTGTGTCAGACGAGTCCGTGGACGGTTTGGTCACCTTGACCGAGCGAACGGTGAACCTTGTGAACCAACTCAACATGCCCCTTGTCGAGGTGTCGTTGGTTATCCAAAAACACGTGAATCAACTGATGCAAACCCTCCAACAGCATCTTGAACAGTCCGGCCAAACCGTCAGCGAACGGGTTCATTCGCCATGGCCCCTTGAGGAATCCAGCGAGGCTTCAACGTCGAGTTTTTCCCTCGAGAAGGTGATGGACATCGTTGACCATCAACGCATGGACATCTTGGACACCTTGATTCGGGTCACCTTGATTGAAATCAACGTCTCCGTTATCGAAGCCATCCTCGCCCTTCGACAGTGGGAGCATCTCGCCCGAACGCAGTTGGCCTCCGCCACGGGGCCGGGGCAACTGTTCTCGCCGTTGGACATCCCTGATGACTGGTAAGCAGAGATTCAAAAACACATGATGGAAGCGAACATCATGGCAGGAAGGCCGCCCCTTGTCCTTTTGTTGGTGGCCGTGATGGTGTCCAGTGGCCTTGCAGGCTGCATCGGCGATGAAGCCCTGGACCTGCTGCCCGAGAAGAAAGGCGTTCCAGGTGGGCTCACGCTTGCATGTCTTCGCAGCAGCATGTACACTTCAATGGTGATTGAAATAGACCACGAACCCGGTTATCGCCCCTTTACCAGCAGCACAGAGATGTTGGTGGACCGATTGGAGAGCGTTTGTGACAAACCCTCGGGTATCTCCGTTGAGTTTACCGAAGTGAATTTTGACCACACAGGCACATGGTCTGCACAAGATGTTCGGGACAAAGGCTGGGCTGAAAAGGACCAGTCCCCAAGGGACGGAACCACCCTCTACTGGCAGGTGCTCTTCCCTGCAGGCACCTACGAAACCGATTCGGTTCTGGGTGTGGCGGTTGACGCCTCCACCGTTGCGTTGTTCAGCGATTCCATCGATGAAGCCGACGGTCCGTTTGGCAGACCCTCGGTGGAGGATGTTGAAAACAGCGTTCTCGTTCACGAAGTTGGCCATCTTCTCGGCTTGGTGAACTTGGTGTACCAGTCACCTGCTGACCACGAAGACCCAGACCATCCAGGTCATTCAAACAACGAGGAATCCGTCATGTATTGGGCCGTCGAGTCATCGGACCTTTCCAACTTCATTTTCGGTGACCTGCCCAATGAATTTGATGCAGACGACCTCGCTGACCTCGCTGGACTTGCCGACGGGAGCATCGCAATTCGGGATCAACTCTGGTCCTGAACGTTCCCCATGGCACCGACTGCATCTCGCCATGCGTCAAAGATTGACCACAAGTAGAGGCCAATCCAAAGAATCAGGGTAAAGGCCAGAGGAATCTGGAGGAAGCCCCATTCAAACCCACGGCGATGTTGTCGGTTGAAGTGCTGCCCCAGAAACAAGAAAGGGACCGCTGCCAAGACGGCTGCAATCAACGGCCGCAAAGCACCCCAAGTCCCAACGCCAAAGGTGATTTCTCGCCAAATTTCCCTGACAATCCGAACCGGCAAGATGCCCTTTTCAGTGGAAGCAGGTTCGGGTGAGAATTGAACCACCAACTCCTCTTCCATGATGTTCGGTATGCTTCCCTGTTTGTGAAGATGACGCAGGCAAAGGGGCAGGATGAATGAAAAACTGAGGGGTTTCATGTCCACCATGGAGTCGGACTACCGAGTGCTGGTCACCGGCTTTGTCCCCTTTGGGGGCCACGCAACAAACATCAGCCAAACCGTGGCCTCGGCGATGGAAGGACGTCGTCCCACGCTTTGTCCGTGGACCGGTGAAAAGCGTTCTGTGATGGTTGAGGTTGACATTCTCACGGTGGATGAAGCCGGAGCGCAACGTACCGCAAACCGCCTCAGGTCTGGAGCACACTGGGATGCGATTCTTCATGTCGGTCTGTGTGAATCGTGTGAGGTTCCTCGCATCGAACGGCTTGCAAGCGACCGGTTGAACATGCGCCTGCCCGACAATGCTGGCCGGCAGGTCATCGATTCGAACATTGACGGTGCGGGCCATCGAGGATGTTGGGTTGACCCAACCGTATGGAGTGCCGATCTTTTTCCCTGCAACTACACCCTTTCCATGGATGCGGGAGCTTACCTTTGCAACGAAACATATCACGCCACGGCCAAAGCCCTCTGTGAGCTTCCAACCTCAACGGCTCTTCCCACGCCATGCTTGTTCCTTCACCTCCCCGGTGAGATGAACATCTCGACGGAGACGGCCATCGCGTTTACCGATGCAACCCTCGCCTATTTGCTGAGGCCGTTTCCCTCTGTCAGCGTTCAAGTCTTTGCCGCTGCCATTGCCGTGAAAGGCCGTTATGTCATCACCAAGCGGAGCATGACCGAAGCGGATGCTGGTCTGTGGGAATTTCCTGGTGGAAAATCCGAGCCTGGAGAGGATTGGCGCCAAGCGATTGGTCGCGAGATTGAGGAAGAACTTGGGATTCGCGTCGTACCGAATCATCTCTTGGGGTCGTGGCACCGCACTCGAGGTACGGCTTCGTTTGCCATTCATCTGGTTGCGTGTGGCCTTGAGGATGAAAACGCTCAACTCGACCTTCGCGTTCACGATGCGTTCCGATGGATTTCGCTCACCGATGACGACCCTGGCTCGTGGGCTGGACGGGACGGTGAAATGGCAGCATTTCTTCGAACGGCTTTCAAATCCACGTCGTAGATTCGCCATCGTCGTCCATCGAACGCTCGTCGTTGATGTGGCGAGGGACTTGACTCCTTCCTGCATGCCATGTAGCTGCCTGCAACCAATCGGCAAGACCGTTTCCTGAGATGGTGATTTCAAAGACGCCACCGAGTGGACGGTCATCTGGGATAGGAAAAGCCACCTTACCTGCAACGGCGGCGAGTCTCGCAATCTCAAAAACCGTGGTCTCTCCGTTCATGTTGTGCGACATAGCGTCAAGGGCTGTGTCCAAGATGCGTTGTTCATGGAGTTGTTCGAGGAAACCTGCGAGTGAGAGGTTCTCAAACGTCCAAACCGCTTCAACCGCCCGACCAAAAGATGGCTCATCGGGAAGATCCTCTACGGCCGCGTCAGGAAAGAGACGGTGAAGTGCTTGGAGGACCGCTTGAGGAGAATCAGCTCCTTGAAGCACGGTGGAGACCCTGGTGGTGAATCCCTCCCCCGTTCCCGTGAGGCGGAGTCGAGACCCTTCCATACCACGGGGAGGTGCTGCTCCTCAAAGAACATGCGGCGAAGGTGCGGGATGTGCGAAGAGGTGAAAACCGAATCGGTTCAGCCACGCTCATGACTGAGGCAGGGGGTCCAACCGTGGCAACGGTCATCCCTGTTCTCAATGAAATGGATCACATTGACCGTTGCCTTCACGGCTTGTTGAACCAAACACTCGCTCCCTCAAAGCACATGATTTTGGTCCTCGACGGTGGTTCAACAGACGGGACCTTCGAACACGTAGAACGGGTAATCAAAGGACATCAAGACGACCGTTGGCCGTCCATTGTGCTGGAAATGAACCCCAACCGGACCGTTGCTCACGCTCGTAATTTAGCATTGGACCTTCTTCCTCCCAGCGTTGAGTTGGTGGTGGAGATGATCGGGCATGCCACGGTTGAAGCCGAACACCTGGAACACCGTCTTCAAGCGTGGACTGAATGCCAGTCAATGTCAGCCGGACCGCTCGCAGGCGTAGGTGTTCGTGTTGAACCGGATGAGAACCTGCACCATCGGGTTGGGGACTGGGTAGAAGGTGCCCTCGCCTCCCCACTGGGTCGCAGTGGAGGGCAGTTCAGTCGCTTCAATCGCCCCCAGTCCACCAATGTTCCCGCTTTTGTCATGCACGACCGAAAAGCGGTGACGAGCATTGGAGGTTGGGATGAATCCTTTCTGACCAGTCAAGACAGCGACGTGTCCATGCGTCTGCTCAAGGCGGGTTTTGACCTCTATCGACATCCCCTCCCGAAGGTAAGCATGCACAAGCGAACCAGCTTGATGCAATGGTGGAAAATGGGGCATCGCTACGGTTTTTGGCGTACAAAAGTGCTTCAAAAGCATCCATCACGAGCCAAATGGCAGGAATTTCTACCGCTCGCAGGCTTGGTTCTGCTCTCCATCCTGTTCATGCTCAACTCACCTCTGACCTCTCTTCTCATGATGACGTACGGTTTGGCTCTTGTTGCTGCTGGCGTTCGGGAAGCGTTTGTCCAACGTCGCCTCTCTTCGTGCTTGGGTGTACCCTTGTGTTTGGCGATGCTCCACACCAGTTTTTCCATTGGCCTCGTTGATGGACTGGTTCGAAAAGGACGGTTTCCGACGGACCGTTCCCCAAACAAGAAGCCAATAGATAGATGAGTCAAATGTGTGGTCAAGCAGGTGAAGACAATGGCTGAAAACAGAGGGCTTACGAGTCGAAGTTTGTTTCTCCTCCCTCTGTTGCTCTTGGGTGTCACCCATATGTCGCTCCCTCCCCTTCAAAGCATGTTCGAGATTGAACCGTTGTTGATGTACGGATATTACGGATTCGCCGTCGTGCTCGGCGTGGTGGTCTATCGGCGAAGCGGCGTTGTGAAAGATCACGAATACAATCGAGCAAAAGCCATGCGGAAAATCAGGCACGTGTACGAAGCAGAGGAAGCAGGTGTATGGTCCACCGATGTTCAACTCGATGGGACAATGGACAAGGAAACACAGTTGGGGCTTTCCCGTCCGGTTTCAGATTTGTCAGGGGAAGGTCCAGAAATGGAACTGGACGGCGAGGCCAAGGTCGAGGTCAAGATGCTGTCAGAAGCAGACCACATCGTCAAAGCCAACGCACGCGTGACGGGAAGTTCGAGCCTTGAGGACGAAGCCATCACAGGCACCATCGGTGCCCAACGGCGAGCGGGTCCAATGGACCGTTTCCTCGACCTCGTTTTTGGATGGTTTGGACTTGACAGTCGAGCCGACCGGGAAGCAGAGCGACAGGCTCGTCTTCGACAAGCGGCCACATCCGCCCCCGTCACGGCTCAACGTCCTGTTGCTCCGCTTCGTATTGGTTCGTCAACCGATGACACCGAAATCAACATCACCTCGATGAGCGATTCTGGAGGTGTGAAAACTGTGATGAGCACGACCGGACAGGTGAAAAGCGATGTTGAGGTTCCGTCATCGATAAAGCAAGTCCCAGCTGTTTCTGAGTCGCTTGAAAGCATGGCGATGATGGGTCAATCTCCGTCTTCTTCGGTTCAAATCGCCACCACGGGACCGCAATGTCGTGGATGTTCGGCTCCCGTGAGCGCCACGCAACGTTTCTGTCCGCATTGTGGGCTTGACCTTTGAGCAGCAGGCGTGAGGTTCAAAGCGGGTCCCTCATCGTGGAGGATGAGGACGAGGTGATGGCTGACAAACGGGACTACTACGAGGTCTTGGGCGTTGAAAAATCAGCCACGTCTGGAGATTTGAAAAACGCATTCCGTCGTCTCGCAAGAAAATATCACCCCGATAGGAGCACCGAAGAGGACGCTGAAGACCGTTTCAAAGAGATTCAAGAAGCCTACGCCGTGCTTTCAGACGAGCAGAAACGCGCACACTACGACCGATTTGGTCATGACGGTCCGCAAGGCTCTCCGTTTGGGGGCTTTGGCGGTGGAGGCTTCAACATCAACCTCGACGACATTCTTGGAGGAGATTTCTTTTCTTCATTCTTCGGCGGAGGTTCCCGTCGTAGACAAAGCCGTCGAGGTTCAGATATCCTTTTGCGGCATTCAGTTGAGCTCAAAGATGTGTTTGAGGGCAGTGAGCAGGAATTGGTTTTGGATTTGCCAGAGCCGTGCAGCACATGCGATGGGACCGGTGCGAAGGGTGGCGATTTGAAGACGTGTGCCGCATGTTCAGGTCAAGGGCAAGTTCGCATCCGTCAGCAAGTGGGGCCGTTCATTCAGGAGTCGGTTCAGGCCTGTCAAGAGTGCGGCGGCAGAGGAAAAGTGGCCGAGCACCCGTGCGATGGGTGTGCGGGTCGTGGCCAAGAAATGAAATCCAATACCCTGAGGTTCAATGTGCCCGAGGGTGCCGAGGCAGGGACTCGACTCCGCATGCGTGGAAAAGGAGAACCTGCGCCCAAGGGCGTTGGTGAACCCGGGGATTTGTTCATTGAACTTGAAATTGAACCCCATGCGTGGTTTGAACGGTCAGGTTCGGATTTGATCATGTCCTTGCCCCTCGGTTACGCCGACCTGTTGTTGGGGACGACCGTTGAACTTGAGCATCTCGACGACAAACCCTTGGTCATCAAGATCCCGCCGCACAGCAATTCTGGTGAGACCATCGAAGTCCGCAAACGAGGTCTTCCACGCCAACGAGGTGGCGGCCGTGGCGATGTCGTCGTGTTGCTCAAACTGCACATGCCAAAGAAGGTTCCAAAATCAACAAAGAAGAACCTGGAGTCCATACGAGACGACCTGGCACCGAGCGATGTGCGCTCAAGCATTCTGGACGACGCACAAGAGCGCAGAAACTCATGATCCGTTCTCGCTCCGATGCAGGGTTTGAGGAATTCGGGCAGCGAACGGCTCCCCGTCCATTCGTCCGTTCAATTCAACATCAATGTGCTCTGCCTTGCCGTCAAGTTCTACGATCAGGTAGGTCTGATGGCCTGGGCCCATGGTATCGAGGAAGACCTCTTCACCTTGGAACAAAAATCGCGGCTCGACATGGACCACGTTGTACGCAGCTCCTTCGGGGGCGTCAAAGCGGAGAGCGGCCAAATCCCACGTTCCGTTCATGACGTGGACGCCCACGACCAGGGGCCATGCGCCGTCCTTGGTGGCCAGACGCTCATCAACGTTCCAAACGGCCAACGCCACGTCTTCGGTGCGATGTTCGACGCGGTGCGGACCCCACGTCTCCAACCCTTCTTGCCATTCGAGTTGAGCAACGGCATGCAACGCCTTGGCCATGTCCGTCCGTGCCTGTCGGGCATTGCTCTCACCGCTGTCCAACCGGGAGGTGTACCACGCAAGGCGTTGTTTCTTCTCAGCAACGGACTCAGCATAGCGACGGGACTGGCGAACGTGGACCGCGAGGTAGAGGACGGGCAGTAAAAACAAGATGCCCATGAACCAACGGGCAACGTTTCCCCAGTACACGGCATCTTCACTTGGCGGGAACCACGGTTCTTCACCTTCGTCGATCAGGGAATAGGCGGCTTGAATGGCATACGTCCTGGATTCGACGTCTTCGCCCCACAAATTTGGTGTTGCTTGTGATGCATTTTGAAACCGAAGTTGGAGGTAATGTGTTCCACGTCCAACCTGGAGTCCGATTTTCAACTGGTCACCTACAGGTTGCGTGATGTCCGTTGCGATGGTCTCTGAGGTTGTTTGGTCGATGTCCCAAAGTTGCCACTCCAATCCTTCGACATCTCCAACGATGGTAAATTGTACGAAGTGGATGGAATCCTCCCAGCCGTCCACCACCAGTCGGTAGGTGTCGCTCGTGTCGTGTACCGCCAGCGTAAACGCTCCGGTTGTCGTCTCTGTCAAGTTGATGACGGGCCACGAACTGTTGTCGACTTCCAACGAGGCAGGAACATACGAAGGAGCCTCGAGTCCGTGCTGATCTGCAAAGGTTGCGGTTGAGACTTCGAGGGAAAAGACCGAGGCGTTTGAAACCACAAGCCGTCCTCCACTTACGTCGGGGTAGGGGTAAACGATCACGGATTCGCCTTCTGAAAGTTGCGTCGCCGTCCCTTGTACCCAGGCACCGCTGAGGAGTTGGTCAACCCGCACGTCCAAAGGCGCAAGGTTGGCGTGGAGGTGCAGCGTGTGGACTTCTGACCAATCGAAGGGCGAAGTTGTTTCACCGTGGCCGATAAGTTCGGTTCCGCTGGCGAGGTCAGCACCAACCAGCGATTCAACCGTACGCTTTGGGTGATTCATCACGTGAGCAGCCCATACGGCCTTGGCGTCTTGGGTTGAGAGGCGTGCCACGAAACGTCCGTCCTCGGGTGCCGTCCAGTATTGAGCCGTCGGCGCATCACCAGCCAGTTGAGCATAGGCTGCCGTAGACATTGTCGTTTTGTTGAGGAGCAATTCTTCGGTTGATGTTTGGTGATACATCTCGACATTGGTCGCTTCCGTGCTTGCCAACCACTGCCATTCGAGCGTATCCCCGGCTGAAATATTGAAGACAATGTATTCGTTTGTTGAAGCGTGCACCTCTCCGACATGAAGAAAGGCGCCGTCACTTGAATGAGCGATTTGTGAAGCCAGCACGCCCGTGTTGGTATCAATGCAATCTTTGGGAAGCGAACAGAGGCCGAAGGGAGCTGCAGAGAGCGTCGATTCAGGTGATGGTCGCACCTCGAGGTGATGCTCATCATCGTCAACGTACAGCATCAGCGTGATGGTTTCACTGCTTGTCGTTGAAACCGAGGTTTCGACGGGCATGGATTGCTCGGTTCGTAAGGTGAGCATCCGTGGGCTTTGGTTTTCCACGGTCAATGCTTCGTCGTCCGTGCTCACTGTGAGGTCACACGATGCACAAGACCACAGGAGCAGTGCCGTATCGCCCTCTTCCATGCTGATGGTGAGTGCGGTCGCTTGTTCGGGGGTGAGTTGTAGGGAATTGAATCCCTCATTAAGAGAAACGGTGGATTCAGATTGTCCCAAGGCCGTGGGAAGGAGCATCAACAAAAGAAGAGCCGTCAGGATGGAGGCCTTCGTTCGTGGACCGTACCAACCCATGGTCAACGGGTGGAGGCGGAGTCTTTCAAATCCACCCCCGTTTGGCGTTCAAACTCTTCAAGAAGCCAAGGCGTTAGCGTCGTCTATGGCCGATGTCCTTGGACGCACCGTCTTGCATCGGGACCGCTATGCCCGAATGTGGGGGCTGGGCGATCGTAAATCACCCGTTGCAACAACACCTACATTGGTTCTGATGAACGACGATTTCGACCTTCCGTTGACCTATGCTCCGTTCCGTTCATCCAGCACATCAACGCTTCCCGCCGAACTCTCCATCAACGCTCGTGCCGCTTTTTCGCCTCCCGAATTCCAACATCTTGGTCCTCATTACAGCGTAAATCTTGGTCATGTTCTTCCGCCGTCACTCGAGGACGCCAATGCAGGTGAAGTTCAGGGTACCTCTGCCTTACTCCCGGTTTCTTGGCAGCGAATGAACCACGATGAGACCCTTACCGATACCTCGCTGCAACCGGAAATCGTGGTCCTCACGGATGCGCTCCAACTGGCGAGCCAGCCGGGAAAACTTCCTACAGCCGTGTTGACCTTGAAGCACAGATTTCCAGGTGCATTGCTGTGGACTCCTGGGTTGGGAGGGCCCGACAACGTCGCCGTTCTCGCTTCCATGGGCGTTGATTTGTTCGACCTCGCTCGTTGCAGAGAAGCAGCAGCCAACGGTGTTGTGTTGACTCCTTGGGGTCCTCGCCTGCCGCTCGAGCATGAAGACACGGCCTTGGAGGCACAAGCCTTCCATTTCATGAAGGCGCTTGATGAAGTCCGCGCCTCCATTCAACACGGAACGCTGCGTGCCATGGCGGAGAAGCAGAGCATGTCCAGTCCACGTTTGGTGGAGCACCTCCGGCGTCACCAGGAATTGATGACGGAGCAGCGAGGTAATTTGGCCTCCCATCATGCATCTGCAACGTTGTTCCCATGCTTCTCGCCCAACGCACTCTCTGACCCGTTGGTTGTGGACTGGGAACGGTTCATGATGAACGAATACGAAGCCCCAGTGAACGTCCGAGATGTGATGGTGCTCTTGCCGTGTTCAGCAAGGAAACCCTACCGTCTCTCCAAATCCCACTCACAATTTTTCAGAGCCATGTCGTCGACAGGCTGTCATGAGGTGATGATGACCTCGCCGTTGGGTCTGGTTCCTCGGGATCTCGAAGATGTCTGGCCGGCCTCAAATTACGATGTACCGGTGACGGGAGACTGGACGGCTGACGAACTCGGAAGGGTTCAGAAGATGTTGACATCGTTGATTGAGCGAACAGGCTACAAGCGAATCATCAATCACACCAACTTTGATTTGACGTTCCTCAACACGGAGGTGGTTGACACTCGACAA
Source organism: Candidatus Poseidoniales archaeon (assembly GCA_038116375.1). Lineage (GTDB taxonomy): Archaea > Thermoplasmatota > Poseidoniia > Poseidoniales > Poseidoniaceae > Poseidonia. Next base: position 25,353 of record JAYNUQ010000001.1, on the reverse strand, counting down.
GGCCAGGGTGCGACACACTTTGATTCGCTTGCGAGGCTGAGTGCTGCGGTAAAGGAGGCCACGCAAGCGTTTGAATTGCGAAATCAAAAAAACAACCTCAGGTTGAAGGAGCACTTCAAGAGCATCGCGAGGAAGACCACACAAACCGATGCATGGTGCGAGGATCTCGTTGTCAGGGGAAAGGTTCCACGCTGGCGATTGGAGCGAAACGGGACTCAAATTGCCGTGTGGTCCATCGACCGAAACGGCTTCTCGTTCTCACGAGCGGCCATCGACGTGCTGCACGAACACGGAGCGCTGCGCGAAGTCCACCTGAAGGACGAGGCTGTTTGGCGCGGCGATGTTTTTGCTCAACTCGTTCAGCGGGCTGACCCATCCATTCGTGCGGGAGATGATGTGCGTGTCATTCAGGACGGGGCATGCATAGGTTTGGCTCGAGCCCTCGCTCACGGCTGGGAATGGGCAGGCACCCCCGGAACGCTCGCAAAATCCCACCAACGCAAAAAAAGGCGTGATTGAAAGCGAGCACGTTGTTTGGCGGAGTGATTAAGAAGGGGAGATAAGTCGGAAGGCCGCTTGGTGGTGTGATATGGCACGTATGTACAAGTCCCGAAAAGGCCAGAGTGGCTCCTCCCGACCTCACGTTACTGAGGCTCCAGAGTGGTCAAACACCGACAAAGATGAGGTTCAGTCCCTCATTCTTGACCTCGCAAAAGCAGGTCACTCCACCGCCGAAATCGGTACCATTCTTCGCGACAAGCATGCCGTGCCCAACGTTCGTCTTGTTCTCGGCAAGCGCATCGGACAGGTGCTGGCTGAAAACGATTTGACTTCGACGTACCCTGAGGATTTGATGAACCTCATGCGCCAGGCCGTGGCCATCATCAACCACCTCGGTTCAGGCAACCACAAGGACCTTCACAACAAGCGTGCGTTGGAAATCACCGAATCCAAGATTCGCCGTCTGGCATCCTACTACATGGGCGAGAAGCGTCTCCCAAGCGACTGGCGATACAAGCGGGATGAACTCCGCTTGATGGTCGAGTGATGCAACGTCTCCCACGAACACCTTCATGAGGAACCCGCCGTTCCTCCTCTTCGTTCGCCATGCGAGACCTGTTCTCCTCACCGATTTTTTCCGAGGCTTCGGCCTTGCTTGAGCAGCATGGAGAGCGAATCAAGCAAGCCGACATGGTTCACATCAGCGCACCTGCCAGTCTTGAGGGCGTTCTCGCCCTTGGGCAGCTTGAAGCAGCGTGTCTCGATGTGGGCCTGAAGTACCGTCGGCGCCTGTTCACCTCCCGTCATCACCTTCCTCGGGACGCTCCACCGGCATGGTCCACAGAAGAATCAGGCCTCTCGGTTATTGTGGACGCCGAAGAGGCCACATGGGAGGTCGGTGAACTGCAAAAGCAACCCCATGTTCATCTGGTCCCGCTCACCACGAGCGTAGAATTGGGGGAACACAACCGAAAGCTGGGTGGTGCCCTCGATACGGTTGTCCAAGCAGCGGCCCTTGCAGCATACTTGGCACCAAACGGCCGACGGGTCCGTAGATTACGTCCGTACCTTTCGCTGGGGCTCTGGTTGGGTGGGGCCATGGACACGAGCATGGACCCGATTCACACCACGATGTTGAACCACCTCAAAGAAGAGGGGAGCGTTCGTATTGTGCCGCTCCCAGAGGTCGAATCCCCTTCGCAGGGCATGCTGCCTGGTCTTCCAGAACGGCAATTAACACGACTTTCGAAGGTTTGGTCAACCATGGATGTTGATGAGCGAAGCCTTGCGTTGAGCGAATTGATTCTGTCGTGCCTGACAGAGAGCGAACTTTCAACCCCTCGCCTTGAGGAATTGGTATGGCACCGTATGGTCGTGGGCGAGGAAAAAACGGACATCGCAAGCCAAGCCCATACGGTGAAAAAGGCGTGGCCTGAGGGTGAAAAGAACGCCAAATTGTTTGCTTCCTCACTGCTTGACCGTTGGCTTGGAACGGGTTCGCTCACCGCCGAACCTTGAGCGACGGATTCAAAACTTTGGCGTGCGTGGGAGTGCCATGGCGATAGAACGATTGCTAACGGGCAGCCTCCAAACGCAACTCCAGGAGTTGATGTCCACCGAAGACCTGGTCATCGAGGCGTTCAAAGACCTCGTCAAGGATGAACTGAAAACGCACATTCGTGCGAAAGTTGACGAAGACCCCGAACTCAAGGCCGAGATCAAGGAGGCGGTGGCCTACTACTTCCACTCCAAAGCACGGAGCATTTACGCTGAGTTGAAAGCAACCCGTGCAGCCACACGCCTCGGCCTACGTCTCCTCCCGGACGAGTTGCAGGGTGAAGTTGGTGAAGCCCTGGTGACCTTGTTCGAAAAAGAACTTGGCGCACTCCTCGAGAAGGCACTTTGAGGCCGATGACCTCACGGTCATGAGTTGAAGTTATGAGCCATTGAGTCTTGGGTTGCCTTGAGAACCAATGCGCCAAGCCCTCCTCCTCACCACCGTCCTTCTGTTGACCGTGGTTTCACCGTTCCTTTCCACGGCGCAAGCCGACACAAGCGACGATGTTTTGGTGTGCTGTGATGCGGCTCCTGTTGAACTCTACTTGATCGGTAGCGAGGCCAACAAGCGATTGACACCGTTTGCGGCTGACCTCGGTGAAGAGCCTCAGAGCGTGGGCGTTGAAACATCGATTTCTTCTCAGGAGAGCATCGGCCGCTGGCTGCTTCCCAACACATGGGGAGGCGCCGTTCCATCATCAACCTGGACCTTCTCCATCAACTACGAGGTTGCGAACGCAGCAGGTGTACAAATCAACGCCACGGCCACGGTCAGCGTTGGTTCAAAGAGCTTCAGCGCAGCAACCGAAGCAGGTTCCTCATTCCTCGCCCAAGGAACGGGCTCTCTGAACTTTGACATCGACGTAGAGTCCTTTACCACAAGCGGTTCATCCAACATTGAAATCGAGTTCACCGTCCAAGCTGTGTTGTTCAGCGTTCCTGCTGCCGATGCAAAGCTTGAGTTTTTTTGGGGCAGTGAGTCTGAAGATTCCTCTCTTGAAGCAACCATTCCGCTGATGGACATCTACATGGTCGAGCCCGAAGTTGAAGGGTCCGATGTCTATCTTGCAGTTCGCCTTGATTCACCGTGGGGGCTCTCCACGCTGGCCATGGCCGAGTCCATCACGCTCAAGGTCAACGGCGTTCCCGTTTCAGGTGACCCCATCGAAACGGCCGTTGGCGATACCGTTCGCGTCACGTGGACCTGGACGGGAGCTGCTGGCGGGGAAGAGACCATCAACGTGGAAGTTGAATTGGAATTCCAACCCGGCCAACCAGCGTTACGCGGTTCCACCACCTACACCGTCGAGACCTTTGACACAGGAGGAGGGACGGGCACCTACTACCCTCCTGATGAGCCTCTCCGAACCGACGGCGCTGGAAGCAGCATGGTTCTCGACATCTCGATGACCCTCGCCACACAAGACGGCGGCTTGATGCTCGAACGGGTTACGACCATCACCATCGATGACGAATTGGCGTTTTGGATGCGGTGGGGAATGGACCATATTGGGGACGAAAATCCCGCCCTCTCGCCGATGCTCCGAGCCTTTTCGGCAGGCCCTGTGACGGATGATGACCGCGTGAGTCGGTTCGTCGAAGAGGTTGAACTTGCAGAATTTGAGCGACAAATGGTCAGCCTTGGCCCCATGTACATGAATGCAGGACTGGGACTTGACACGGAAGAGTTGCTCGGTGATTTCCGAGCCTTCAATGAACTCAAAATCGAAGTGGATTTGAACGGTCAGTCTGCCGTCATCAATCATCCAGTCACCCTGCGATTTTCAACGACGGAATTGGTCCAAGACGGAAAGCGGATTGATCTCCTCCGCAATTTCATCGTCGTTCAACCAGCACCTCTTTGGAGCGACTATACCCTCACATTGGATGCTCGTTCCTCTTCGCTGACGGCCTTGAGCAACAGCATTGTTCGTGAATCCACCGCCTTTGAGTTCTCCGTGTCGCGTATGCCGTGGGGCGACCGCATCCACCTGTCGGGTGAAGGTCTGGACCAAAGCGAAAATTTCGCGTTGTCAACATTGCCGACAGCGAACGTCGTGTACGCTCCGCTCTCGCTGACCGTTCTCACCGTCATCGGCTTGCTCGCTGCCTTCATGGTTGGGTTGCGTCTTACCCGTTCACGTCGGCGAACCTACCTCTATCTTGAATTGATTCTCGTTCCTTTGGTGTTGTTGGTCACCATGTTCGGATATCCGCTTGTGTTCATCGGGACGGCATTGGGTACTGTCAGCCTCATTTGGCTGGTGACCGCCGTCGCCAGTCCACGACTGATTGGCGGGCCGCGTCAGTCTTCAAGCCCCAATTATCCAAAGATACCTTGTCCAGCATGTCAAACACTGAACGCCGTCACCACCGATGAGCGACCTCACCGCTTCAATTGTGCAGGGTGCCAGCGGGTCATCAAACTCGTGGCCTGATCAGAGGTTCAGTCCTTTGAGGTTGTCAACGAGTTGGACGGCCTCTTGGTAATCCCCTGGTGAAAAGTAGCCAACGAATTCTTGGTTCTCGTCCACGGCCACGACGGCTTGAGGACTTCGAGTACGGATGTCAGCGAGGACAGCTTTCAGGCTGTCCGCTAAGTTGACCTGCATGAAATCCATTTCCATGTGCGCGTGACATTGGGCCGATGCGGCGTCCACGCCCTCGCTCAACGCCTTGATGAGTTGTCGCTGGCCGATGACGCCTTTGACACGCTGGTCATCATCGAGGACGACCATGATGCCACCTGCGATGGTGAGCAGGCGCTTGGCGGCTTCTTGGAGGGTGTCGGCCACCCCCACCGTCATGTGTTCATCATCAAGCGTCAGGTCCGAAACGGTCTTTCCCATGGAAGCAGGAGGAGGCTTGCGGGTTTTTGTTCTTGCTTTCAGGTTTCAAGCAATTCCTCGTGGCAAAGCATCAATCCACCGTCCGCCATGACCTTGGCGTATCCGATGCGCTCGAGTTGCACGATGGTGCCGGTTGGATACTTGTGCTGCTCAACCCTCCCTTCAATGTGGAAATGGGTGTTGTCTTTGGTCCCTGAAAGGATGGCTTCCGTGCTCTTGCCGTGAGGTAACCAGTGAACAATGGGTCGCTTGTCGGAGCGTTCGATGCTCTCAATGTGGGCTTTCCTATCGTGCAGTCCAACATCAGCGAACTCCTTCAATCGCAGGTCCATTTTCTCCAAATCATCGCCTTCAAGCCAGATTTTTCCTTCGTTGATGGCCCACGAACGAATGCCCATCTCGGGGCGGTTGGGGTGGGTTGGAATTTCAATCGCGGATGGATATTCACCGTCCAGTTCAAAGGAAACGGGATGACGAACAAAGGTGAGGCGTGGAGCGCTGTCATCCACAACCTTCGTGTTGTGAGAGTAAAGGGTTGCCAGTGGAACGGAGATGTCCTTTTGGGTGATGCCCAATTCCAGCCAAAAGTTTCGAAGGGCTTCAGCCTGAATTCCCCGGTTTTGGAGACCGGCGAGGGTTGGAAGACGGGGGTCGTCCCAATCTCCGTAAATTCCTGCTTCAATGTCTGACCGCATTTGTGAGGTTGAAAAGCCCCCCCATTCGTGGACTTTCACTCGGCCCCAATACAGGGTCTCGGGATACGTCCAACCAAAGTGCTCGTAGAGAAGGGTCTGCTTGCGGGTGGAATCCATCAAATCCTTGCCCCGAATGATATGGGTCACTCCCTGCAGATGATCTTCCACCGCACTCTGGAAATCAAGCAGCGGCCACACTGCGTAGGTTGACCCGATTTCTGGGCGTGGATGAGGGTGAAGGTTGGTGTCCTGGAGTCGGAGAGCAGGCCAATCTCTGAGTGCAGGATTCTTCAACGTCATGTCGGTCTTTACTCGGATAACGGCCTCACCTGGTTTGTAGGCGCCTTTGAGCATACGCTTCCAGAACACAGCGTTGTCTTCTGGAGTTTGGGTTCGGCAGGGACAGTTGGTCTTCGCAACACGGTGTTCTTTGAACTCATCTGCGGTGCATCTGCAGACGTATCCAAACCCGCCCTCCAACATTTTGGTGGCGTATTCGTAATAGATGTCGATTCGGTCCGATGCGATGACCACTCGGTCAGGTTGACGTCCGATGAGCCATGCCGTCTCTTCTTGGATGCGCTCATAGGCCTCGAGCATCGGGGGTTTCACTTTGGTATCCGTGTCGTCAAACCGGAGGATGAATTCGCCCTCGTACATCGCTCGATAGGTGCTGTTGATGACCAAGCCACGAGCATGACCGAAGGAAAGGGGGCCGTTAGGGTTGGGTGCAAACCTCAACACGACCTTCCCGTTCTCTGCGTTTTCAAGGTCAGGCAACCCTTCTCGGCGAGCTTTCGTCTCTCGTTTTTCGAGCAGGTGTGGTGCTTCCCGTTCGAGAACAGCTCGAACAGCGTCAAGACCTTGTTGAGCAGCCATGGTGTTGGCATCAGCCACGCTCTTTGCGACGAGTCCCGTTACCGACTTCCCGTGCTGCTTGAGGTCTTCCCTCATGCCCATGATGCGACCAATGACCGAACCAACCGCTGCCTTACCTTCGTACTCCAGAGCGTTCTGTAACGCAACATGATTGATGAGGTTCAACGTCTCCTCATCTGGACTCCATGTCATGTCGCTCGTGTGGACCAGACGATGCCCCTTCAAGAAATGCGTGTCTCATCGTGCTGGAAGAGTTGATGCTGAACGGTGCGGGCCTGTCCGCGAACGGGGACATCGCCCGTGCGTTCCTGTTGCCAAAATCGCACGACGGTTGCCCATCCCCATCGCACGTCGGGGTCAATTCCTGATTGTTTTACCAATGCTGGGAGCGAAGATTTTGTCGCAGGGTCGCTGGGATAACCGGAGCCAATGCCGAACCCCACCCGTTCACCCATGGCGTGAATGGCTCTGTCTCGCTCTTCCTTTGCGAGGATACTCGCCATCGCCACAACGGGATAGCGGTTGTCTGCTTTGTGTTCGGACACCATGGTCGAGGCAGGCCAAGGCCATGCGTCCAGTCGGTTGGTAATGCGCTGCGTAAACCGTTCTGCGTTCACGTCGCAGGCATCAGCGAAAATCTTCAGATGTTCGCGATATGGGAGCGCCTGAATCGCCTGTTGAAAACCTTCAACTTCAAGCCAGTTCAAACCCTGTTGTTGAAGTGCAAGATCGACGGTTTCAGCCGACAAGGTGACCGTCGTACCAAACCAGTCCGACGACGCACACCGTTCGTAGAACCACGTTTCGAGTTCTCTGCGTTTTGCCGGACTGAGGTCTTTTGAGTCCTTCACTCCTGCGTCAAGGAGAAGAGGTTCCGCCTCCTGAGGAATGCAACAAATTCCAACGACCAATGGACCAAGCACAGGGCCTCGTCCTGCTTCATCGAGGCCGACCAACATCGAACCACCTCAAAACTCCAAGTCGTCGACAGGTTCTGCGAAGGTTTCGTTCGCAACCGATGCCACGGTTTCGGTGTTGGATGCCAGCTTGGTCTCGTTAGGGGCGGGGGTCTTCTCTCCAGGTAGCGGTAGGTTTGTGCCTTGGGATTGCGGCGTTGGCGTTGAACCGAGAACGTCGTTTGCAGCCGCGACCAATGAAGGTTTCACTTCATTCATTGTCGGTTCAGAGGTTCCGTGTTGGTGTCGAAACATCGCCTCGTAGGTGGCTTTTGGCACCGCGGGTGCAGGTTGTGCTGGCACGGGTTCTCCCGATGCGGGTTGTGGCTCGTAGTTGCTCATCCAATCATTGGCGGAAGATTCGGTCTCTTGGTAGGGCAACGTGGTGTTTTGTTCAAGCCTGCGTTCGCGGTCGATCACCGCCTTGTAGAGAATCACTCCTGCAACGAGAATGCTCGCCACCACGCCCCACCACGCTTGAACGTAGAGAACGGCAGTATCCGCCATGCTCCTCCAATCAATGCCAATGTCTTCTTCGGGCGTCGGTTGCCATTCAACGCCAAGGTAGTCTCCAGTGCTGGTGTGAACGAAGGGCAATTCCGGCGCCAATCTCGAACGTATCGAGGTATTGATGTAGACCGTTCCGTTGCTTGTTTGGTCTTGTGGGAGTTGAACCCAGGCTCGAATGGTGAAATTTGAATTGAGCGGGATGTCGTTGATCTCAAAGGAGCGAGGATATTCTACGCCCTCCTCATAGACGGCGATATCAGGGGGGATGAAGCCCATATCAACCGCATGGCTTGACTGCAGTTGAACGATGAGACCGTCAACAGCGTTCCCGTTGTTTCGAACCTCCATGGCAATGGACAGGCGTCCTTTCGCGTTGACCTGTTCCTCGACGTTTCTGAAGGTCCACATGATTTCAGGCGCCACTTTGAGCGGTACAGCAACCGTATCTACGGTTGTGGCCGTGTCATCAAGGAGTTCAATCGTTGAGGTGCCAAGCGTAAAGGCCATGGCGTTGCTCGAAGAGCGAACCGTAGCGAGTGAGAAGGTCTTCACCTGATTGGGTTGAACCAGCAATCCTTCTTCGGGGAGGACAAGCCCGAAGCCGTCCGTGGTACCGCCGTTACGCAAGAGATAGGTGTTGTAGGAATTCCCCGTATTTTCAACGCTAAGGGAAACGTCACAGGTTTGGTTGGGAAGGATGGATTCGCAACCGGTAGCGGCAAAGGTCAGCGTTCCAGAAGAGACTCGGTTGATGCTCGCTGCGGTCTGGGCTGTACGAACGACGGACGGTGCTCCCGTCGCAAAAACACGCAACTCAACATGCATTTCACCTTGGAATTCATTTGGTGATTGGAACCCAATCTCGATGACTCGGGATTCGTTGGGTTGGAGGATGACATCTTCGAGCCCACCAAAAAGGGCCACGACCCAACCGCTGTTGTTGAATCGGTCAGAGGCTTCAACACCGGGGAGCGGAAGGCCTTCGGATGTGATGGCCTGCAGGGTGATGTTGAGGGTGTTTGGGGTGTTTCCAACGTTGCGTACGACAGCGGTGACACGGCCGTCTTGGTTTGGTGCAACCTGAATTGAGGCTTCAATGGCATCGATGGTGACGTTTTTCTTTTGGTTCATCAGCAGGTCAAAATTCCATGTGGTGACCGCTTTGTCCAGGCCCGAAACGGCTGAAAGGGTGAATCGTGGGCCTGTTTCCGCAAGGGGTGCACCGTCGATGACCGCAGGAACATCAATCCAGAGGTAGGCATAAGTGAGGGTGTCCGGTTCCATGGATACGTAAGCCTCATCACCGCTTGTGTTGGGCATGCTCCACCCCCAAGCCCATGCTGATGGCGTGTAGAGATTGAAGGTGACTTCATCGGTGTAGGATGCGTTGTTGGACAGATTGACCGCAACGGCTGTGCGCACCAACTCATCAACGGTAAAGGTTGCAAAATCATCAACGCCAAAAGACAGGTTTGACCGGGGCACGATGAACACCTGCATCGAGACGGTTTCGTTGATGGAAGCGTCCAAGTCGCTGGTGATGGAAAACGTGGCCGTTAGATTTTGGAAGGCCGCTTCTGATGGTGCTCGGATGCCGAACGCCATTTGTTTGAGGTGGTTGGGGACGAGAAGTTCCGTGCTTGGTAAGCCAACAATGCTCAGCGGCGCTGGGACATCAACGGCGCTGATGGTGAAGGCTTGATTTTCCGACGCTTTGTTGTGGACCGTGATGTAGGCACTGGCCGTCTCGTTTTGATGAACATAGATTTCGGTTGAGGCGGTGTACTCCAATCCTGCATCTGAACGAGCCTCAACGGTCTGTGAAGCCAGACAAAGAGGGAGGAAAAGTTGGGTGAGCATGAGCGTACAGATGAGCGCCCACCGCATGCTGTTTCCTCGTGCATCTCCTCTATGAATCACTCCCTTGTTTGAACATCAACGGGTCGGTGCATTCTTCAACAGATTGCCGTTAGAACGTCCATGCCACCTTTTTGGCCGTTCAAGAAAAAGGAACCTGTGGCCCAGGTCGAGGAAGCCCCTCCCGCTGCTGTGGTCTACAAGCGCGGGGAAGACCCCAATGCTCGGACTCAAATCGAGACGGATTCAGACGCTTACAAAGATGCACTGGCCCTCTTTGGCGATGGTTCACAGGAAGTCACGGCGGCCACCGACCAGACGGTTCACTACGACGGTGTGACTTCAGAAACGACCGTTTCGAACAACGAGAATCAGGCCACGGCCTCGGTTGATGACGGTCCTTCGTCTCCCCCTCACGAGAAGGCACCGGAATTCACGTGGGTTCATCATACGGATGGCTACCACTACAAACAACATGCAGACGGTTCGTTTGACCCTGTGGCACACACAAAAAATACCGATGGAACTTACGCCCCGTATTCGTGATCAAACAACCGGGGCAGCGGTTCAATCAAGCCTGCGTGGTTGTTGTTCACGCTGTTCACTTCCCTCGAAACAGGGTGTCGGTCAATGGCGCCCAACGGTAGGACGGGGGGGAGGGTTCCGTTGTTGAGCCAATCGGACAGCGTGCCGTGGTCGAGAAGCACAGGCATACGGTCGTGAACTTCACGGCAATCCGGATTGGCTTCCTGCGTCAGCACAACACACGACTCAACATGCGATTCGCTGTTGGTCCATCTGTCCCACAAGACCGCCAACATCGTGGGTTGGGTGTCCATTCGCTGGTGATACCATGGGACTTTGCCTTGAGGCGTGGTCATCCACTCGTACCATCCATCAGCAGGAATGAAACCCCTTCGTTGTTTGGCGGCATTGCGGAACATCGGCTTTTCGTGCATCGTTTCGCTTCGGGCGTTGATGGGTTCTCGGTGGGAGGCTTTTGACCACGAAGGGCGAAATCCCCACTTCATCAATCGGAAATGGCGGGGGACGTTGGCTTCTCCATGCACACCTGTTTCTGTCCCGACGGGAACCAATGTTTGGGGTGCAACGTTCCAGGAGGATTCGAACGGGGTCAGATCAGAAAGCGGTTCGCAATCCATGATGTTGGCCAGTTCGTGATGCGGCGTTGCAATGGCAAAGCGACCGCACATGCACAACCCTCACACGGGGTCCTCAATCGCCAACATGAGGGCGTTCACGTCAAGTTCTGCGCCGTTGATTGGAACGCGGAGGTCGTACAGATGGGTGATGGCGGGGTCGAATTCTCCGAAGCATCCCACCCATTCTTCGTTGATGATCAGTTTCGCAGCCCGTCCTGCGAGCCATGGTCCGTCCCCATCGCCAAGCGGTTCTGCACGCCATGAAGAGACGCCGAGGTCCGTACAAAGGGCCTGAATTCGCCCTCGAACCGCCGCAAAACCACCGCTTCGTTCCGCCGTAATGAAGGCCAGTCGGTCGGCGTTTCGATGATCTCGAACAACGGTGCCGAGTTCGTAAACGGATTGGGGCAGGTCGTGGTGGCGATTTGAAGCCAAGAGTTTGACGAGGCCGGGGATGAGATGCTGACGGAGAATGGTATGGTCGACCGTGATGGGGTTGGTAATCGCCGTGACCTCGTGTGTCGGGCTCCATCGCATGTTGGTGAATTGGTCATTTTCGTTGGAAAGGGTGAGGGATTGAATTTGCATCATGCCAAGGCCCTGCATGGCTTCACGCAGTCGACGACGGAGGTGGTGATCTTCTCGCGGGAGCGCCGTCAACGGAGCCCGTGGTCGGTCGGTTCCAAGGTCTTCATATCCGTGCCCGATGGCCAACTCTTCTACCAGGTCAACAGGGTGCAGCAGGTCAAACCTCCAGCGGGGCATGGTGAACAAGAGTTCGTGTGAACCAGCACGGGCGACCGCCATACGGTTCGAGCGTGGAGGTGCATCAGCAGGTGCCTCCTGACGACCGTCAAAGTGTCCGCCCATGCGTTGAATCGCCGTGTGAAGTTCTTCATCCGTAAACGAGCGTCCCAAAAGTTGCTCAACCAATTCTTCAGGGACAGCGTGCTGTTTTCCTTTGCCGACAGGCGTGGTGATGGTTTCGTCATCGCAAGTTGAAATTTCGACGGAGTGAACCGTTCCACCGCGTTGAGCGAGCTGCAAACAGACGAGCATGAGGGAGGCTTCGCATGCACGTTCATCCCAGCCGGTGACGTCAATGAAAAAGTCTCGAGTTTGTTGGGTAACGGTCGTATGGTCGCCGTTGATGATGGGTGGAAACGACAGCACGTCGTCGTTGCTGTCGACAATGAGGGGGTATTCACGCATGCCCTCGAGCAAGTGAGCGTAATCAACACCCTTGGGGTGGCGTTCCAAAATCTCCGAGATTGACATGGGTTCATCGCATGCAAGGGGAATGAAAGCGTGGTTCCCGGGAACGGAAAGAACGCGGAACGGAGGGGCGAGTTTGGCAAGGTCATGTACGCCAATGGAGGCACGGCGGCGTCCACGGCCGAGCGCAAAATGGAGTTTCTCCTGATGGTCCATCAGGCCCTTGATGAAGCCTTCAATTTCCGCTTCGTCATCCGGAAGCGTTACCCCCTTTACCACGGCTCCATAGATGACGGGTCGGATGGTCTTCAAGCCGGCATCGACGCTCATCGTGATGTCGCTTTTTTCAACGTCGAGCATGGGTTTGGCTGGGGCGCCGTGAAGAAAATTCCCCATCGCTACCGCCAACGTCTCTCCGCTTAACAGGTCGGGGCGGTCCGGGAAGATTTCGATGTCCAACTGCTCTTCTGTGCATCCGTCAATGTCCGTTCCCAGCAACGGCAGTCGGTCGTTGACATCAGCGATGTCATGCTCAAAACCTTGGCGCTCCATGAGGGTGCGGAGTAAGGATTGGGGGACGGAAATGGTGGGCATGTCTCATCACCTTGCGAACCAGTGAGGCAGTGGCCGCTCATATCCTGCAAGTCGAAGACCGCTCACCGCAGCAGTTTCGTGATTGAGTGCTCGGAGATGCTTCCGTTCAAGCATGTCGATGCTTTTGACGCCAATGCGTCGTAGTTCATTGGCCAAATCTTCTTGCGTACCCTGCAACCAATAGGCAATGTCTTCGGTGTCCGCCATGGGTGCTGCGCAACTCACAATCTCAACCCCGGCGGCCATCAAAACAGCCAAATCATGGCCGCTGGCGGCAAAACCCAACAAGAAGCCCGTTTGGGTGGTGGTTTGAACGATGTGTTCTTTCTTTGATCGTCCCGTCATGGGGAGTGCTGCGGCTTCCGAGATGCCAGAACCGTCTTCAATACGAGCCATGGCGAGGTCGATGCCGTGATAATTTGCTCTCGCATGGAGGGCTTGCACACGGCCAATGGCTTCGATAAGGACGGCGGGGACGTTCGGCTTGGACATGGACCTGAGCGCCACCAAAAGTCCGTCAAGTTGTTCTGCATTCATGGGCGGAAGAGCTTGCAGGTCAATGGCGAAACCCCCGGCTGAAGCCAAGGCATCGGCGACCAAGAGAAGGTTATCGTTGCCGACCATGAGGATGTCGACGGCGCGCGGATCTTTGGAAACCATGGCTGGGTGTCGGGTAAGGACGGCGTGAACCTGCTCAGCATGACTTTTGGAACCCTCCATGGTCGAACCGGATTCAAGGCAGGCGAGGAGGGGGAGTGGGAGAGCAAGCGATTGAACTTTCTCTGCCAAACCGACCAGCGCCACCGTGTCGACCGTTTCGTAATCCCTGAGTTGGGGGTCCTCACCGGTCAGGCCGATGTTTGAAAGATCATCCGATGATACTGAATATCCCGTAGGTTCGATGTGAAGGCCCTCCTGAGGCGTTAGGCATACGGCATCGGAAGGAACGTGCATGTTCTCATCTTCAATGAGGCCGTTGATTTCAGAGACCTCCTTCTTGCTCAGTGGCCTGAGTTGCACGCCAGGGGGTGGGACAGGGCATCGTCCGTTCACGACGATTCGTCCACCGGTCATTCCCGCTCCTGGGTCGTTGCCGACATCGCCGTGCACAACAATGAGTCCATCCGTCATTCCTCCGCCAATTCGTGCCCCAGCAGCTCCTCGAACGATGATGTGGCCGCCGGACATTTCAGCACCAGCATCGTCGCCGCAACCGTCCAGCACGGTAATGGAGCCGCCTTGCATCATGAAACCGGTAAAGTGGCCAGCCATTCGTTCACAAACGATGGTTGTTCCTTGATTTGCAGCACCAAGAAAACTTCCAGCATCGCCTTGAAGCGTGAAGGAACCTCCTTTGCCGAAGGCGGCAACCCATGAACCGAGGACGCCGAGGGCTCGCAATCGAGCCCCTTCAGGGAGGGCAGGGCAAAGGCCCAATTCACCGTCTTTCGGGACGGGGTCGCCTGCATTTGTCCATCCAATTCGGAGAATCGCGTTCTGTTCGGCGGCAGCAACGAGTCTCGGCCCCAACTTTTCGTTGATGTTCATCGAGCGTACGACGACCTCGGAAACATCCGCCATGCCCTGTGGTCGTGCCTCCCCCACAAATAGACTGCTGTTCACAATCTCTCGGGCTTTCGTTTTCGATGGTCAGCCCGCTTCGTGGCGTGAAGAAGTCTTTATTGACGGCCTTCAAGAGCAAAGCATGGAGAAGGGCATGACCATCAAAGTCGCTATTAACGGGTACGGAACCATCGGAAAGCGTGTCGCTGATGCCGTTGATGCCCAGGACGACATGGAAATCATTGGCGTGACAAAAACGCGTCCTTCCTTTGGCTGTGACCTCGCCGTTCGCAAAGGCTATCCGCTCTATTGCACGTACAACGACGCTGAGAAAATTGCGGCCTTCGAACCTGCAGGCTACACCTGCCATGGCGGCCTCGATGACCTTCTTGCCGTTGCGGACGTCGTGGTCGATTGTTCCCCCGGTAAGGTGGGCGCAGCCAACAAAGAAGCCTACGTCAATGCGGGTGTGAAGTACATCTTCCAGGGCGGTGAAAAGCACAACATGGCAGGCATGTCCTACACGTCGTCTGCCAACCACGAAGCAAACATGAACGCCGCAGGTACCCGAGTCGTTTCTTGCAACACCACGGGCCTGTCGCGCACACTTGTTCCGCTGTACGAACACTGTGGCTCGCTCAAGGTCGAATGCACCATGATTCGGCGTGCAGCCGACCCTGGCGATTCCAAGAAAGGTCCCATCAATGCCATCAAACCCGTACTGAAAGTTCCCTCACATCACGGTCCTGACGTGATGACGGTTAAGCCAGAGATCGACATCAACTCAATGGCGGTGGCGGTTCCAACCACATTGATGCATTGTCACTCCATCGTAGCCTTCCTTCCCGAGGGCCACGGCTTGACAACGGAAAGCGTGTTGGAGATGTGGCGCAACAACCCACGAATCATCATCATGAACGGTGGAGAGACCAACATAACAACCACCGCTGAAGTCATGGAGTACGCGAGAGACATTGGGCGGAAGTGGGGCGACCTCCACGAGATTTTTGTTTGGGAAGACGGCGTGAAGCTTGATGGAAACACGCTCTACTACTTCCAGGCCATTCACCAAGAATCCGATGTCATCCCTGAAAATGTGGATGCAATCCGTGCCTTGATGGGTACGGAAAAGGACTGGAGAGTCTCCGTTGCCAAAACCGACGCAGCCATTTCTGCCTACAACGGTTTGTGAGTCTCATTTGCACCTCAGCAACACATCAAAGAGGTTCCTTCAAAAGCGGTTTACCAGTCCGAGGTTCATGCTTTCGCGAGCCTCGCTCTTGCTCGTTCTCTTTCTGATGGTTTCGACGCCGCTTTCTACAGCCGTCAACGCAACATCGGAAGTCGCTCACGAGACCATCCTTGAGCAACCATCCGCTTTGGGTGAACCTTCCGAATATGAGCGACTCGAACTCGCAGCGTCCCATTGGAACAGCATGCCTGAAGCCTCGGTCGTGTCCACGCCACTCGCACCCTCCACGGGCATGATTCACATGGCTGCTGGAAGTTTTGACCCGCTGTTGGGAGAGGGCCCTGAACTCAACCCTGATGTCCTCCGAACGAACGATGTGGCACACACAGGGATGGCCATTGTGCAGATGCACCTCCGAGACGGAACGTTGTTTGAGCAGGTGGCTGAAAAGAACGACCTGACCGTCCTCGATATCCTTCACGATGAGGCGTGGCTCGTACGTCTTCCAGCCAGCGGGCAGGTGAGTCTCCAAGAGTTGGAGGAAGACGAACGGGTTCGTTGGGTCGGACAGCACCAACCCGGATGGCGTCTTGCACCTTCGCTGTTGACCCAACCTGCGCAAGCACAGGCACTGGCCGTTGTTCCAACGCCAGACTTGGGTGTCGGTGGGTATGCACAACTCGCTACAGACCTTGTGCACTACGGTGCGGCTGAGGCGTCCTGCGATGCTTGGATGTGTCATGCGGTTGTTGAGCCAACCACCGCCCGTTCTCTTGTTCTCCATCTCGCCCATGACGGTCGTGTGCTTTGGACCGAACCCACATCGGAACTGCGTGTTCACAACGCTCTTGCATGGTCAATTGCTGGTGTTCAGGGCGTCGCCAACAACGCGACGTTCACGCTTGACGGGTCGGGTGAAATGATCGCCATCGCCGATACGGGCTTGGACCAGAATCACCCCGATTTGACCGGACGCGTTGCAGCCACCTACACGCAGTTCGGTCTCGACCCCTCTCCTGCTGACAGCAACAGCGGCCACGGAACGCACATCGCCGTTTCGGTGCTCGGCAACGGTACCGGCGATGCAGGTGCACGGGGCGTTGCACCCGCAGCCTCTCTGGTCATGTACGCTCTTGAGCACGATCCTACGGGAACGTTCGGTCGAATCGGCTCCATCTACGACATGCTTCGAGATGCCGAGCAGATGACGGCCCGTCTCTCGGTGAATGCTTGGGGGTTGAACGGGAATTATGGGCAATACACCGCTGATGCACGGTCGGTGGACACCTTCGTGCACGACCGAAAAGACCTGACGCCCATCTTCTCGGTTGGGGATCGAGGGACATCGGGTGCCTCTCAAGTCTCTTCACCCGCTACCGCCAAGAACGTCATCGCGATTGGCGCATCAACCACCGGTGCCCCGGGTACACCTGCAGCCGGAGACGTCGTGAATTTCTCTTCCCTCGGGCCGAGTTTGGACGGACGAATCAAGCCCGATTTGGTCGCCCCTGGCGTTGCCGTTTGTTCGGGATTGGCTGAAGAAGCAAAAAACCCTGCTGGGCCCTCGTGTCTGAGCGGAACACACGCAGACGGCAATGCCTACTACATGTCGTTGAGCGGGACGTCTCAGGCCACCGCCATCGCGTCGGGTGTTGCGGGCTTGACTCGCGAATTTATTCGTGAACAGGCCGGTGTATCAGCCCCCTCGAGTTCGCTGGTGAAGGCCGCGATGATCAACGGTGCGCGCGACCTGGATGCCCCCGACATACCCAACGCCGCCGAAGGGTGGGGTGAGGTGGATTTGGAGCGAACCGTTCTGCCCATGGACGGCACGACGGTCCTTGACACGTTCTTTGACGACCGCAAGGTCCTCGCTCCCGGTTTCGGCTTGCTCTATTCGTTTTCCATCGATCCATCACACGGCATGGACCTCACGCTAACATGGACCGATGAACCCGGAAGTGCGAACGCCGCTCAAACCCAATCCCGGCTGGTCAACAATCTTGACCTTATTCTGATGGATTCAGAAGGAAATGAATGGTTGGGAAATGATTTTTCCCAAGGTTTCTCTGTTTCCTCGTCCGCAGGTGGGTCGGCCGATGACATCAACAACGTTGAGCGCATTCGCATTGCGCCCGGCACGCTCGGCGCTGGAACGGGAGAGTGGATCATCAAGGTGCTCCACAGAGGTGGAACCAACCAGGATTTCGCTCTGGTCATGAGTGCTGTTGCAGCCGCAACCCCACAACCTGATTTGGCGGTTTTTGACGGCAGCATCGTGGTATCATCAGAGAATCCGTTGAAGGACGATTTGATTTCCATACGATTGGCTTGGGTCAATCAAGGAACCAGTACAACCCCTTCGTTTGACATTCGACTCGAGGACACGACCGCCCAAACCACGCTAGCCACGGCGACACGACCTGCACTTGGCCCGGGCATGATCGACTCGTTCACCATCTTCCATCAATTTACCACCACCGGTCTGCATTCGCTTCGCTTGTCGGTGGACACCAGCAACAGCGTCTCTGAAATGAACGACGGTACAACGGGCACCGACAACAACATCTGGACCGAGGACATCGAAGTGATGGCGCTTGGTGTTCGCGTGGTGGTGGAAAATGAGGATGGAAGTCTGCCCGAAACCGCCGAAGAACGCTCTTCAAATGCGATGATGACCCTCGACGTACGAAACGAATCAGGCATTGACATCCCCCTTTCCGTTCTTCACGAGGGAACGGGGAATCAATCCGTTGTCCTCTCAGCCACGATGGTTCAAATCCCCGTGCCGGGGCGTGATGATTTCTTCCTGCCCAGCCCCGATATGTGGACGAGAACCTTCAACGAAACCACGACCTTCACCCTCTCGGCTCAGGGCACTGAAACGGCGAACAAATCCCTTCATCTTCGTCTGGAGGATATTGACGCCGACCTGACCACCGACCCAGATAATCCTCGATACGTCAGGTCTGGAACCTACGTTGTCGAACTCACCGCACGCTACGAATACCAGCCAACCGTGGCTCACACTCAACGCATCACCATCGAGGTTGAGCAGTTGGACCAAGTGCAAGTGGTGGCGGCAGGGACTTCAGGTCTTGAGGCCATACCCGGTCAGTCGACCGTCTTCTCGATTTCCGTGAGAAACACCGGTAACGCCCCTGCCCAGTACAGCATCGACTGCCTGTCCGAGCAACGCTGGCAGGTGATGCTCGGTTCTTCCAATTCCTCACAGTTGGACTTTGAACCCCTCAACATTCTCGAATACCTGCCGATGTCCATTCGGGTGTTTATTCCCTTGGTTGCAGAGGGCGTTCCATCGGCAGGCGACACCGACACCGTCACCTGCTACGTAACCTCGCTTACCGACCCGCTGATGAATTTCACCGAGAGTGTCACCATCACCGTGCTTCCGCAGGAATCCTTTGATGTTCATCTCAACGACGATGACGGTCCCGTCGGGCCAAATCACCTTTCCCAAGACATTGCTGTGGACAGTGGGCAGCAGGTTCACCTCAACATGACGGTTGAGAACACAGGGAACATCGGCATTGACCTCGATGTCTCCGTCCTCCCCGATAACCCCCAGTGGGCCATTCAAGTGTCCCACGGCGACGACCAAGATTCGAGAAGAATTTCGCTTTCGCTCGGCCCCGGTCAATCGACAAACGTACGGTTGATCTTTGGCGTGCCGCTGACGGCGGAAGAAGGCGATAGCAACGGCTTCACCATACGGACTGAACGTTCGCTCTCAAATTTCCGTCAGAACATCACCACGCTGGTCGTGAAAGATGAACTCGGTGTTTCGCTCACTCCACCTCCTGGAAACCACATTGACACGGTGATTTCCGAAGCCTTCTCTTACGGTGAGTTCATCGTAAAGAACACAGGCAACACCGACTTGAGCCTCACCTGGACGCACGGATTGGCACCCGATGGATGGTCGGTAGGTTTCGCAAACCCTTCGGTGTACCTTGAACCACGGGAAGAGAAGGTCGTTCGATTTGGACTCGTTCCTCCTCCACAAGCAGAGGTTTCCACCAATGCTTTTGAGCTGCTCATTCGGGTGAATGCCTCCAATAACGACCGATACGTGGAGGCCACCGAATCGGTCTCCATCGGAGTGCTTGCGTCGTTTTACGGAAACATCACCGCCTCCAACGAAGGCGAAACCATCCTGCAAAGTATTTCTCGAAACGACGGGCGTAGCGAAACCTTTGTTCTTCGAAACGACGGTAATTCGCCCCTCAGCGGTGAAGTCTCTGCGGTGTTGTTGAACAAGGACGGCTTGGACAGAAACGACTGGTCAATCGCGATAGAACCGACGAGCGTGAGCAACCTCGCCGTGGGCGAGACCGTGGATGTGGTCATCACGCTCACACCCGCTGATGATGTCGAACGGGGCGCCGCACGTTTCGTGTTGAATTTTACCGCCCAAGACGGCACGGTATCGTCCCTTGAACTGGATGCGAGTGTGGAAATCTCCGCCGGTTCGACGGGTCTGTTTAGCATCCTGCCCCCAGCCGTGAGCGGGGCGCTGGTCCTTGCCCTCCTTGTCGGTGGCGTGGTGCTCGCTCGTCGAATGAAACGGTCGGGTGAACTGAGCGACGATGGGGCGTCTTTGGTGGCTCCGAACACGCACGGCAATCCCGACATGCTCGGAGAGCGAAGGGAAGAAGCCCTCAACCTTGGAAACGCCGTTGATGAATTGACCAGCGGCGAAGTGAGCGACGAAGAAATCGCCAAAGCCATCATGCAGTCCATGGATTTGCCCACCATGCCAGCTCCGGTCCCACAAGGGCTTCCTCCTGCGGGTATGCCGCCTGCAGCCGTCCCTCGGGGCCTGCCACCTGCAGGTATGCCGCCTTCACCCGCGAAGGCACTTCCAGCCATCCCCGCTCCTGTGCCCCAACCAGCACCTGCGCCTCTACCTGCACCAGCAGGACAAGCGGGTCCACCGCTGCCACCGGGTGGCCTTCCAGCAGGATGGACCGTGGAGCAGTGGCAACACTACGGTCACGAGTGGCTCAAGCGCCAAGGATGATTCATCAAGGTTGAAAGGGGGAATGACCTCCCACGCTCATGGGCAGCATCGTATTGTTTGGACCGCCTGGTGCGGGAAAGGGAACACAAGCACACCGAATCATGGAGCACACGGGTTTACCACAAGTCTCCACCGGCGATATGCTCCGTGCAGCCGTAAAAGCAGGGACCGATGTTGGAGTGGAAGCAAAGGGATACATGGACCGTGGTGAGTTGGTTCCCGATGCGGTCATCCTCGCCCTGATTGAAGACCGTATTCAAGAATCGGATGCGGTCAACGGCGTCATGTTCGACGGATTTCCACGAACCGTTCCACAGGCAGAGGCGCTGAGCCAGTTGACCGAGATCACCCACGTGCTTGCCATTGAAGTCCCCGATGAACGCATCGTCGAGCGCATTTGTGGACGGTCCACCTGCGGCCATTGCGGTGCAGTGTACCATGACACCTTCAATCCCGTCCCCGAAGCGGGGTGTCCGTGCGGGCAATATCAAGAAAAGCGTCGAGCAGACGACAACGAAAGCACGGTGTTGAATCGGCTGGGCGCCTACCACGAGCAAACGGCTCCTCTCGCAGCATGGTACGAAGAACGCGGTCTGTTCCACAGGGTCAACGGAGACCGTGCCATCGACGACATTACCCAAGACCTTGTGTCCGTTCTGAACTGAGGTGTCTGCTTGCCTCGGAAACGAAGAGGTCGTGCTTCCCAGAAAGCGCTCCGGCGTGCAGCGGGTTTGAACGCGCAGGAGCACCTCACCAACGTGCTGCGTCAGCCAGCGCGTCATCCATCTGCCGTTCTCGACGCTGCGGCTGTTCACTTGGTGAAAACCTCACGTCGGCACCGGCTTCCCCTCTCTGAAGAGGCCAAGGAAACAGTGTGCAGAAAGTGCTGGTCCCATCACGTCCATTCGAGTCGCTTCCGAGTCCGCATAAAGGGCGGTCAGCGGATCAAAACCTGTCTGAAATGCGGTACCGTCCGTCGGTTTGGTGGAGGCCCCAAACACCATCGTCGGACCCAAAGGGGGAACTGAAGTTGCGGACCGTGCCCAATCATATCTTGCGCCAAGCGAAATCGCGTGATTTTCGGGCCAGCGTGAGGGTTGGGAAGGCTGGCCTTACCGAAACATTGCTCGAGGAAATACGTCAACAACTTCAGTCTCGGGCACTGGTCAAGATCAAGGTCAACAAAGGCTTGTTTGAGCGTGAACAGCGTTCAGAAGTCTGGGCCTACCTCGCTGAAAGCACCGGTGCTGAACTTGTGTTGCAGCGGGGAAACATCGGCGTTTTATGGCGCCCCTAATCATTTCGAAAGCAAAGGGTCAAAGAGTGAATTCAGGTAGAATTGCTCGGAGGCGCTAGTTTGAACAACCACCTTTTCACCAATCGAAGTCGTCAAATCTCCTTTGGTCTGTTGTTGTTTATCGGCGCCATGATGTTCGTCAACCCGTCTCGAGCGGGCGGTGGCGGTGGAATCGGCTTGGATGTCAACATCAAGGAGGGTCTTGAGACCCAAGCGGTTTATGTCGGCCTGGCCATCCTTCTCGCCGTTTACGTATTGATTATTTTTGAAACGGTTCACCGAACCTTGGCTGCTGCCGTTGGTGGTATTGTCGCCATGCTGGCGCTCAACTATTACGATACGGGCGACACCTTCACGTTGGCTGAAGTCACCACCATGATCGATTGGGAAACCATTGGATTGTTGCTCGGAATGATGGTGATGGTGGGTGTGCTTTCCAACACGGGTGTGTTCGAATACTTCGCTGTTCTCTCCTACAAGAAAAGCGGCGGCTCAATCTGGACGCTCGTGGTGATTTTGTGTTCTGTTACCGCCGTGTTGTCGGCCTTTTTGGACAACGTTACGACCATGCTCCTCCTCACGCCGGTGACCATCCAGCTGGCGAAGGTTTTGGACATCAAACCGATTCCTCTGTTGATTTCCGAGGTTCTCTTTTCCAACATCGGTGGGGCAGCAACCATGATTGGAGACCCACCGAACATCATGATCGGTTCAGGGCTTTCTCCTGACAAAATAGCCGCTGCGGAAGGTGGAAAGTACGCTTACATGTCGGAATACGGCGTCACGTTCAACGATTTCATCATCGAAATGGGCCCGGGGATTTTGATGTGCATCGTCCCCAGTTTCATGATGTTGAAGTGGTTCTATGCTGACGAATTTTCGGGAAGCCGTGTGCGAGACGTCGCTGAACTCGAGGCCAAGTACGGCATCAAAGACCCTGCCATGCTCAAGGTCGCTGGCTTCATCCTCATTCTTGTCATCGTGAACTTCTTCCTTCATCCAATCACGCACATCGCTGTGTCATGGATTGCGCTGGTGGGCGCTGTCGTCATGCTCTTGGCCACCGACCGACACGAGCTTGAAGAACCGCTTCACCACGTTGAATGGACCACGCTCCTCTTCTTTGCGGGGCTGTTTGTTTTGGTCCACTCGCTCCAGTACATGGGCGTCATCGCTTTCATCGGAGAGTATGTGGAGCGTGCCATCGCCTTCTTTGGAAGCGATACCGGCGACGGCCAAACGGTTCGCCTTGCTGCAGCCATTTTGATCGTGCTCTGGGTCTCCGCCGTCGCCTCGGCCTTCATCGACAACATCCCCTACACGGCCACCATGATTCCCATCGTTCTGCAAATCGCTGACAATCTTGGCGACTATTTGCTCGGGCCGCTGATTTGGGCGCTCGCCTTTGGAGCGTGTCTGGGCGGAAACGGTACGCTCATCGGTGCATCTGCCAACGTGGTGACAGCCGGGATGTCGGAAGAAGCGGGCTATCCCATCTCGTTCAATGAATTCTTCAAGGCAGGGTTCCCCGTGATGATTCTCACCACCTTCATCGTCTCGCTCTACATGTTGCTGGTCTACATCGTTGGCGGAGAAGACAACGCCACCTACGTCAAACTCATCCTCGTCGGCATCACGCTGCTCAGCATCATCGGGCAACTCGCCAGAGGTCGCAGCAAGGGGAAGTCCTTCGCCGAGGCGCTCGTGGACGACGAGATGGCAGGCATCGAAGAAAAGGTCATTGAGGCCAAGAGCATCGTTGTTGGCATCATTCGTGGCGAAGAAGAGTGAAGGCGCAGACGAGCGTTGAATTCAAGTCCCCTCGCCGCAACGGTTGTACGGGGCAGGTTCATGTTTGAGTGCCAAATCTGTGGACTTCTTTCACTGGGTGGCACCGCTTGCCCTGCGTGTGGAAGTCAACTTCGCACCGACCTCACCAAGGAAAACTTGGGTGATGAAGTGCTTCCCACCGAAGTTCCGGGCTTGGACGATGCCGCAGCCGCTTGGTACGACCTTGAAGGGATGGAACCGCCCGCGGATGAACCCGATGAGATGCCTTCGAGTCCGTCTGCTCAAGCCAGCAGCCTTCCGTTTGGGTTCCAAGGCGAATCCAACGTATACGATTCACGCCTTCCGTTTGGCATTGGGAGTTTTGCCACAGGCATACCGTTTGACGCCAGCAACGCCGCCCAACCGTCCGTTTCTGAGGAATCTGGCGAATCCCAGGACGCCTCAGTATCACCTTCCTCCGCCGAGCCCTCGACCGTGCCAGCAACGATGGAGTCTGCTGAAGCTGCCCAGCCCGAAGAGGAACGTCTTCCAGTGGTGCCTGAGCCCGTAGGGATGGTACCTGAGCCTGCAGTGTTGACGTCTGACCGAACGCCTCCACAGGATGCCCCTGAGTCTGACGCGTTGCCTTCAGCACCCTCACTGGAGGTTCTCGAACCAGCAGAACCGGTTGAGATGCCGGACATCCCCGAGGTGGCCGTCGAGCCCGTCGCTGCTCCCGTAGCGCCCCCTCCCCCCGAAGCACCGGCGTTCTCGGCTGAACCTGTCCGCCTCACGTCCGTTCGCCTGGTCACTCAGTCGCCCGAGCAGGCTGAGCTCGCCGTTCCCGATTACTGGAAAATAGACGCACAAATTCCCGATTATGAACAAATCTACGGCCAGGATGAGACGGTTGTTGAAATGGAATATGCTTCGCTCGACGAGGATGTGGTGGTGTACGATCACACATCAGATTCACCGGCCGCCGTGTTCTATTCTCCTCTCGAGGCCACACCGGCATCGACCCCACACCCTTCCGTCAAACTCCAACTTCACCCCGTACAAGCCATGCGCGTGGATGTCGGACAATCCGTAGAAATGCAGACGGCCCTGCAGACAGGCTTTGCCGCCCTCCAAAGCAACGATTGGTCAGGGGCTGCTCGTGCGTTCCAGAAGATGGCAGCGGGCATGCCGACCAACGCTGAAGTCTACAACAACTACGGCATTTCCCTCCTTCAACGGGCGACGGCCATGCGGGACGGGAACGACCCTCAGCAGCAATCGGTTGCCGAAACGCAATTTGAATCGTCCATTCTTGCACTTCGTGAAGCCGCCAAGAACGCACCAACAAACGGTGATGTTCTCATCAATCTGGCCATCGCCCTTATCGAAAGCGGCCGTTCCGAGAAGGCCCTGGGTATCATGAACGTTCACAACACGCGTTCGCCTGGCTCGGCCAAAGGCTTGAACACGGCGGCCGTCGCCATGTTCGAACTTGGCCAACTCACCCAAGCCGTCGATATGCTTAGCACGGCTGGCGACGATGCGACGGTCGTAAAAAATCTGAACCAACTTTCACCAAATACCCGTCAATCGTGAGGATTGGCTGATTTTGGCTCAAAAATGAAGGACTGTTCCCCTTTCATCGCTCCGCCCTTCACCGATTTCTTCTTATATGGGTGGAAGGTCGGGTGGTTGCTTAGCACCCTGTCAT